>NZ_JBITXV010000001.1:0-800206 GCF_044544845.1 Streptomyces sp. NPDC053474
CACATGTTTACTGGGGGTTTTTTCCTCCCCCGCCCCCCCCCCCCCCCCCCCGGGGGGGGGGGGGGGGGCGCCGGGGCCCCCGCCCCCCCCCCGGGCCCCCCCCCCCCCCGGGGGGGGGGCCCCCCACGCCGTCGTGTGTGCTGGGCCCCGGGCTACGCGCCGGTGATCGTTTCCGCTGCCGCGATGCCGCAGACGCGGGCCGCGCCGTGGGTGGCGATGTGCAGGGCGCCCGTGGGCTTGGCCTGCGGGACGCCCATCTCGACCACGACGGTGTCGGGGCGGGCGGCGAGCAGGTGGTCCACGGCGGCCGTCATCCAGGGGTGGCGGTGGGCGTCGCGGACGACGGCGACGATGCGCCGGTCCCCCGCGGCGGCCAGGGCCTCGCGGCCCGCGTCGGCGCCGGTGAAGGAGCCGGTCTCGGTGCCGGGCAGACGGCGGCCGAGCTCGGCGGCGACGCCCCACGGGGTCTCGTCGCCGACCGCGATGTTGGCCACCGGCGTGAAGGCGGCGACGTAGGGGGCGCTGGTCAGCGGGCCCGCGTAGGTCTCGCTGTGGGTGACCGTCAGGGCGCGGCGGGCCGCGCGCAAGCCGATCTCGGTGTCGGGCACGCCCCCCGAACGCCCGGCCGCGCCCGACACCGAGGTCCAGTGCGCGAGCGCCCGGACCCGGGCGGCCGCGTCGGCGAGCCGCTCCTCGGGCAGCTCGCCCGTGCGCACGGCCGCCACGAGGGCGTCGCGCAGACGACGTACGGTCAGCTCGTCGTGGAGGCCGCCGCCGACGCAGATGGCGTCGCAGCCGGCGGCAATGGCGAGGACGGTGCCGCGTTCGATGCCGTACGTCGAGGAGATGGCCTGCATCTCGATGCCGTCGGTGACGATGAGGCCGTCGAAGCCGAGCTCGCCGCGGAGCAGGTCGGTGAGGATGCGCCGGGAGAGCGTCGCCGGGTAGTCGGCGTCGAGCGCCGGGACGCTGATGTGGGCGCTCATCACGGCCTGTGTGCCCGCGGCGATGGCGGCCCGGAAGGGGGCGAGTTCGCGGGCGTTCAGGACGTCCGCGTCGACGCCGATGTGCGGCACGGCGTGGTGGGAGTCGACGGCGGTGTCGCCGTGGCCCGGGAAGTGCTTGGCGCAGGCGGCGACGCCGGAGGACTGCAGGCCCTCGATGTACGCGGCGGTGTGCCGGGCCACCAGCTCGGGGTCCGCGCCGAAGGAGCGCACGCCGATGACCGGGTTGTCCGGGTCGGAGTTCACGTCCGCGGACGGTGCCCAGTTGAAGGTGACGCCGCACTCGGCGAGGCGGCGGCCCAGCTCGGCGGCGACGCCACGGGTGAGCGCGGTGTCGTCCACCGCGCCGAGGGCGTGGTTGCCGGGGAAGGACGAGCCGGTGCGCACCTCGAGGCGGGTGACGTCCCCGCTCTCCTCGTCGATGGCGACGAGGAGGTCCTCGCGCTCGGCGCGCAGCTGGGCGGTGAGCGCGGCCACCTGCTCGGGCGTCTCGACGTTGCGGCCGAACAGGCCCACGGCGGCCAGGCCCTCGCCGATGTGGCGGAGCAGCCAGTCGGGGGCGGTGGTGCCGCCGAAGCCGGGCTGGAGGACGGTGAGGGCGTCACGCGTCAGGGCGTCCGGCGTGGATGCGGTAGAGCTCATGGGTGTGCGTTATCCCTTCACGGCACCGTCGGTGAGACCGGCGACGGCGCGCCGCTGGAGGAAGACGAAGAGGAGCAGGATCGGGATGGCGAAGATCGAGGACGCGGCCATGGTGGCACCCCAGTCGTCGCCGTAGACGGTCTGGAAGCTGGACAGCCACGTCGGCAGCGTCTTGGACTCGGGGTCCTTGTTGACCAGGAGGGCGATGGGGAACTCGTTCCAGGCGGTGATGAAGCCGAAGAGCGAGGTGGACATCAGGCCGGGGGCGAGCAGCGGCAGGATGACGCGGCGGAAGGCCTGCATGCGGGTGCAGCCGTCGACCATCGCCGACTCCTCAAGCTCCTTGGGCACGGCGGCGACGAAGCCGCGCAGCGTGAGGATCGTGAAGGGCAGGATCATCACCATGTAGAACAGCGTCAACGGCACCAGGCTGTTCAGCATCTCGGCGTCGCGCACGATCATGTAGATCGAGATGACCATGACCTCCCAGGGCGCCATCTGGGCCAGCATGAAGCCGATGATGAAGCCCCGGCGGCCCTTGAACCGCATGCGGGCGAGCGCGAAGGCCGACAGCAGGGCGATGGCGAGGGAGAAGACCACCGCGAGGACGGTGACGGTCACCGAGTTCCTGACCATCTGCCAGAAGTGGTCGGCGTCGACGGCCGTCTTGAAGTGCTCGACGGTGAAGTCGAAGGGGATCCAGACCGGGTCCTCGCTGATGATGTCGCCGGTGGGCTTGAAGGCCGTGGCGAACATCCAGTAGACGGGGAAGACCAGGCCGATGAAGAGGACGACGGCGACGACGTTGGGCCAGGTGCGGCCGAACCAGGAGCGCTTCACGCGTCCTCCTCTTGCTTGAGCACGATGCGCAGGTGGTACGCGGTCAGGAAGAGCATGATGATGATGGTCAGCATGGCGATGGCGGAGCCCATGCCGTAGTGCTGGTTGCCCGAGCCCTCGATGTAGGCGTACACGGGCAGGATCTCCGTGAGCCGGTCGGGGCCGCCCTTGTTGATGGCGTAGACCTGCACGAGGGCCTTGAAGACCCAGATGACCTCGAGGAAGGTCGTGGCGTAGAGGAAGGGCCGCAGGAACGGCAGGGTCACCGAGGTGAACTGCTTCCAGGCGCCCGCGCCGTCGAGCGAAGCGGCCTCGTAGAGCTCCTTGGGGATGGTCGTGGTGGCGGCGTACAGGTTGATCGCCACGAAGGGGATCGACATCCACACGATCAGCGTGATGATCACGAAGAAGGTGGAGTACTGGCCGCCGAACCAGTCGTAGTCGGCCATGGAGCTGAAGCCGATCTTGGCGAGCACCCAGTTGACGACGCCGAAGCGCTGCGCGAACAGCCACTGGTAGACGGTGGTGCCCGCGACGACGGGCATGGCCCAGGCGAGGACGAGGCCGAACAGGAGCAGCCGTCGCATCTTGGTGCCGAGCTTGGCGAGCAGCAGTCCGATCAGGGTGCCGAGCACCATGATGAGGACGACGTTGACGGCGGTGAAGACGATCGACCGCCCGGTGACGCGCCAGAAGTCCTCGCTCTTGAGGACCTCCTTGTAGTTGTCGACGCCGTTCCACTCGGTGAGATGCAGGATGACCTGTCTCATGTTGAGGTTCTGGAACGACAGGATCCCGTTGTTCACCAGCGGCCAGCCGAGGAACAGCAGGGTCGCCACGAGCGCGGGAAGCAGCAGCAGATAGGGCGCGAGGGCCCCGACCCTGGCCCGGGGCGTGCGCGGGGCCCCGGTGCGCCCGCCGCCCGACTTCACTACCTCCGGCGGGCCGGAGGGCGGCCGTTCGGTCTGTACGGTCATGCTCGCCATCTCTCTCATCGGCACGTCACACAGGAATGCGCCGGGGGCGGCGAAGTGGGGGTCGCGGGCACGACCCTGGTGTCACCGCCCCCGGCGGGGCGCTTCCTTACTGCTTCTGCGACAGGCGCTTGTTGAACTCGCCCTCGACCTTCTTCGCGGCGTCGGCGGGCGATTCGCCGTTCATGACCGCGGTCAGGTAGCTCTTGATCGGGTTGGGCTCGTTCTCCACGGCGGCCCACTCCGGGATCAGCGGGGTGATGCCACCGCCGGCGGCGGCCGGGGCCATGGCCTCGGCCGCCGGGTTGCCCTTGAGGTTGGACTCCAGGGCCTGCTTGTTCGGGATCACGCCGCCTTCCTTGGCGAGCGCGCCCTCGAACTTGTCGGACAGGGCGATCTTCAGGAACTCCTTGGCGAGCTCCTGCTTCTTGCTGGTGGCGGCGACGGCGAGGTTGGAGCCGCCGAGGAAGACGCCCTCGGGCTTGTCGGCCGCGGCGCCCGGGATCGTGAAGTAGCCGATGTCCTTCTCGATCTTCTTGTTGGCCTTGATGGCCGTGGCGGCCTCCCAGCTCATGCCGATGAACGCGCCGGTCTTGCCCTTGGCGAAGACCTCGGCCTGCTGCGGGGTCGCCTCGTCCTTGTTCTTCGGCGCCTTGGACAGGGCCTGGAACTTCTTGTAGGTCTCCGCGGCCTTGGCGACCTTCGGGTCGGCCAGGTTGGAGACGTACTTGTCGCCGTCCTTCTTGACCAGCTCGCCGCCCTCGCCGATGACGAGGCCCACGAAGTGGTACCAGTTCTGGCCCGGCAGGTAGATCGGCTCCGCGTCGGTCTTGTCGCCGATCTTCTTCAGGTCGGCGTAGAACTCGTCACGGGTCTTGGGCGTCTTCTTGATGCCCGCGTCGGCCCAGACCTTCTTGTTGTAGAGCACGACGCGGTTCAGGACGAACCACGGGGCGGCGTACTGCTTGCCGTCGACGACCGTGGACTTGTTGATCGAGTCGGTCCAGTCGGCGCCGATCGACTCCTTGAGGTCGCTCAGGTCGGCGAGGCCGCCGGACTTGGCGTAGGCGGCCGTCTGGGTGTTGCCGATCTCGAAGACGTCCGGCGGGTTCTCCTCGGAGAGGGCGGCGGTCAGTTTCTGCTGGATGCCGTTCCAGTCCTGGACCTCGAGCTTGAGCTTGGCGCCGGTCTTCTTCTCGAAGGCCGCCTTGACGTCCTTGGTCCAGCCGTCCGGCGTCGAGCCGTCCATGGCCCAGAGCGTCAGCGTCTCACCCTTGAAGCCGTTGGCCCCGGAGCCCTTGTCGTCCTTGTCGTCGCTGCCGCAGGCCGCGATCGAAACCAACATGCCCGCGACACCGATCGCCGCTATGAGCTTGCGCTTCAACGTCATCCTCCTTTGGATGCCACCCAGCCAACCCCCCACCCGCAGCGACCAAGAGGACCGAAAGACTGCCCGTGGGACTGGACCTGGTCTTTAATGGTGTAGACCAGTACGGGGGAGCTTGGCCTAGACCTTTTGGGGTGTCAAGGGTGTATAAGAAGGGCAGTCGGCTCCGTTATCGGACCGACACCTGAGCGGCACGGCTCACCCCTCACGGCTTCGCTCGAACAGGGGTGACCCCCCTGGCCCGGACCGTGCCACGATGTGAGCCGCGACAGACGGAGGAGCCGGTGACGGCAGCAGCACAGGAGCCGGTGAGAGCAGCACAGGAACGGGGAAGGCGGAGCATGGGCACAGAGGCGGGCAGTACCCGGGCCGAGGTCGGCACCGCGACGGCGGCATCCGCGAGCACGGCCGCCCCCGTCGTGGCGGGCGACGGCTCCGGCCCCGGCAAGTCCGTGCGCCCGGCCCGCGTACCCAAGTACTACCGCCTGAAGCGGCACTTGCTGGACATGACCGAGACGCTGCCGCCGGGCACCCCGGTGCCGCCCGAGCGCACGCTCGCCGCCGAGTTCGACACCTCGCGCACGACGGTGCGCCAGGCCCTGCAGGAGCTGGTCGTCGAGGGCCGCCTGGAGCGCATCCAGGGCAAGGGCACGTTCGTGGCCAAGCCGAAGGTGTCGCAGGCGCTCCAACTCACCTCGTACACCGAGGACATGAAGGCCCAGGGCCTGGAGCCGACCTCCCAGCTCCTGGACATCGGGTACATCACCGCCGACGACACCCTCGCCGGGCTCCTGGACATCGCCGCCGGTGGGCGCGTCCTGCGCATCGAGCGCCTGCGGCTCGCCAGCGGCGAGCCGATGGCCATCGAGACCACGCACCTGTCCGCGAAGCGCTTCCCGGCGCTCAGACGCTCGCTGGTGAAGTACACCTCGCTCTACACGGCGCTCGCCGAGGTCTACGACGTGCACCTCGCCGAGGCTGAGGAGACCATCGAGACCTCCCTCGCGACGCCGCGCGAGGCGGGCCTGCTCGGCACCGACGTGGGCCTGCCGATGCTGATGCTGTCGCGGCACTCCGTGGACGGCGGCGGGCAGCCGGTGGAGTGGGTGCGCTCGGTGTACCGGGGCGACCGGTACAAGTTCGTGGCCCGGCTCAAGCGGCCGCAGGACTGAGGCGGCACCGGCGCCAGCGGGCCGGGGCACGCAAGCGCCCCGCGCCCGGGCCGCAGCGATGCGCCCCGCCCGGAGCCCCGGCCCCACCGCGATGCGCCCGGCCCGCCCCACGCCGGGCCCCGCCCGCCACGCCCGGGGCCCCGGCCCCACCGCGTTCCGCCGGGCCCGCCCCGCGCCCGGGCCCGCCACGCCCCGCGCCCCGGCCCCACCGCGTTTCACCCCGCCCGCCCCATGGCGCAGATCACTTTCCTGCCCTACCGTCCTCCCGTCACCGCAGACACGCGACCGGGAGGACGGCCCGTGCGCACAGCGACCCCCAAGACCGTAGTCATCTGGAGCCTCGTCGCGCTGGTCGGCGCCGCGGGCTGGACCGTGCTCGCGCTCTCCCGGGACGAGGAGGTGTCCGCCGCCTGGATGGTGGCCGCCGCCCTCGGCTCGTACGCCATCGCCTACCGCTTCTACGCGAAGTTCATCGCGCACAAGGTCCTGCGCGTCGACAAGCGCAGGGCCACCCCCGCCGAGCGGCTCGACAACGGCATCGACTTCCACCCGACCGACCGGCGCGTCCTGCTCGGCCACCACTTCGCGGCGATCGCGGGCGCGGGGCCCCTCGTCGGACCCGTGCTCGCCGCCCAGATGGGGTATCTGCCCGGCACCATCTGGATCATCGCGGGGGTGATCTTCGCGGGGGCCGTGCAGGACATGGTGGTCCTGTTCTTCTCCACCCGCCGCGACGGCAAGTCGCTCGGCCAGATGGCCCGGGACGAGATCGGCCCCTTCGGCGGGGCCGCCGCGCTGCTCGCCACCTTCGCCATCATGATCATCCTGCTCGGCGTGCTCGCGCTCGTGATCGTGAACGCGCTCGCCGATTCGCCCTGGGGCACCTTCTCGATCGCGATGACGATCCCGATCGCCCTGTTCATGGGCTTCTACCTGCGGATCCTGCGCCCGGGCCGGGTCAGCGAGGTCTCGTTCATCGGCATCGGCCTGCTGCTGCTCGCGCTCGTCGCGGGCCGCTGGGTGGCGGAGTCCTCCTGGGCGGAGGCCTTCACGCTCGCCCCCTCGACGCTGGTGATCTGGCTGGTGGCGTACGGCTTCATCGCCTCGATCCTGCCGGTGTGGATGCTGCTCGCGCCGCGCGACTACCTGTCCACGTTCATGAAGATCGGCACGATCGTGCTGCTCGCGCTCGGCGTGGTCCTCACCCTGCCGACGCTGAAGATGGACCCGGTCACCGACTTCGCCTCGCGCGGCGACGGGCCGGTCTTCGCGGGCTCGCTCTTCCCGTTCGTGTTCATCACGATCGCGTGCGGCGCGCTCTCCGGCTTCCACGCCCTGATCTCCTCCGGTACGACGCCGAAGATGATCCAGAAGGAGACCCAGGTCCGGATGATCGGCTACGGCTCCATGCTGATGGAGTCGTCCGTGGCGGTCATGGCCCTGGTCGCGGCGAGCATCATCGACCCGGGCCTGTACTTCGCGATGAACGCGCCCGCGGGCGTGGTCGGCGACACCGTCCAGGAGGCGTCCCGGGCGGTCGCGAACCTCGGGTACACCATCTCCCCCGAGGACCTGGCGCAGGCCGCCAAGAACGTCGAGGAGAGCTCGCTGCTCTCGCGCACGGGCGGCGCGCCCACCCTCGCGATCGGCGTCTCGGAGATCTTCTCCAAGGTCACCGGGGACTCGCTGCGGGCGTTCTGGTACCACTTCGCGATCATGTTTGAGGCGCTGTTCATCCTCACCGCGCTCGACGCGGGCACGCGCGTGGGCCGGTTCATGCTCCAGGACATGCTGGGCAACGTCTACAAGCCCTTCAAGAACGTGAGTTGGAAGCCCGGCCTGGTGCTGACCAGCGCCGTCGTGACCGGCCTGTGGGGCTACTTCCTCTGGGTCGGCGTGCACGAGCCGCTCGGCGGCATCAACCAGCTCTTCCCGATCTTCGGCATCGCCAACCAGCTGCTCGCCGCCGTCGCCCTCGCCGTGTGCACCACGCTCCTGGTGAAGTCCGGACGGCTCAAGTGGGCCTGGATCACCGGGGTCCCCCTGGCCTGGGACGCGACGGTGACGCTCACGGCGAGCTGGCAGAAGGTGTTCTCCGACGACCCGCGCGTGGGCTTCTTCAAGCAGCGCTCGGTCTACCGGGACGCCATCGACGACGGCAAGGTCCTGCCGCCCGCCAAGACCATGGACGACATGCACACCGTCGTCACCAACTCCACGGTGGACGGCGTCCTTTCGGCGGCCCTCGCGATCCTCGTCGTGATCGTGCTCGTGGACGCGGCCCGCGTCTGCGTCCGGCACGTCCGCGACCCGCTGTCCTCGCGCCTGAGCGAGGCGCCGTTCGTGGAGTCGAGGACCGTCGCGCCCGCCGGGCTCGTCGCCACGAAGGAGGAGAAGGCGGAGCTGGTCGCCTACGAACGCGCGCAGGCGGGCCCCTCGTGACCGGCCCGCTGCGCCGCGCGCTGCGCGCCGTCCGCTGGTACGTACGGGAGTTGACGGACGAGTCCGCGTACGAGCGGTACGTGGCGCACGTCCGCAAGGAGCATCCGGCCGCGGCGGTGCCGACCCGGCGGGCGTTCGAGCGTATGCGGACGGACCGCCAGGAGTCGGACCCGCGGCAGGGCTTCCGCTGCTGCTGAGCGCCCTGACGGCCCCTCTGTGGCTCGTCCGTTATACGGACAGGGGTTCCGTAGGCCAAGACCGTCGCTTAGATTTCCCGCACGTTAAACACGGGATAAGTGAGCGAACGGAGCCGCGGTATGCCAGATGCGCCTGAAGTGCCGGTTGCGCCTGAAGTGAGACAGCCGGTGGTCACGCCGGTCCGCGTGGTCGTCGCCCTCTGCCTCGCGGCACCGTTCGTGGCCATGCTCTGGGTGAGCTCCTACGCGAAGGTCGACCCGGCCTTCATCGGCATCCCGTTCTTCTACTGGTACCAGATGCTGTGGGTGCTGATATCGACCGCGCTCACGATGCTCGCCTACCAGCTGTGGCAGCGTGACCAGCGCGCCCGCAAGGCCGCCCGCGGCCAGGGGGGTGCGCGCTCATGAACGACGGCGTGAACGGCGTCGCGCTCGCCGTCTTCATCTTCTTCTTCCTCGCGGTCACCGTCATGGGCTTCCTCGCCGCCCGCTGGCGCCGGGCCGAGAGCGACAGCCTCGACGAATGGGGCCTCGGCGGCCGGTCGTTCGGCACCTGGGTGACGTGGTTCCTGCTCGGCGGCGACCTCTACACGGCGTACACCTTCGTGGCCGTGCCCGCGGCGATCTACGCGGCGGGTGCCGCCGGGTTCTTCGCGGTGCCGTACACCATCCTCGTCTATCCGCTGATCTTCACCTTCCTGCCCCGGCTCTGGTCGGTCTCGCACAAGCACGGCTATGTGACCACGTCCGACTTCGTGCGCGGGCGCTTCGGCTCCAAGGGGCTCTCGCTCGCGGTGGCCGTCACCGGCATCCTCGCGACGATGCCCTACATCGCGCTCCAACTCGTCGGCATCCAGGCCGTCCTGGACGTGATGGGCGTCGGCGGCGGCGACGACACCAACTGGTTCGTCAAGGACCTGCCGCTGCTCATCGCCTTCGGCGTGCTCGCCGCGTACACCTACTCCTCGGGCCTGAGGGCCCCGGCGCTGATCGCGTTCGTGAAGGACACCCTGATCTACATCGTGATCGTGGTGGCCATCATCTACATCCCGATCAAACTGGGCGGGTTCGACGACGTCTTCCACGCGGCGAGCGAGAAGTTCTCGGCGACCAACGAGGCGACCGGCAAGCCCGTCGGCGCGCTCGTGCCCGGGGACGCGGGGACCTGGACGTACGCGACCCTGGCGCTCGGCTCGGCGCTCGCGCTCTTCATGTACCCGCACTCGATCACCGCGACGCTGTCCTCGCGCAGCCGGGACGTGATCCGCCGCAACACCACCATCCTGCCGCTGTACTCGCTGATGCTGGGCCTGCTCGCGCTGCTCGGGTTCATGGCGATCGCGGCCGGGGTGAAGGTCGACAACGGACAGCTGGCGATCCCGCAGCTGTTCGAGGACATGTTCCCCGACTGGTTCACCGGCGTGGCCTTCGCGGCCATCGGCATCGGCGCGCTCGTGCCCGCCGCCATCATGTCCATCGCGGCCGCGAACCTCTTCACGCGCAACATCTACAAGGACTTCCTCAAGCCCGACGCGACGCCCGAGCAGGAGACCAAGGTCTCCAAGCTGGTCTCGCTCCTGGTGAAGGTGGGCGCCCTCGCCTTCGTGCTCACCATGGACAAGACCGTCGCCATCAACTTCCAGCTCCTGGGCGGCATCTGGATCCTGCAGACCATGCCCGCGCTCGTCGGCGGCCTGTTCACGCGGTGGTTCCACCGGTGGGCGCTGCTCGCCGGGTGGGCGGTCGGCATGGTCTACGGGACGGTGGCCGCGTACGGCGTGGCCTCGCCCACGCAGAAGCACTTCGGCGGGTCCTCCAAGGAGATCCCGGGCATCGGCGAGATCGGCTACATCGGCCTGACGGCGTTCGTCCTGAACGTGGTCGTGACGGTCGTCCTCACCTTCGCCCTGAAGGCGTTCAAGGCCCCCGACGGCGTCGACGAGACCTCCCCCGAGGACTACACGGCCGACGCCGGTGACCGGGGCGTGGCCGTCGAGCTGCCCAAGGTGGGGGCGGGCCACTGAGCCGTGGCAGTACGCACCGACAGGGCCGGGCGGGGCACGACGGCGGACGCATGCGAAAGGATGTGCGCATGAGACGTTCCCGCCGCCTCCTCCCGGCCCTGTTCCTCGCGCCGCTCGCCCTCACCGGCTGCGGCTCGGACAGCCTCGACAGCGCGGCACCGCCGGACCGCGCCGAGCTGAAGGCCCGCGCCGAGGCGGCGCAGACCGTCGTGGAGCACGTCTACGTGACGGAGGCCGACGGCTTCGAGCTGGCACGGCAGTCGGTGGGCGTGATCGGCGACTACGGCTTCCAGTCCACCTACGTACGGGACGAGGGCGGCGCGCAGCTCACGCTCTCCGTCGACCGGGGCACCGTCACCGACGGGAACTGCCGCACGGTCCGGCCCGTCGCCACGCGCTGCGAGAAGGACGGCAAGGGCTGGTACCGCGTCACGGGCTCCCGGCACGAGTACGTCCGTACGGAGAACGGGCTGCGCGTCCAGCTCGCCGCCGACCGCGACGCGGTGAGCCGCGAGGTGCTGCGCGCCGCCGCCGAGGCCGCCCACCGCGCCGACGACCGCGAACTCGACGCGACCCTGCCCGAGACGGCCGACCCCGAGGGCCTGCCCACGGACGGCGGCGACACGGGCCGCCCCGTGGAGCGCGGCGACCTGCCGCCCGAGGGCGACGGCGCGCCGCAGGACCCGCCGGGCGCGGGCGGCTGACCCATCGGGCGCGGGCGGCCGACCCACCAGGCGCGGGCGACTGACCCGCCAGGCGCGGGCGACCGACCCACCGGCGCACCGGCCCGCGCCGGGCCCCGCGCGGGCCCTCCCCGCCCCCGCGCCAGGCTCTCCCCACCCCGCTCCGGACCCGGCCCCCGGCCCGCCCTTCCTCCCCGGCGCGTTGACGCTCAGACGCGCTCCCGAGCGACCACACCCCGTGAGGGAACGGTCACCTCCGACACAACATCTAGGGGCGCCACCGAAACCCGGCACAAGATGTATGCTCGTCCTCGCTGTCGCCGCAGGGGAATCCGGTGGAAGTCCGGAACTGTCCCGCAACGGTGTACGTGTGCGCATTTGCGTACCCACAAAGTCCGAGGACCTGCCGACAGCGCACCCGTGCCGCCCGGCCCGGGTGCAGACGTCCGGGCCTCGTGGACATGGGCTGGTGGACGCGGCGTACGTACCGCCTCGCGCGGTCGCGCCCGTGTGCCCTCGCCTGCCTCGATGCCCAGAGCCGAGCGAGGGAGAGCACCACGTGACCATCGCGCCCGCCGAGCCCGCGTCAGCGCAGGCCGAAGCCGGTCAGCAGCACGCCGAGCAGTCCGCCCCGTCCACCGACGGGCCCGGCGCCGCCCTGCTGCGCACCCTGACCGACCTCACCGCCGACCTTCCCGACGCCGACCCCGGACGCGTCGCCGCGGCCGCGCTGCGCGGCCGCTCGGCGAAGGCCGACGAGGCGGAGTTGCGGGAGCTCGCCACCGAGGCGGCCGCCGGACTCATCTCCGAGGACCCCGCGTACTCCCGGCTCGCCGCCCGGCTCCTGACGATCGGCATCCGCGAGGAGGCCGCCTCGCAGGGCGTCACGTCGTTCTCCGAGTCCGTCGCGGTCGGCCACCGCGAGGGCCTGATCGCCGACCGCACCGCCGACTTCGCGGCCCTGCACGGCCCCCGTCTGGACGCCCTGGTGGAGGCCGCGCTCGCCGACGGCGCCGACCGCCGCTTCGGCTACTTCGGCCTGCGCACGCTGCACAGCCGCTATCTGCTGCGCCACCCGATCACCCGCAAGGTCATCGAGACCCCGCAGCACTTCATGCTGCGCGTGGCCACCGGTCTCGCCGAGGACGACTCCGTGCGCGCGCTCGACGAGGTCGCCGCGCTGTACGGCCTGATGAGCCGCCTCGACTACCTGCCGTCGTCGCCGACGCTCTTCAACTCCGGCACCCGCCACCCGCAGATGTCGAGCTGCTACCTGCTCGACTCGCCGCTCGACGAGCTGGACTCGATCTACGACCGCTACCACCAGGTGGCGCGCCTGTCGAAGCACGCGGGCGGCATCGGCCTGTCGTACTCCCGCATCCGCTCGCGCGGTTCGCTGATCCGCGGCACGAACGGCCACTCCAACGGCATCGTGCCGTTCCTGAAGACGCTCGACGCCTCCGTCGCCGCCGTGAACCAGGGCGGCCGCCGCAAGGGCGCCGCCGCCGTCTACCTGGAGACCTGGCACTCCGACATCGAGGAGTTCCTGGAGCTGCGGGACAACACCGGCGAGGACGCCCGGCGCACCCACAACCTGAACCTGGCGCACTGGATCCCGGACGAGTTCATGCGCCGGGTCGCCGCCGACCAGGAGTGGTCGCTGTTCTCCCCCGCCGACGTGCCCGAGCTCGTCGACCTGTGGGGCGAGGAGTTCGACACGGCGTACCGCGCGGCCGAGGCCAGGGGCCTGGCGCAGAAGACCATGCCCGCCCGCGATCTGTACGGCCGCATGATGCGCACCCTCGCGCAGACCGGCAACGGCTGGATGACCTTCAAGGACACCTCCAACCGCACCGCCAACCAGACCGCCGAGCCCGGCCACACCGTGCACTCCTCCAACCTGTGCACGGAGATCCTGGAGGTCACGAACGACGGCGAGACGGCCGTGTGCAACCTCGGCTCGGTGAACCTCGGGGCCTTCGTGGCCGACGGGGACATCGACTGGGAGCGCCTGGACGCCACCGTCCGCACCGCCGTGACGTTCCTCGACCGCGTCGTCGACATCAACTTCTACCCGACCGAGCAGGCCGGGAACTCCAACGCCAAGTGGCGCCCGGTGGGCCTGGGCGCCATGGGCCTGCAGGACGTCTTCTTCCAGCTGCGGCTGCCCTTCGACTCGGCCGAGGCCAAGGCCCTGTCCACGCGGATCGCCGAGCGGATCATGCTCGCCGCGTACGAGGCGTCCGCGGACCTCGCCGAGCGCCACGGGCCGCTGCCCGCCTGGGAGAAGACCCGCACGGCCCGCGGCGTCCTGCACCCCGACCACTACGAGACAGAGCGGGCCTGGCCCGAGCGCTGGGAGGCCCTGCGGACGCGCATCGGCAAGGTCGGCATGCGCAACTCGCTGCTCCTGGCCATCGCCCCGACGGCCACCATCGCGTCCATCGCGGGCGTCTACGAGTGCATCGAGCCGCAGGTCTCCAACCTCTTCAAGCGCGAGACGCTGTCCGGCGAGTTCCTCCAGGTGAACTCCTACCTGGTGCAGGACCTCAAGGAGCTCGGCGTCTGGGACGCGCAGACCCGTGAGGCGCTGCGCGAGTCCAACGGCTCGGTGCAGGGCTTCACCTGGGTGCCCGCCGACGTGCGGAACCTGTACCGCACGGCCTGGGAGATCCCGCAGCGCGGCCTGATCGACATGGCCGCCGCGCGCACGCCCTACCTCGACCAGTCGCAGTCCCTGAACCTGTTCCTGGAGACGCCGACCATCGGCAAGCTCTCCTCGATGTACGCCTACGCCTGGCAGCAGGGCCTCAAGACCACGTACTACCTGCGCTCGCGCCCCGCGACGCGCATCGCCCGCGCCGCCGGGGGCTCCGCCGCCGCGGCCGCCCCCGTCCCCCAGCAGGTGACCGACCCCGAGGCGATCGCCTGCTCCCTGGAAAACCCCGAGTCCTGCGAGGCCTGCCAGTAATGTCCCAGTCGGAACAGCACACCACGACGACGGGCGAGAAGAATCTGCTCGACCCGGGCTTCGAGCTGACGCTCCGCCCGATGCGCTACCCGGACTTCTACGAGCGCTACCGGGACGCGATCAAGAACACCTGGACCGTGGAGGAGGTCGACCTCCACTCGGACGTGGCCGACCTCGCCAAGCTGACGCCCGAGGAGCAGCACCTGATCGGCCGCCTGGTCGCGTTCTTCGCGACCGGCGACTCGATCGTGGCGAACAACCTCGTGCTCACCCTCTACAAGCACATCAACTCCCCCGAGGCGCGGCTCTACCTGAGCCGACAGCTGTTCGAGGAGGCCGTGCACGTCCAGTTCTACCTGACGCTGCTCGACACCTATCTGCCCGACCCGGAGGACCGCGCCGCCGCCTTCGCGGCCGTGGAGAACATCCCCTCCATCCGGGAGAAGGCCGAGTTCTGCTTCACGTGGATGGACTCGGTGGAGAAGCTGGACCGCCTGGAGTCCAAGGCCGACCGCCGCCGCTTCCTGCTCAACCTGATCTGCTTCGCCGCGTGCATCGAGGGCCTGTTCTTCTACGGCGCCTTCGCGTACGTCTACTGGTTCCGCTCCCGCGGCCTGCTGCACGGCCTCGCCACCGGCACCAACTGGGTGTTCCGCGACGAGACGATGCACATGTCCTTCGCCTTCGAGGTGGTCGACACGGTCCGCAAGGAGGAGCCCGAGCTCTTCGACGACCAGCTCCAGGAGCAGGTCACCGACATGCTCAAGGGCGCGGTCGAGGCCGAGCTGCAGTTCGCGCGCGACCTGTGCGGGGACGGCCTGCCCGGCATGAACACCGAGTCGATGCGCGAGTACCTCCAGTGCGTCGCCGACCAGCGCCTGGCGCGCCTGGGCTTCGCGCCGGTGTACGGCTCCGAGAACCCGTTCTCGTTCATGGAGCTCCAGGGCGTTCAGGAACTGACCAACTTCTTCGAGCGGCGCCCGTCCGCGTACCAGGTCGCCGTGGAGGGCTCGGTCTCCTTCGACGACGAGTTCTGATCCCGCGGCCCGGGCCCGCGCTCGGCCTCCCGCAGCTCCCGGTCGATCCGGCGGTCGTGGGCGTGGCCGATCAGTGACGGCAGGGCCATGAGCAGGAAGACCCCGAGGACGGCCAGCGTGTCGAGTGCGTCGTGTGCGTTCATGACGACCACTCTCGCGCTGGCCGTCCTCCGGTGTGAGTGGCAGGACTGTCGTACACCCTCGATTTCCTGCCAGCGACGCGGCACACTGTCCCCATGTTGAGGAACGTGGCCGCCGTCGCCCTCGACGGCGTGCACCCCTTCGAACTCGGCGTCGTGTCCGAGGTGTTCGGCCTCGACCGCAGCGACGAGGGCCTCCCGGTGTACGACTTCGCGCTGGTGTCGGCCGAGGGCCCCACGCTCTCCACGCACGCCGGCTTCACCATCTCCACGCCGCACGGCCTGGACCGCCTCGAAGAGGCCGATCTCATCACCGTCCCCGCGGGCGACTCCTATGTCACGCGGGACTTCCCGCCCGCGCTGCTCGACGCCCTGCGCCGCGCCACCGAGCGCGGCACCCGGGTGCTCAGCGTCTGCACCGGCGCCTTCGTGCTCGCGGCGGCCGGGCTCCTGGACGGGCGGCGCTGCGCGGTGCACTGGCGCCACGCCGACCAGCTCATGCGCCGCTATCCGCGGGCCGTGGTCGAACCGGACGTGCTGTACGTCGACGAGGACCCGGTGATCACCTCCGCGGGCACGGCCGCGGGCATCGACGCCGCCCTGCACCTGGTCCGCAGGGAGAACGGCGCGGAGGTCGCCAACGCCATCGCCCGCCGCATGATCGTGCCGCCGCACCGCGACGGCGGCCAGGCCCAGTACATCGAGCGCCCGCTGCCGCGCGGCCGCTGCGACACCGTCGGCGAGGTCCTGGCCTGGATGGAGCGCCACCTCGACCAGGAGCTCGCCGTCGACCAGCTCGCCGCCCGCGCCCACATGTCGCCGCGCACCTTCGCGCGCCGCTTCCAGCAGGAGACCGGCACCACGCCGTACCGCTGGCTGCTGCGCCAACGCCTGCTGCGCGCCCAGGAGTTGCTGGAGGCGACGGACGAGACCGTGGACGCGGTCGCGTGGCGCTCCGGCTTCCCGAACGCGGCCGCGCTGCGCCACCAGTTCGTCCGCGTGCTCGGCACCACGCCGAACGCGTACCGGCGTACGTTCCGCGGGCCCGGGGCCGAGCCCGCGGCCTGACGCGCGTGCCCGCACCGGCCCGGGGCCGGTGCGGGCACGCGGCGCGCCGGTGTCAGCGCACCGAGGCGCGCAGCACCAGATCCCGCGGATGCAGCGTGATGCCGACCTTCGTGCGCGCGTCGGTCCGCGCCACCGGGTCGAGCCGCCACGTGGCGGCGATCGTGGCCAGGATGAGGGTGAGTTCCACCAGGCTGAAGTGATCGCCGGGGCACTTACGGTTGCCCACGCCGAAGGGCATCATGGCGAACTCCGGTACGCCCGCCGCACGTTCCGGATTCCACCGGTCCGGGTCGAACTCCAGATGCCGCTCGAAGGAACGCGGATCGCGCTGCATCGCGTACACGCTGTACACGATGTCCGCGTCGGCCGGAATGCGATAGCCGCCGAGGGTGGTCTCGGCCACGGACCGCCGCGTGAAAATCCAGGCGGCCGGTCGTATACGCATCGCCTCCGTGACGACATTGCGCGTGTGCCGCAGCTCGCCGAGATCGGCGAAGGCGACGGGACGTCCTCCCGTGACGGAATTTACCTCTTCAACCAACCGCCTTTCGTGCTCCGGGTGTTCGGTGAGCAGATGGAAGACCCATGCCAGTGTCGAGGCGACATTCTCGGCGCCCGCCACGACGAGCGAGACGACGTGGTCATGGATCTCCTGGTCCGTCAGCGGCCGTCCCGATTCGTCGCGGGCGGCGAGCAATACGGCCAGCAAGTCCTCTTCCGTGCCGTTTCCGCAGCGGCGGCGTTCGGCGACGATCTCGTCGACGAGCGCGTGCAGATCGGCGAGGGCGCGCTCGAAGCGCCGGTTGGCGGGCGTCGGCACGCGGTGCAGCGGCCCGACGGAAAGCACCATGCGGAGGTAGAGGCCTTCGAAGACGGTGTGCAGCGACGCGCAGATGCGGTCCGCCTTCTCGCCGATCGAGTCGACTTCCAGGAGCGAGCGGGAGACGACGCGCACGGCGGTGCGGAACATCTCCGCGCTGATGTCCACCGTCTCGCCGTCACTCCAGCGGGCCGCCGTCGCCTGGGCCTCCTGCTCCATCACGCGCGCGTAGTCGGCGATGCGCTCGGGCCGGAACGCGGGCTGCATCATGCGCCGCTGGCGCCGGTGCAGCGGGCCGTTGCTGGTCGCCACGCCCTTGCCGAGAAGCACCTCCAGGGTGTCCCAGAGCGGTCCGCCGACGGCGTACTCCGGGCTCTTGAGGAGGGCGCCGACGAGCTCCGGGGCGCACACCGCGTACGCCGTTTTGGGCCCTAGTCGGATCCGGACGAGATCGCCGTGGTCCCGCAGGTCGGCGAGGAAGCCGAGCGGGTCGCGCACCAGGTTCCAGGCGTGGCCGAGAAGTGGCGCTCCACCGGAGACCAGCGGCGGCTTATTCAGCCGCTGCGGACCGGCCGGTGCGGGTATGGCGGACGCTGCGGATTCGACGGTCATTCCTGGCCTCCTGCCAGTTCGGGGCCTGCCAATTCGCATTCCGGGAGCTCGGGTCCCGGAGCGTCGGACACGTACGGGGGCAAGGATTGGTCGTCCCAGTTGTCGACGCGGTATCTGCCGGATTCGTGGTGGAACCAGTAGACGGAACTGAACCAGTTCCGCATATTGAAGACGCAGGAATGCAGCGCGGCACTCGCCTTCCTGCCCGCCGCGCTGCCGTCGAGCAATTCATCCGCCAGACCCAGTACTTCCGGTTCCACCGCGAGAAAATCAGTTACACAGTCACTGACGCGCCGGTGCACTTCCGCCACCGCCTGCTGCAACGAAAGGCCTTCGTGGTGGATGAGGGAAATTCCGAGGTTGTGCACCTCGTCTCCCGCCAATTCCTTCGGCAGCGAGCAGAGGTCGTTGTACCAGGCGGAGAAATCCTGGGTCGCCAGTGCCGCCGCGCGATAGGCGGGGTGCTTCCGCACCGCGTCCGGCAGTTCCTGGCGCGCGGTGGGTTCGAGGAGGTCGATCCAGACCCAGTGCGCGAAGGTGAGCCGGCGCAGCTCGATGTACGCCTCGACGCTCGGCACCGTCCCGGTGCGGCGGTTGCCGAACTCGTGGTCGTAGGCGTCGATCACCGGGTGGAAGTGCCGGGCGAAGCGCGCGTTCCACCGCGGCCCGAGGTGCGCGTACAGTCTCAGGACGCAGTCTGCGAACCCCGCGACCAGAGGGTCCTTGTGGTGCAGCTGAGCGTGCGGGTCCTGGAGTGTCTCGTGCAGGCCCGCGCACAGGCGGCGCCAGCCCGCGGTCCTGCCGTGCACCGCGTCCCGGTCGTGCCGGTCGTCCCAGCCGAAGAACCACGAGCTGAGGTCCGCGATGGCGGCGAGCAGCGCGTCGGGGGCGCCGATGTAGTACCCGGCCACCAAGTCCGTGTAGCACAGGCTGTCGGCATATGCCGCGACCTTGTCCGGGGGCATGAGGCGCTTTTCCAGGAGCCACGCCCGTGACTTCTCCTGAAGCTTTGGCCAATACGGATGCAGATGCCGGGGAAACTCCGACTCCACCACCGGAAGGGCCAGTGCGGGCGGCACCGATACCGCCTGTCGAACTGGTGAGTGCATCGACTCGGACGGCTTCCGCCGTTGCCTCGGGACACGTTCCGCCGCATATGCCGGAACGCGTGCCGGGGCACGTGTCGCCCAGTCCGACTGTGAAGTGCTGTGTGAGGAAGCAGGCACGAACAAACCCCTCTCGACCGCGCTGAGGCCCACGCCCCTGTCGCCGTGCCGGGCGCGCGCCGTTGCGTATCCCCGCGCTTTCCATTCAGCACCACAACTGACCGTTCAGGGAACACATTTGCGCCATTCACTACCCCAGCGTGCCGAGAACATCCCCTTACGTGACTGAATCTGGATCACGGGCGGCTGATCGTGGGCTAGTCCTGTCCGGTTCTGAGCGGGTACACCAACGGCCCCTGGTCAGTGGGGTACTCCCGACCAGGGGCCGCTGTCGTCACGCGCTCACCGCACGCCTCAGCTGTGGCGCAGTTCAGTCATTCGGCACCACGGGGTAGCGCGGCGTGCCCTCCGCCATCTGCCGCAGCGCGTCCTTGCGCTCCCGCTTGGAGAGGCGGTCGATGTACAGATACCCGTACAGGTGGTCCGTCTCGTGCTGGAGGCAGCGGGCGAAGTAGCCCGTGCCGCGCACCTTGATGGGGTTGCCCTTCTCGTCCTGACCGGTCACGACCGCGTAGTCGGGGCGGGCCAGGGGCGCGTACGCCGTCGGCACGGACAGGCAGCCCTCGCCGGAGTCGTCCAGGCGCCGCCGCTCCGCGGGCAGCTCCTGGAGGACCGGGTTGCAGACGACGCCCACGTGCCGCACGCCCTCGTCGTCCGTGCAGTCGTACACGAACACCTTCAGGTCGACGCCGACCTGGTTGGCGGCGACGCCGACGCCCTGGGCGACGCGCTGGCTCACGAACATGTCGTCGATCAGCTTCGCGAGCTCGTCGTCGAAGGCCGTGACGTCCTTGCACTCCTTGTGCAGGACCGGGTTGCCGACGACCGTGATGGGCCGGTACGTGCCGCGCTCGCGGTAGGCCGTCTCCCGCTCCTCGCAGTCCTGCGTGTCGATGACGAAGCCCTCGTCGTCGACCGGGAGCACTCCGTCCGCGTAACTCTGCTCAGTGTCCTGCGCCATGTCCGCCGTATGCCTTCTTCCTGGGTCTGTGTACTGCCCGTACAGGGTACGGGCAGCTCCCCGTCGGGGCATCGGCCTCCGGCGCTCGTCAGGGGGCTAGCAGACCTCTTCGAGGTCGCGCCAGGCCCGGGAGTCCGGGCTGTCGGCGACCCAGCCGTCGAGCAGGCCGCGCACGAGCCCCGCGGGGGCGGCGAGGCCGCACTCCCGCTCGGGCACCCACAGCGCTCCCGGGCTGCGGTGGCCGAGCGGGCCGGGGTGCCCCGGCTCGCTGTGGTCGTGCGGGTCCAGGTGCTCCCCGTCGCCCTCGTCGCTGGGCATCCGCGACTCCGAGCACATCCGGCAGAGCAGCCGCACGGACGACGACCAGTCCTCGGCGGCGAAACCGGCGTCGGCGGCGAGCTTCTCCAGGGCGTCCCGGTCCTCCTCCGTCGCGGCCTCCAGGAGGACGACCCAGGTGGGCACGGGCGACGGCGCCCACAGCTCGATCTCGTCGAAGACGGGGTAGGCGTGCCCGGCGGCCGTGGTCCGCTCCCCGTGCGGCACGCCGTCGTGCAGCACGACCTCGCCCCAGCGCCGCCCGGAGGACGGCAGCGGGATGGAGAGCACCTCGATGCGGGCCGGGTCCAGCCTGCGGCCCCAGACGACCTCCGCCTCGCCCTCCGGGGAGAGCCGCACGGCCGCGCTGCCCAGGTCCATCCCGGCGGGCTCGCCCGTCGCGGCGACCCCGCCGGGCACCTTGAGGCCGTACGCCTGCCAGGCCCGGCGCGCCAGCGGCCAGTCCTGCAGGGCGGTCGCCGCGATGCCCACGTTCCACCAGTCGGGGGCGCCCGCCGAGCGGTCGAGCAGCGCCACGGCCCGCAGGCCCGCGGCCCGCGCCTGCTCCCAGTCGTGCCGGAACTTGTGCAGCAGCGCGAGGTTGAACCAGGACTCCGAAAGCCAGGGTTCGAGATCGGCGGCGCGCGTCAGGAGCGCGCCCGCGTCCTCGTAGCGACCGTCGCCGATGAGCGTGAACGCCCTGTCGGTGGCCTGCCGCCAGGAGGCGGAGGGCCGGTGCCGTCCCTTGCCGAAGATCCTCACGATTCCCGCCTGCCAGCTCTTGTCGGGATGTCCCCGCCGCCGCGCTGCCGCGCGGCCCCGCTTCTCTTTCGCATCCAACCACGTACGGTCGGACGGCCGCTCATTACCCATGGGTTACCCAGCGGGGCCCGAGGTCAGACGGCCCGTCCCCGGCGCCTTCACGGGGCGGCCCGGGCCCGCTCCCCGCCGCTTCGGCCGGACCCCCCGATCGTGTCAGGGGCCGTGCCGGTCCGGGGCGGGGCACCCGTGCCCCGAGCACGCTAGCGGGCCCGGCGGGGCGCCCCCGCCAGAGCCCGGGCCAAGGCCTCGACCACCTCTGTCTGGTACTCGCGCCCGGTCCCGAGCCGCAGCCGCTCCAGGGCGGCCAGTGGTCCTTGAGGGCCGTGTTCCCGTGCCATCTCGTCGTATGCGTTCGCGGTCCGCACGATACGGGCGGTGAGCGGCTGCTCGCGGTACGGATCGGCCTGGCGCTCCACGACCACGGCGACGTCCGCGGCCACCCCGGTCTGCCGGACCACGGCCCCGCCGAGCAGGGCGATGCGCCGCTGCTCGGTGGCGGGCAGGCGGGCGGTGGCGCCCGCGGGCACGGGGTCGACCAGGGAGAGCTGCCCGATGTCGTGCATCAGCGCCGCGTACTCGAGGACGGTGAGGTCCGCCCCACAGAGCCCCAGCTCACGGCCCATGGCCCGGCTGAGGTCCGCGACGCGTCGGGCGTGCCCCGCGGGGGTGTACCCGGCGATCTCGGTGGCGCGGGCCAGCGAGGCGATGGTCTGCCGGTAGGTGGCCCGCACGGCGGCGTAGCGGCGGACGGCCAGCTGGGTGAGCAGCAGCGGGCAGCTGAACACCGGCAGCGCCCACAGCCCCGCCACGGCGACGGCGAGCGCCATCACGGCCCCCGTGGCGCACACGGCGGAGCCGATGCCGGGCATGCGCCGCAGCTCGTCGCGGAGCAGCGGCCCGAACGGCCACCCCCGGCGGGCGTGCGCCAGGGCCGCCGCGAGCACGGCGTCGCACAGCGCGGTGAGCGCGAGCAGGGCCACGACCACGGCGGCGTACCAGCTGCCGTAGCCCGCCAAGTCCTCCAGGCGGCCCGAGTTGTACAGCGGCTGGAAGCACACGGCGGCGAAGGCGACGGTGAGCACGCGCCGGGCCAGGGCGTCGGGCGCGGGCCCGCGGCCGAGCGCGACGTGCGGCACGGCGCCGACGAGCCCCGCCGCCACGACCACGGCGACCACCTGGAGGACTCCGTGGTGGGTCGCCCGCCCGCCGCTCTCCCCCAGCAGGGCGTACGCCAGCGCGCCCGCGGCCCCCAGGGGCGCGGGCTCCCGCTCGCCGCCGCTCCCCCACCGGGCCAGCTCGCCCACGGTGATGAGCGCCCCGAAGGCGAGGGCGGTCCCGGGCTCCTCGACACCGCGCCAGAGCGTGGCAGCGAGCGCGGCGAGCGCGGTGAGGAGGGCGGCGCCGCGGAGCACGGCGGCCACCGCGGCGGCGAGCCGCCCCGCGGGCTCGTGCGTCACCGGGCGGCCGGGCCGCGGGCCGCGGGGGCGCCGGACACCACACCGCCGACCGGGCCCGGCACGCCCGGCTCCACCTCCACCGACGGGCCCGGCTCGCCCGGCCCACGAGGCCCACGAGGCCCTCGAGGCTCATACGGCTCGCCCGACTCACGCGGCCCGCGAGGCGCACGCGGCTCGCCCGGTGAAGCGTTTCCGCGGTCCCCCGCCGTGACCTCCGCGTCCCATCCGCACCGGTCGAGGGCCCGCGCGAGGGCGCCGACCATGGCCGGGTCGAACTGGGCCCCGGCGCATCTGCGCAGTTCGGCGACGGCGGCCTCGACCGGCCGGGCCCGGCGGTAGGAGCGCGAGGACGTCATGGCGTCGAAGGCGTCGGCGACGGCCACCACCCGGGCGCACTCCGGGATTTGACGGCCCCTCAGGCCGTAGGGGTAGCCGCTGCCGTCGATGCGCTCGTGGTGGTGCAGGATCGCCGCCCTGGCCTCCCCGAGGAAGCCGATGCCGCGCACCATCTCGTGGCCGTACTCGGGGTGCAGCTCGATCACCCGCCGCTCCTGCGGGGTCAGCGGGCCCTCCTTGCGCAGCAGCCGGGTGGGGACGCCGAGCTTGCCCACGTCGTGCAGGATCCCGGCGAAGCGGAGCAGCTCCACGCGCCGGTCGTCCATGCCCAGCTCGCGGGCGATCAGCACGGAGGCACGGCCGACCCGCTCGCTGTGGCCCCGGGTGTAGCGGTCCTTGATGTCGACGGCCTGCACGAGCGCGCGGATGGTGGCCTGGTGGGCGGCGCGCTCGCGGTGGTACTGGGCGAACACCCAGCACGAGACGCCCATCGGGAGCAGCACGAGCAGCGCGGCCAGCGGGCCGTACCGGCTGTTCCAGAGGACGGCCATCATCAGCCCGGCGAGGCCGTGCACGGCGACGGGCGCGAGCGAGCCCGGCAGCAGTCCGCGCCAGGCGCGCCGCGGCGGCACCCGCTCCGCCGCCACCAGGATGCCGCCGTCGAGGGCGGCGACGACCGCGGCGAAGCAGAGCACGGCGAGCGCCGCGGGCAGCAGCACGGCGGGGAAGTCGGGCGGCGCCGAGGCCGCGTCGGGACCGCCGAGCGCGGCGTACGTCCACCCCGAGGCCCAGGCGGCGAGGGCAGGCTGGGCGGCCCGCCAGAGGCGGCGCAGCCCCCGGGGGCGCCGGGGGACGCGGGCGAGCAGGGCGCCGGGGACGGCGACGAGCGCGGCCGCCGCCGGTGGCAGCAGGAACACCGCGGCGAGCAGCACCGGGTAGAAGGCGGGCACGGCGGGGCCGCCGCGGACGACGGTGCGCTCCCCGCCCGCGTGCAGCAGGGCGAGCAGCCCGACGACGGTCCAGGGCGTACCGGGGCCGAACGCGGGCGCCGCGCAGACGGCCCCGCCGAGCGCGGCGCACAGGACGTAGCCTCGGGCCCACACCGGCACCGACCGCATAGGGGTTCTCCTCCCGATCCAGGTCGGGAGAGTAGAACGGGCCCTGACCGCCTCGGCGGTCGCGGGCGCGAATTAGCACCTTCGAGTGAGAAACCCCAGAAGAAACAGAGAGAAACGTTCAACTAGCGGGTGAACAACGGCCCTTCGGGGGGCCGTGGGCACCGCCGCTCAGGAGCCGGGCGCCTCAGCCGGGCACCTTGGGAGCCGGGCGCCTCAGGAGCCGGGCGCCTCAGGAGCCGGGCGCGAGATCCACGCCGTCGTCCGGAACGGCCTGCCCGGAGCGGATCAGGTCGATCCGGCCCATGACCTTCGCCCGCAGGTCGGCGGGTACGTCGTCATGGCCGCAGCAGCGCTTGACGAGCTTCTTCACCGCCTGTTCGAGGCCGTACTTCTCCAGGCACGGGGAGCACTCCTCGAAGTGCGTCTCGAACTTGGTGCAGTCGCTGTCCGGCATCTCCCGGTCCAGGAACTCATAGAGGTGGTCCAGGACCTCACTGCAGTCAGTCTCGTGCGGCTCTCCGCAGCTCATGAGCCCGAGCCTTTCGCTTCGTTCGAGTCTCCGGCACCGGCCGGGACCAGGCCGCGGTCACGCGCGTAGTCCTCGAGCATGCCGCGGAGTTGGCGGCGGCCCCGGTGCAGACGGGACATCACCGTACCGATGGGTGTACCCATGATGTCCGCGATCTCCTTGTACGCAAAGCCCTCCACGTCCGCCAGATACACGGCGATGCGGAATTCCTCCGGGATCGCCTGGAGCGCGTTCTTCACGTCGGAGTCCGGCAGGTGGTCGAGCGCCTGCGACTCGGCCGAGCGCAGTCCGGTGGACATGTGCGACTCGGCGCGCGCCAGCTGCCAGTCCTCGATCTCCTCGGCGGCGCTGCGCTGGGGCTCGCGCTGCTTCTTGCGGTACGAGTTGATGAACGTGTTCGTGAGGATGCGGTAGAGCCAGGCCTTGAGGTTGGTGCCCTCGCGGAACTGGTGGAACGACGCGTACGCCTTCGCGTAGGTCTCCTGGACCAGGTCCTCCGCGTCCGCGGGGTTCCGGGTCATGCGGAGCGCCGCCGAGTACATCTGGTCGAGGAACATCAGCGCGTCCCGCTCGAAGCGAGCCGTGCGCTCCGCGGCCGTCTCGGAAACCTCATCGGGACGCTCCGGCTGCTCGGAGTGACCGTGCTCAGTGCCTGCGTCGGTCCCAGTGACCGGACCCACCTCCTCCAACGACGTGGTGGGGCCATAGCCGGTCCCACTGGTTTCGGAGGATAGACGACGACCCGCTTTGCCCGCCGCTCGAATAGGGGCCGCCTTGGGCGCGCTCAGCACGCTCCACTCCAGGTCAGCAGCGCTGGAGCGGTTCGGGCAGATGGTCGATCCCATGCGGGCGGCCCCCTCTTCTACGAACACTGTTTGCGGTCTGTTCGCGACAACAGAGGTCACGCGCTCAACATTCCCGAAGCGTCCGTCCAGGCGACGACGGCGTCCGTGATCCGCTTCACAGCCTCCTCCTGGCCGATGTCCGCCCGCTTGGGCACGGCGAAGGAGTGGTCCCCGAAGGGAATCTCGACGAGGTCGTAACCGGGGCTCCGGGGGAACTCGGCGGGCTTGCCGAAGGGGTCGTTGCCGCCCTGCACCACGAGCGTCGGCACCCCGGCGCCGAGCAGCTCGTCGGCGCGGGACTTCTCCGGCTTGCCCGGGGGGTGCAGCGGGAAGCTCAGCGCGAGCACGGCGGCCGCGCCGAGCTCGGTGGCGGTGCGGCAGGCCACGCGGGCCCCGGCGCTGCGACCGCCCGCGATCACCGGCAGGCCGGGCTCGGCGAGGGCGGGCCACAGGCCGCGCCAGGCGGTGTCGAGCGTCTTCGGCGCGGGCGCCACCTTCTTGCCCGCCACGCGCCAGGGCTGCTCCACCAGGGCGACGGTCACGCCGTGCGCGGGCAGGGCGGCGGCGATGGCCTGGAGGTCGCGGGCCTCGATGCCGCCGCCCGCGCCGTGGCCGAGGGCCAGGACGGCCCGGGCCCGCTCGGCGGGGTGCCAGGTGATCCGGGCGGCCCCGGCTTCGGTCTCGACGGCTTCGCCGCGGGTCTCGACGACTTCGCTGTGGGTCTCACTGTGCGTCACGTCAGAAGAGTGTGCCCTCTTCAGGGCCGTCCAGTTCCTTCAGCAGCTCCGGACCGTTGTTGCGGACGTTGCTGACGGCGGTCGAGACGGGGTAGGCGCGCAGGAGCCCGGCGGGCGGCGGCTCCAGGAGCGGGCGCACGTCCTCCACGTCGGTGCGCGCCGGGTCGAGCCAGGCGTCCCAGCGGTCGGGCGTGAGCATCAGCGGCATGCGCGGGTGGATGTCCGCGAGCGAGCCGGGCCCGCCCTCCGGGGCGACGGCGAGCGGGGTGGTCTCCGCCTCCGTGGTGATCACCGAGCAGGTCACCCACCAGGCGAGCGGGTGCTCGTCGGGCAGCGTGCGGTCCCGCCAGAACTCGTACAGGCCCGCCATCGCGAACACCGAGCCGTCGGCGGGCAGCACGAAGTACGGCTGCTTGCGGGGCCGCTTCTTCTTGCCCTCGACCTCCAGCTCGCGCTCGGCGGCCGCGGTCACCCACTCGTAATAGCCGTCGGCGGGCAGGATGCAGCGCCGCGCGGCGAAGGCCCGGCGGTAAGAGGGCTTCTCGTGCACCGTCTCGGCGCGCGCGTTGATCATCCGGGCGCCGCCCTCCGGCGTCTTGGCCCAGGACGGTACGAGTCCCCACTTCAGCTTGCGCAACTGGCGAACCGGAGCCTTGTCCGCGGCGTCTTTCAGGGGACGGTCGAGGACGGCGTAGACCTCTTTCGTGGGAGCGACGTTGTAGTCCGCCTCGAGGGCCTCTTCCGGCTCCCTCCCCCAAGTTCTCGACTCCGCTCGAACAGGGGGGACCCCCTCCTCTATCTCAAAGATTCCTGCGAGATCCTCGGGCCTACGACTCGATGCATACCGTCCGCACATACGTGCAACACTGCCACGCCGCGGCACACGACAGGGAGCCAACCGAGCAATGCACACCACCGCTTCCGCCAGCCTGAGCGACCTGTGGGACCGCGTCGTCGGCACGCAGTCCGCGCCCGAGCAGTGGCTGGTGATCGCCACCGGCGTCGTCGCGCTCGCCGCCGTCGTCCCGCACGGCGTCTGGCGCGTGGCCCGCAACGCCATCACCATCGCCCACGAGGGCGGCCACGGCCTGGTCGCCCTGCTCACCGGGCGCCGCCTGGACGGCATCCGGCTGCACTCCGACACCAGCGGCCTGACCGTCAGCCGCGGCAAGCCCTCGGGCCTCGGCATGATCCTCACCGCCGCCGCGGGCTACACCGCTCCCCCGCTGCTCGGCCTCGGCGGCGCGGCACTGCTCTCCCAGGGGCACATCACGGCCTTCCTGTGGATCGCCACGGCCCTGCTCGCCGCGATGCTGGTGATGATCCGCAACGCGTACGGCGCGCTCACGATGATCCTGGCGGGCGGCGCCTTCCTGGTCGTCTCCTGGCTGGCGAGCACCGACGTGCAGGCCGCCTTCGCGTACGCGGTGGTGTGGTTCCTGCTCCTGGGCGGCGTGCGGCCCGCCTTCGAGCTCCAGGCCAAGCGGCGGCACGGGGGCGCCGGGGACTCCGACGCGGACCAGCTGGCCCGGCTCACGCACGTCCCGGCGGGGCTGTGGCTGTTCCTGTTCCACGCCGTGTCGCTGTGCTCGCTGATAGGCGGCGGGCGCTGGCTGCTCACCGTGTGACCTGGTGTGCGAGCCCTGTACGACATGTGCGCCGCGGCAACCGGAGCGCCCCGAAGGGGCGCGGGGCTGTGCTGATGTGCGGCTCCGCCGCGAAGGGGGTCCCCCCTGTTCGAGCGGAGCCGAGAACTTGGGGGCGTGACTAGCCACGACGGCCCCGCAGACGACCGACGTCCCAGCACGGCAATCCAGCGAAGCGCTCGACGCTTCGCGGTTTCGCCTGGATTTCGCCACTTTTGATCAAGATCTGTGGTCGTCGCCAACCACTAAAGTGAGGGGCATGACCGTGAACCCGACGCACACCGCCCTCTGGCCCGCCCCGCACGCGAGCGGAGCCGTCGCCGCGACGGTCCACGTGCCGGGCTCCAAGTCGGTCACCAACCGCGCCCTCGTCCTGGCCGCCCTCGCCGCCGAGCCCGGCTGGCTGCGCCGCCCGCTGCGCTCCCGCGACACCCTCCTCATGGCGGGCGCCCTGCGCGCCATGGGCGTCGGCATCGAGGAGACGGTCTCGTCCAGCTCCACCGCCGCGGGGGGCCCGGACGCCTCCGGCGAGGCCTGGCGCGTCATCCCGTCGGGCCTGCACGGCCCGGTCACGGTCGACGTGGGCAACGCGGGCACGGTGATGCGCTTCCTGCCGCCCGTCGCGGCCCTCGCCGACGGCCCGATCCGCTTCGACGGCGACCCCCGTTCCTACGAGCGCCCGCTGCACGGCGTGATCGACGCCCTGCGCGCCCTCGGCGCCCGCGTCGACGACGACGGCCGCGGCGCGCTGCCCCTGACGGTGCACGGCGGCGGCGCCCTGGACGGCGGCCAGGTCGAGATCGACGCCTCCTCGTCGTCACAGTTCGTGAGCGCGCTGCTGCTCTCGGGCCCGCGCTTCAACCAGGGCGTGGAGGTGCGGCACGTGGGCAGCACCCTGCCGTCCATGCCGCACATCCGCATGACCGTCGACATGCTGCGCTCCGCGGGCGCCCAGGTCGACACCCCCGAGGCGGGCGGCGAGCCGAACGTCTGGCGGGTCACGCCGGGCGCCCTGCTCGGCCGCGACCTGACGATCGAGCCCGACCTGTCCAACGCCCAGCCGTTCCTGGCGGCGGCCCTGATCACCGGCGGCCGCGTGACCATCCCCGACTGGCCGACGCGCACCACCCAGCCCGGTGACGCGTTGCGGCAGCTGTTCACCGAGATGGGCGGCTCCTGCGAGCTGACCGAGCACGGCCTGACCTTCACCGGCTCCGGCTCGGTGCACGGCATCGACGCCGACCTCAGCGAGGTCGGCGAGCTGACCCCGGGCATCGCCGCCGTCGCGGCCCTCGCCGACTCCCCGTCCACACTGCGCGGCGTCGCCCATCTGCGGCTGCACGAGACGGACCGGCTCGCCGCCCTCACCAAGGAGATCAACGAGCTGGGCGGTGACGTCACCGAGACCGCCGACGGCCTGCACATCCGCCCGCGCAAGCTGCACGGCGGCGTCTTCCACACCTACGACGACCACCGCATGGCCACGGCGGGCGCGATCATCGGCCTCGCCGTGCCGGGCGTACAGATCGAGAACGTCGCGACGACGGCGAAGACGCTGCCCGACTTCCCCGACCTGTGGACCGGGATGCTCGGGAACTGACGGGCGGACTGGAACCATGCGCCGCTACGGCAAGCACACCGACGAGGACGACGTCCGGGTCCGCCCCAACCGCAAGGGCAACCGCCCCCGTACGAACATCCGCCCCAAGCACGAGGACGCGGCCGACGGAATGGTCCTCACCGTCGACCGCGGCCGCCTGACCTGTCTGGTCGACGACCGGATCGTGGTCGCGATGAAGGCCCGCGAGCTGGGCCGCAAGGCCGCGGTGGTCGGCGACCAGGTGGCCCTCGTGGGCGACCTGTCCGGCGAGAAGGACACCCTCGCCCGCATCGTCCGCATCGCGGAGCGCACTTCGGTGCTGCGCCGCACGGCGGACGACGACGACCCGTTCGAGCGCGTGGCCGTCGCCAACGCCGACCAGCTCGCCATCGTCACCGCGCTCGCCGACCCCGAGCCGCGCCCGCGCCTGATCGACCGCTGCCTGGTCGCCGCGTACGACGGCGGGCTCACCCCGCTCCTCGTCATGACGAAGTCCGACCTCGCCCCGCCGGACAAGCTCCTTGAGCTGTACGGCGACCTGGACATCCCGTACGTCGTCACCAGCCGCGAGGAGCTGGAGAGCGGCGCGGCGGTGGCCCGCGTGCGCGCCGAACTCGACGGCAAGATCACGGCGTTCGTCGGGCACTCCGGCGTCGGCAAGACCACCCTCGTGAACGCCCTGGTCCCCGAGGAGCGGCGGCGCAGCACCGGCCATGTGAACGCGGTGACCGGCCGCGGCCGCCACACCACCACGTCCGCGCTCGCCCTGCCCCTGGCGGGCAGCGAGGGCTGGGTGATCGACACCCCGGGCGTGCGCTCCTTCGGCCTGCACCACGTGGACCCCTCGCGCGTCATCCACGCCTTCCCCGACCTGGAGCCCGGCACCGAGAACTGCCCGCGCGCGTGCAGTCACGACGAGCCCGACTGCGCGCTCGACGCGTGGGTGGCCGAGGGCCACGCGGATCCGGCGCGGCTCTACTCGCTGCGTCGGCTGCTCGCCACCCGGGAGCGGCGCGAGGGCGACTGACCGCGCGGGGCCCGGCCCTTTGGCGGAGGGGATCTCCCACGGGTGACCCGACCTTCGCGTTGTTTACACCCGTGCCGCTTCGGTAAGTGCATAATCGCACCAAGATTGTTCCAAGCTTTGGCGAAGCAGTCACGGAACGTACGGGTCGTACGGATGCGGGAGGCACAACCATGGCGTGGCTGCTGGTCATCGTCGCCGGGATCCTCGAGACGGGCTTCGCGGTCTGCCTGAAGCTGTCGCACGGCTTCACTCGCGTCTGGCCCACCATCGCCTTCGCCTGCTTCGCGCTCGGCAGCTTCGGCCTGCTCACGCTGGCCCTGAAGAAGCTGGACGTGGGCCCGGCGTACGCGGTGTGGACGGGCATCGGCGCCGCGGGCACGGCCATCTACGGCATGATCTTCCTCGGCGACCTGGTCTCCACCCTCAAGATCGTCTCGATCTCGCTGGTGATCCTCGGCGTCATCGGCCTCCAGCTGTCGGGCTCGGCCCACTGAGGCCGCGCAGCACCACCCGCCTGACCAGCTGGACCGAGTCCTCGTCCCGGCCGCCGGGCGCCACCACGTAGGACAGCGCGACGCGCACCGCGCTCTCGCAGGCCCGCGCCAGCTCCTCCGTCTCCGAGGGGCGGCCCCGCTCGGTCAGCGCGGCCATCGCCCGGTCGCGCACCTGGACGAGCAGCTCGGCCGGGCTCGGCACGCCCGCGTCCGCGCGGCGCTGCGCGGGCACCGGCGAGCTGGACACCACGGCCCGGCTCGGCGCGGGCAGGCGCTCGCTCCAGAAGCCGGTGAGCACGGCCCGCACCAGGGCGTTGTCGCGGGCGGCGCCGATCGTCCACGCGCTCACCGCGGCCAGCCGGTCCACGGGGTCGCGGGCCTGCGCGAGCGCGCGCTCCACCCCCCGCAGATAGGTGTCGGTCTCGCGCCGGAGCAGGGCCCGCGCGAGGCCCTCCTTGCTGCCGAACTCGTTGTACAGGGTCTGCCGGGACACCCCGGCGACCGCCGCCACGTCGACCATCCGCACACCGGCCCACGGCCTGCGGGCCAGTGCGGTGTACGCCGCGTCGAGCAGTGATTCCCGCGCTGCAGGCATCGTCGCCTCCCGCTGCCCAGGGCCGGGCGGCCCGTGCGGTTCTGGTGGCCAGGTTTGACGCGCCACGAGGCACTGTCAAGGGGTACGGCGGGCGGCGCCCGATACGCGCTGTGGCTCGCGCGAAACGAGATCGATACTGTTCACCCATGCCCGACTATCACGATGATCTGCGCCTCGCCCACGTCCTCGCGGACGCCGCCGACGCCGCGACGATGGGCCGGTTCAAGGCCCTCGACCTCCGGGTGGAGACCAAGCCGGACATGACGCCGGTCAGCGAGGCCGACAAGGCCGCCGAGGAGCTGATCCGCGGACAGCTCCAGCGCGCCCGGCCGCGGGACGCGATCCTCGGCGAGGAGTACGGCATCGAGGGCACGGGCCCGCGCCGCTGGGTCATCGACCCGATCGACGGCACCAAGAACTACGTCCGCGGCGTGCCGGTCTGGGCCACGCTCATCTCCCTGATGGAGGCGGGCGAGGGCGGCTACCAGCCGGTGGTCGGCGTCGTCTCCGCGCCCGCGCTCGGCCGTCGCTGGTGGGCCGCGAAGGGCGGCGGCGCGTACACCGGGCGCAGCCTGTCGTCCGCGACCCGGCTGCGCGTCTCCGAGGTGGCCGGGCTCCAGGACGCGTCCTTCGCGTACTCCTCGCTCAGCGGCTGGGAGGAGCGGGGGCGCCTGAACTCCTTCCTGGACCTCACCCGCGCCTGCTGGCGCACGCGCGCGTACGGCGACTTCTGGCCGTACATGATGGTCGCCGAGGGCTCGATCGACTTCTGCGCGGAGCCGGAGCTGTCCCTGTGGGACATGGCGGCGAACGCGATCGTGGTGACGGAGGCGGGCGGCCGCTTCACCGGCCTCGACGGCACCCCCGGCCCGCACAGCGGCAACGCGGCGGCGTCGAACGGGCTGCTGCACGACGAGATGCTGGCCTATCTGAACCGGCCGTAGGACGCCAGCCCGGCCGACATCGGAGTACCGGACCGGCCGCGCGCAGGGCACCGACCCTGCCGACGCCGGAGTACCGGACCGACCGCCCGCGGGGCACCGGCCCTGCCGACGCCGGGACGCCGGACCGGCCGCCCGCGGAGGCGGGTCCCGGCCGGGGTCGGAGGCGAGCCCGGGGCCGCGCGCCCCCGAACTGGGCGCACGCGCCCCCTTGTTGGCATTCCGTTTCGCTGCGACTCTGAGAGTCCCCCCGCTTGTGAATTTGTGAATCCTTTCTCTTGGCCATGCGATTCCCCGCTCCAGGCACGCCGAGGGCAAAGGGCTCCCCAAGGAGGTGGCTCAAGCCCATGCTCGTCCGTGACGCCATGAGCACATTGGTCCTCACCATCGGCCCCGCGCACACCCTCCGTCAGGCGGCCCGGCTGATGTCGGCGCGCCGCGTCGGCGCGGCCGTCGTCCTCGACCCCGACACCTGCGGCCTCGGCATCCTGACCGAGCGCGACGTCCTCAACTCCCTCGGCCGCGGCCAGAACCCGGACCTCGAGACCGCGAGCGCGCACACGACGACGTCCGTCGTCTTCGCGGGCCCCGCCTGGACCCTGGAGGACGCCGCCGACGCCATGGCTCACGGCGGCTTCCGGCACCTCGTCGTGCTCGACCACGACGAGCCGGTGGGCATCGTCTCCGTGCGCGACATCATCCGCTGCTGGGCGCCGGGCCGTCGCCGCCCCGCCCCGGTGGCCGAGTTCACGGCCACCTGAGCACCGCCCCGGGCACCACCCGCGGCACCGCCCGGACACGGCGGACGGGCCGGACCCCCGAGGGGGCCCGGCCCGTCACCTACGGCAAGGGCTTGGGTGCTTAGCCGCGCAGGGCCTGGACCGCGGCCTCCAAGCGCTTGCCGAAGTCTTCGTCCGCCCGGCGGAAGTTGCCGATGGCGCGCTCGGCGATGTCGGCGCGCGAGACGCCCGCGATGCTGCCCGCGAGGTTCTCGATCAGCCGCTCCTTCTCGTCCTCGGCCATCAGGCGGTACAGGTTGCCCGCCTGGACGAAGTCGTCGTCCTCGGCGTGCACGGGCGTCACGTGGTTGCCCGTGCTCCCGGTGACGGCGGTCGGCTCCCACAGCGGCCGACCGGTCTGGGCCGGGCCCCCGAAGGAGTTCGGCTCGTAGTTCTTGGCGCCCTTGTGGCGGCCGTCGTACAGATAGCCGTCACGGCTGTAGGAGCGGGCCTCCGTGGCGTGCGGGCGGTTCACCGGCAGGTGGTCGGCGTTGATGCCGACGCGGTAGCGGTGGGCGTCGGCGTACGCGAAGAGGCGGCCCTGGAGCATCTTGTCCGGCGACGGGCCGATGCCGGGGACGAAGTGCGCGGGCGAGAAGATCGCCTGCTCGACCTCGGCGAAGACGTTCTCCGGGTTGCGGTTGAGCTCCAGCTTGCCGATCTCGACCGGCGGGTAGTCCTCGTGCGGCCACACCTTGGTGAGGTCGAACGGGTTGAAGCGGTAGGTCGCCGCGTCGGCCGCGGGCATGATCTGGACCTGCACGGTCCAGGTCGGGAAGTCGCCGCGCTCGATCGACTCGCGCAGGTCGCGCTGGTGCGAGTCGGGGTCCTTGCCCGCGAGCGCCTCCGCCTCCTGGGCGGTCAGGTTCTTGATGCCCTGGTCGGTCTTGAAGTGGTACTTGACCCAGAAGACCTCGCCCGCCTCGTTGCTCCACTGGAAGGTGTGCGAGCCGAAGCCGTCCATGTGGCGGTACGACGCCGGGATGCCGCGGTCACCGAACAGCCAGGTCACCTGGTGGGTGGTCTCCGGGCTGAGCCCCCAGAAGTCCCAGACGTTGTCGGCCTCCTGCGAGCCCGTGTACGGGTCGCGCTTCTGCGTGTGGATGAAGTCGGGGAACTTGATGGCGTCCCGGATGAAGAAGATGGGGGTGTTGTTGCCGACGAGGTCGTAGTTGCCCTCCTCGGTGTAGAACTTCAGCGAGAAGCCGCGCGGGTCACGCACCGCGTCGGCCGCGCCGAGATTGCCCGCGACCGTGGAGAAGCGCAGGAAGACCTCGGTCTCCTTGCCGATCTCGGAGAGGAACGCGGCGCGCGTGTACGGGGTCACGTCCGCCGTCACCGTGAACGTGCCGTAAGCGCCCGCGCCCCGCGCGTGCACCACGCGCTCCGGGATCCGCTCGCGGTTGAAGTGCGCCAGCTTCTCCAGGAGGTGCTGGTCCTGGAGAAGCATGGGACCGCCGACGCCCGCGGTCTCGCTGTTCTGGTTGTCGGCGACCGGCGCTCCGGCCTCGGTGGTGAGGTGTCCCTGCGTCACGTGCGCCTCCTGCGTCATTCCTGCAAGTCCTGTCCTTGGCGTCTGCCGAACTCGATCCTACGATAGACATTGTCTAAGTCAAGTGGACTTCCAAAGTCACACTCAGTCGGGACCTAGGTCCCCTGCCTGTTAGGCTGGATTCATGAGCGACCTGTTGGAACGACTGCGCGGACGCGGCTGGCGGATGACCGCACAGCGGCGCGTCGTGGCCGAGGTCCTCGATGGGGACCACGTGCATCTGACGGCGGACGAGGTGCATGCCCGTGCCGTCACGAAGCTGCCGGAGATCTCCCGGGCGACCGTCTACAACACCCTGGGCGAGCTGGTCTCGCTCGGCGAGATCCTCGAGGTCAGCACGGACCGCAGAGCCAAGCGGTACGACCCGAACGCGCACCGGCCGCACCAGCACCTGGTGTGCTCCCAGTGCGGCGCGATCCGTGACGTCCACCCGACAGGCAATCCGCTCTCGGTCCTCCCCGACTCCGAGCGCTTCGGCTTCACGATCTCGGACGTGGAGGTCACGTATCGGGGCGTGTGCCCTTCGTGTGCGACGAGCGCGGCGAGCGCCTGAGCGGACGACACGGCTGAGGCCCGGCACCCCTGGGGTGCCGGGCCTCAGCCATGCGTGCATCACCGGCCCGCGCGCGGGCGCGGCCGGAAACACCGAAGGCCCGGAACCTGATCGGTTCCGGGCCTTCGGCCTCTAGTAGCGGGGACAGGATTTGAACCTGCGACCTCTGGGTTATGAGCCCAGCGAGCTACCGAGCTGCTCCACCCCGCGTCGGTGAACCCAACAGTACGCCACGCCCACGACCAGCGCAAATCCCTTCCGCTGGCGCTCGCCCCGTGGGCAGCTGGTCCGCCCAGAGGGCGAGTGGGGCATCCCCTGCCCGAGCGGAGCCGAGAGCTTGGGGAAGGGTGGGCACAGGGCGGACCGCGACGCCGCGCAACGAACCCGCCCCGGCCCTGCACCAGGCGCCCCGCGGCAGGGCCCGGCCCCCCGCACAGGGCTCCTACGCCGACAGCTCCTGCCGCAGCGCCTCACCCAGCCGCCCCGCCCGCTCGGCCACCTCCGCGGGCCCGAGCTCCACCGCCCGCGAGGCCCACCGCTGGCCCTCGGCGAGCTGCCCCCGGCGGGCGTACAGCAGGGCGAGCCGCAGCGCGGCCCGGCCGTGCCCGGCGTCCGCGGCGCGCGTCCACCACAGCGCGGCCTCCGGCTCGCTGCCCTCGCGGGCGAGGAGCAGGCCCAGATTGAACGCGCCGTTGCGGCTCCCGGCCTCCGCCGCGAGGCGGTACCACCGCGCGGCCCCGACCACGTCGCCCCGCCCGGCGGCGAGCATCCCAACCCGCACCTGGGCCCGCCGGTGCCCCTGCTGGGCCGCGCGCTCGTACCACTCCTCGCACTCCGACTTGCGCGCCGCGGGCTCCCCGAGCGCGGGCGCGGCCGCGGCCGGGCGGCGCGCGTCGAGCACCGTGCCGAGGCGGTACGCGGCCTCCGCGCTGCCGCCGCCCGCGGCGCACCGCAGGTGCCGCTCGGCCTCCTGCTCGTCGCCCTCGCGCAGGCGTGCCGTGCCGACCTGGAGCGCCGCGTCGGTGTGCCCCGCGGCCGCGGCCCGCTCGTACCAGCGCAGCGCCGCCGTGTCGTCGCCCCGGCTCGCGTACAGGATCCCGAGGTTGAACGCGGCGTCCACGCTGCCGGCCTCGGCCGCCTTGGAGAACCACGGCTCGGCGCCGAGGGCGTCGCCGCCCTGGAGCAGCAGCACGGCGAGCGCGTTCGCCGCCTCGCGGTGTCCGGCGTAGGCGGCGCGGCGGTACCACTGGTCGGCCTGCGCGGTGCGCTTCTGCTCGGCGCAGAGCAGGCCCAGGTTGTACGCGCCGTTCACGTCGCCCGCGTCGAGTGCCGCGCGGTACCAGCGCTCGGCGGTCTGGGTCTCGCCGCGCTCGGCGTGCAGCGCGCCCAGGGCGTTGGCCGCGTTGCCGTCGCCGTCCTGGGCGGCCTTGAGCCACCACACGGCGGCGTTCGTCTCGTCGCCCGCGTCGCGCAGCAGGAAGCCGAGGGCGCAGGCGGCCTTGGCCTCGCCGTCCTTGGCGGAGGTCAGGTACCAGCGCCCGGCCTCCTTGAGGTCGCCGCGCTTCTCCAGGATGGCGCCGAGGTGCAGCGCGGCACGGCGGTGGCCGCGCGCGGCGGCCTGGCGGTACCACTGCTCGGCCTCGTCGAGCGGCGAGCGGCCCGCGTCGGGGCGGGCGCCGACCTCGCCGGGCGGCTCCTGCTCGGCACGCCGGTCGAGGGCGCGCGCCAGGCGGTAGGCCGCCTCGCGGTGACCGCGCTCGGCGGCGGTGCGCATCCAGCGCTCCGCGCCGACGTCGCCCCGGTGCTCCAGGAGGTCGGCGAGCGCGTACGCGCCGAGGGTGTGGCCCTGCTCGGCGGACTGGCGCAGCCAGTACTCGGCCGCGGGCTCGTCGCCGCGCTCGCGGTGGTGCCTGCCGAGCGCGTGGGCCGCGGCGGCCGAGCCCGCGACGGCGGCGATCCGCCACCATCCGGCGGCCTCCTCGACATAGCCGCGCTGGTGCAGGAGGACACCCAGGTTGTTGGCCGCGGCGCGGTCACCGGCGGCGGTCGCCGCGCGCAGCAAGGATTCGGCGCCGTCGAGATCGCCGCGGCGCAGCAGCAGGCTTCCCAGGACGCTCATCGCGTCCACGTCCCCGGCCTCGGCCGCGACCCGGTGCTGCATCTCTTCCGCGGCGGCCCCCGGATCGTCGGCGACCCCCGGATCGTCCCGGTCGGCCGACGGCACAAAACGCCCAGTCTCCAACAGAGTTGCCTTGTCCCCCATAACGTCCATCGTCGCACCACCTGCAACCTGGGTACACCTGGTATACCGCAGCCAGTGAGGTCACTTCAGCGTTTTGTCGACATGCCCACAGAGAGATAAGTGAAACACAGCTTCCCTCAACTCCCCCCGCCCGGACCACTCTTCGCACGAACCCCACATCACTGGCATGGGACACCGGCATGAACGCATCACGGAGGGGGCGCGCCGGGCATGACGAAGGCCCGGATCCTGTGATCAGGATCCGGGCCTTCGTCGCGAGTAGCGGGGACAGGATTTGAACCTGCGACCTCTGGGTTATGAGCCCAGCGAGCTACCGAGCTGCTCCACCCCGCGCCGTTGTGTACGTCACCGTATCACGGCGCGGGGTGGGTGCCGCGCGCTGTCCGCGCGCCCCGGGCGTCCCCGGTGAGCGGCTATCCGCCGTCGCCCCCGCCCTTGTCGTTCTTCCCGCCCTTGTCGCCCTTCTTCGGCTGGTCGGACTGGGCGTCCTCGGCGCGCTCCAGGGCCTCCTGGAGCTTGGCCTGGGCCTTGCCGTAGGCCTCCCAGTCGTCGTCCTTGAGGGCCTCCTTGCCTTCGTCGATCGCCTTCTGGGCGTCGTCGATGGCCTTCTGGAGGTCGGGGTTGTCCGACGTCGGCGGCTTCTCCTTGTCGGGCTTCTCCTTGTCACCGCTGCCCGGTTTGTCCGGTGGCTCGACGGGAGTCGCCCCTTCGGTTCCGAAGACCACGTTGAGCGCCTTGTCCAGGGTGCTCTCGAAGGCGATCTTGTCTCCGTAGGTGACGAGGACGCGCTTCAGGAGGGGGTACTTGAGCCCACCGCCCTTGACGTAGACCGGCTCCACGTAGAGCAGGCCGCCGTCCAGGGGCACGGTAAGGAGATTGCCGTAGTCGACTTCGGAGTCGCCGCCCTTGAGGAGTCTGATCTGCTCCGCGATGTCCTTGTCGGAGTTGAACTGACTCTGGACGAGCTTCGGACCGTCGACCGTTCTGTCGGTCGGCATCTTCAAGATCTGCATCTTGCCGTAGTCCGGTGAGCCCGCGTCCGCGTTGACCGCCATGAAGGCGCTCAGGTTGTTCCGCTTGTTGGGCACGAAGGTCGTCGTCAGCGAGAAGTCCTGCTTCTTGCCGCCGGGCATCTTCATGCTCAGGTAGTACGGCGGGACGGCGCTGGACGTCTGGTTCGTCGGGTCGCTCGGGACCTCCCACACCTCGCTGCCGCTGAGGAACGTGTCGGCGTCCTTCACGTGGTAGCGGGTGAGCAGCTCGCGCTGGACCTTGAACAGGTCCTGCGGGTAGCGCAGGTGGTCCATCAGGGCCGGCGAGATCTCGCTCTTGTCCTTGACGGTGTCCGGGAACGCCTTGCGCCACGTCTTCAGAATGGGGTCCTTGGTGTCCCACTCGTACAACTTGACGTCACCGCTGTACGCGTCGACGGTCGCCTTCACCGAGTTGCGGATGTAGTTGACCTGGTTTTGCTGGGCGACCACCTGGCGCTGGTTGTTCCGCGCCGTCAGGGAGTCGGCCGTGGTGTCGCCGAGCGTGGTGCGCGACGCGTACGGATAGCCGTTCGTCGTCGTGTAGGCGTCGACGATCCACTGGATCTTGCCGTCGACCACCGCCGGGTAGGCGTCGCCGTCGATCGTCAGCCAGGGGGCCACCGCCTCGACGCGCTCCTTGGGCGTGCGGTTGTACAGGATCCGCGAGCCCTCGCCGATCGCGCCCGAGTACAGCATCTGGGGCTCGCCGAACGACACCGCGTACGCGGCCCTGTTCAGCGGATTGGAGAGGTTGACGCCGCTCTTGCCCTGGTAGCTGGTCGTCTTCTCGCCGCTGTCGTCCGAGTAGTCGATCTCCTTCTGCGGACCGCCGACGATCGAGTACTGGGTGGTCTTCTCGCCGTAGTAGATGCGCTGCTGGTACCGCGGCAGGCTGCCCTTGGAGGGCAGGTCGGACTCGGTGAAGACCGGCTCGCCCGACCCCTTCGCCTCCGTGCCCTTGGCCGCGACAACGCCGTAGCCGTGGGTGTAGCGGAAGTGGTCGTTGATCCAGTTGTTCTTCTGGACGCCGTTCAGGTCCAGCTCGCGCAGGCCGATGACGGTGTCCTGCTCCTTGCCGTCCTTGTCCTTGTAGCGGTCGACGTCCAGGTTCGACGGGAAGCCGTAGTAGGCCTTCATCTGCTGGAGCTGCTGGAAGGTCGGCGAGACGATGTTCGGGTCGAGCAGGCGGAAGCTGGCGGCGTCGGTCGCGGCGGTGCGCAGCTTGGAGGTGTCCTTGGTGGTGCTCACGCCCAGGTACTTCTTCACATCGGTGCCGCCGATGTCGTACGCCTCGCGCGTCGCTTCCAGGTTCTTCTCGACGTACGGGGCTTCCTTCGCCTGCTCGTTCGGCTGGACCTGGAACTTCTGGACGATGGCCGGGTACAGGCCGCCGATCAGGATCGCGGAGAGCACCATCAGGCCGAAGCCGATGACCGGCAGCTGCCAGGTGCGCCGCCACAGCGTGGCGAAGAACAGCAGCGCGCAGATGACGGCGATGCAGAACAGGATCGTCTTCGCCGGCAGATAGGCGTTGGCGTCTACGTACCTGAGGCCCGTCCAGTTGTCGGTCGCCTTGAAGTCACTGGACTTCACCGCGAGGCCGTACCGGTCGAGCCAGTACGCGACGGCCTTGAGGGCCACGAAGATGCCGATCAGCACCGAGAGGTGCCCGGTCGCCGCGGCCGTGGCCCGGCCGCCGGGGCTGGTGATGCGCAGGCCGCCGTACAGGTAGTGCGTCAGGGCGGCGGCGATCACCGAGAGGACCGTGGCCGCGAAGCCGAAGCCCAGCAGGAAGCGGTACCAGGGCAGGTCGAAGGCGAAGAAGGAGACGTCCAGGTGGAACTGGGGGTCCTTCTGGCCGAACGGCACGCCGTTGACCCACATCAGCCAGGTGCGCCACTGGCCCGCGGCGGAGGCGCCCGCGATGAGGCCGACGAGCGCGGTGATCCCGATGAGGAGCCACTTCTTGAACGGCGCGATCGCCATGCGGTACCGGTCGAGGCTCTGCTGCTCCATCGACATGGCGCTCAGCGGCGGGCGCAGCCGGTGCGCCAGCCAGATGTTCACCCCGACCGCGGCCGCCATGAGGAGGCCGAAGACGAAGAACAGGCCGATCTTGGTCGACAGGGTCGTCGTGAAGACCGATGAGTAGCCGACCGAGCGGAACCAGAGCCAGTCCGTCCAGAACCCCGCGAACATGACGAACGCCATGGCCAGCACGGCCAGGACGCCGAGCGTCAAAAGCAGGGTCCGGACACGACGGGACGGTCGGCCCACTCTGATCCGTGGCCCCGTCGGGCCTCCGCCGCGGTCCGGCATCTGGAAAGCCAAGGTGCGCACCTCGAAGTTCGCTGTAGCTGTAGCAGTGGCTGAATCGGGCCCCGCGATCGTAGAGCCCACTGATGCAACTTACCGACGCTTTACTCAGTTCCCGTTCCGGGGTCTGAACCAGGCAGGATATTGGGCATGCCCAACGTTTCCCCCTCCGGCCCTCCGATGGCCGCGAGCCCGCTCACCCGCGCCGTGCTCGAAATCGACGAGTACGTCGCGAGCCTCGGCTGGGATCAGCCCGCCCGTCTCTTCGCCCTGGTGGACACCGCGCGACTGCGCACCCAGGAGCCCGGCCTCGCCGACCGCCTCGGCCTCCCCGACGACGGCTCGGCCGCGCCGCTCACCCCCATCGAGCAGGAGGAGCTGCCCGCCGGAGCCGCGCTCGACGAGTTCCTCGGCACCATCGCCTGGCCCGACTCCGTCGCGGGCTGCGCCCTCACCGTGGAGCGCCTGATGCTCCCGCCGTCCGCGGAGGCGTCCGTTCCGCAGCAGCTGAGCGAGAAGCAGCTCGCCGCGTGGGTGGCCAAGCACCCCGAGCGCCAGGAGGTCCGCATGACGGTCGCGGTACTGCGCGACGGCGCGCGCGACTCGGCCCTGCGGCTGCGCGAGAAGGACTCCGCCACGGAGGTCCTGACCGGCTCCGACCTGGTGCCGGGCCTCGCGGACGCGCTGTCCGCCACGTTCGCGGAGTAGCCGCTCCGCGGGCGCTCCACAGCATCTGACCGGGTACGTGGCCGGGGCCGGGGCCGACCGCCCCGGCCGCGGCCGTTTCCGAGGGCTCAGCCCTTGGTGCACTGCGGCAGGCCTGCGGTGTCTCCCTTGCGGATCTTGTCGAGGGACTTCACCGCGTCGCCGATGGTGTCGACCTTGACCAGCGTGAGCCCGTCGGGGACGTCCTTCGCGGCACTCGCGCAGTTGTCCTTGGGCGTGAGGAAGTACTCCGCGCCCTTGTCGCGCGCGCCCACGGTCTTCATCTCGATGCCGCCGATCGGGCCGACCTTGCCGTCGTCGTCGATCGTGCCGGTGCCCGCGACGAACTTGCCGCCCGTGAGGTCACCGGGCGTGATCTTGTCGACGATCCCGAGCGCGAACATCAGGCCCGCGCTGGGCCCGCCCACGTCGGCGAGCTTGATGTCGATGGTGAACGGGAAGGTGTGGTCGGTCCCGGCCTGGATGCCGACGATCGCCCGGGCCTTGCCCTCGTCGTCGGACTTATCCGTGGTGATCTTGATGTCCTCGGTCTTGGTCGGCGCCTTGCCCGCCTTCTCGGCGGCGGCCGCCTCCTTGACCGGTACGACCGTGAACGTGACGGCCTCACCGGGCTTGTGCCGGGTGACGAGCTTCGCGACGTCCGTGGTCTTCTTCACGGCCGTGCCGTCCACGCTCTTGATGACGTCGCCCGCGTGCAGCCGGCCCTCGGCCGGGCTGTCCTTGAAGACGCTGCCCACGACCACCTGGGACTTCACCGGGATGTCCAGCTCCTTGAGGGCGGCGACCTTCGCGCTCTCCTGGGACTGGCTGAACTCCTCGGCGTTCTCCCGGGTCGACTCCTGCTCGGTCTTGCCGTCCGGGTACAGCGTCTCGTGGGGCACGACGATGTTGTCGTGCGAGAGCCAGCCGTAGACGGCCTCGGCGAGGTTCATCTTGTAGTCGGCGCTGGTGACCCGGACCGTCGTCATGTTCAGGTGCCCGGTCGTCGGGTACGTCTTGCGGCCTGAGATCTGGAGTACCGGCTCGCCGTCGTGGTCACCCAGGGTGTTCACCGTCGGCCCGGGGGACATCTCCGAGTACGGCACTTTGATGAGCACTCCCGCGCAGAGCAGCGCGATGAGCATCAGGGTGGAGGCGAGCAGCGTCGCCGTGCGGCGTGGCATGGAACGACAGTACGGGACAGTCCTGTGAGGGCACCCCCGGGGCCGGTCCGTCCGGGCGGGCAGGCCGCTGGGCGGTCCCCCGGGCGTCGCGGGGACCGCGGATCAGACGGCGTCGGTACCCGAGTGGGTCTTCTCCATCGCCTTGCGGAACGCCGCGTAGCCGTTCAGCTCGCTGATGTCGCCGGTCTTCCCGCTCTCGCGGTTGCGATGGGCCAAAAGGGCCCACAGACCAGCGCCGACCGCCGCCAGAAGTGGAATGAGCAACCAGGCAAGTGATGCCATGTCGACCTCCCGACCCCATGAGCGACCACAACTGACTGATCAGCAGATTAACCCGCCGCTCCGACAACGCTCACGGCAGGGGTCCGGTTACGCAACCGGAGTTCCGCGGACGCGCCACCCGCGGAGTCCTCGTGCGCGGGCCGACTCATCGGACAGGCGCTAGCAGGCGCCGACCCACTCCTCCTGGCCGTCGGAGAACGTCTGGTGCTTCCAGATGGGCACCTCGTGCTTGAGGTCGTCGATCAGCTTGCGGCAGGCCGCGAAGGCCTCGGCCCGGTGCGGGCAGGAGACGGCGACGACGACCGCGAGGTCACCGACGGTGAGGGCGCCGACGCGGTGCACGGCGGCCAGGGCGCGCACGGGGAAGTCCGCGACGACCTTCTCCGCCACCCGCCGCAGCTCGGCCTCGGCGGTGGGGTGACTGGAGTACGCGAGCGCGTCCACGTCGGCGCCCCCGTCGTGGTTGCGCACCGTCCCGACGAACAGGGCCGTGCCGCCCGCGGCGTCGTCACCGACGGCCCGGAAGACCTCGTCCAGCGACAGCGGAGTGTCCCGGACGGCCAGCAGCCGGATCGGCTCGTCGGCGGCCTGCTCACCCGGGTGATCGATCGGAGTACGTGCCATGGGGCCATGGTGCCGCACCCGACGGACCCGACGGAATAGCGCTATCCCCCAGGCCCCCCACCCGCCACTTGGCCTTCCCTACGACCCGGCACAGGCCCCTAGGAAGGGCCCTTTGGAGGGGGCTCAGGGCCCCAGGAGGGCCCTCAGAGCCGTCGCCGCGCCTTCCGGGCCCGCCGCACCAGGGCGGCGGTACCCAGCAGGGCCACGGTGGCCCCCGCGGCCCCCGCCGCCGTCGCGTCCTTGCGCCCGAGCCGCCGCCCCGCCACGGTCCGCCGCCCCGCGACCTCCTCAAGGAGCTCCGCGAGGACCTCCTCGTTGGTCCACTGCGGCCGCCACCCCGCGTCGTGCAGCCGACTGCCGCTGACGACCCAGGGGTACATCGTGTACGCGAGGTCCCCCGCCGGGGACGGCGTCAGCCCGATGCGGTGCAGCCGCGCGGCCGCCCCGAGGGCGACGGCGGACGGCAGCTCCATGCGCCGGATCCCGCTGAGCTCCTCGACCTCCTCCTGCTCCAGCCACCCGTCGCAGCCGACGGCCAGCTCGCCCTCGACCTTCTCCAGGACGGCGTACTCCAGGGCGCTGCACAGGTCCTCGACGTGGCAGAACTGCCACGCGGGCCGGGACCCGGCGACGACGAGCAGCCGGGGCGACTCGAAGTACCGGGTCAGCGCGGTGTCGGTGCCGCCGACGAGCACGGCGGGCCGCACCACGGTGACGTTCAGACCGGGGTGGGCCCGGGGCGCGCGCCGGGCGAGGCGCTCGATCTCCAGGAGGTCGCCGACGCCGGTGGCCTCCGCGGTGGCCCGCAATTCGGCGTCTTCGGAGAGGGGCAGTTCGTTCTCGGCGAGCGCTCCGTAGACCATCGCCGAGGTGCACAGGACGACCCGGTGCACCCCCGCGGCGGCGGCCGCCGTCAGAACGGTCTGCGTACCCCGTACGTTGTACGCGGTACGGGCCGCCCCGTCGGTCTCCAGGTCGAGGTCGAGCGCGAGGTGCACGACGACGTCCACGCCGCGCAGTTTCTCGGCGATCGCTGGGTCGCGGACGTCCAGGATGTGCCACTGGGCCGCCGCGCACTCGCCGCGCCGCTCGTCGATGGCCACGACCTGCTTGATCTCGTCGGACTCTGCCAGGCGCTCGGTCAGCAGCGCGCCGACGCCCGCCGCGGCGCCGGTCACGGCGACGACAGGCCCGCGTACGGGGGCCGGGGTCGAAGGGTTTCGCGCTGCGCGAACCTGCGGATCTGGGGAACTCACCGGGCGTCTCCAGCGGTTGTCTTCAGTACGTATGCGAATGACGCGTACGTACCAGGTGGCATCCATCCTGCCGCAGCCCCCGAGGCGGCGAAGCACCGAGGCCCGATCCCGTCACGGTGTCTACGCTGGGTGGTGTTGTCGGGCAGCCGCCGCCGGACCCATCCGGTGGCCTTACGAGCCGAGGAAACCCGTGAGTGACACCCCATTCGGATTCGGCCTTCCGCCGGAGGAGCCGGAGGACGGCGACGAGGGCAAGAAGAAGGACACCCCCGGAGGGGGACAGGGTTCCGGTGGCCCCGGGAACCCGTTCGGCTTCGGTGTGCCCGGTCTGGGCGGCCCCGGCGGGGACAACCCGTTCGCCGCGATGTTCGGTTCCATGAACCCCAGCGACCTGGGCGCCGCCTTCCAGCAGCTCGGCCAGATGCTGTCGTACGAGGGCGGTCCCGTGAACTGGGACATGGCCAAGGACATCGCCCGCCAGACCGTCGCCCAGGGCACGGCGGACGGCACCAAGGACGCCAGCGTCGGGCCCGCCGAGCGGACCGCCGTCGAGGAGGCCGTGCGCCTGGCCGACCTCTGGCTGGACGACGCCACCTCCCTGCCGTCCGGCTCCGGCACCGCCGTGGCCTGGAGCCGCGCCGAGTGGGTCGAGGCGACCCTGCCGGCGTGGAAGGAGCTCGTCGACCCCGTCGCCGAGCGCGTCGGCGTGGCCATGGGCGACGTCCTGCCCGAGGAGATGCAGGCCATGGCGGGCCCGCTGATCGGCATGATGCGCTCCATGGGCGGCGCCATGTTCGGCCAGCAGATCGGCCAGGCCGTGGGTGTCCTCGCGGGCGAGGTCGTGGGCTCCACGGACGTCGGCCTGCCCCTCGGCCCGGCGGGCCGCGCGGCCCTCCTGCCGGTGAACGTGACCGCGTTCGGCAAGGACCTCAGCGTCCCCATGGACGAGGTGCGGCTGTATCTGGCCCTGCGCGAGGCCGCCCACCAGCGGCTCTTCGCGCACGTGCCGTGGCTGCGCTCGCACCTGTTCGGCGCCGTCGAGGGCTACGCCCGCGGGATCAAGGTCGACACGAGCAAGCTGGAAGACGTCGTCGGCCAGTTCGACCCGCAGAACCCTGAGCAGCTTCAGGAAGCCCTCCAGCAGGGCATGTTCCAGCCCGAGGACTCCCCCGAGCAGAAGGCCGCCCTGGCCCGCCTGGAGACGGCCCTGGCGCTCGTGGAGGGCTGGGTGGACGCGGTCGTGCACGCGGCGGCCAAGCCGCGCCTGTCGTCGGCCGACGCGCTGCGTGAGACGCTGCGCCGCCGCCGTGCCACCGGCGGGCCCGCCGAGCAGACGTTCGCGACGCTCATCGGCCTGGAGCTGCGCCCGCGCCGCCTGCGGGACGCCTCGCGCCTGTGGGCCTCGCTCACGGACGCGCGCGGTGTCGACGGCCGCGACGGCCTGTGGGCGCACCCGGACATGCTCCCGACGGCGTCCGACCTGGACGACCCGGACGGCTTCGTGCACCGCGAGCAGCTGGACTTCTCCGAGCTGGACAAGATGCTCGGCGAGGCCGCGCACGGCGGCGCCGCCGGCAAGCCGGACCTCACGAAGGGCGACGACTCCGCCGAGGGCGGCTCCCCCGAGTCCCCCGAGGACAAGGACGACGACGGCAAGTGACTCTGTACGACGACGCGGTGCTCGTCCTGAAGGCGTACGAGCACCAGGAAGACCTGCGGCAGTACTACGTAGACCATCTGTCGGCCCACCCGGACGACGGCATGTGGAAGGCCTGCACGGACGGCCATGTGACGGCCAGCGCGCTGGTCGTCGACCCGGCCCGCGGGCGCGTGCTGCTCACGCTGCACAAGAAGCTGGGCATGTGGCTCCAGATGGGCGGCCACTGCGAGCCGGACGACCGCACCCTCGCCGAGGCGGCGCTGCGCGAGGCCACCGAGGAGTCCGGAGTCCAGGGCCTGAGCCTGCTGCCGGGCGGCCCGGTGCGCCTGGACCGCCATCCGATCCCGGGCCCCTGCACGCAGCACCTGGACGTGCAGTACGCCGCCCTCGCGCCGCCCGGCGCGGTGGAGGCGATCAGCGACGAGTCCCTGGACCTGCGCTGGTTCGCGTACGACGAGGTGGCGGACGTGGCCGACACGTCCGTCGTCCGGCTCGTGGAGGCCACGCGGGAGCGCCTGTCGGTGTGACGGCCTCCTAAAGAGGCGGCATGGGTAAGGGGCGGTCGCCATGGCGACCGCCCCTTACCCATAGGCGTCGGAGCCCAGAGGGGCCGGGCTCAGTTCCAGACGTTGCTCTGGTTCTGCCCCCGGGCGCCCTGCTGGCCCATGCCGAACTGGGCGCGTGCCCCCTGGCCGATCTGGGCGTGCTGCGGCGGCAGCAGCTCGCTGGGCTGCACGAGCGCGTAGCCCTGCCCCATGAAGCTGAGCTCCCAGCCCTCGCCGGTGTTGCCGCGGCGCCGCCACACGCCCGAGGAATGCGTCTGCGCCTGCATCTGCACCCGCAGCCCGCTGGACCAGGCGACGATCGCGTCCGCGTCGGCGTTGACGTACCGGTCGGGGGTGACCTGGAGCATCAGCGGCTGCCCGGAGGTCATCAGGGCGACCTTGCCGCGCCCGGTGATGTTCAGCTGGTACTTGCCGGAGCCGGAGATCCCGTACTGGCTGTCCACCGCGATCACCTGGTGGGACAGCGAGGAGTCCATGGCGAGGACGTAGGAGCTGTCCACCGTCAGGCCGTCCTGCTCCACGTCCACGACGTGGATGTACTGGGCGAGGTTCGCGAAGTAGACGGTGCCCTGGCCGTGGCAGCGCATCAGGTCCAGGCCCTCGCCCGTGTGCGCCCGGGCCCGCCGCTGCCCGCCGGACTGGAACTCGGCGTCGAACTCGATGAGCCCCTGGTAGGCGACCATGGCGCCCTTGCGGGCGAGCACGTCGTCGTGGCCCTCCAGGGCGACGCGCAGCAGCTGCGGGTTCTGGACGGTGTAGCGCTCCTGGGACTGCTGCTCGGAGTGCGCGAAAAGCGAGCTCTGCATGGTGGTGCTCCCCCTCAGCTCCGGATCCGGAGGCGGTCGGTGCTGTCCTCACTGGGCTGTACGACGACGATGCCCTCCCCGGAGAAGCCCATCTGGTAGGCCTCGCCGCTGCCGCGCCCGATCAGGGAACCGGCCTTGAAGCTGCGCTTGCCCTTCACCTTCAGGTTCGGCGACCAGGCGATCAGGGCGTCGGGGTCCACGTACGTCTCGTCCTCGCCGCGGCCGCACTCGACGACGATGGGCGTGCCGCGCGAGGTCAGCGCCACCCAGCCCTGCCCGGAGACCTTGATGTTCCACAGGCCCTGGCCCGCGAACTTCGCGAGGCCCTTGACCCGCTCGACGCCCCACTGGAGGCTCGCGTCGAAGGCGAGGAGGTTGGTGCCGTTGACCGAGAGCGAGTCACCCGCCAGGTTGATGACGACGACGTCCGCCCCGTAGTCGGCGAGGTACAGCAGGCCGTCTCCGGAGCACTTCATCAGGGGCGCGCCCTCGCCGGTGATCCAGTCGCGGGCGATCTGGCGGACGGCGGGCGGGTTCGGCTCGTACTGCACGAACCCTTCGTAGGCGACCATCGACCCCACGCGCGCGAAGAGGTCGTTTCCGGTCTGCATGGCCACCTTGAGCATGTGGTGGCCGTGGTTCTCCATGCGGGCGGCCACCGGGGCCGGGGCGAAGCCCGCGAGCTGGTGCTGGTTCATGACGGGCTCCCTCAGACCTCGTACGGCTGGACGACGATGAAGTTGCCGGGCGCGCCGCGGAACTGGAGGTTCACGCTCTCCCCCGTGGCGCCCGCGGAGGCGTTCGCCCGCAGCCTGACCTGGCTGGACACGATCGCCTGTGCGGCGGCCGACCAGGCGACGACGGCGTGGCAGTCAGCGAAGGTGGTCGGGGTCACCGGCAGCACGACGGGCATGCCGTGCGTCTTCACGACGACGGTGCCGCTCCCCTGGAACTGCATGACGAACAGCGCGCCCCCGGGGATGCCGTGGCCCTCGATGCGGCGCACCTCGTGCTGGAGGGACTCGTCGAAGGCGAGGACGTTCTCCGCGGAGACGCAGATGGCGTCCCCCTGGAGCTCGATGGGGTGCAGATGGGTGCCCTCTTCGGCGAGGAAGACCTGGCCGCGGCCCGTACAGCGCATCAGCTGCATCTCCTGGCCGGTGGCGTTGCCCACGACGCGGCCCGCGAAGCCCGCGCCCTTGTAGCTGAACTCGACCTTGCCCTGGTAGAGCACCATGCTGCCCTGCCGGGCGAGCACGGGCTGGCCGCCGACGTTCAGGTCGATGCGGACCAGCTTCTCGTTCTGCTGCGTCCAGCGCTGGCCCGTGCCCGCCTCGCGGTACTTCTGCAGGGCGGCGGCCACACCGGCGCCCTGCGGGGCCGCTGCCGGGACACCCTGCGCGAAGGGCGGCGGGGCCTGGCCGGGCACCGGCGCCGGAGGCTGCTGGCCGTAGCCGGGCGGCACAGGCGCGGCGGGCTGGCCGTACCCCGGGGGCGGCGGCGCGGACGGCTGGCCGTAGCCGGGCGGCAGGGGTGCCGAGGGCTGCTGGCCGTAGCCGGGCTGCTGGCCGTACGGCGCGGGGGCCGGGGGCGGCACCGGGGCGCCCGGCTGGCCCAGCGGGGCCACGATGGTCTGCGCGGAGTGCATCGACGGTGCGGGCGGGACCGGCGCGGGCGGGACCTGCGCGGGCGGGGGCGTCGCGTTCGCCGGGGGCGGGGTGTGCGGCACGGGCGCCGGGGCGGGCGCGGGGGCCGGGGCGGGGGTCGGAGCCGCCGGGGCGGGGGCCGCCGGGGCCGGAGCCGCGAAGGCAGGCGGCGGCGTGGCGCCACCGGGCGGTGCGAAACCGGGCACCTGGGCCGGGGCCTGCGGCTCGGACGCCGCGGGCTCCTCCTCGGCGACCTCGCCGCCGAAGTTCCGCAGCAGCGCGTCCAGGCCGCCGTCGAAGCCCTGCCCGATCGCGGCGAACCGCCACACGTCCTTCAGATAGAAGTCGCCGAGCATCAGCGCCCGCTCGGTGGAGAACTCCGAGCCGTCGAAGGCGTACCGGGCCACCTCTTCGCCGCCCGCCACGATCCGGATGTAGCCGGAGGTGAGCTGGGACATCTGCCCGGCACCATCGATCGCAGCAGTGAACGACAGCTTCTGGATCTGCGGCGGGATCCGGTCGAGGGTGACGCGGAAGGACTCGTTGTCACCGGCCTGCGCGCCCAGGAGCTGCAGCGACTCCTCCGGGGACTTCGGCTGGTTGAAGAAGATGAAGTAGCGGTCGTCGGACAGCCGCTCGTCCGCGTCGAGGCCGAAGCAGCTGATGTCGAACGTCAGCCCGGGGGCAGCGATGTGCACGCCGACGTACAGGTCGGTCCCCGCGGTGAGGTCACTGATCTTGGCCTTATGGCCGCGTTGGAATTCCCTGGGCATACGTAACGACCGTCCCCCATCCCGATGGTGAATGCGTCGCGCCAGGCTAACCGCAAAGTCCGACAGCGGACGAAGCCGGTACAGACCCGGTACACAACCACCGCGGGGTGCCCCGCCCGCCCTGCCGCGCCGAGGCGCCGGTCACTCCTCCCGGGCGGCGGGCAGGTGCGGCAGCCGGTCCGCGGCCGCCACTCCTTCGAGGTAGCCGCGGGCGCGCTCCGTGCGCGGATAGGCCTCCAGGAGCTGCCAGAAACGCGGCCCGTGCCCCGGAACCAGCAAATGCGCGAGCTCGTGGACCAGGACGTAGTCGACCACGTACTCGGGCATGCCCTGCAACCGGTGCGACAGGCGGATGCTGCCCTCCGAGGGCGTGCACGAGCCCCACCGGGTGTTCTGATTCGTCACCCAGCGCACGGACGTGGGACGCGCCCTGCCGTCGAAGAACTGCTCCGAGAGCCGCCGCGCCCGCTCGGCGAGCTCACTGTCGCCGAGGACCCGCTTGCTCTCCTGCGCGGCCAGTTTGTCCAGCATGACGGTCACCCAACGCTGCTCCTCCGCCTCGGACATCCGGGCGGGGATGAGGACGACCGTGCGGTCCCCCTCGCGGTACGCCGAGACCGTTCTGCGTCGGCGGGCGCTCCGCCGCACCTCGACCGCGGTCGCCGCCGGGCCGGACGACGGCGGGCTGGTCGCGCTGCGCTGTGGACTTCCGCGGTGCAGTGGGTCGACGGGCACGCCTTGACGTTACCCGTTCGACAAGCGGGAAGTCCCGCCTCCGGGACGGTTCGGTATCGATCCCCTCCCCGTGCGCTCGATTAGCTCGATTAGTACGACAAGCACTCACCGCCTGTGGACAACCCCGAGCACGCCCCGGCCCGGACGGGCATGCTGACCGTCGAACGGCAACGTCTCGCCACACGACTCGTCCACACGGCACGGCGCCGCACGACGCATTACGACGCATTACGACGAACTAAGACGAACTAAGACGAACTACGAAACACCAGACGCACGACGACACCACACGGCACGACTCGGCTCGGCTCGGCACCACTCGGCTCGGCATGACACGGGGGGAACACATGCATCCGATCCTCAAGCCCGCGCTACGACGCGGCTGGCGCGATCTCAACACCGTCCAGTTCGGGGTGACACCCGCCCACGCCCGCGTTCTCGGCCCCGTGGACACCGCGACAGGCAGCTTCCTCACGCTCCTCGACGGCACTCGGGGCCTGCCCCTGCTGCGCGCGGAAGCCACGAGAATGGGCCTGCCGGACGGACACGTGGACGCGCTGCTCCAGCGCCTGGACCACGCCGGTCTGCTCGACGACGCCACGGGCGGCGGCCCGGCAGCCGAAGCCCTGCGCGCCCGCCCGGACACCATGGACCGGCTGCGCCCGGACCTGGCCGCCCTGTCGGCCGTCACCCCCCGCCCCCACGACGCCATCCGCAAACTGGCCGCCCGGCGGGCCACCCGCGTACGCGTGCAGGGCACCGGCCGCGTGGGCGCGGTCTTGGCGTCGGTCCTGTCCGGCGCGGGGGTCGGCCAGGTGGACGCGCGGGACGGAGGGTGCGTCGAACCCTGGGACATCGCTCCCGGCGGGCTGCCCGCCGACTCCGTCGGCCAGCGCAGGGACGCGGCGGCCCGCCGGGCCGCACGCCAAGCCGCGCCGGGCCGCCCGCCACGGCACCCCGAGGACAGAGCCGACAGCGAGCACCCTCTGTCCCTGGTCCTGCTCACCCCGCGCGACGGCCTCGACGCCTACGCCCCGGCTCCGTCCGGAGCAGAACCACTGCTCGCCGCCGGAACCCCGCACCTGTACGCGGGCGTGATCGAGGGCACGGGCGTGGTCGGCCCCCTGGTGCTGCCGGGTGTGAGCGCCTGCGCGGGCTGCCTCGCCCTGACCGAGACGGATCGCGACCCCGCCTGGCCACGCATGCTGGCACAGTGGCACTCGGGACACCGGCGCCAGGTGCCCGCCTGCGACCTGGCCCTGTCCACCACCGTGGCTGGCCTCGCGGCGGCACACGCACTGGCCTTCCTGGACGGCGCGGCACCCTCCCTCACGGGAGTCCGCTGGCTGACGGCGGCACCGCGCTACGCCTGGCGCGCCCAGCGCGTACCGGCGCACGCTACTTGCCCGTGTGGGGCGAGTGAGCGCGTTAAGAGGGAGGACACCGCCGTGGATCGAGAGCCACACGGGACAATGACCGGTGTCACCGCCTGAGAGGGCGCGGCTGTCTGGGACTTGGAGGGGCGCATGTCTGATCTTCCCCGGAAGGCGGTTACCCGTACCGCCAAACTGGCCGCGCTGCCGCTCGGCTTCGCGGGCCGCGCGACCTGGGGGCTCGGCAAGAGAATCGGCGGCAAGTCGGCGGAAATCGTGGGCCGTGAGCTGCAACAACGCACGGCGGAGCAGCTGTTCAAGGTGCTCGGCGAGCTGAAGGGCGGGGCGATGAAGTTCGGGCAGGCCATGTCCGTCTTCGAATCGGCCCTGCCGGAGGAGGTCGCCGGTCCCTACCGCGCGGCCCTGACCAAACTCCAGGAAGCCGCGCCGCCGATGCCGACCCGCACCGTGCACACCGTGCTCGCGGAGCGGCTCGGCGAGGACTGGCGGGAGCTGTTCCTGGAGTTCGAGGACAAGCCCGCCGCGGCCGCCTCGATCGGCCAGGTGCACCGGGCCGTATGGGCGGACGGCCGCGACGTCGCGGTGAAGGTCCAGTACCCGGGAGCGGGCGAAGCACTGCTCTCGGACCTGAACCAACTGGGCCGCTTCGCCCGGGTCCTTGGCCCGCTGATCCCCGGCATGGACATCAAGCCCCTCATCGCGGAGCTGCGCGACCGCGTCTCCGAGGAGCTGGACTACGACCTGGAGGCACAGGCCCAGCGCGCCCACGCCGAGGAGTTCGCGGACGACCCTGACGTGGTCGTGCCCGACGTGGTCCACCAGAGTGAGCAGGTCCTGGTGACGGAGTGGATCGACGGCGTGCCGCTGGCCGACGTGATCACCGACGGCTCGCAGGAGGAGCGGGACCGGGCGGGCCAGCTCCTCGCCCGCTTCCTGTTCTCAGGACCGGCCCGCACCGGCCTGCTGCACGCCGACCCGCACCCCGGGAACTTCCGCCTGCTGCCGGGCGAGAAGGGCGAATGGCGGCTCGGCGTCCTGGACTTCGGCACAGTGGACCGGCTGCCCGGCGGACTGCCCCCGACGATCGGCCGCTCCCTGCGGATGACGGTCGAGGGGCAGGCCGACGCGGTCTACGAGATGCTGTGCGAAGAAGGCTTCGTCAAGGACTCCGTCGACCTGGAGCCGGAAGCGGTCCTCGACTATCTGCTGCCGATCATCGAACCCGCCCTCGCGGACGAGTTCACCTTCACCCGCGGCTGGATGCGCAGCCAGGCGACACGCGTGGCCGATCCCCGCTCCCCCGCCCACCAGTTGGGCAAACAGCTGAACCTCCCGCCGTCGTACCTGCTGATACACCGCGTGACGCTCAGCACCATCGGCGTCCTGTGCCAGCTGGGCGCGACCGTACGCATGCGGGACGAGCTGGAGGAGTGGGTCCCCGGATTCCTGCCGGACGACGAACCGGCGGAACAGGAGGAGCAGCACGACCCGAGCGGCGGCCAGGAGCTGGACGACGCGGCGGCTGAGGCATGACCTGACGCGGGGGTGGGGAGGGGGCGGGGGGGAGGGGGAAGCCCCCCCCCGAGGCGTCGGTCACCACCAGGCCGAGTCGAGTCTCCCCTCAATGGCCCGAATGTTCTCCCGCGCGCAGGTGTCGCAGAAGTAGTGGCGGATGCCGTTCTCCACGGAGCAGGTCCAGGTGGGGGGCCGGCCGTCGGCGACCGTGCCGCAGCGGGAGCACACGAGGTTCTCGGTGTCCGCAGGTTGAGAAGGCTGCTGGTCCACTCGGCGACCTTATCGCCGTCGCCGGGTGATCGGCGGGCACAACGCACCGCGGGGGCCGGTCCGTTCGGACCGGCCCCCGCTGGGTTCGCCGGGAAGCTCGCCGGAGCTTCCGGTTGCCGTGTGGCGGCGGATCTACTGCATGACCGCCATGGCGAGCGCGCGGCGGGCGCGCAGCGAGGCGCGCTCGGCGCGGCGCTGCATGCGGCGGGCCGCGATCAGGCGGACGGCCGGGCGTTGCTGCTCGGCCTCACGCAGTCGCTCGTGCATATGCGCACGGGCCATGGCTTCTGGGATGAGTTGCATCTCTCGGGTCCTGTTCTGGCGCGAGCGGGTCGCGCCGGTGGGGGTGAAGTCTGGGGTCGCGGAGCCGGTGGGCTCACTCGCGGGTGCCTTCATCGGGGCCTGCTTCTTCGGGTCGTGCGTCAGGGGGCGATCGATCGTTCCGGCGGTACTCATGCCACTACCGGGTTCTTCCGCGGACGGCCACGCGGGCGCTTGCGGGCTACGACGACGCCCTGGACGAACAGCTCACCGCCCCAGACACCCCACGGCTCACGCCGCTCCTTGGCGCCGGCGAGGCAGGCCTCCATCAGCGGGCAGGTGCGGCAGAGCGACTTGGCGTACTCGACGTCGGCCGGGGACTCCGCGAAGAAGACCTCGGGGTCGTAGGCGCGGCAGGGGACGGGTACGCCGAGGTTCTCGATGGCGTCGTCGAGCGCGGTGAGCGCGGTGAGGGGAGTCAAGGTCGGGTCCTCCGTGGGTGCGGGCGGGGGGAGCGTGTCTGAAGGCGGTACGGACGGGGCGTGCGCTTCGAGTTGCACGGGTGTTCTTCCTCGTCTGGTCGTTCCGGCCGGGGTCGGCCGGTTGGCGGCTGGTACCGGGTCTTGCTGTGGCCCCTTCGGTCTGTCTCCCTGTTTTGGGGAAAACAGAAGGGCCGCGGATCCCGGGTGGGGTTCCGCGGCCCTGAAGGCGCCGGTCTGATCGAGATCAGACTGGATCACTCCAGGGTTCGAGCCCACGGAAGGCCCACATCGTGTGGTGCTGCGTCGTCTGCTTCCGGAATCCGGCACCGGCCGCCGCGAAGGCATAGGCCTGCGCCTGTGCCGCCGCTACTGCTGCTTCCGGTGCCTGGGTCGGTCGCTCATTGCCTTCACGGATCTGGAGACCCATGGCAGGCAGGGAGGCAGCCGGACGAACGGCGGCGTTGCCGACGGACAGACCGGTGCTCTGGTGCGAGAAGCCGAGCAGGCAGGAGGCGACGACCGAGCGATCGGTCATTTTGGCGGTGCTGATGAAGCTCTCGTTGATGCTGATCACTGGATTCGCCTCCTCTCGGCGTCTAGGGGATCGGCCGGGGCCGATCCTTCGGACTGACAAGTACAGCACGGAACCGGGGCTCCGGAGAAGCCCGCCGTTTCCGTGTTAAGAACCTATGGGGATTGCTGGCGCATGCGCAAACTATTTTTTCGACGAGTTTGAATCAGTTCGCCTCGCCACCGTCGGCAACCTCCTGACCTGCGCAAATGGCCAGGACGTCGGCTCCGTAGGTGCGTACCTTGCGCTGGCCGACGCCGGGGATGCGGGCGAGCTCGCCCTCCTCCTCGGGCACGGACTCGGCGATGGCGATCAAGGTTTTGTCCGTGAAGAGGCAGAACGGGGGCTGTCCGATGCGTCGCGCGTGCCCCGCGCGCCACTCCCACAGGCGTTCGTAGAGTCCTTCGTCCATGTCGGACGGGCAGTCCTCGCACCGCATGAGTTTCATCTCACCGGCGTCGGTGAGGGTGCGGCCGCAGACGCGGCAGCGGGCCGGGGTGCGGCTGGTGCGGCGGCGGGCTCGGGGGCCGCCGGGTTCGGTGCCGCCGCCCGTGCCGCGCTCGATGCCGCCCGTGCCGCCCGCCGCGCGCGTCCCGGCGGTCGCGCCCGAGCCGGGGCGCAGTCCGTCGAGGAACCGGGTGGCCCTGCGGTTGGGGCGCCCGCCCGGGGAGCGGGACACCGCCCAGGACAGGTGGAGGTGGGCCCGGGCGCGGGTCACGCCGACGTAGAGGAGGCGGCGCTCCTCCTCGACCTGTTCGTCGGTCTTGGCGTAGGTGATCGGCATCATGCCTTCGGCGAGGCCGACCAGGAACACGGCGTCCCACTCCAGGCCCTTGGCGGCGTGCAGGGAGGCGAGGGTGACGCCTTCGACGGTGGGGGCGTGCTGGGCGGCGGCGCGCTCGTCCAGTTCGGCCACGAGGTCGGCGAGGGTGGCGGCGGGGTTGGCGCGGGCGAAGTCCTCGGCGAGGCGCACGAGGGCGGCCAGGGACTCCCAGCGGTCGCGGACGGCGCCGGAGCCCGCGGGGGGTTCGGTGGTCCAGCCCTTGGTGGAGAGGACGGCGCGGACCTGGGAGGGCAGGTCGACGACGTCGTCGAGGAGGGCGTCGTTGCCGCCGAAGCGGGCGGCGCCGCGCAGGGCCGCGCCCGCCTCGCGGACCTCGGTGCGTTCGAAGAAGCGCTCGGCGCCGCGGAGCTGGTAGGGGATGCCCGCGTCGGCGAGGGCCTGTTCGTAGATCTCCGACTGGGAGTTCGTGCGGAACAGGATGGCGATCTCGCTGGCGGGGACGCCGTCGGTCATGAGGGCGCGGATGCGGCGGGCGGCGCCTTCGGCTTCGGCGGGTTCGTCCGGGTACTCCGTGTAGACGGGGTCCGCGGCGGGTTCGCGCTGGGAGACGAGTTCCAGGCGGTGGTCGGCGGCGCGGCCGCGGGCCTGGGCGAGGAGGCCGTTGGCGAGGCGGACGACCTGGGGGGTGGAGCGGTAGTCCCGGACGAGTTTGACGACGGTCGCGCCGGGGTGGCGGGTGCGGAAGTCGAGGAGGTGGTCGGGGGTGGCGCCGGTGAAGGAGTAGATGGTCTGGCTGGCGTCGCCGACGACGCAGAGGCTGTCGCGCTCGCCGAGCCACAGCTCCAGGAGGCGCTGCTGGAGCGGGCTGACGTCCTGGTACTCGTCGACGACGAAGTGCTGGTACTGGGAGCGGACCTGTTCGGCGATGTCGTGGCGGTCCTGGAGGATGCCGACGGCCAGGAGCAGGACGTCTTCGAAGTCGATGACGGAGCGGTCTCGCTTGAGGTCTTCGTAGGCCGCGTAGAGCTGGGAGATCTCGGCGGGGTCGCGGGGGGTTTCGCGGCCCGCTCTGGCGGCCGCGGCGGCGTAGTCCGCGGGGACGGTCTGGGTGACCTTGGACCATTCGATCTCGCCGGTCGCGTCCCGCAGTTCGTTGCGGTCGAGGCGGATGCGGCAGGCGGCCGCGGCGTCGGCGACGAGTTGGATCTTGCGTTCCACGAGTCGGGGCAGGGAGCCGCCGACGGCCTTGGGCCAGAAGTACTGGAGCTGGCGCAGGGCGGCGGAGTGGAAGGTGCGGGCCTGGACGCCGTGGGCGCCGAGCTGGCGCAGTCGGCCGCGCATCTCGCCCGCGGCGCGGTTGGTGAAGGTGACGGCGAGCACGCTGGCGGGCTGGAGGATGCCCGCGCGCACTCCGTACGCGATGCGGTGGGTGATGGCGCGGGTCTTGCCCGTGCCCGCGCCGGCGAGCACGCAGACCGGCCCGTGCAGGGCGGTGGCGACCTCGCGCTGCTCGGGGTCGAGCCCGTCGAGCACCGCGTCGGCCGAGTCCGGGACCCGCGGGAAGAGGGTGGAGTGCGTTGCTGCTGTCACCCCTCAATGCTGCCAGTTCCTGTGGGGCGCGTGAGCGGGGTTATCCACAGGGTGGCGGTCGCAGTCGTATTAATGCGGGGGCATGTCTGAGTGTCGGTTGACCCGGGGCGTGTCCGGGTGTCGGTTGATCCGGGGGGATCCGGGGGCGCGGCTTGGTGCCCGTTGGTCCCGGGGTTTTCTCCTGGTGCCGGAGTGCGGGCTCTGGCGAGGGAGACGCGGGGGTGCGCTCTGCCGGGAGGGGCGTGGGTGTGGGAATGGCGGCGGGCTCGCGTACGTTCGACTGGGTGCGACGACGCACCCGAAGTGCGATGACGCACCCCGAGCCGTGAAGGAGCGCGAAGACATGCCGGGCACCGTGACGATGTACAGCACCACCTGGTGCGGCTACTGCCGCAGGCTGAAGAGCCAGATGGACCGCGAGGGCATCGCGTACACCGAGGTCAACATCGAGCAGGACCCGGAGTCCGCCGCGTTCGTCGAGAAGGCGAACGGGGGGAACCAGACGGTTCCCACCGTTCTCTTCCCGGACGGCTCGACGCTGACGAACCCCTCGCTGGCGCAGGTGAAGCAGAAGCTCGCCTAGGTCCCCAGGGGCCGGGTCAGGCCGCCGCGCCGGGGCGTGGCAGGGACTCGCCGTACCAGAGTTCGATCAGGCGGGCCGCGATCGAGATGCCGTAGGGAGGCAGGACCTCCCCGGACTCGAACGCGGCCCGCAGGTCGTCGCGGGAGAACCAGCGGGCCTCGTGGATCTCCTCGCCGTCGACGTTGATCTCCGAGGAGGTGGCCTGGGCCATGAAGCCGAGCATGAGGCTGGACGGGAACGGCCAGGGCTGGCTGGTGACGTACTCGACGTCGCCGACGGTGACGCCCGCCTCTTCCCAGACCTCGCGGCGTACGGACTGCTCGATGGACTCGCCGGGCTCCACGAAGCCCGCGAGCGTGGAGAAGCGGCCTTCTGGCCAGTGGACCTGGCGGCCGAGGAGGGCGCGGTCCTTGTCGTCCGTCACGAGCATGATCACGGCGGGGTCGGTGCGCGGGTAGTGTTCGGCGCCGCAGGCCTGGCAGCGGCGGATGTGGCCGGCGGCCGCGATGACGGTGCGCTCGCCGCAGCGGGAGCAGAAGCGGTGCATGCGCTGCCAGTTCTCCAGGGCGACGGCGTGCACCATCAGGCCCGCGTCGCGGGGTGACAGGAGCAGGCCCGCCTCGCGCAGTCCGGCGGCGCGTGCGGAGGCGTCCATGCGGCCGGGCAGGGTGTCCTTCTGGAGGGCGAAGTAGCTCACGCCGTCGTCGTCGGTGCCCAGGAAGTAGCGGTGGGCTTCGGTGAGGGGCGCTTCGAAGCTGGGGGTCATCACCAGTTCGGTGCGGCCGTCGGGGGTCTCGTCGATGAGGACCTGGCCGCCGGAGACCACGAAGACGCGTGTCGAGGGGTGGCTCCACGCGGCGGCGAGCCAGGCCTCGTCGAGGCGGTGGTGGGCCGCGCGGTCGATGCCGCTCGGCGCGGTGAGCGAGACGGGGCGGTCTGCGGCGCGGTCGGTCCAGGTGGTCACTGGTACTTCCAACTCCCCCGGTGGAATGGGTGGTTCAGCGAGCAGGTGTCTTCGGTGTGCTCAGTGTGCATCGCGCCAGTGCTCCGCGAGGTCGCCCCAGAGGTAGGCGGTGGTCTCGACGCCCTTGAGGAGCAGGTCGAGCTCGACCTTCTCGTTCGGCGCGTGCCAGCCGTCCGAGGGTATGGAGATGCCGAGGAAGAGCACGGGTGCCCCGAGGACGTCCTGGAGGTCGGCCGCGGGGCCTGAGCCGCCTTCGCGGGTGAAGAGGATCTCCTGCTCGAAGGCGCGGCCCATGGCGCGGGCCACGGACCGCAGGGCGGGGTGGTCGAGCGGGGTCAGGCAGGGGCGGGTGGCGGCGCCGAAGGTGATGGTGTGGCGGATGCCCGCGGGCAGCTGGTCGGCGACCCAGGTGCGGACGGCTTCTTCCACGTGGTCGGGGTCCTGGCCCGCGACCAGGCGGAAGGAGAGCTTCAGCAGGGCGCTGGACGGGATGATCGTCTTGCCGCCCGCGCCCTGGTAGCCGCCTCCGATGCCGTTGACCTCGGCGGTGGGGCGGGCCCAGACGCGCTCCAGGGTGGTGTGTCCCGCCTCTCCGTGGGGGGCGTGTGACTTGGCGGTGCGCAGCCACTCGGCCTCGTCGAAGGGCAGTGCGGCGAAGAGCTGCCGTTCGCGGTCGGTGAGCTCGATGATGCCGTCGTAGAAGCCCGGTACAGCCACGCGCGCGTGCTCGTCGTGCAGTGCGGCGACGAGGCGGGCCGCGGCGGTGGCCGGGTTGGGTACGGCGCCGCCGAAGGAGCCGGAGTGGATGTCCTGGTCGGGGCCGTACAGCTCGATCTCGCAGTCGGCGAGGCCGCGCATGCCGGTGCAGACGGTCGGGGTGTCCTTGGACCACATGCCGGTGTCGGAGACGACGACGGCGTCGGCGGCCAGGCGGTCGCGGTGGCGCTCGATCAGGTCGCGGAAGTGCGCGGAGCCGGACTCCTCCTCGCCCTCGACGATCAGCTTGAGGTTCACGGCGGGGGCGGTGCGGCCGGTGACGGCGAGGTGGGCGCGTACGCCGAGGGTGTGGAAGAAGACCTGGCCCTTGTCGTCGGCGGCACCGCGCGCGTAGAGGCGGTTTTCGCGGATGACGGGCTCGAAGGGGTCGGTGTCCCAGCCGTCCTCGCGGGCTGCGGGCTGCACGTCGTGGTGGCCGTAGACGAGGACGGTGGGTGCCTGCGGGTCTCCGGAGGGCCATTCGGCGAAGACGGCCGGGGCTCCGGCGGTCTCCCAGACCTCGGCGGTCGGGAAGCCGGTGTCCTTCAGCCGGGCGGTCAGCCAGTCGGCGCTGCGGCGCACGTCGTCGGCGTGCTCGGGCTGCGCCGACACGGACGGGATGCGCAGCCACTCGGCGAGGTCGTCGAGGAAGGCGGCGCGGTGGTCGTCGACGTACTCGCGTACGGCGCTGACGACACTGTCAGCTTGGTCGGCGGACTTACTCATGGTCACGAGCCTATCGGCCCACGGGAGCGGTCCTGTCCGGTGGCCGGTCGGCCTTGGGGCCGCCGCCCTTGGCGGCGGCCTCACGGTCGGCCTGGCCCTCGTCCCCGTCCTCGTTCTCGTACTCGTTCTCGTCCTCTCCGAGCAGGAGCCGTTCCAGCTCGGCCCGGCCGGGCAGGTGGCGCGGGCGTACGACGTCGCCGCTGCGGACGTACAGGAACGCGGCGGTCACGGACTCCAGGGGGACGCCGTGCTGCTCGGCCCAGGCCAGGCGGTACACGGCGAGCTGGAGCGGGTCGGCGTCCTGGGTGCGGCTGGTCTTCCAGTCGAGGATCTCGTACGTGGCGTCGGCGCCGTCGCCCTGCTTGTAGACGGCGTCGACGCGGCCGCGGATGAGGCGGCCGCCGAGGGTGAGCTGGACGGGGGCTTCGGCGCGGTAGGGCGTGCGGTGGGCGTACTCGGTGCGCTCGAAGGCCTCCTTGAGGGCCTCCAGGTCGCGTTCGTCGGCGATGTCGGCCTCTCCGGGGGCGCCGCCGGGCAGTTCGTCCGGGCCGAGCATGGGCAGGCGCAACTCTTCGAAGCGGGCCTCCACCCAGGCGTGGAAGCGGGTGCCCCGCCGGGTCGCGGGCTGGGGGGGCCGGGGCATGGGCCGCGCGAGCTCCTGGGCGAGGCCGTCGGGGTCGGCGGCCAGGCGCAGCACCTGGGAAGCGGTGAGCGAGGCGGGCAGGGGCACGTCGCGTACGCCCTCGCGGGCGCGCAGGAGCTCGTCGGCGAGGGCGTCCAGGTCGCGGTCCCAGGAGGCGAGCGTGCGGAGCTCCTCCGGGGTGAGGGGGTGCTCGGGTCCGGTGGCGTGCGGCTCGCGCGCGTGCGGGACGACGGGGTCTGGGGGCGTGGGGCGGTCGCTGCTCCAGGAGTCCCAGTCGGAGGGGTCCTCGGCCTCGGGCGGGGGGGCGCCGTCGTCGTACGGGGTCTCGCCGAAACCGTTGTCTTCGTAGAGCCCGCCGTCGCCTTCGTAGGGCCCGCCGTTCTCTCCGGGGAACGCGTCCTCTTCGTAGAACTCGTCGTCCTCCGGGGGCGGCGGCCATTCCGGGTCCGCTGCCGGGTGGGGCTCCTGGTGGTCGCGGGCCGTGCCCGTCCTGAGGCGGTCCAGGTGGGCCTGGACGGTGGCCGCGGCGGCGCGGCGGCGGGTCAGGGAGGCGGGGTCGAGCGGGAGCGGCCAGGCGTGGTCGGCGGCGGCCTCGCGCAGGGCGGGGTTCTCCTCGCCGTCTTCCGGCTCGTCGGCCCAGGCTTCGATCTCGCCGTGCCCGGCGGCGCAGTGGTCGTACAGCGCCGTCAGGAAGGCGGACGGGCCGCGCGGCTTCTTCTGGGTGGGGCCCCACCAGTGGCCGGAGCCGAGGAGGAGGCTGCGGGGGCGCGTGAACGTCACGTAGCCGAGGCGGAGCTCTTCGGTGTGCTGGTGGTCCTTCATGGCGGCGTGGAAGGCCTTGAGGCCCTTGGCGTCCCAGGTGTCGACGTCGGGCAGGGTGTCGGCGTCGCCGCGCAGGGCGTGCGGGACGACCTTGGCCTGCGCGGTCCACTTCTCGCGGCCCTGGGCGCTCGGGAAGGTGCCGGTGACGAGGCCGGGGACGGCGACGACGTCCCACTCCAGGCCCTTGGACTTGTGGGCGGTGAGCACCTTGACGGTGTTCTCGCCGCCGGGCAGGGCGTTGTCGAGGCCCTTCTCGTACTGCGCGGCGGTGCGCAGGAAGCCGAGGAAGGCGAGCAGGGAGGCCGCGGGGTCGTGGGCGGCGAAGGACGCGGCGACGTCCAGGAAGTTGGACAGGGTCTCGCGGCGGCGGGCGGCCAGGGCGTGCGGGGACGCGGACAGCTCGACTTCCAGGCCGGTGACGGCGAGGACGCGGTGCAGGACGTCCATCAGCGGGTCGGCGAGGGAGCGGCGCAGGTCGCGCAGCTCGGCGGCGAGGTGGGCGAACCGTACGCGCGCCTCCGCGGAGAAGGGCAGGCCGTCGTCTTCGGAGGTGCCGATCGGCGACTCCAGGAAGGTGTCGAGGGCGTCGGCGAGCGATATCACCTCGGAGGGGTCGACGCCTTCCACGGCCTGGGCGAGGCGGCGGTCGGCTGCTTCGGGGTCGTCGGGTCCGCCGGGTGCCGGGTGGCCGTGCCGGACGAGGAGGCGGGCGCGGCGGCCGAGGAGGGCGAGGTCGCGGGCGCCGATGCGCCAGCGGGGGCCGGTGAGGAGCCGCACCAGGGAGGCGTTGGCGCCGGGGTCCTGGAGGACCTCGCAGACCGCGACGAGGTCGGCGACTTCGGGGAGGTGCAGGAGTCCGGAGAGGCCGACGACCTCCACGGGTACGTCGCGGGCGACGAGGGCGCCCTGGATGTCGGCGAAGTCGGTGGCCGTGCGGCACAGGACGGCGATCTCGCCGGGGGCGGTGCCGGTGCGGACGAGGTGGGCGAGGGAGTCGGCGATCCAGTCGATCTCTTCGGCGTGGGTGCGCAGGAGCGCGCACCGGACGGTGCCCTCGCGCTCGGCGCCGGGGGCGGGCCGCAGGGCCTCCACGCCCGCGTGGCGGGCGCGCAGCGGGGCGGCCAGGCCGTTGGCGAGGTCGAGGAGGCGGCCGCCGCTGCGGCGGTTCTCGCTCAGCGCGTGGCGGGTGGCGGGGCGGCCGTCGGCGTGGGCGAAGTGGTGCGGGAAGTCGTCGAGGTTGGCGACGGAGGCGCCGCGCCAGCCGTAGATCGCCTGGCAGGGGTCGCCGACCGCGGTGACGGGGTGTCCTGTGCCGCCGCCGAAGAGGCCCGCGAGGAGGATGCGCTGGGCCACGGACGTGTCCTGGTACTCGTCGAGCAGGACGACGCGGAACTCGTCGCGCAGGATCGCGCCGACGTCCGCGCGGGTGCGGGCGAGCGTCGCGGAGTGGGCGATCTGGTCGCCGAAGTCGAGCAGGTCGCGGGCGCGCTTGGCGTCGCGGTAGCGCTCGACGAGGCCGGTGAGCTCGGTGCGGGCGGCCGCCGCTTCGGGGACCTTGCGGAGGTCGCCGTTGGTGAGCTTGGCGCCTGCCAGGGTGCGCAGCAGCTCGGTGTCGTACGCGCGGAGCCGGGCGGGGTCCACGAGGTGCTCGGAGAGCTCGCTGTCGAGGGCGAGGAGGTCGCTGACGAGGTCCGGGAAGGAGCGGGTGAGTGCCGGGTAGGGGCCGGGGGCCTCGCGGAGCACGCGCGCGGCGAGCTGGAAGCGGGTGGCGTCGGCGAGGAGCCGGGAGGTGGGTTCCAGGCCGATGCGCAGGCCGTGGTCGGTCAGTAGGCGCCCGGCGAAGGCGTGGTACGTGGAGATGACCGGCTCGCCCGGGGCGTCGTCGGGGTCGGCCGGGTCCGGGTCGGTGACGCCTGCCTTGACGAGGGCCTGGCGGACGCGGTCGGCGAGCTCGCCCGCCGCCTTGTTGGTGAACGTCAGGCCGAGGACCTGCTCGGGGGCGACCTGGCCGGTGCCGACCAGCCACACCACGCGCGCGGCCATCACCGTCGTCTTGCCCGACCCGGCTCCGGCCACGATCACCTGCGGGGCGGGCGGCGCGGTGATGCAGGCCGTCTGCTCCGGGGTGAACGGGATGCCGAGGAGCTCTTTGAGCTCGTCGGGGTGGGTGAGGCGGGAAGGCACGTGGGAAAGGCTAGCGGCGGCCACTGACAACTGGGGCCAGCGATCAGTGGCTGAGGCTGCCAGCCCGGACTTGAGCACCATAGGTCACGTCGAGGGCATCCAACTCCATCTAACCCCGCGACATCCTGATGCCGAATGCAGGGCAAACAGGCGAGGGAACCAGGCCAGGCCTCCCCTTTGTCACTTTGATCTTGCATCCGAACGCATGATCTACTTTCAGCCCGGCCCAGTGCCAGGAATCGTTAACCAATCGATCACCAGCAAGGAGAAGCATGAAATCACTGAAGGCGAAGCGAATCCTTGTGGCAGTGAGCATGCTCGCGGGTGCGGCGGCGGCTATGCCGATCGCGACGGCGGCGCCAGCTGCGGCTTCAGCTTACGACTGCACGTACTACCTGAAGCAGAAGGGCTACACAGTTGGCTCGAAAGTGAAGGCAATTTGCGACGGCGCGTACAAGCACCGGGATTCGCTAAGCCAAGTGGCAAGTCAGGCAGCATGCAAGGGCGTGCTGTACAACTTGGGAGTCAAGACAAACCACGCCGACCGCGCTTGCAGGCTGGCAGCCAACTTGCCGTAGCAGGAGGGTTTCGTACGGCTATCCGAGTGCCTTGAAGGATCTGGCCCTCCAGGGCACGTGGCTGCGTCAAGGCCCAACTCAACTCTTGGCAGAGCCTAACAGCGTTGCCCTGGTGCAGCCGTTCCAAGCACATTAGCGGCATGAGTCCGCAGTATGGCAGCCGGGTTCACTCCACGACCTGGCGGCCCTCCGGGAGGGCGCTGCACGAGGTGCGGAAGGCGCAGTGGGTGCAGTGCTGGCCCGTTGCGGGCGTGAAGCGTTCGTCGAGGACCTTGCCCGCGGCGGTGGCCAGGAGGTCGGCCACCCAGTCGCCGCCGTCGCCGGACAGGGGCCGCTGTGCCTGGACCTTCGGCAGGGTGTCGCCGCCGTCCTTCTTGGCGGCGCCCTGGCGCAGGTGCACCAGTTCCGCGCCGCCCGCCTCGGGGCGGGTGCCGCCGAAGGCGTCGTCGGCCGCGCCTTCGCGGAGCGCGAGCTGGTAGACGGCCAGCTGGGGGTGGCGGGCGACGTCGGCGGCGCTGGGGGCCTGTTTGCCGGTCTTGAAGTCGACTACGTAGGCGCGGCCGTCCCCGTCGCGTTCGACGCGGTCCATGGAGCCGCGTACGCGCACTTCGTAGGGGCCTGCTTCCAGGGTCACGTCGAAGCCGTGCTCGCTGGCTACGGGGGTGCGGCCCGCGTGGGCGCCGCTGACGTGCCACTGGAGGAACCGTTCGAGCGCTACGCGCGCGTGCTCTTTCTCCTGGTCGGACTTCCAGGGGGCGTCGAAGGCGAGGGCGTCCCACACCGATTCGAGGCGTTCCATGAGGACGTCGAGGTCGGCGGGGGTGTGCCCGGAGGCGACCTCGTCGGCCAGGACGTGGACGACATTGCCGAAGCCCTGGGCGGCGGTCGCGGGCGCGTCCGCCTTCACCTCGCGGCCCAGGAACCACTGCAGGGCGCAGGTGTTGGCGAGCTGGTCCAGGGCGCTGCCGGAGAGGGTGACCGGCTTGTCGCGGTCCCGGAGGGGGGCCTTGCTGGCCGTCGGCTCGTGCATGCCCCACCAGCGGGAGGGGTGCGCGGAGGGCACGAGAGGGCGACCGTCGGCGTCGGCGAGCCCGGCGAGGCGGGCCAGGCGGTGGGCCGCGGCCTCGCGCAGGGCGTCCGACGCGTGCGGGTCGACGGTCGTGGCGCGCAACTCCGCGACCAGGGCGGAGACCGACAGTGGGCGGCGCGGGCGGCCCGTGACGTCCTTGGGTTCGACGCCGAGTTCGGTGAGGAAGCGGGACGGCTGGTCGCCGTCGTCGGCGGGCGCCTTGACGGCGGTGACGACCAGGCGTTCACGCGCGCGTGTGGCGGCGACGTAGAACAGGCGGCGCTCTTCGGAGAGCAGCGCTCCGGGGGTGAGGGGTTCGGCGATGCCGTCGCGCCCGATGCGGTCGGCCTCCAGGAGGGAGCCGCGGCGGCGCAGGTCGGGCCAGAGCCCCTCCTGGACGCCCGCGACGACGACGAGGCGCCACTGCAGGCCCTTGGAGCGGTGTGCCGTCATGAGGCGTACGGCGTCGGGGCGCACGGCGCGGCGGGTGAGCGTGTCGGCAGCGATGTCCTGGGCCTCGATCTCCTCCAGGAAGTTCAGGGCGCCCCGGCCGCCGGTGCGCTCCTCGGCGCGGGCCGCGGTGGCGAACAGGGCGCACACCGCGTCGAGGTCGCGGTCGGCGTTGCGGCCCGCCGCGCCGCCGCGCAGGGCGGCGCGCTCCAGGCGGCGCGGCCAGGGGGTGCCGTCCCACAGCTCCCACAGCGCCTGCTCGGCGGTGCCGCCGCCCGCGAGGCACGCGCGGGCCCGGCCGATGAGTTCGCCGAGGCGCTGGGCGCCCTTCGCGTACGAGGGGTCGTGCGCGACGAGCCGCTCCGGTTCGGCGAGGGCGCGGGCGAGCAGTTCGTCGGAGGGCGGCGGCAGGGGGTTGCCCGCGGCGCGCTCCTCCTCGCGCAGGGCGCGGCCGAGGCGGCGCAGGTCGGCGGCGTCCATGCCCGCGAGTGGGGAGGTGAGCAGGGCGAGGGCGGTTTCGGTGCCGAGCCAGGCGGGGGTGACCTGGGGGGCGGCCCGGCCGTCATCCCCGGCACCCCCTGAGCGCGCCTGGCCCTCGACCTGCTGGGCGCCCGAAGGCACGCCCTGGAGGCCCGAAGGCACCCCTTGGAGGCCCGATGGCACCCCCTGGGAGCCCGAAGGCACCCCCTCGCTGTCCGGGCGTGCCTGAGCCCCCGTCACGGCCCCCGTCGCACCCTCCCCCGACCGCCCCTGGTCCTCCGCCGTGGCCACCGCCCGCAAGGCCGTCAGGAGCGCCGTCACGGCCGGTTCCTGGCGCAGGGGGATGTCGTCGCCGTCTATGTCCAGGGGGACGCCGACGGCGGTGAGGGCGCGGCGGAAGGAGGGCAGGGTGCGGGCGCCCGCGCGCACGAGGACGGCCATCTCGCTCCAGGGGACGCCGTCCTCCAGGTGCGCGCGGCGCAGGATGTCCGCGATGTTGTCGATCTCCGTACCGGCCGTGGGGAAGGTGAGGACGTCCACGCGCCCGCCGTCCCTGACGGCGGCGAGGTCGCGGTGGGCGCGCACCTTCTCGGCGGGCAGCCGGGTCAGCGGCATGCGCCGGGCGAGGAGCCGGGTGGCCGCGAGGAGTCGGGCGCCGGAGCGGCGGGACGTCGTCAGGACCTCGACCGGCGCCGGGGTGCCGTCCGCGCGCGGGAAGTCGGACGGGAACCGGAGGATGCCGTTCACGTCGGCGCCCCGGAAGGTGTAGATCGACTGGTCGGGGTCTCCGAAGGCGACGAGGTCGCGGCCGCCGCCGACGAGGGCGTGCAGCAGGCGCACCTGGGAGGGGTCGGTGTCCTGGTACTCGTCCACGAACACGGCGTCGTACTGCGCGACGAGGGCCCGCGCCACCTCGGGCCGGTGGGCGAGCAGCACCGCGCGGTGCACCAGTTCGGCGTAGTCGAGCACTCCTTGGAGGTCGAGGACGTCGAGGTACTCGGCGAGGAACGCGGCCGCGGCGCGCCAGTCGGGGCGTCCGCTGCGGCGCGCGAAGGCGTCGAGGGCGTCGGGGCCGAGGCCCAGCTCGCGGCTGCGGGCGAGGACGGCGCGGACCTCGTCGGCGAAGCCGCGGGTGGTCAGACAGGCGCGCAGTTCGTCGGGCCAGCGGACCCGGGCGAGGCCTTCATCGGCGAGGCCGAGCTGCCCGGCGAGGAGCTCGCGGACGGCGACGTCCTGCTCGGGTCCGGAGAGCAGGCGCAACGGTTCGACGAACAGGTCGGCGTCCTGGTGGGCGCGGACCAGGGCGTAGCAGAAAGAGTGGAAGGTGGTGGCCTGCGGGGCGTCGGCGGCGCCTATCCGGTGGGCCATGCGGTCGCGCAGCTCCACCGCGGCCTTGCGGCTGAAGGTGAGCACCAGGACGCGCTCGGGGTCGGTGCCCTTGGCCACGCGCGCGGCGACCGACTCGACCAGGGTCGTGGTCTTGCCGGTGCCCGGACCTGCGAGAACGAGCAGCGGGCCGCCGTCGTGGTCAACCACGGCGCGCTGGCGTGCGTCCAGCTCAGGGGGGTCCGCGGCGACCGGCGGGGTACGCACCAGTCGGTAGGCGCCCGTGGCCCCCTGCCGTACCTGCTGGTACGAGGGGTGACGCGCGTGCCGTGCGGAGGAAGTGGAGCTCACGTGGGTCGCCGGTCCTGATGGGTGTTCTGATCGAGGTGTGGCCGCGAGGCGGTCACGGGGTGAGGGTGCATGCGTGCTGTCGACGCTACGCCAGTGTCCGTGTGGGACGGGTGGCTTCCCCCGTACGGGCCACTAGCGGCCCACCGCCGCGTGCCCGGATGCCGGAAGCTGTCAGATGTGACCTTCCGGAGCCTGCGGCCGCTCGCCCGGGCCGTCGGTGGCGGTCCCGCCGTCCCAGCGCGCCCGGCGCATGTCGATGCGCGGCACGTGTCCCTGCGTCGTCCGGCCCGCCTGCCGCAGAGGCGTGCCCTCCGCGCGGTAGGCCTCCAGGGCGCGCAGTTCGTGGCCGGGCAGCAGGGCGCCGTCAGCGCGGACCACGCGCCACCACGGCACCGCGCCTCCGTAGAGGGCCATCACTCGGCCGACCTGGCGGGGGCCGCCCTCCTCCAGCCACTCGGCGACGTCTCCGTACGTCATCACCCGGCCCGGGGGAATCATTTCCGCCACTTCCAGGACGCGTTCCGCGTACTCCGGAAGCTCCGCTGCCGCTCCGCTCTCCTCGCTCATCCGGACCATCCTGCCCCATGCCACCGACACGGTGACCGGTCGGATACGGAGCGTGTGGAGGCGTGTACGACTAGGTCCGATGTGGCAAATCGTGACCGTTTCGCGCCCCCGGATTGCCCCCTGATGCCCCCCGTTGTCGGCGGGGCATGCCACCATCATGCGGGCGGTGACTGGTGATACGAGATCAAGAAGAGGCGACGGAGCAGCAGAGCGTGCATTCCGACAAGACGGCTGGCACCTCCGCGGACATGTCACGTCCCGGTACCGGTGAGACCGTCGGCGACGGGGACGGCCGGGAATCGCGGGCCCTGACCCGCGCCGAGCAGCCGTCCGGCCCCACGGAACCGCGCCCCACGGAACCGCCCCCCGCCGAGCCGCACGCCTCCGGGCCGAGCTCCGCCAAGCCGCGTCCCACGGACCCGCACCCCACCGCCTCCCACCCCGCCGGGCCGCACCCCGCGGACGCCGCGCCCGCACAGGCCGCGGCCCCGGCGGAGGTGCCCGGCTTCGACATCGACTGCGCCGACGACTCCTACGCCGAGCGCGTGGAGGGCGACGAGCCGCTGCTCCCCGCGCGCGTGCACCGCCCCTCCGACCTGATGCGGCTGCTCATCGGCATGCTGGCGATCGCCGTGCTCCTCGCGATCTCCGCGTTCGCCCACGGCACGACGTCCGGCCTGGAGCAGGACATCAACGCGGGCACCGGCGAGCCGCCGGACCTGCTGATGAAGCTGGCGGGCCTGACCGCGAGCATCGGCGTCCTGCTCGTGCCCGTGGCGTTCGCGATCGAGCGGCTGATCAAGCGGGACGGGCTGCGCATCGCCGACGGCGTCCTCGCGGCCGTCCTCGCGCACGGCGTGACCCTGGCCACCGACCTGTGGGTCGCCAGAGGAGCCCCCGAGTCCATCCAGGACGCCCTGACACAGCCCTCGCCCGGCGACGTGCACGCGCTGACCGACCCGGTGCACGGCTATCTCGCCCCGGTCATCGCGTACATGACGGCCGTGGGCATGGCGCGCCGTCCGCGGTGGCGCGTCGTCCTGCTCGTGGTGCTGCTGCTCGAAGCGTTCACGATGCTCGTGTCGGGCAACACGACACCGTTCTCGATCATCCTGACGGTCCTCATCGGCTGGACCGTCGCCTACGGCACGCTGTACGCGGTCGGCTCGCCGAACGTGCAGCCCACCGGGCAGACGCTGCTCGCGGGCCTGCGGCACGTCGGCTTCCGCCCGGTGAGCGCCGCCCGCGAGGACGCCGGGGACAGCACCGACCAGGGGGACCGCGGCCGGCGCTACTTCGTCACGCTGGAGGACGGGCCACCGCTCGACGTCACGGTCATCGACCGCGAGCAGCAGGCACAGGGCTTCTTCTACCGGGTCTGGCGCCGTCTGACCCTGCGCAGCATCACCACCCGGCGCAGCCTCCAGTCGCTGCGCCAGGCGCTGGAGCAGGAGGCCCTCCTCGCGTACGCGGCGATCGCGGCGGGCGCCAACGCGCCGAAGCTGATCGCCACCTCCGAGCTCGGCCCGGACGCGGTGATCCTCGTCTACGAGCACACGGGCGGGCGGACCCTGGACTCGCTGCCCGACGCGGTGCTCACCGACGAGCTGCTGCGCGAGACCTGGCGGCAGGTGCGGGCGCTCCAGTCGCGGCGGATCGCGCACCGCAGGCTCGCCGGGGACGCCATCCTGGTGGATCGTTCCGGCAGGGTGATCCTGACGGATCTGCGCGGCGGTGAGATCGCGGCCGGTGACCTGGTGCTGCGGATGGACATCGCGCAGCTGCTCACCGCCTTCGGGCTGCGCGTCGGCGCGGAGCGCGCGGTCGCCTCCGCGGTCGAGGTGCTCGGGCCCGACGCCGTGGCCGACTGTCTGCCGCTGCTCCAGCCGATCGCCCTGACGCGCTCCACGCGCGCGACGCTGCGCAAGCGGGCCCGCGAGCGCGCCCAGCGCGAGCGCGACGCCGTCCTGGAAGCGTCCCAGCGGGCCAAGGTGGCGCGCGGCGAGGGCGGGCCGGAGGAGCAGGCCCCGGACTCGGCGGCGGCCCGCAAGTCGCTGCGCGCGGAGAAGCAGGCCGAGAAGCAGGCCATAGACGAGGCCCTGGAGCAGGCCCGCGAGGAGGACCTGCTCACCCAGATCCGCCACCAGGTGCTGCGGATCCGGCCGACGGCGCCCGTGGAGCCCGCGCAGCTGGAGCGGATCAGGCCGCGCACGCTGATCAGCTTCATCGCCGGTGCCATCGGCGCGTACTTCCTGCTCTCGCAGCTCACCCACGTCGACTTCGGCACCATCGTCGGAGAGGCCGAGTGGGGCTGGGTCGCCGCGGCCGTGGTGTTCTCGGCGCTGAGCTACTTCGCGGCGGCGATGAGCCTGCTGGGCTTCGTGCCGGAGCGGGTGCCGTTCCTGCGGGCAGTGGCCGCGCAGGTCGCCGGGTCGTTCGTGAAGATCGTGGCGCCCGCGGCGGTCGGCGGTGTCGCGCTGAACACCCGGTTCCTCCAGCGGTCCGGGGTGCGCTCCGGGCTCGCGGTGGCGAGCGTCGGTGCCTCGCAGCTGTTCGGGCTCGGCTCGCACATCCTGCTGCTGCTCATCTTCGGCTATCTGACGGGCACCGAGAAGACGCCGTCGCTCACCCCGTCGCGCACGGTCATCGCGGGCCTGTTGTCGGTGGCGGTGCTCGTCCTGGTGGTGACCGCCATCCCGTTCCTGCGGAAGATCGTCGTCACGCGCGTGAGGTCGCTGTTCGCGGGTGTCGTGCCGCGCATGCTGGACGTCCTGCAGCGCCCGCAGAAGCTGCTCACCGGCATCGGCGGGATGCTGCTCCTGACGTTCTTCTTCGTACTGTGCCTGGACGCGTCCGTGCGGGCGTTCGCCAGCGAGGAGATGGGCACCCTCAGCCTGGCCAGCGTCGCCGTGGTCTTCCTCGCGGGCAACGCGCTCGGCTCGGCCGCGCCCACGCCCGGTGGCATCGGCGCGGTCGAGGCGACGCTCACGCTCGGCCTCGTCGCCGTGGGCGTGCCCAAGGACGTGGCCGCCCCCGCCGTGCTGCTGTACCGGCTGCTCACGCTGTGGCTCCCGGTGCTCCCCGGGTGGCTGTTCTTCAACCACCTGACCCGCAAGGGCCAGCTGTAGCGCGCCGCCGTCCCGGCCGCGTACGCCCCGGAGGCGGCCAGGTCACCCGCACGGCTCGCGCCCCGAGCGCCCCGCCCTGCTCCCCCGCAGGATGGAGCCATGCCCAAGCTCCCGCCGCGCGCCAGGGCCCTGGCCGCCACCGCCGTCCTGCTGTCCACCGCGCTCGCGGCCTGCGGTGACGGGGCCTCGGACAGTGCCGACGCCGCCGACGAGGCCCGGCCGGACCAGAAGCTCAGCTGGAAGGACTGCCCGGCGCCGTCCGCGGCCGAGGGCGGCGGCGGGGCCCCGTCGCCGCTGCCCGGGGGCGCGCGGTGGCAGTGCGCCACCCTGAAGGCCCCGCTGGACTGGGACGAGCCCGAGGGCGACACGATCGGCATCGCGCTGGTCCGCGCCCGGGCCAGTGGCGCCGAGGACGAGCGCGTCGGCTCGCTCGTGTTCAACTTCGGCGGCCCCGGCGGCTCGGGCGTCACCACGCTGCCCGCGTTCGGCGCCGACTACGCGAAGCTGCGCACCCGCTACGACCTGGTGAGCTTCGACCCGCGCGGCGTCGGCCGCAGCGACGGCGTGCGGTGCGAGGACGACGAACAGCTCGACACGTACTTCCAGCAGGACGCGACGCCCGACGACGAGACCGAGCGCAAGGAGTTCATCGACAACGTCAAGAAGTTCAACGGGGCGTGCGAGGAGAACTCCGGCAAGGTGCTCCCCCATGTGCGCACCACCGACGTGGCCCGCGACATGGACCTGCTGCGCCAAGTGCTCGGCGACAAGAAGCTGCACTACTTCGGCATCTCCTACGGCACCGAACTCGGCGGTGTCTACGCGCACTTGTTCCCCAGGAACGTGGGCCGCGCCGTGTTCGACGCGGTCGTCGACCCCACCGAGACGGCCGAACAGGGCTCCCTCGGGCAGGCCAAGGGCTTCCAGCTCGCCCTCGACAACTTCGCGAAGGACTGCGTCTCCCAGAAGGACGACTGCCCCGTCGGCGACACCGAGGACGACGTCAAGGGCCGGATCGCCAAGCTCCTCAAAGACCTGGACGCCAAGCCGCTGCCCGGCCTCCCGCCGCGCCGCCTCACCCAGACCGCGGCGACCAACGGCATCGTGCAGGCCCTGTATTCCCAGGACTTCTGGCCCTACCTCACCGAGGGCCTCCAGGAGGCCTACGACGGCGACGGCCGGATCCTCATGCTCCTGTCCGACTCGATGAACGGGCGCAACGAGGACGGGGAGTACAGCAACCTGTCGGCCGCGAACGTCGCCATCAACTGCGCCGACGACAAGCCCCGGTACACGACGGCCGACGTCGAGGCGAAGCTCCCCCGCTTCCGGGAGGCCTCGCCGCTGTTCGGCGACTATCTGGCGTGGGGCATGCTGAGCTGCACCGACTGGGCCGTGCCGGGCGAGGCCGACCACCCGGACGTCAGCGCCTCTGGAGCGGCGCCGATCCTCGTCATCGGCAACACCGGGGACCCCGCGACTCCCTACGAGGGCGCCCGCAAGATGGTCGACGCGCTCGGTGAGGGCGTGGGCGTCGAGCTGACGTACAAGGGCCAGGGGCACGGCGCGTACGACAGCGGGGACGCCTGCGTGCGGGGCGCCGTGGACGGCTACCTCCTGAAGGGCACGGTGCCGAGGTCGGGCACGGTCTGCGGCACGGGCAAGGCGCCGGTCCCGTCCGGCACTTGAGGGGCGCGCGGCCGAGGGCGTGCCGGGGCGCTGTCAGTGGCCCCGCCTAGGATGGCCGGACGTTCTTTCGAGGGGGGAAGCGAGACATGCCGCGTTTCGTACGGTCGGCGGCCCTGGCCACCGCGGCGACCCTGGTGGCCGCGCTCGCCGTGGGCTGCACCGGCTCGTCCGACGACCAGGGCGGCAAGGACGGCAAGGGCGGCGACAGAAGCGGTGGGCGCCCCGCGGCCCAGGGCGCCGACCCGAAGCCGCGGCCGGACCCGTCGTCCACGCTGCCCGCGGCCGTGGTCTCGCAGCGGCTCGACTGGGGCGCGTGCGAGGGCTCGGGCAAGGACGCCCCGCCCGGCGGCGAGTGGCGGTGCGCGACCCTCAAGGTCCCGCTGGACTACGCGAAGCCGGACGGCGAGACCATCGGCATCGCCCTGATCCGCGCCGCGTCCACCGCGAAGAAGCGCGGCGACCGCATCGGTTCGCTCCTGTTCAACTTCGGCGGTCCCGGCGGCTCGGGCGTCTCCATGCTCCCGGCGTTCGCGAGTGCCTACGGCGACCTGCGCGAGCGGTACGACCTGGTGAGCTTCGACCCGCGCGGCGTCGCGGGCAGCGAGGGCGTGCGCTGCCGCAGCGACCGGCAGACCCAGGCGGCGGAGAAGACGGACCCCACGCCGGACACCCGGGCCGAGGAGAAGGCGTATCTGGCCGACGCGGCCGCGTTCGGCGCGGGCTGCGCGCGGGCCGCGAAGAAGCTCCTGCCGCACCTCTCGACGGCCGACGCGGCCCGCGACATGGACGTCATCCGGCAGGTCCTCGGTGACGAGAAGCTGCACTACTTCGGCATCTCGTACGGCACCGAACTGGGCGGCACGTACGCCCACTTGTTCCCGAAGAAGGTGGGCCGCCTCACCCTCGACGCGGTCGTCGACCCGACGGCGGGCGCGGTGGGCCACGCGCGGAACCAGGCCCGGGGCTTCCAGCGGGCCCTGGAGAACTACCTCAGGTCCTCCGGCGAGGTCCCCGCCACGGGCACGCGGAAGATAGCCGAGCTACTGCGCCGCGTGGACGCGAAGCCGCTGCGGACGTCCACGCCCGGCCGCAGGCTCACCGAGTCCCTCGCGACGACGGGCATCACGGTCGCGCTGTACAGCCGGCAGACCTGGCCGGTGCTCACCGACGCCCTGGAGAAGGCCGAGAAGGGCGACGGCTCGGGACTCCTGGAGCTGGCCGACACGTACAACGACCGGGACGCGTCCGGCGCGTACAGCACCCAGAGCCACTCGCAGCGCGCGATCGCCTGCCGGGACGCCAAGGAGCGGCCGACGGCGGCCGACGCCAAGGCGCGGCTCGCCGAGTTCCGGGAGATATCACCGGTGTTCGGCGGCTTCATGGCCTGGGACACGGCGGGCTGGTGCCACGACTGGCCGGTGGCCGGTCTGCGGGACACGCCCGAGGTGAGCGCTCCCGGCGCCGCCCCGATCCTCGTCGTCGGCACCACCGGCGACCCGGCGACGCCGTACGAGGGCGCCCGGAAGATGGCGGACGAGCTGGGTGAGGGTGTCGGCGTCCAGCTGACGTGGAAGGGCGAGGGCCACGGGGCGTACGGCAACGGCAGCGACTGCGTCGACGGCACGGTCAACGACTATCTGCTCAAGGGCGAGGTCCCGCGCGACGGCAAGGTCTGCGCGCCATGACGAGCGGCCCCCGGGTGCAGTCACCCGGGGGCCGCTGGGGCCGAGGCGGTGGGCCGTGTGGCCCGGCGTCTAGTAGACCGGCTTCTCGGGCTCGATCTGGTTCACCCAGCCGATCACGCCGCCGCCGACGTGCACGGCGTCCGCGAAGCCCGCGGACTTCAGGACGGCGAGGACTTCCGCGCTGCGGACGCCCGTCTTGCAGTGCAGGACGATCTTCTTGTCCTGCGGCAGGCTCTCCAGGGCGGTGCCCATGAGGAACTCGTTCTTCGGGATCAGCTTGGCGCCCGGGATCGAGACGATCTCGTACTCGTTCGGCTCGCGGACGTCGATGATCTCGATCTTCTCGTCGGCGTCGATCCACTCCTTGAGCTGCTTGGGAGTGATCGTCGAACCGGCGGCCGCCTCCTGGGCCTCCTCGGAGACGACGCCGCAGAAGGCCTCATAGTCGATGAGCTCGGTGACGGTGGGGTTCTCGCCGCAGACCGCGCAGTCGGGGTCCTTGCGGACCTTGACCTGGCGGTACTGCATCTCCAGGGCGTCGTAGATCATCAGGCGGCCGACGAGCGGCTCGCCGATGCCCGCGAGGAGCTTGATGGCCTCGTTGACCTGGATGGAGCCGATGGACGCGCAGAGCACGCCGAGCACGCCGCCCTCGGCGCAGGACGGGACCATGCCGGGGGGCGGGGGCTCCGGGTAGAGGCAGCGGTAGCAGGGGCCGTGCTCGGACCAGAACACCGAGGCCTGGCCGTCGAAGCGGTAGATGGAGCCCCATACGTACGGTTTGTTCAGGAGCACGCAGGCGTCGTTGACCAGGTAGCGCGTCGCGAAGTTGTCGGTGCCGTCGACGATCAGGTCGTACTGGCTGAAGATGTCCATCACGTTCTCGGCTTCGAGCCGCTCTTCGTGCAGGACCACGTTGACGTACGGGTTGATGCCGAGGACGCTGTCGCGGGCCGACTCGGCCTTGGAGCGGCCGATGTCGGACTGGCTGTGGATGATCTGGCGCTGCAGGTTCGACTCGTCGACCTCGTCGAACTCCACGATGCCGAGGGTGCCGACACCGGCCGCCGCGAGGTACATCAGCGCCGGTGACCCGAGGCCGCCGGCGCCCACACAGAGCACCTTGGCGTTCTTCAGCCGCTTCTGCCCGTCCATCCCGACATCCGGGATGATCAGGTGGCGGGAGTACCTGCGGACCTCGTCGACGGTGAGCTCAGATGCTGGCTCGACCAGGGGTGGCAGCGACACGGAGACTCCGTTGGTCGGATATGCGGAACGGTTGTTCTCTCCGTAACACTGCCACGGCCTTCTTCATTCCGAGACACCTGGTCCGATACGCGAGACGATCTCGTCCCAGTAACCGGGCAGGGCCTCCCAGGGGTCGCCGCCCGCGCCGCTGCCGCCGCCGTCCGTGCGGTCGGTGAAGTAGATCGTCGAGGCGCCCTGCCAGCGGGCGACGCGCAGCGCCTCGTCGAGGTGGCCGCGCGGTACGCCGTGCACGAGGTGGCAGAAGTGCTCGGGCGGGTAGTCGGCGGTCCACTCGGCGACCTGGGACCAGCGGTAGTCGCTCCAGGGGCCGCTGAACGTCACCAACTGGTCGGCGCTCTCGATGTATCCGGGGTACGGGTGGGTGCCGTGCCCGAACACGACGTGGGCCCTGCCGAGGAGCGCGCGCAGGGTGGTGACGGTGCGCCGGACCTCGGGCAGCGCCGCGCGTTCCGTGGGGCAGCGGGCGAGGTAGAAGCCGTCGACCAGGTACCAGTCGAGGTAGCGGTGGGCGTCGGAGACGAGTTCGCCGAAGCTCCGGGCGCCGTACGCCGCGTCGAGGTGACCGAGGACCCGGACGCCCGCGTTCCGTAGGCGCCCCGCGGCGTCGAGGCAGTGCGGGTCGGGCCGGTCCCCCGGGCCGCCCGCGACGTTCAGGACGACCCAGTGCAAGGAGTCGTGGGACCGGGTGAGTTCGGCCCACTCGGCGGAGGCGAGCAGCGGGTGGGCGGTGCCGGGGACGCCGAAGCCGACGCGCGGGACGGGCCGCGGGCCGAGGGCCGTCGTGCCCGTGGGTCGCGGTCCGCGGCCCGGCCGGGGGGTGGGGCCGGGGCGCGGTGTGCGGCCTAGATGCGGCATGCGGCCTCCATCCAGATGTCGGCGAGCGACTCCTCGAGGTTGATGCGCGGCCGCCAGCCGAGCCGGTCGCGCGCGGTGCGCACGTCGGCCTGCTGCCAGCTGCCGCAGCCGTCCGGGTAGGGGTAGGCGGCGGGCGCGGCGTGCTCGGCGTCGGCCCGCGGGTGGAGGCCGGGCCTGCCGGGCGGCTGGTCGAGTTCGTGCAGGGCGCCGCCGTAGCCGGCGACGCGGGCGAGCACGGCGGCGGCGTCGCGCAGCCGCACGGCGCGCCCGGAGCCGATGTTGACGACACCCTGGGCGGCGGAGAGCGAGGCCGCGTGCACGGCCCGCGCGATGTCGCGGACGTCGATGAAGTCGCGCTGGACGCCGAGCCCGCCGAGCTTCAGCTCGCCGTCGCCGGACTGCATGGCGCGGCGCATGGCCTCGGCGAGGCGGCCGAGCGGCGATCCGGCCGGGGTGCCGGGGCCCGCGGGTGAGAACACCCGCAGGACGACGGCGTCCAGGCCGGAGCCGAGGACGAGTTCGGTGGCGGCCAGCTTGCTGACGCCGTAGGGGCCGCCGGGGCGGGGCACGGCGTCCTCAGCGGTGGACGAGCCGGGCTGGCTCGGGCCGTACTCGGCGCCGCAGCCGAGCTGCACCAGGCGGGCGCCGCAGCCGCTGCGGCGCAGGGCCTCGCAGATGGTGGCGACGGCGACGGTGTTGTGCCGGGTCAGTTCGCGGGCGCCGCCGCGGGTGGCGCCCGCGCAGTTGATGACGACGCCCGGGTGTACGGCGTCCAGGAAGCGGGTGAGCGCGCCGGGGCTGCCGCTGGCGAGGTCGAACCGTACGTCCGAGTCGTCCCCGCGGCCGAGCGCGGTGAGCTGGACCGCCGGGTCGGCGAGCAGCCGGTCGGCGACGAACCGGCCGAGGTATCCGTTGGCTCCGATCAGCAACACCCTCATCGGGCGCCTCCGGGGACGGACGCTCGGATGCTGGGCCTTGTCATCTGCGTTTCTCCTTCAGGGTGGTGCCGGTTGTGGGCTAACGGATGGACCGGCGCGGCCCGCCGCGACCGGGGCCCGCGCCGCCGGGGCCCGTGCCGGGGCCGCGGGGGCGGGAGTTCGGGCCGTTCGGGGGCGGGGTGGTCGGGGGGTGTGCCACGGGGGTGCTGACGCCTAGGGCGCTGGAGCCGCGGGCCCTGGTGCCGCGGGCCCTGGTGCCGCGGGCCCTGGTGCCGCGGGCCCTGAGGGGCGGCGCACGCGTTCATGCCGCACCCCCGCAGGCGTGCGCCGAGGCGCGGCCGAGCACGCGGACCGCGCGGGCCAGCAGGAGCGCGGCCCCCGCCCCGCAGGCGGCGGCGGGCGCGCCCCAGGCGAGGGCCGCGGTCTCCACCGGCGTGGCGAGGAGGCCGCAGCCCGGAAGGCGGGCGGCCCACGCGAGGGCCAGGGCCGCAGCGCCGGTCGCGCCGACCGCGGCGTACACGAGGGCGGGCGCGCGCGTGGAGCCGTGCGCCGCGAGGAGGCGGCCGAGCCACAGCAGCGCGGCCAGCGCCCCGACGCCCAGGCACGGGGTCACGCCGCCCGGGCCCGCGGCGCCGAGGAGGCCGAGCGCGGCGTCGGCTCCGGCAAGTACCAGGCCCACCGCGATCGCGTAGAGCGCGAACACGCCGAGCAGGAGGGGGCGTACGGACGCGGCGAAGTCGGCGAGCCCCCGGCTCCTGCCGAGCCGCCTGCGGGCCCGCACCGCAAAGAGCCGGGCGCACGCCGTGCCGGGCGCGACGGCGGCGGCGAGCCCGAGGGCGGCGAGGGCCGAGGGCGCCGGGGGCAGGGCCGTCCCGCCCGGCGCGGCGGCGCGCAGCAGCCCCTCGCCGAACAGGGCGTACGCGAGCAGCCAGCCGGTCCACGCGCGCGTGGCCGACGCGGCGGGGCGCGGGGTGCGCAGCGGGCCGTGGCGCAGGGCGACGCGGGCCGTGGCGGCGAGGGCGAGCGCGCCGCCCAGGCCCACCGCGAGGCGCACGCCGCCCGTGGTGAGGGCGAGCCCGGCGACGGTGAGGGCGCACACCGCGCCGGGCAGCAGCGCGAACACGGGCCAGGCGGCGTGGACTTCGGGGGCGGTGCCCGCCGGTCGGCCGGTGCTGCCGTCCCCCGGGGCGTCGAGGGCGTGCCACTCGTCGCTGTCGCGCGGCACGCGCGCGTACATCTCCTCAGCGAGGGCGAACACGTCGCGGTGCCGGAACCGCGCGGCCGTGCGGTCGGTGACGCCGTGCGCCTCCAGGCCCGCCGCGATCTCCAGCGGGTCGACGGCCCGTTCACAGAGCTCGCGGTGCCGGTGGAGCAGCGCCTTGACGGGGTCACCGGTGCCGCGCCTGGGGGGCCGCGCGCCACGGCTCGACGCGTCGACGCCACGGCTCGGGGCCTCCGCACCACGACTCAGGGCCTCCACGCCACGACCCGGCGCGTCCACGCCACGGCTCAGGGCCTCCGCACCACGACTCAGAGCCTCCACGCCACGACCCGGCGCGTCCACGCCACGGCTCAGGGCCTCCGCACCACGACTCAGAGCCTCCACGCCACGACCCGGCGCGAAGGCGCCGCCGCCCGGGCCCTCCGCGCCCCCACTCCAGCCGGTCGCGCCGCCCCGCAGCGCCGCCGCGTCACGTCCCGTCACGACGCCACCTCCCCCAGGTGTTCCCGCAGGCCGTAGCGGGTGGCCCAGCTCGGGGCGGTGGTCGCGGCGGTGCCGAGGGGGACGGGCCCGCCGAGGGGGGCCGCGCCCGCGAGGCGGCCGCCGACGGCCCACCGGCCGGGCACGGACGCCTCGGCCGGGTGGGCGAACGGCACCGGTTCGCCCGCCTCGTTCACGGTCTCGCGGCGTACCGGGCAGTGCGAGACGATCTCCAGGTAAATGCCGTGAAATGCCGCGATGTTCTGCTCGACCGTGAAGAGTTCGAGCGCCCGGGCCCGCGCCGCCGCACCGAGGCGCGCGCGGCGCTCGGGGTCGCGCAGCAGCTGCACGCACGCCTGCGCGAGCGCCCGGGGGTTGCGGGGCGGCACCACGAGACCCGTGCCACCGATGACCTCGACCACCGCGCCGACGTCCGTCGAGACCGTGGCGCGGCCGCAGAGCATGGCCTCGATGAGGCTGATGGGGAAGCCCTCGACGACGCTGGACAGGACGACCACGCCGCCCCCGGCGTAGGCGTCGGCGAGGTCCGGCGCCTCGGGGCTGCCGATCTCCTCGAAGGAGACGGGATTGGCGCCGACGGTGTGCGCGTCCTCGGCCTCGTCGGGGAACAGCTGCGCGGCGAGCGCCCGGCAGTGGGCGAGGTACGCCGCGGCCCCCTCCCCGTCGGCGAGGGCGCCGACGATCCGCAGGCGCGCCCCGGGCTCTTCCTTGCGGACCTCGGCGAAGGCGTGCAGGAGGGAGATCAGGTCCTTGGCGGGCTCGACCCGGCCGACCCACAGGAGCGTGTGCGGCTCGCCGGGCTCCTCGCGCTCGCCGACCTCCGCGAAGCGGTCGGCCTCCAGGCCGGGGTAGACCGTGCGCAGCTTGGCGCGGTCGGCGCCGCACCGCTCCTGCCAGCGGCGGGCGTGCGCGTTGCCGGGGGTGATGACGGTGGCCTCGCGGTAGGTCTCGGCGGCGAGCCTGCCGTGGAAGGAGGCGAGCAGCGCCCGCGCGGGCGCGCTCTCCGCGGCGGCGCCCGCGCCCGCCAGGTAGTGCGCCCGCAGCCGTACGCCGTACTCGGTGACGAGCAGGGGGACGCCCGCGAAGTGCCGGGCGAGCAGGCCGGGCAGCGCGGCGGCGCCGCCCGCCGTGGCGTGGCAGAGGTCGACGGCGCCGAGCGTGTCGTCGTCGTACCAGTCGAGGGAGAGCGGGCGCAGGGTCCGCTCCAGGTCCGCCGCGACGGTGAGCAGGTCGGGCACGCGGGCGGCGCGGGCGGCCCGGTGCGCGCCGGGCGCGCGGCAGGCGCTCTCCAGGGCGCGTACGGCGTCCTCGGAGCGCAGGGCCCCGGCGAGCCCGCCGGTGTCGCGGGCGAGTTCGGCGAGGCCGTAGAGGCCGCTGCGGAAACGGTCCGCCAACTCGTCGGACGCGCCCGCCACCCCGTCGAACGTGCCCCTCACCTCGCCGGACGCGCCTGTCGTCCCGCCGGACGCGCCCGCCATTCCGCCGGACACGCCCGTCATCCCGCCGGACACGCCCGTCACCTCCCCGGACGTGCCCGTCATCCCCGCCGCGAGCTCCGCGAAGCACTCGGCGAAGCGTCGGCCCGCGCGGCGCCGCCCCCACAGCACCGACCGCCCGGCGGCCTCGCCCCACAGCGCGGCGCTGTGCACCCGGCGGACCTGCGGGGGCAGGTCGACCCAGCCCAGCGCCTCCTGGCGGGCGCTGCGGCTCAGCGCGTAGACGTCGAACTCGTGCCGCCCGAGCCCGCGCACGAGCCGGTCGCACCAGAGCCTGGCCTCACCGCCCACATACGGATAGCCACTCTCCGTAAGCAGTCCTATGCGCACGCGTGCACCCCCGATCTGCCCTATGGGGAGCCGCCGTTGGCCCGGCGGCTCGCAGCGGGACGAACGTATGCGGACATGCCGGTGGCGCGACGGACGGTTGTCCATCGCGCCACCAAAAGGGGTGAAGAGCAGTGACTTTCCCGCGCCGGTAGCGTTCCGTCGCGCTATAGAAGCCTCATAGGGCGACGAAAGGCGTCATGCGGGGCTCGTGGGGCCCTGCTCGCTCACGCGGAGTCATGCCACGGCCAATTCCTCCGGAGCCGGTCCTGACCGGGCGACGCGGGCCGCGCGGCGTTCGGCGGCGAGCGCCGGGTCCAGGGCGGGCACGGCCGCGAGCAGGTCCTTCGTGTACGGGTCCCGGGGCGCGTCGTAGACCTCGTCCACGGAGCCGTACTCGACGATGCGGCCGCGCCGCATCACCGCGACCCGGTCGCTGACCTGGCGCACCACCGCGAGGTCGTGCGCGACGAAGACGAGGGCGAGCCCCAGCTCCCGCTGGAGCTCCGCGAGCAGCGCGGTGACCTGGGCCTGCGTGGTCACGTCGAGCGCCGAGACCGGCTCGTCGCAGACGATGAGCCGGGGCTCGGCGGCGAGCGCCCGCGCGATGCCGACGCGCTGGCGCTGGCCGCCGCTGAACTCGTGCGGGTAGCGGTCGTAGTGCGCCGGGTCGAGGCCGACGCGCTCCATCAGGTCCCGTACGCGGGCGCGGATCGCCACCTCGTCGCGGTCGCCCCGCGCGCGCAGCGGATCGGCGACGGACTCGCCCACCGAGCGGCGCGGGTTGAGCGAGGAGACGGGGTCCTGGAAGACCATCTGCACGCCCGGCACGGGGCCCGCGCCCTGCTTCTCGACGCCGCCGAAGCTCAGCCGTCCCGAGGTGGGCTCCAGGAGCCCCACGAGCATCCTGCCAAGCGTGGTCTTGCCGCTGCCGCTCTCGCCGACGACGCCGAGGGTCTCGCCGCGCCGCACGGTCAGCGACACGTCGTCGACGGCGACGAAGGCGCCCTTGCCGCGCCCGAACGCGCGCCGCAGCCCCTGGGCCTCGACGACGACGTCACCGAGGCCGCCGGAGCGCGTCTCCCGTACGGAGTCGACGCGCGGCACGGCGCTCAGGAGCTGCTGGGTGTACTCCTGCCGGGGCGCGGCGAGGACGTCGGTGACGCCGCCGCGCTCCACGACGCGCCCGTGCCGCATGACGAGCACGTCGTCCACGCTCTCGGCGGCCACGCCCACGTCGTGGGTGACCAGGAGCAGGCCCATGCCGGTCTCGGCGCGCAGCTCGTGCAGCAGGTCGAGGATCTGTGCCTGCACCGTCACGTCGAGGGCGGTGGTCGGCTCGTCGGCGATGAGCAGCTCGGGCTCGCAGGCCAGGGCCATGGCGATCAGGGTGCGCTGGCGCATGCCGCCGCTGAACTCGTGCGGGCGCGAGCGCGCCCGGCGCGCGGCGTCGGCGATGCCGACGCGGCCGAGGACGTCGACGGCACGCGCGCGTGCCGCGCGGCGCGAGGCCCCGGAGTGGGCGCGGTACACCTCGGCGATCTGGTCGCCGACCGCGTAGTACGGGTCGAGCGAGGACAGCGGGTCCTGGAAGACCATCGCGGCGACCCCGCCGCGCAGCCGCCGCAGTTCGCGGTCACCGGCCGCGGTGACGTCGACGCCGCCGACGCGCACGGCGCCGCTGACCCGTGCCCCGGTGTCCCGGTGCAGGCCGAGCAGCGCGGAGGCGACGGTGGACTTGCCGGAGCCGGACTCGCCGACGAGGGCGAGGGCGGCGCCGCGCGCCAGCGTGAAGGAGACGTCGTCCACGGCGCGTACGCCGCCGAAGCCGACGCTCAGGCCGTCCACGTGTACGAGCTGGTCGTCGAGGCTCATGCGAGCACCACCCGTCGGTCGGCCACCGCGTACAGCACGTCCGCGACGGCGTTGGCGAGGACCACGAAGAAGCCGGTGACGAGGACCATGCCGACGACCACCGGCAGGTCGACGACCCGGACGGCCTGCACGAGTTCGCGGCCGAGCCCGGGCAGGCCGAACAGCGTCTCGGTGAGCAGGGCGCCGCCGAACATGGTCCCGAAGTCGTTGGCGGTCAGCGCGATCACGGGCGCGAGGGCGCCGCGCAGGGCGTGCCGCCCGACGAGGGCGCGCTCGCTGATCCCGTACGCGCGGAAGGTGCGCACATGGTCCTCGGCGAGCGTCTCCAGCATCGCGGACCGGGTCAGGCGCGCGTACTTGGCGGACTCGATGAGGGCGAGCGACACCCAGGGCAGGAGCAGGTTCCACGCCCACTGCTGCGGGTCCTCGGTGAGGGGCACGTACTGCGGGAACGGCAGCCATTGGAGCTGGCCGCAGACCAGGACCATCAGGAGGAGGCCGATGACGAACACGGGGGTCGCGGTGCCCGCGAGCGTGACGGCGGTCAGGATCCGCTCGGTGGGGCGGCCGCGCCGCCACGCCGACAGGACGCCGGTGCCGACGCCGAGGATCAGCCACAGGACCATCGCGCCGAGCGCGAGCGAGCCGGTGACCGGCACCTTGTTCAGGATCAGATCGGTGACCTGCTGGTCGGTCTGGTACGACAGGCCGAGGCAGGGCGCGTCGCAGTGCAGCACGCCGGTGCCGGTGGAGTAGTCGTGGCCGACGAAGAGGGAGCGCAGGAACTCGAAGTACCGCGCGTACATCGGGTCGTCGAGCTTGAGCTGCTCGGAGACCTGCTGGACCTGGGCGGGCGAGCAGCGCGGGCCGCAGGTGATCTGCGCGACGTCGCCGGGGGCGACGTAGAAGACGGCGTAGATGACGACGGACAGGGCGAAGAGCGTGACGACGGCGCCGAGGGCGCGCCGCACCATGAAGCCGGTGAATCCGGAGCCCAGGCTCACGACCGCGCCTCCTTCTTGGCCCGCTTCGCGCCCACCCGCAGCCGTGAGGCCGCGCGCGGGTCGAGGGCCGTGCGCACGCCGTCGCCGAGGACGGTCAGGGCGAACACGGTCACGAACAGGACGCCCGCGGGCAGCAGCAGGTACTGCGGTGCCGCCTCGTACCAGACGTCGGCGGAGGTGAGCATCTGGCCCCAGGACGCGGTGGGCGGCTTGACCCCGACGCCGAGGAAGGAGAGGGCCGCCTCCACGGTGATGTTGGTGGGGACGAGCAGCGCGGAGTACGTGATGACGGGCGCGGCGAGCGCGGGCAGCAGCTCGCGGCGGGCGATGCGCACCCCGCCCCAGCCGCTGAGGCGGGCCGCGGCGACGTGGTCGAGCTCCTTGAGCGAGACGGTCTGGGCGCGCACGATCTTCGCCATGCCGCCCCAGCCGACCACGCCGACGACGAGCGCGACGAGCACGGGCCGCGGGAAGCTGGAGGGCACGACGGCGAGGAGGCCGAGCGCGAGGACCATCAGGGGCAGCGCCACCATGACGTCGGTGGCGCGGCTGAGCGCGAGGTCGACCCAGCGGTTGCCGAGCCCGCTGGCGAGCCCGACGGCGATGCCGAGCGTGACCTGGAGCAGGGTCGCGATCAGCGCGACGCCGAGGGACACCCGGGCCCCGTACACCAGGCGGGCGAACAGGTCGCGGCCGGTCTGCGGCTCGACGCCGAGCCAGTGCTCGGCGCTCATGCCGCCGAAGGAGCCGACGGGCACGCCGCCGCGCGCGGAGTCGATGAGCTCCGGGTGGTACGTGGTGGGGTCCTGGCCCTCCAGGGCGGTGAGCAGGGGCGCGGCGAGCGCGACCAGGACGAGCAGGGCGACGATCGCGCCCGCGACGAGGGCGGCGCGCCGCGTGCGCAGCCGCCGCCAGAACTGACGGGCTCCGGAGGAGCCGGGAGCGGACGCCGTGGCGGCGTCCGCTCCCCCGCTCTCCGAGGCCAACAGGGCCTCACTCATGACAGATCTACCGACGGGCCCTACTTGACCGCGACCTGGGAGATGTCGAGGACGCCCGTCCAGTCGCTGATCACGACGTTCTTGATGTCCTTGCCGTACAGGCGCTTGTAGACCGGGTGGAACAGCGGCACGTTGACGGCCTTCTCACCGATCTTCTTGTCAAGAGCGCCCCACCTCTTGGCGGCCTCGTCGTGATCGGTCAACTTGTTGATCGAGTCAATCTCGGCATTGACCGACTTGTCATTGAGGAAGCTGGAGTTGAAGTTGTATCCATCCTTGACGATCTGGCGGCCGTCGAAGATCGGCGACAGGAACGGGCCGCCGGAGGGCCAGTCGGCACCCCAGTGGGCGAGGAAGAGGCCCGGCTCGTCCTTGGCGTCGTGGACCTTGTCCTCGTAGTCGTTGTCCTCCAGGCCCTGGAGCTTGACGGTGATGCCCGCCTTCTTCAGGGAGTCCTGGAGGGCGGTGGCGATCTCCGGGCTGGTCTCGAAGTTCTTGCTGTTGGAATGCGTGAGCGTGATGGTCAGGCCGTCCTTGTAGCCGGCCTCCTTCAGGAGCTCCTTGGCCTTCTTCGGGTTGCCGCTCGCGCCCGCCGGGAAGTGGTCGAACTTCTGGTAGCCGAAGGACTCCTGGTTGGGCAGGAAGGTCGTCGCGGGCTCGGCGAGGGAGGAGCCGCCCGCGGCGTTGATGACCGAGGAGCGGTCGACGGCGTAGGCGACGGCCTGGCGGACCTTCGGGTTGTCGAAGGGCTTCTTCTTCGGGTTGAAGGCCAGGTAGTTGGTGTAGCCGAAGTGGCCGGTGCCGACCTGCGAGGCGAGCTTCTTGTCGCCGGTGACCTTGGCGAGCTCGGCCGGGCCGAGGTTGGTGTCGGTGGTGACCGCGGCGGCGTCGGCGCCCTGGCTCGCGGAGAGGCGCTGGTTGATGACGGAGGAGTTGAAGCCGGAGCGGACGTCGATGGTGTCCGGGTAGGCCTTGCGCTCGGCGTCGGTCTTCGCCGACCAGTGCGGGTTGCGCTCCAGCTGGAGCCGCTCGCCGCCGTTGGTGTTCTTGACGACCTTGTACGGGCCCGAGGAGATCGGGTGCTCCTCGTACTTGGTGCCCTTGTCCTTGGCCTTCGGCACGGGCGCGAACGACGTCTGCGTGGCCACGTAGTCGAAATCGCCGACGGGCTTGTTCAGGTGGAAGACGATCGTGCGCTCGTCCGGCGTCTCGACCGAGTCGAGGCCCTTCTTGTCCTTGTACGGGCCCTCGTACGAGGCGCCGCCGATGAGCCAGTCGCGCAGGAAGGGCGCGCCGCCGGACAGCTCGGCCGCGAAGGAGCGCTCGATGCCGTACTTGATGTCCTTGGTCGTGATCGGCGTGCCGTCCTCGAACTTGAGGCCCTTCTTCAGGGTGTACGTCCACACCGTGGCGTTCTTGCTCGGCTTGCCGAGGCTCTCGGCGAGGTCGGGGACGACCTTCGCGCCCTCGGCGCCGTCCTCGCGGTTGCGCGTGGTCAGGGTGCGGAAGACCAGGCTGGGCACGTTGCCGCCGCCGGAGGTGTAGAGGCGGGCCGGGTCGAAGGTCTTCTGGGGCTCGCGGTTGAGGACGGTGAGCGTGCCGCCCTTCTTGGCCTTGCCGTCGCCTCCGGCGTCGTTGCCGTCCTCGGGCCCGCAGGCGGCGGCGCCGACGGCCAGGACGACCAGGGTGGCGGATGCCGCTGCCACGCGGCGGGATATGACGGACTTCTGACGACGCAGACGCATCGGAGTGCCTCTCGGAAAGCTGAGGAGATGAAGGGGAGCGGAGGAAAGCGCGGGAGCCCGCCCCGGGGCACGTACGTCCAGAACCGTCTGTCCAGGATGCGGACACCTGACCACATCGTGGGCCGCGTACGGAGCGCGCCCCACAGGGGCACGGAACGCGGTGAAGGAGGAAGAAAGCGCGACGCACTCGCCGGGGGCGGGCGTCAGCGACAGTGAATATCGGCCACGCAGAGCGCGGTCACGCCGAACAGCGCCAGCTCAAGGGCGGCGCTCGGGGAGGCGTGACGGGTCGACATGCGGAGAAATATGGACGATGCCGCGCGGAATGTCAACGCGATGTCTCACCTGTCGAGCCAGAACGTCTCAGCCCTTGGGAAACACCCAGGGGTTGGGCTTGCAGTGGATCCCGTCGTGGTCGAGGAACTTGGTCTGCTGCTGCATGACGGGCGCGAGTTCGCCGTCGCGCTGGCAGTCCACGTGACCGTGGCCGAGCCGGTGGCCGACCTCGTGGTTGATCAGCATCTGCCGGTAGGGGTGGATGCGGTCGCCGTAGGTCTTGGCACCCTGGGCCCACCGATAGGCGTTGATCATGATGCGGTCGGTGGACGCCGAGTCGCAGGACACGTTCTGCTGGAGCGTTTCGAGACCGGACTTCGCACACCACTTCGCGGTGGTCACCGGGCTCGCCAGGGTGATGACGAAGTCCGGCCTCCCGGAGGAGATCCGCTCGAAGGTGCGGGCCCCGCCGTGGGCCCAGCTCCGGCTGTCGTTCAGGGTCTTCTGCACGGCCTGCGCGAACAGGGCGCCGTCCAGGCCCATGCCCTTCTCGACGTCGACGCGGTACCGGAACTTCTGCCCCTTGCCGGGCGCCTTGTCGAACCCGGGCATCGCCGCGAACTGCCCCGAAGCGGCGAGCTTCGCGTCCAGCGGGTACTTCTTGCCCATCTTCGTGTCGTACGACTCCGGGGTCGCGGAGTCCGTCGGCGCGGGCCGGTTGTCCGAGCGCGACGCGGAGCCGCGGGCGTCCCGCTCGTCGCCCGCGCCGCGGTCGGCGGCCCGCGTGTCGGAGCCCGAGCCCTTGCCGTCGTCGGTGACCTGGGCGGCCACGACGATGGCGAGGGCCAGGGTCACGGTCGCGGCAGCGGCACCGATGACGGTGCGGCTGCTGAGCCGCCCGCCCGAGGGTGTCCCGCCGTCGGCCGCGGCCCCCGGGGAGCCGCCGGTGCCGTCGCCGTCGTCACCGGCGTCGGCCTCCCAGGTGGTCACGGACGCGTGCGGGTCGCGGGGCGCGGGGCGCCGCACGGGCGTGGCGCCCGCCGCCAACACGTCCGCGCCCTCGAAGCCGTCCGGGGCACCGAGGGCGTCGAAGGCCGCGACGTCCTCCCGTCTCGGCCCCGGCACCCGCCGCGACCGCGGCGCACCGGTCCTGGCCTGCGGCGCGGCGCCGCCGACCGGGCCCCAGCCGCCCCCGGGTTCGCGCTGCTCGGGGTGCCCGCCGCGCACGTGCGGGACGCCACCGGGCCCGGTGGCCCTGGGCGTGCCGTGCGGCGGCGTCACCTGGGGCGTCCCGTGCGCGGGGGTGTCGCCGCGTCGGCGGCGGCCGCTGCCGGTCCCGGGCTCGGCGGCCTGGGACTCGGGTATGCCAGGGGTGCTGCTGGTGTCTGTTGTGTCGGCCGGGGTCCGGCGGCTATGACGTCCCACGCGGCGTGTCAGCTCCTCGTACCCGAAGTACCCGGCTCGCGGCGGTCGTCGGTCACGCCGCCACCCTTGCGCACCTCACGAGGATCCCTCAACTCACCGGCATCAGCTACGAGTTCACGGATCGCGGTGGCCACCGCGTCCGGAAACTCCATCATCGCCACGTGCCCGGCGTCGGGCAGCGTGAGCAGCCGCGAGCCGCCGAAGGCCGCCGCGGCCCGGCGCGCCATGCGGTACGACACGAGCCGGTCCCGGCCCCCGTACACGAGCAGCGTCGGCGCGAGCACCCGCTCGGCCTGCCGCCACAGGCCGTGCTGGCCGCCGAGCGTGTACGCGTTCACGATGCCGCGGGCCGAGCGGGCCATGGCGTCCCAGAAGTAGGGGTGCGCGAGCCGTCGCTCCATTTCGCGCACGGCCGCCGCGAAGGCCTCCGGCGAGACCTTGGCCGGATCGCCGTAGCAGAGCCCCATGACGCTGCGCACCCGCTGCGCCGGTGTCCACTCCTTGGTCAGCCGGGTGAACAGGCCCGCCACCCCGGGCAGCGCGAGCAGGCCCGTGGGCACGGCGGTGCGCTGCACCCGCAGCTCGGGCAGGGCGGGCGAGACCAGGGTGAGGGTGCGCACGAGGTCGGGGCGGACCGCGGCGACGCGGGTGGTGACGGCGCCGCCCAGGGAGTTGCCCACCAGGTGGACGGGGCCGCGGCTGCGGGCGTCCAGATAGCGGATGACCGCGCGGGCGTGCCCGGTGACCGAGTAGTCCCCGTCGTCCGGGGGCGGCGAGTCGCCGAAGCCCGGCAGGTCGAGGGCCTCGCCGTCCACGACGTCCTGGAGCAGCGGCATCAGGGCCGACCAGTTCTGCGAGGAGCCGCCGAGCCCGTGCACGTACAGCGCGGGCGGCAGATCCGTGTCCGCCGCGGCCCGGCGGCGCACCGAGAGCGTCAGGCCGGGCAGCGTGACCGAGTCCATGCGCTCGCCCTCCGCGACACCGACGGCGCCCGGCTTGGGGGCGACGGTGGCGGCCAGCACGTCCGGCAACTCGGTCGAAGACATGCGGGCAATGTTACGAGACGATCACGCGTTGGATCGCGTGTTCGGGGTCACAGGTGCCGTTTGGATCGCGTAACAGATCACGCGGGACCGGGCGAGAGATCGCGGGGCGCCCCGATCGGGTGTTCCCTGGGGACATGGGGAACCCGCCGGGAAGAGGCCCGCGAACAGGGCACTCGCACCCCGGAACGTCTCGTACGGAGGAAACCGACGGCGCCGGGAAGACCACACCTGAGACGAACCGGAACAACCCGAAGACCCCGAGCCCCCGGGACGCCATAGACATACGAGAGCCACCGAGAGACACCGCAGACGCCGAAGGCACCGAAGACGCCGACGACACCGGCCAGAGATCCGAGGAGTCCCCATCATGACCGTTGACCCCAGCGACCCGGAGACGTTCCAGACCGAGGAGGCCACGGACGGCTACGACGAGGAGACGCCCGAGGCCGACGCCGCCGAGCAGCACACCGACCTGGCACCGCAGCACGACGGCTCCCTGGAGGACGTCGACCCCGGCGCCGCCAACGTGGCCGACGTCGCCGAGCAGGCCCGCGTGGTCGACCTGGACGAGGACGACTACCGCTGAGCGGGGGCGCGCGCTCGCGCAGCTGCCCGTGTTTGCCCTGCTACGCACCGCTTCCATGGGTGCCCGGTCCGTGAAATTCTGCGCTCGCACCGCGCACATCGCAGTTACCGAAAAGTACGATGGCGGCGCGGCGCACACCGCAACTAAGGACGATTCTGGGAGGCGGCGTGACAGCCATCGAGCAGACAGAGGCGGCACGCCCGCGGGGCACTCGCCTGCCGCGCCGTGCCCGACGCAACCAACTCCTCGGCGCGGCCCAGGAGGTCTTCGTCGCCCAGGGGTACCACTCGGCGGCGATGGACGACATCGCCGAGCGGGCAGGTGTCAGCAAGCCGGTGCTCTACCAGCACTTCCCCGGCAAGCTCGACCTCTACCTGGCCCTGCTCGACCAGCACTGCGACAACCTGCTGCAGGCGGTGCGCGCGGCCCTGGCCTCGACGACCGACAACAAGCAGCGCGTCGCGGCGACGATGGACGCCTACTTCGGGTACGTGGAGGACGACGGCGGCGCCTTCCGGCTCGTCTTCGAGTCGGACCTCACCAACGAGCCCGCGGTCCGCGAGCGCGTCGACAAGGTGACGCTCCAGTGCGCGGAGGCGATCTGCGAGGTCATCGTGGAGGACACCGGCCTGCCCGAGGCCGAGTCGATGCTCCTTGCCTCCGGGCTCGGCGGCCTCGCCCAGGTCGTCGCGCGCTCCTGGCTGCACAGCGACGGCGGCGTCTCGCGCGAGAAGGCGGTCCAGCTGCTCACCTCGCTGGCCTGGCGCGGCATCGCGGGCTTCCCGCTGCACGGCGCCGAGGGCCACTGAGCGGGCCGACAGGCCCTTCGCTCCCCGCCCGTCCTTCTTCCCGGCGCGTGTTCGCTCCTGGCGTGCGCGGCCGGAGCCGTCACCGTCGCCTCACCGGGCTAATCTGTGCAGGTACGGCGCGGGCGGCCGCGCACATCACTGACCGTCGGAGGGACAAAGCGTGGAGGTCAAGATCGGCGTGCAGCACGCGCCGCGCGAGATCGTTCTGGAGAGCGGTCAGAGCGCCGAGGAGGTCGAGAGCGCGGTCTCCGAGGCCCTGACGGGCAAGGCCCCGCTGCTGAGCCTGACGGACGACCACGGCCGCAAGGTCCTGGTCCCCGCCGACCGCCTCGCGTACGTGGAGATCGGCGAGCCGACCCAGCGCAAGGTGGGCTTCGGCGCGCTGTAGCACGCGGACGGCGCGCGCCGCGGCGGCGCGCACGAGAGCGGCCCGGTGGTTCGGACCACCGGGCCGCTCTCGTGTGTTCACCCGCTGTTCACCCGGCGTACGGGAAGCGCTGGAGGGATCCGGACATGGATGGGATGGAGGGTTGCGTTCCGACGGCCGGGGGTAGGACCGGCTAGGACCGTTTTGCCCCCATGATCCGTCCGCGGTCGTCCGCGACCGCACCCGACCACGAGGGAGGGACCCCCATCGTGATCCTGGAAGCTCTCGGCTCCGCGCTGCTCGGCCTGGCCCTCGCCTGGGCGACGGCCCACCGGCTCGGCCACCGCCTGCCGTCCCGCACGCTCGTCCTCGCGACCGGCGCGGGCGGAGCGCTCATGGGCGCGTTCATCGCGCACACGGCGCTCGGCCCCGGCCGTTCGGCCATGACGCTGGCGGGCGCCGTGATCGTCGCGGCCGCGCTGCTGTCCCTGCTGCTCCGCCCTGACCGCCGCCTGCGCCGTCGCCAGCTCACGGCGTAGGCCGCAGCTCACGGCGTAGGCCGCAGCTCACGGCGTAGGCCGCCGCGCGCGGCCCGGACGCGGATCCGGGCCGCTCGGCTCCCGGCCTGGGCCCGGAGCCGGACTCAGGCCGCCAGGCCCAGCGCGGCCATCCGCTTGGTGTGCGCCTCGGTGATCCGCGAGAACATCCGCCCGACCTCGGCGAGGTCGAAGCCGTCCGCGACGCCCCCGACCAGCATGGTCGAGAGCGCGTCCCGGTCGGCCACCACGCGCTGCGACTGCGAGAGCGCCTCCCCCATCAGCCGCCGCGCCCACAGCGCGAGCCGCCCGCCGACGCGCGGGTCCGCGTCGATCGCGGCGCGCACCTTCTCCACGGCGAAGCTCGCGTGCCCGGTGTCGTCGAGGACGCCCAGGACGAGCCCGCGCGTGTCGACGTCGAGCCGGGCCGCGACCTCGCGGTAGAAGTCACTGGCGATGGAGTCGCCGACGTACGCCTTGACCAGGCCCTCCAGCCAGTCGGACGGCGCCGTCTGCCGGTGGAAGCCGTCGAGCGCGGCGACGAAGGGCTGCATGGCCCCGGTCGGCTCCTCGCCGACCGCGGCGAGCCGGTCGCGCAACTGCTCGAAGTGGTGGAACTCGGCGGACGCCATCTTCGCCAGCTCCGCCTTGTCGGCAAGGGTCGGCGCCAGCTTGGCGTCCTCCGCGAGCCGCTCGAACGCCGCGAGCTCTCCGTAGGCGAGCGCGCCGAGCAGGTCCACGACCGCGGCACGGTACTGGGGGTCGGCGGAAGCTTTCGCCCAGTCCTGGGCGGCCACCCCGGTGGGGGCCGCGGCGGCCCCGGTGTCGGCTGCGTCCTTCGCGGGCTGAGCTGCGTTGTCAGGCGTCTCCATGAACCGCACAATAGCCCGGCGGCGGCGTGGCGTAAGGCCCTGGTCAGCCACTGTGACGACAACGACGTACCGCCGCAGAGGGGGCGCGCGCCGGGCCCGCGGGAGCGCCGGTGCGAGCCGGGTGACACACATCGCCGGACACTCATGCGAGATTCCGGGGTACAGTGGTAATGCGCCCGCCGAGTATTCGACGGGCCGTATGAATGAGGATGCCCGGTCGGTGGCCCGATCGGCTCCGACCAGACAGCCCTCCAGGGCGTACGCATGGTGCGTACGGCATGCGGAGGGACCCTCAGCGGTGTGAGCGCTCGAGCGTCGGCAGTGGTCCCGTGCCACCTGGCCCGCCCGGTTCGTTCCACAGGCGGCCGGTAGTCCCCGACACGGTCACGACCCCCAGCGTTCGCCTCGCGCCGCGTCTCACAGAAGAGGCACTGCCCTGACTACCACTTTCCGGGATCTCGGGATCCTCCCCGAGACAGCCGAGGCCCTTGAGGCCGTCGGCATCGTGAACCCCTTCCCCATCCAGGAGATGACGCTCCCCGTCGCGCTCTCCGGCACCGACGTCATCGGCCAGGCCAAGACCGGCACCGGCAAGACGCTCGGCTTCGGCCTTCCGATCCTTGAGCGCGTCGTCGTCCCCGCCGACGTCGAGGCGGGCCGCGGCACGCCCGACGACCTGACGCAGGCCCCGCAGGCGCTCGTCGTCGTCCCCACCCGCGAGCTGTGCACGCAGGTCACCAACGACCTCATGACCGCCGGCAAGGCGCGCAACGTCCGCGTCCTCGCCATATACGGCGGCCGTGCCTACGAGCCGCAGGTCGAGGCCCTGAAGAAGGGCGTCGACGTGGTCGTCGGCACCCCCGGCCGCCTGCTCGACCTCGCGGGGCAGCGCAAGCTGGACCTGAAGCACGTCAAGTGCCTCGTCCTCGACGAGGCCGACGAGATGCTCGACCTGGGCTTCCTGCCCGACGTCGAGAAGATCATCAACCTGCTGCCGGTGAAGCGCCAGACGATGCTCTTCTCCGCGACCATGCCGGGCGCCGTCATCGGCCTCGCCCGCCGCTACATGTCGCAGCCCACGCACATCCGCGCCACCGCGCCGGACGACCAGGGCGCGACCGTGGCGAACATCGCGCAGCACGTGTACCGCGCGCACTCCATGGACAAGCCCGAGATGGTGTCCCGCATCCTCCAGGCCGAGGGCCGTGGCCTCGCCATGATCTTCTGCCGGACGAAGCGGACGGCCGCGGACATCGCCGAGCAGCTGGAGCGGCGCGGCTTCGCCTCCGGCGCGGTCCACGGCGACCTCGGCCAGGGCGCCCGCGAGCAGGCCCTGCGCGCCTTCCGCAACGGCAAGGTCGACGTGCTGGTGTGCACCGACGTCGCCGCCCGCGGCATCGACGTCGAGGGCGTCACGCACGTCATCAACTACCAGTCCCCCGAGGACGAGAAGACGTACCTGCACCGCATCGGCCGCACCGGCCGCGCGGGCGCCAAGGGCATCGCGATCACGCTGGTCGACTGGGACGACATCCCGCGCTGGCAGCTGATCAACAAGGCGCTTGAGCTGGACTTCAACGACCCGGTCGAGACGTACTCCAGCTCCCCGCACCTGTACGAGGAGCTGGACATCCCCGTCGGCACCAAGGGTGTCCTGCCGCGTGCCGAGCGCACCCGGGCGGGCCTCGACGCCGAGGAGATCGAGGACCTCGGCGAGCCGTCCGCCCGTGGGGGCGCGAAGGGCCGGTCGCGTGGCGGCCGCACCCGGACCGCGGCCACGGCCACGGAGGAGCCCGCCGCCGAGCGCGCGGAGCGCACGCCCCGTCGGCGCCGCCGCACCCGCGCGGGAGCCCCGGTGTCCGCCGCCGAGGCTCCGGCCGCCGAGGCCCCTGCCGCCGAGCCCGCCGCCGCGGAGGAGTCGGCTCCGCGCACGCCCCGCCGTCGCCGCCGCACCCGCGCGGGCAAGGCGTCCGACGCCGCGGAGTAGCCGCCCGTCACCCCTGCGAAAGCCCGCCGCGCCCGCGGCGGGCTTTCTGCCGTCCTCCCCCACAGCGCCGCGGTCGCGGGCAACCGTTAACGTACGACGCATGAGTAGGCCCCCCACCTTCACCCCGCCCCCCGGCACCCGGGCCCGGGTGCTGGAGACCGGGCGCGGGGACTTCGCCGTCCTGGATGCCGCGCCCGCCCGCCCGACCGGCGAGGTCAAGGGGTCCGCGTTGCTCCTGCCCGGGTTCACCGGCAGCAAGGAGGACTTCATCGCGCTGCTCCGGCCGCTGGCCGACGCGGGCTACCGCGCGGTGGCCGTGGACGGACGCGGACAGTACGAGTCCGAAGGCCCGGACGACGAATCCGCCTACTCCCTGAGCGAGTTGGCCCGCGACGCACTCGCCCAGGCCGCCGCGCTCGACGACCCGCCCGGCACCCCCCTGCACCTCCTCGGGCACTCCCTGGGCGGCCTGATCGCCCGTACGGCCGCGCTGGCCGCCCCCACGGGCACCTTCGCCTCGCTCACGCTCATGTCGTCGGGCCCCGGCCGCATCGCGCCGTCGCAGCGCACCCGCGCCACCCTGCTCACGGACGCCCTCGCGGCGCACTCGATGGCCACGGTGTGGGAGGCGATGCGGGCCATGGACCCGCCACAGGACGCCGAGGTGAACGGCGGCGCGGACAGCGACGCCTTGCGCGCCCGCTGGCTGCGCAACAACCCGGCCCAGCTGATCGCCACCGGCAGACAGCTGTGCGTCGAGCCGGACCGCGTGACCGAGCTCGCCGCCCTGGCGCTGCCCGTGCACGTGCTGTCCGGGGAGCGGGACGACACCTGGCCGGTGCCGCTCCTGGACGACATGGCCCGGCGCCTCGGCGCGCACCGCACGGTCATCACGGGCGCCGACCACTCCCCCAACACCGACCGGCCCGAGGCGACCGCCGCCGCCCTCGTCTCCTTCTGGGACCTGACCCGCTGAGTCCGGCGCCTCAGTAGCACTTCTGGAGGTGCTCCCAGAAGCCGTCCCGCAGCACCCGCCGCAGGTCGGACTGGCCCCGCAGCGAGTAGTCGAGCAGCCGCTCCGCCTCGACGAGGAGCTCCTGGTCGACCGAGCCGGGCAGATAGGGGTGGCCGGGGAGCAGCCCCACGAGGGCTTCGCGGCCCCGCGCCGACAGCCACTTCGCGGAGATCTGCGCGCCGACGAAGCGCACGTCGTCCCGGGAGGGCCGGGAGGCCGCCATCGGGCCCTCGTACGGCAGGGCGGAGCGGCGGCTGATGTACGGCTTGAAGAAGTCGGCGTCGAAGGTGCGCTGGCTGTCGACCTCCCACAGCAGCGGCTCCGCCTGGTTGCGCCCGTCGGGGGCCTCGATGCCCCACAGGTGGACGCGGGCGCCGTACCCCTGCGCGGCCTCGACGGCCGACACCAGGTCCTCGTCGCCGCCGATGAGCGCGGCGTCGCTGATGGCCCGGTGCCGGGCCAGCGACTCCAGGTCGCTGCGGATCAGCGAATCGACGCCTTTCTGCTGGTTGTTGGCGTTGAGGTTGCCGAGCCTGACCTTGACGTCGGGCAGCTCGGCGATGGACTGCTGCTCACTGGTGTGGATGCGCCGCCGGGCGCCGTCGTACCAGTACACGCGCAGCAGCCTGCTGTCGGCGAAGATCGTGCGCGCCTTGTCGATGAGCGCGTCGATGAGCCCCTCGGCGTCCAGGTCGAAGGCGCGCCGGTCCTCGGTGCCCACGGCGAGGCGTCCCGCCGCGGCATACAGATATCCGGCGTCGACGAAGATCGCGTGGGTGGACGGAGTCTTCGCCACCTCGGCGAGCATGCGCTCAAGGAGCCCGTTGGCGCGCGCCAGCAGGGCGTTGACCTCGACGGTCTCGTGGGTGGTCTCGTCCGTGTCCATACGGAACACATTGTCGCGTCCGTCACACAGGGGGCACAACCAGTGCTTGTTACGCAACGAACACAACCAGCCGCGAAACGGGGCGGCAACACGACGTTCATTAGCCTCTCAAAAAATTTCCTTAGCGTAGGGAATGTTTGACGCGGGAAACTCGTTGGACCCGTGTGTAACCGCAGTTCTCCTCAGGAGGATCACCAGACGAAGGGAGAAGCCCCATGCGCTTCGAAATCATGCGACTCGACGACGTCGACGGCACCGCTGTGGACACCACCGTCGTGGACGCCGCCTCCGTCAACCGGATCGTGCAGCAGGCGGCCGCCATCGGCCAGCGCCTCTACATCCGCCCGGCCGACACCACGGCCTCGTAACGCCGCACGTCCCCACCCATCACGCTCCAGAGCCCTGTACGACACCGGATCACGCCGGTGACGTACAGGGCTCTGTTCGTGGGTGCGCGGTGCGCGCGGGGCGTCAGCCGCCCCGGATGATCTGGGTGACGCCGTTGACGATCTGCTGCACCGCGATCGCCGACAGCATCATGCCCGCGAGGCGCGTCACCAGGACGACGCCGCCGTCCTTGATGACCCGGATGATCAGCAGCGAGAAGCGCATCGCCAGGAACAGCACCACGTGGATGGCGAGGATCGCCGCCCAGACCGAGACCTGCTCCATGCCGCTGGCGTGCTGGACGGCCAGGATCACCTGGACGATCGCGCCGGGCCCGGCGAGCAGCGGCATGCCAAGGGGGACGAGGGCGACGTTCACGTCCTTGGTCTGCTGGGGCTCGTCGGTCTTGCCGGTGAGCAGGTCGAGCGCGACGAGCAGCAGGAGCAGGCCGCCCGCGATCATCAGGGCCTGCGTCGACACGTGCAGATAGTCGAGGATCTGCTGGCCGATGACGCCGAACACGGCGATGACCCCGAAGGCCACGCAGACGGCCTGGAAGGCCATCTTCTTCTGCACCTTGGCGGGACGGCCCGCGGTCAGGGCGAGGAAGATCGGCGTGATCCCGGGGGGATCCATGATGACAAAAAGGGTGAGGAAGAGAGAGCCGAAAACGGCGACGTCGAACACGGTGATGGCCTTGCGGAGAGTCGTACGAGGTGAGGGAGGTGGGGCGGCGGCCGCGCACGGGCGCGGCGGGGCCGCGGCCCCGGACAGGCGTGGCGGACGGTGGACGCGCCCGCTAGGCGGACAGCTCTCCGCCCGCGCCCGGCACCGGGAAGGCCCCGGTGGCGCGGCGCGTGATCTCGCCGTAGATCTCGGGGTCGGTGGTGTACTCACCGAGCGAGACGGTCTTGCGGCTGCCGTGGTAGTCACTGGAGCCGGTCACGAGCAGGCCGAGGTCGGCGGCGAGGCCGCGCAGGCGCGGGCCTGCCTCGGGGGCGTACGCCAGCTGCTCGGGGTGGTCGACCTCGATGCCGTCGAGCCCGGCCGCGGCCAGCTCGGCTATCGCGGACTCCGGGACGATCCTGCCGCGCTGGGCGGCGGCCGGGTGGGCGAAGACAGTGACGCCGCCCGCGGCCTTGACCAGGCGGATCGCCTCGAACGGGTCGAGCTCGGTCTTCTGGGCGTACGCGCGCCCGCCGTCGGCGAGCCACTCGGGCGTGAAGGCGTCCGAGACGCTGGCGACGACGCCCAGCTCCACGAGGGCCTCGGCGACGTGCGGGCGGCCCACGGAGCCGTCGCCCGCGATCCGCTCGACCTGCTCCCAGGTCACGGGGACGCCGAGCTCCTGGAGCTTGCGGACCATGGCCCGCGCGCGCGGCACCCGGTCGTCGCGCACCAGCTCGCGCGCCCGCGCGAGCTCCGGCTCGTCCGGGTCGAAGAGGTACGCCAGCATGTGCAGGCCCACGCCGTCGAGGCGGCAGGACAGCTCGGCGCCGGTGACGAGGGTCAGGCCGGGCGGCAGCGCGGCGATGGCCTCGGCGTGGCCGCGCGTGCTGTCGTGATCGGTCAGGGCGACGACGTCGAGCCCCGCGGCGGCGGCGTTGCGCACCAGCTCGGCCGGGGTGTCCGTGCCGTCGGAAGCGGTGGAGTGGGTGTGCAGGTCGATGCGCACGTGCTGGCTCCACGCTTTTCGGGACGGACGGGGACGCTTAAGGGTAACGGTCCAAGCCGGGTGGCCCCCAGTCCCGCCCCTTGACCGGAACCAGGGGCTGCCGCCCCTGGCCCCCCGCCCTCATCGGCGCTCCGCGCGTTCGAGGGCCCCGCGAGGGCACCCCTACGGCGTCAGGAGGCGCGGCGACAGCGCCCCGCAGGGCAGCAGCTCGACCTCCGCCCCCGCGTCCCGCAGGTCCGTGAGCACCAGCTCGTCGTACATCAGGAGCCCCGACTGCTCGGGCCACGCGATCGCCCACAGCCACAGGCCGCACGCCTCGCCCGCGAACACCGCGCGGTCCTCCGGCGTGCCCGACACGTGCCACATGGGCGTCGGGCGCCCGGTGGCGAGGACCTTGGCGGCGGGCGGCTTGCCGATGTTCATGGCGGGGCCGGGGTCGGGGCCGTCGATGCCCGCGTAGCGCGCGCCGAGGCCGACGCCCAACTCCTCGGCGACCAGGATGAGTTCACCGACGCCGCCGAGCGGCGCTGGCCCCGAGCAGGCCACGGCGGTGGCCCGGCCGCCGCTGCGGTCGTCGCCCGCGCAGGCCACCCCGGTGAAGAGCCAGCCGACGGGCAGCGGCCAAGGCATCCACACCGGCACCTGCGCACGGTGCACCACGACGCTGAGCGCCTCGACGCTGGGCGGGACCACGGGCTGCAGCGGATGCACGGTGCCGTGCACGTCACACTGCCAGGAGTCGGCAAAGAGGCCGGGAGCCCTGACCCGGCCACCACACTTCGGGCAACTGGGTTCGCCCCTCATAGCGCCCCACGGTCCTCCCCGGTGGACGCCGCGTCAAGGACGATCACCCGTCCGGAGTGCGACCGCACGGCGCGGGCGCCGGGAGCGCCGGGCGCGGGGCCCGGCCGTGCGGGACCGCGTACGTCTTCGTGCGGGGGCGGCGCAGGCGCAGGGCAGTGGAGGCGGGGCGCCAATGGTCCAGGGCCGGGGAGACGTACGGCCCAGGAGAGTGAGTGCGCCGGGCGAGGGAGCGTAGACGCGCACCGCACGGACGTGCGCGCCCTCCTGGACGCACACCGCACGGACGCCCGGCCCGGATGCACGCCCCTCCTGGACACACACCGCCCGGACGCCCGGCCCATCAGCCCGGCGCCAGCCCCCCCTCAGTCCAGGGCGACGCCCGCGCGCAGCGGATCGCGCAGGTCCGTGCCCTTGCTCAGCCAGCGCTCCTGGAGGGCCTGCGCGCCGTGCACCCGCTTCCAGGCCGCCTCGTTCGGGGTCATCGGGAGCAGCGGCAGGAACCGTACGGGCTCCATCGGCTCGTCCAGCTCCAGATCCGCCACCAGGCCGCCGGGCTCGGCGACGAGGACCGAGGTGAAGGGCGCGCCCGGCCACAGCGGCTCGCCCACGTCCAGCGAGCTGCCCGGAGCCACCACGACGCCTTCGACCTGAGGGGACGCGGCGAGCACGGCCAGCGGCCTGAGCACCTTGTCGGTGTCGGCGACGCCGCCCCGCACGGACAGGATCAGCTCCGCGCGCGGGCCCTTCACGGGATCCGCGAGGACGGCCGTCGGGTCGGCCATCGGCTGGGCGGACATGCCGAGGGTGGCGTACCGCACCACCCCCGCGCTTTCGGCCGGAAAGCGCAGCACCTCGACGCGGTCCGTACCGAGGAACGTCACCGCCGCGCGCGCGTCCGGTTCGCCCAGGCCGTCGCGCAACCGGGCCTCGACCAGAGCAAGAACATCAGCCATGCCGTGAGCATAGAACTCGTCAGTGATGGGTAAAGGTGGGGGTTTGGCGCACCGGTCGGCTGATACTGTGGGCAGCTGGCCCGGGCGGCACGCAGAAGCGTCGCTCTCAAGCCCGGACCTCAGGGCCCTCGGGCCCGAACTCGACGGACGGCGCCCGCGTGCGCCTGGGAACTCCCCTACGGGGGACCGGCCGGAGGAGGTGGGGCTGCAGTGGATCGAAGTCGACCGTGCAGTACCACTCGCTCTTCCGCCCGCTGACCTTCCGCAGCAACGACGCTGCGGCCGTGCGCCCGGCACTTCACGAACTCCTCGGCCCCGACCGGCCTGTGCCCCGCACGACGGAAGAGCACCGCGTTTCACCTGATCTGCATCAGTAGCGTTGCTGCCTCCGCGACGGTGCGGTGCTCCCCGCTTTGTGGACGTGCCTCCCAGCACAGCCGGACGTCCCCATTCCGGGCAGTTCCACCCGCCGCAGGCGGCCCTTTCGTCGAAGGAGCCTGCCCATGTCGATGATCCGTGACCTGCGCGCCGCGGTCCGCCCCTCCCTGCGCAAGGACAGCGGCACCTACAGCTCGTACGACGCGACCCGCGACCCCCGCGTCGCGTCCGCCGTCGTCGACTGCGCCGTCTACCGCGACGGCCGCCGCGTGTCCTGCGACGAGACCCTCACCCCGCACGAGGCGATGCTCCAGGTCCGCCGCGACGGCGGCTTCGCCTGGATCGGCCTGCACGAGCCGACGGAGGCCGAATTCGCGGGCATCGCCGCCGAGTTCGGGCTGCACCCGCTGGCCGTCGAGGACGCCGTCCACGCCCACCAGCGCCCCAAGCTGGAGCGCTACGACGACACGCTGTTCACGGTCTTCAAGACCATCCACTACGTGGAGCACGCCGAGCTGACCGCCACCAGCGAGGTCGTCGAGACCGGCGAGGTCATGTGCTTCACCGGCCGGGACTTCTTCATCACCGTCCGGCACGGCGGCCACGGCTCGCTGCGCACGCTGCGCCGCCGCCTCCAGGACGAGCCCGAACTGCTCGCCAAGGGCCCGTCGGCGGTCCTGCACACCATCGCCGACCACGTCGTCGACGGCTATCTGGCGGTCGCCGACGCGATGCAGGTCGACATCGACGACGTCGAGAACGAGGTCTTCGCGGCCACCGGCAAGGGCGGCTCGCGCGGCGTCGACGCCGGGCGGATCTACCAGCTCAAGCGCGAGGTCCTGGAGTTCAAGCGGGCCGTGCAGCCGCTGCTGCGCCCGATGCAGCTGCTCAGCGAGCGCCCCATGCGGCTCGTCGACCCCGACATCCAGAAGTACTTCCGCGACGTCGCCGACCACCTCGCCCGCGTCCAGGAGCAGGTGCTCGGCTTCGACGAGCTGCTCAACTCGATCCTCCAGGCCAACCTCGCGCAGGCCGCCGTCGCGCAGAACGAGGACATGCGCAAGATCACGTCCTGGGCGGCCATCATCGCCGTCCCCACGGCCGTGTGCGGCGTCTACGGCATGAACTTCGACCACATGCCCGAACTGCACTGGCGCTACGGCTACCCGATGGTGCTCGGCCTGATCGCCACGGTCTGCTACACCATCCACCGCACCCTGAAGCGCAACGGCTGGCTGTGAGCGCGGGTCCCCGCCGCGGGGCCGCTGGCTAAGCTGCCGTCATGACCGCTGACACGCTGTTCGGGCGCGCCCTGATCGAAGAGGCCACCAAGAAGTCCGGCCTGATCTGGGTGCGCGGCGCGGGTCCCGCCCGCGTCCTGTGGCACGCCTGGCTCGACGGCGCGGCGCACCTCGTGGGCGACGGCCCCGGCGAGCAGCCCCTGCCGCACCTCGCCGACGGCACCACCGCCGAGGTGACCGTGCGCAGCAAGGACAAGGGCGGCCGCCTGCTGTCCTGGACGGCCACGGTCACGGAGCTCGCGCCGCGCACCGAGGAGTGGGAGGCGGCGGTCGCCGAGCTGAAGGGCAAGCGCCTGAACGCCCCCGACGGCGAGCGGGTCGTCGAACGCTGGGCGGCCGAGTGCCGCGTGCTGCGCCTCACGCCGCGCGAGGCGGACCTGGAGGCGCCCGAGGGCTCGCTGGCGGCCCCGCCCCTGCCGACGCCCGCGACGACCCGCGCGCCCATGCCGCAGGGGCTGCCCAAGCTGCTCCTGGGCAGGCGGGGGAAGCGCCGCTGAGCGGCGGCTACGACGTGGGCAGCTGCTTGCCGTAGTCCACCGTCTCGTTCAGGCCCGGCTCCTTCAGCGGCACGGCCTGGTTCCACTCGCTGAGCCGCAGCGTGCCCGCGCCGCCCGCGCGCCGCAGGGTCAGCGGGTACGGCTTGCCGTCGAGGGACACCTCCAGGGTGCCGCCCGCTCCCTCGTCGCCGCTGATCCTGATGTAGCGCTTGGTGCCGGACCCGCCGCGCTCGCCCTTGGCCAGCGTGCCGTGCAGCGCGAGGGTGCCGTCGAGCAGCACGTCCTTGTCGGTGAACCCGCTGAGCCTGCGGTAGGCCGGGTCGCCCTGGGGCACCTTCACGTACTTGCCGTCGAGCTTGGCCGCCGCCGAGCTGTCCGCGCCCGAGGAGCCGCCGCCCTCGCCCTCGTGCGCCCAGAAGGCCGAGTCCGCCTTCAGGAAGAGGTTCTCGCCGACGCGAAGCAGCTCGAACGTCTGGCCCTTGGACGTCACCGTGCCCGTCCCGCCGTTGGCCGTGAGCCGCATGTCGAGCTTGTACGTGTGGCCCTTGGTGACCACGCTGCCGGACAGGCGCACGGCGGGTGCCGCCTCGGCTGCCTGCCGGGCCTTGCTCTGGATCCTGGCCGCGGAGAGCTTGCCGACGCCGTTCGTGCCCTGGTCCGGGTCCTGGCCGCCACCGCCGCACGCCGTCAGCCCCGCACCGCCCACCACGAGCCCCGCACACACCGCGCCGAGCAGCGCGGACCTTCGGAATCGGGGAGCCGGTCGCATCGCAGTCACAGGTGGGGCTGCCTCTCGTGCGGACGTCGTCTACGGCCACGGCCGTACGCCCGGACGGCCTGGCGTACCGCAGCGTACCGGTGTCCCCCACCCCTTTCGGAGCCAGTCCGTCCGGACCGCTCACCAGGGCATATGCGCGGGGTACGGGCTAGCCTGAACCCCGTATCACCGGCATAGGGCACATACCGCCGAAACGGTTCCCTGACGCACCCCGAGAAAGGCGCGGCACATGGCAGGAGGCGCGCCCCGGATCTTCGTCTCGCACCTGTCCGGCACCGCGGTCTTCGACCCGAACGGCGACCAGGTGGGCCGCGTGCGCGACCTCGTCGTCATGCTCCGCGTCGGCAGGAAGCCGCCCCGGCTGCTCGGCCTGGTCGTCGAGCTCGCGACCCGTCGGCGCATCTTCCTGCCCATGACCCGGGTGACCGGCATCGAGTCCGGCGAGGTCATCAGCACCGGCGTGTTGAACGTGCGCCGCTTCGAGCAGCGCCCCACCGAGCGCCTCGTCCTCGGCGAGATGCTCGACCGGCGCGTGCGCCTGGTGGAGAGCGGCGAGGAGGTCACCGTCCTCGACGTGTCCGTGCGCCAGCTCCCGGCCCGCCGCGACTGGGAGGTCGACCGGGTCTTCGTCCGCAAGGGCAAGGAGGGCGCCTTCCGGCGCAAGGGCGAGACGCTGACCGTCGACTGGTCCGCCGTGGACGGCTTCTCCCTGGAGGAGCACGGGCAGGGCGCCGAGAACCTGCTCGCCACCTTCGAGCAGCTGCGCCCCGCCGACCTCGCCAACGTCCTGCACCACCTCTCCGCCAAGCGCCGCGCCGAGGTGGCCGCCGCCCTCGACGACGACCGGCTCGCCGACGTCCTGGAGGAGCTTCCGGAGGACGACCAGATCGAGATCCTCGGCAAGCTCAAGGAGGAGCGCGCCGCCGACGTCCTGGAGGCCATGGACCCCGACGACGCCGCCGACCTGCTCGCCGAGCTCCCCGAGGACGACAAGGAACGCCTGCTGACCCTGATGCAGCCGGACGACGCGGCCGACGTACGGCGCCTGATGGCGTACGAGGAGCGCACGGCGGGCGGTCTGATGACGACCGAGCCGATCGTGCTCCGCCCGGACGCCACGGTCGCCGACGCCCTCGCCCGGGTGCGGCAGGAGGACCTCTCGCCCGCCCTCGCCGCGCAGGTGTACGTGTGCCGCCCGCCGGACGAGACCCCGACCGGCAAGTACCTGGGCACCGTGCACTTCCAGCGGCTCCTGCGCGACCCGCCCTACACGCTGGTCGGCTCGATCCTCGACGACGACCTGCGGCCCCTCTCGCCGGAGGACCAGCTGCCGGTCGTCGCGGGCTTCTTCGCCGCGTACGACATGGTGGCGGCGCCCGTGGTCGACGAGGGGGGCGCGCTCCTCGGGGCCGTCACCGTCGACGACGTACTCGACCACATGCTGCCCGAGGACTGGCGCGAGACGGAGTTCCACCTCCAGGAGGAGGCCGGCCATGGCGCGTGAACGGCAGGGACGCGCCGGCGGGCGCGAGCGCGAGGGGCGCGAGGAGCGGCGCGAGCCCCGGCCGGAGAACCGGCCCCGGTTCCGCCTCGACCAGCCCCGCGCGCGGCGCCGCAAGCTCCTTCCGGACTACGACCCGGAGGCCTTCGGGCGGCTCTCGGAGCGGATCGCGCGCTTCCTGGGCACCGGCCGGTTCATCGTCTGGATGACGGTCGTCATCATCATGTGGGTGGTCTGGAACGTCTCCGCCCCCGAGAACCTGCGGTTCGACAACTACCCCTTCATCTTCCTGACCCTGATGCTCTCGCTCCAGGCGTCCTACGCGGCCCCGCTGATCCTGCTCGCGCAGAACCGCCAGGACGACCGCGACCGCGTCACCCACGAGCAGGACCGCAGGCAGAACGAGCGCTCCATCGCCGACACCGAGTACCTGACGCGGGAGCTGGCCTCGCTGCGCATGGGGCTCGGTGAGGTCGCCACCCGCGACTGGCTCCGCTCCGAACTCCAGGACCTGGTCAGGGAGCTGGAGGAGCAGCGTGCGGTATTCCCGCCCGATGCCGCCCGGGCACGTGACGTAGGCGACCGCTGACGGGCCTTCCGAACCCCCCTACCGGGAGCCGTACCATCGAGTACATGGTTACGGAAGACGCGGTGCGCGAAGCACTGGCGACGGTGAACGACCCCGAGATCCAGCGGCCCATCACCGAGCTGGGGATGGTCAAGTCCGTGGAGATCGGCGCGGATGGCGCGGTCGCGGTCGCCGTGTATCTGACGGTCTCCGGCTGCCCGATGCGGGACACGATCACGAAGAACGTGACGGACGCCGTCGCCCGCGTCGAGGGCGTCACGCGCGTCGACGTGACCCTCGACGTGATGAGCGACGAGCAGCGCAAGGAGCTCGCGACGGCGCTGCGCGGCGGCCAGGCCGAGCGCGAGGTGCCCTTCGCCAAGCCCGGGTCCCTGACCCGGGTGTACGCGGTCGCCTCCGGCAAGGGCGGCGTCGGCAAGTCGTCCGTGACGGTGAACCTCGCGGCGGCGATGGCCGCCGACGGCCTCAAGGTCGGCGTGGTCGACGCCGACATCTACGGCCACTCGGTGCCGCGCATGCTCGGCGCGGACGGCCGCCCCACCCAGGTCGAGAACATGATCATGCCGCCGTCCGCGAACGGCGTGAAGGTCATCTCCATCGGCATGTTCACCCCGGGCAACGCGCCGGTGGTGTGGCGCGGCCCGATGCTGCACCGCGCGCTCCAGCAGTTCCTCGCGGACGTCTTCTGGGGCGATCTGGACGTGCTCCTGATGGACCTGCCGCCGGGCACCGGCGACATCGCGATCTCCGTCGCCCAGCTGGTGCCGAACGCCGAGATCCTGGTCGTCACCACGCCCCAGCAGGCGGCGGCCGAGGTCGCCGAGCGCGCGGGCTCCATCGCCGTCCAGACCCACCAGAAGATCGTCGGCGTGGTCGAGAACATGTCGGGCCTTCCCTGCCCGCACTGCGGCGAGATGGTCGACGTCTTCGGCACGGGCGGCGGCCAGAAGGTCGCCGAGGGCCTCACCAAGACGACCGGCGCGACGGTGCCGGTGCTCGGCTCCATCCCCATCGACGTGCGCCTGCGCGAGGGCGGCGACGAGGGCAGGCCGGTGGTCCTCTCCGACCCCGAGTCTCCGGCGGGCAGCGCGCTGCGCACGATCGCGGGCAAGCTCGGCGGCCGCCAGCGCGGCCTGTCGGGCATGTCCCTCGGGATCACGCCCCGCAACAAGTTCTGACCCGAAGCCCAGGGAGCGGCGGGATCCCGAAGCCCGGGGAACGGCGGGATGTCGAGCCCGTCCGGCGTTTGAGGACGAGGCCGAAGGCCGACTGACGCAACCGCGCAGGAAGGGGCGCCGCCCATCGCGAGCGGCGCCCCTTCCTGCGTACCTGCCCGGAGGGCTACTTCGCGTAGGCGGTGATGTCCTTGACCACCGAGAACCCGAGGCCGTACGCGCTCATCCCGCGCCCGTACGCCCCCAGATGCACCCCCTCCTGGGTGGACCCGGCGAGCACCCAGCCGTACTCGGACTCCCGGTAGTGGAACGAGGTCGGGACCCCGTCCACCGGCAGGGAGAGGGACGACCAGTCGGAGCCGTCGAGGTCGTCCGCGAGGACCCACGCCGTCTCCGTCTGCTGGTCCAGCCAGTCGTCCCGCAGGCTGTGGTCCATCTGCCCGGGCCAGGTGTAGGACAGCAGCCCGACCCCGGCGAGCCAGGCCGCGGAGGACACCGAGGTGGCCTCCAGGACGCCCGTACCGTCGGCGCTGCGCCGCACCGGGTTGGCGGCGACGGTCACCACGACCGCGAACCGCTCCCTGTCCCCGTTGCCGAGGCCGCCGTCGGCGCGGACCGAGGGCTCGTCGCCGTGGCCGATCGAACCGTGCTCCACGGCGCCGTCCGCCGCGGTGCCGACCTGCATCAGCCAGCGCGGTCCCGTGAAGGCCTCGTCCAGGCCGTACCAGGGGAAGGGCGCCAGCAGGTAGCCGTCGACCGTACGCCGGGCGGAGGGCACCGCTTGCGACGCGGCACCGTCCGCGGCTGACGCCTGAGCGCCTACCCGACTTGTCGTCTCCATGTACCCGGCCGCCTCCTCGCTGTCGTCGGTCCGGAGCGGCCCGCCCCCCTCGGGCGTCCTCACGCCGGACAACAAGGCAGGATAGCCACACCGATTCCGGAAGCGGCCGAAGGAGTCGGCGGACGGGTGGCCGGAAGGCCACGACCGCGGGCACCGCGGCGCACCGCACGGCGCACGCGTGGCGCCGGATGGCGCACGCGGGTGCGCTCAGGTCGCGTCGGCGTCGAAGGGCGGGTGGTCGTCGGCCGCGGGCTTGGCGGGGCGCTTCTCCATGTCGATCCGGCCGCTGCCGCTCGCCGAGGCCGTGGACGTGCCGGAGCGGCTCGCGCCGTCCGCGCGGTCCTCGGTGTCGCTCTCGCGCCCGTGCACGGAGTCGGCCACTTCGGCCATTTCCTTGCGCAGGTCGAAGCCGTTGCGGATTTCCTTGAGCCCGAGGTCGTCCCGCTCCATCTGCTTGCGGATGAACTTCTTCGGATTCAGGTCGTCGAACTCGAAGTCCTTGAACTCCGGACCCAGTTCGTTCCGTATGTCCTGCTTCGCGCTGTCCGAGAACTGGCGGATCTTGCGGATGGTCCGGGACGCGTCCTGAATGAACTTGGGCAGCTTGTCCGGGCCGAAGATGAGTACAGCGAGGATGACCAGCGTCACTATCTCGAATACGCCGATGTCGTTGAACACCCTGAGCTCCTTGCCGTCCGGACCCGCTCTACGGTACCCGGCGCTGCTGTACGTCCGGTAGCCGCCGGGCGTCGACGACGTCAACAGCGGCAAGTGCGTGCCGGGAGCGCGCTCCCGGCTCAGTCGCCACTGGCGCTGCCGAGGACCAGCGTCACGGTGCGCTCGTCGCCGCCCCGCTCGACGGTCAGCTCCAGGCGGTCGCCGGGCCGGTGCGCGCGGACCTTGACGATCAGCTCGTCGCCGGAGTGCACCGGTCGGCCGTCGACCTCGGTGATCACGTCGCCCGGTCGGAGCCCGGCCTTGGCGCCGGGGCCGCCGCGGGTGACGGCGGGGCCGCCGTTCTGGCTCTTGCTCGCGATGCGCGCGCCGTCGCCCGTGAACCTCTTGTCGATGGTGACGCCGATCACCGGGTGCGTGGCCCGGCCGGTGTTGATCAGCTCCTCGGCGACCCGCTTGCCCTGGTTGATGGGGATGGCGAAGCCGAGCCCGATGGAACCGGCCTGCCCGCCCTCGGACTCCGAGCCGCCGTCGGCGGAGCGGATGGCGCTGTTGATGCCGATGACGCGGGCCTTGGAGTCGACGAGCGGCCCGCCGGAGTTGCCGGGGTTGATGGGCGCGTCGGTCTGGAGGGCGTTGACGTACGAGACGTCGCTTCCGTCGCCCTTCTCGCCGCCCGCCGTGATGGGCCGCTCCTTGGCGCTGATGATCCCGGAGGTGACGGTGTTGGCCAGGTCGAAGGGCGCGCCGATGGCGACCACGGGGTCACCGACCTGCACGTTCTCGGAGTTGCCGAGGGGCAGGGGCTTGAGGCCGCGGACGCGGGTGACCTTCACGACGGCCAGGTCGTATCCGCTGTCCCTGCCGATGACCTTCGCGCGCGCGGTCTCGCCGCCGCTGAAGCTCACGGATATCTCGCCGCCCGTTCCCGCCGGTTCCACGACGTGGTTGTTGGTGAGGATGTGGCCCTTGCCGTCGAGGACGAATCCGGTGCCGGTACCGGCCCCGTCGTCGCCGCGCACGTGCAGCGTGACGACACCGGGCAGGGCGCTCGCGGCGATCCCCGCCACGCTGTCCTTGGGCCGGGTGTGGGACTCCACTCCCGCCTGCGGCAGCTCCACGCCACCGCCGCCGATGCCGCCCTCACGCTCCAGATACGCCCCCACGGCACCGCCGATGCCGCCCGCGACGAGCGCGATGAACACCGCCCCGGCCACCAGCGCCCGCCGCCCGCGCTTGCGCCGCAGCTCCCGCGTCTCGACGGCGGCACCGGTCTGCTGCAGGGGAGCGACGCTCCAGGGGTCGTAGCGCTGCCAGAGGGCGGGGGCGCCCGGGGCCGGGGCCTGGGGCGAGGCGGCGGCCGGGGCCGTGCCGTACGCCGGGGTGCCGTGGGCCGGGGTGGCGCCGTACGCCGGGGTGCCGTGGGCCGGGGTGGTGACCGGGTGCTGCACGGGCGGGGCGGGCGCCCAGGGCCCGGGCTCGCCGTAAGGCGGGGTGCCGTAGGGGTCGGGCTCGTGCAGGGGCTTGGGACGGTCGGCTGGGGTGGTCGGTGTCGCTGGGGCGGGCGGTGCCGCCGGGGCGGGTGCTGTGTCTTGGGTAGGTGTCGCTGTCGGTGCGGGCACTGCGGGTGTGGCCGCCTGGGCGGGGTGGCTGTCCGCCAGTGAGGCGGCGTGGGAGCCGGGGGCTACGGGCGGTGCCGCCGGGGCGAGTGTTGTGTTCGGAGCCGGTGGCGGCGACGCGTGGCCGGGGCGGGTCTCGGGCGCCGGAGGGGCCGAGAGCCCGGCGGCCGGGGCGCCCGGGGAGGCCGGGGGCCCGGCCGGGGTGTCAGGGGCCGGGGGCTGGGCCTCGGCCGCGCGGGGAGCGGCCTCCCCGCGTGGCCCAGTGCCAACGTCTCCGCTCGGCCCAGTACCCACGACCTCGTCCATGCTCTCCCCACAACTGCCCCACGGCGGACGCCGATTCCGTGCCCGTCGGGCACACCGGGGAATTCAACCAGGTCCGCGCGCCGAACGTCAGTGGATCTCGGCCGTGCCCCGCCGCTGGGCGAGGCCGGGCGGCGGCGTCGCCCGGGGCGTCGGGTCCGCCGCCACGCTCAGCGTGAGGCCGCCGACGGGGACGCCCGGTCTCTCCGGATCGTCCGGGGCGGCGGCGCGCACCAGGGGCGACATCACCCCGGCACCGGCGAGCAGCGGGGCCGCGAGGTGCTGGGGCGTCGGTGTGGAGGGACCGGGCGCGCCGGACAGGAGCGGCACCGCGGCCGTGGTCGACGCGGGTGCCTGGGGCCGCTGTCCCTGGACGGAGAAGGGGCTGGTGCCCCGACGGCGCGTCGACTCGGGGACGCCGGTGGCGGGCGTCGGCTGCGAGCGCGGCGGCGAGGCGTTGCTGTTCGCCCCCGCGCCGCCCGCGCGCTGGTCGGCGGAGCCGAGCGGGGCGCTCACCGTGACCCCGCCGAGCGCTATCGCGGCGAGGGACACGGCTCCGGCGGCCGCGAAGGCGAACCGGCGCCCGCGCCAGCCGGACCGCTCGGCCTCGGTCCTGCCGACGGCGTGTATGCGAAAGCCGCGCTGCTCGCTGGGGAGCACCGCCGCGTGGGCGCCCGAGGGCGCGTACTCGACGAGGGGGTCGGGGCGCGGGCCGCCGACGGAGAACACACCGCCGCGGGGCAGGCCCGTCGTGCCGGACGAGCCCGTGGCGAAGCCGTCGTCGACGGGGGTGCGCGGGCCGCCCTGGCCCTCGATGTCGTCCAGGCTCATGCCCGGGAGGTTCTGCAGCCGGGCGAGGAAGCTCTCGCTGGGCGGCGGGGCCGCCGTCTGCGCGAACACGCTCTTGAGCCGGCGCTGGGCGTCGGCTTCCGTCTTGCACGTAGGACAGGTGGCCAGATGGGCGAGCACTCGCTCGCGCGCGTCATGACCGAGCTCACCGTCGACCAGCGCGGCGAGCCGGTCCCCCAGGTGCTGCTCGGCGAAATGCCGCTCGGCAGGATTGGACCGTGATCCACTCACGCGGTCGCGCCCCCTCCTCCCAGCGCCACGGCACCGGTGACCGCGAGCGAACGGCGCTCGGCGCGGGCCTCGGGCGACCGGTGCTGGAGCGCCTTGCGGAGCTGGGAGCGGCCACGGTGGATACGGCTGCGGACCGTACCGAGCTTGACGCCCAGGGTGGCGGCGATCTCCTCGTACGAAAGGCCCTCGATGTCGCACAGGACGACGGCGGCGCGGAACTCGGGCGCGAGGGTGTCGAGCGCCTGCTGGACGTCCGCGTCGAAGTGCGTGTCGTTGAACACCTGCTGGGGGGACGGCTCGCGGCTCGGGAGGCGCTCGGCGGCGTCGTCCCCCAGGGCGTCGAACCGGATGCGCTGCTTGCGGCGCACCATGTCCAGGAAGAGGTTCGTGGTGATGCGGTGCAGCCAGCCCTCGAAGGTGCCGGGCGTGTACGTCGACAGGGAGCGGAAGACGCGGACGAAGACTTCCTGCGTGAGGTCCTCGGCGTCGTGCTGGTTGCCCGTCAGGCGGTAGGCGAGGCGGTAGACGCGGCCGCTGTGGGTGCTGACGATCTCCTCCCAGGTGGGGGGAGTCCACGCCTGGGCATCCGCGTCAGCGGCAAAGGTCGCGGTCTGAGCGGAGTTAGCGCGGTCAGCGGTGTCGGTCACGGATTTCGGCCTACCCGCCAACCTGAGAAAACGCCGGAGCGCTCCTCCCTGATCCGCGGACTCGGCCGCACCTCCCCTGTCGGCTCTGGTGGTGTCCAGTGGAGCCCCTACCATAACCACCTCGCCCGTTAGCTCCGGATAAGCGTTTTTACCTAGATTTGCCTCTTGGGTGTTCGGAACGGCCCTTTCGATCGTGCCTTGATCCATCCGATTCCCCCGTCGGCTGCCGCCGGACTGCCCCGGCCGGTCTCACACCTGACTAACGCGCGGTCCCATCTGCGGGTTCCCGGGCCCAACGGATACAGTCACCGCCAGGCAACCACGGGGACAGGAGAGGGCCATTAGCGGCAACCGGCAGACGAGCTGGGCGTTCGCCGACGCCTTTGTCGCCGAGGACGAGGCGCTGCTCTGGGCCCGCGACCGCGCGCGGGACGCGGGGCTGCGCTCCGTGTCGCCCGGCACCGGCGCCGCGCTGCGGCTGCTCGCCGCCACCGTGGACGCCAAGGCCGTCGCCGAGATCGGCACGGGCACGGGGGTCTCCGGCATCCACCTGCTGCACGGCATGCGCCCCGACGGGGTGCTGACCACCGTGGACCCGGAGCCCGAGCGCCAGCAGTTCGCCCGGATGGCGTTCCGGGCCGCGGGCTTCGCCGGGAACCGCGCCCGCTTCATCCCGGGCCGCGCCCTCGACGTCCTGCCGCGCCTCGCCGACGGCGGCTACGACCTCGTCTTCTGCGACGGCGATCGGCTCGAGTGCCTCGACTACCTCGCTGAATCGTTGCGCCTGCTGCGTCCCGGGGGCCTCGTCTGTTTCGAGGGCGTGTTCTTCGACGGCCGCACCGTCGACTCCGGACCCCAGCCCATAGAGGTACTGCGGCTGCGCGAGCTGCTCCGCGCGGTGCGCGAGAGCCAGGACCTCGTGCCGTCGATCCTGCCGGTGGGCGACGGCTTGCTGTGCGCGGTCAAACGATAGGTCGCCGCCGTGACGGCCGGGCCGTCACCGGGTCCGCGGGCCGGGCGCGTCAAACTCCCGTATGCCTTTGGGCCGCTCGACGATCTTCCGCACACAGCACTGCCCCGGCTCGTCGTACGATGCCGGGGCAGTGGAAAAGTGTGGGCGATTGCGCGTCAGCCGACGACCTTCTTCAGGGCGTCGCCGAGTGCGTCGGCCTCATCCGGGGTCAGTTCGACGACAAGTCGACCGCCGCCTTCGAGCGGAACGCGCATGACGATGCCCCGCCCCTCCTTGGTCACCTCGAGCGGGCCGTCGCCCGTCCGCGGCTTCATGGCCGCCATGCTCGTTCCCCTTCCTGAAACCAGCTTGTCGCAGCCGACAACCCAGGTGTCACCGGCATCGAACACATTGCTTCCAGGTCATTATCCCGCATGGCGGGACCCGATGACCAACATCGGTCGGCATCGCTTGCGCAACGCACGCCCGCAAAACCACTCAATTCGGCGATGTGACTGCAATACTTCGCCGCCCCAGGCGCTTCTTCCGCCTCTTGTTCTTTGACGCAGGTCACATCTCCGACGGCGTACCGGTGGCCGATGATCTAGGTCATGCTGGGCGCACCGAGGCCCAGGGACACACGCCCACGGGACCACCACACAGGACCAGCGGAGGGGACCCCACCATGGCCGACACCGTGCTCTACGAAGTGAGTGACGGGCTCGCGACGATCACGCTGAACCGCCCCGACGCGATGAACGCGATGAACACCGAGGCCAAGGTGGCCCTCCGGGACGCCGCGCGCGCGGCGGCGTCCGACCCGGAGGTGCGCGCGGTGCTGCTCACCGCGACCGGCCGCGCCTTCTGCGTGGGCCAGGACCTCAAGGAGCACATCGGGGTGCTCCAGGAGTCGCGCGCGTCGGGCTCCGGGCAGACCATGAGCACGGTGCGTGAGCACTACAACCCGATCGTGCGAGCGCTGACCGGCATGGCCAAGCCGGTCGTGGCGGGCGTCAACGGGGTCGCGGCGGGCGCGGGCCTCGGCTTCGCCCTCGCCGCCGACTACCGCGTGGTCGCGGACACCGCGTCGTTCACCACCTCCTTCGCCGGGGTCGCGCTGACCGCCGACTCGGGCGTGTCCTGGACGCTGTCCCGGCTCGTCGGCCAGAGCCGCGCCGCCGACCTGCTGCTCTTCCCGCGCAGCATCAAGGCGCAGGAGGCGCTCGACCTGGGCATCGCCAACAAGGTGGTCCCGGCGGACTCCCTCGCCGACGAGGCGCGCGCGGTGGCCCGGGCGCTGGCCGAGGGCCCGACCCTCGCGTACGGGGCGATCAAGGAGTCCCTCGCGTACGCCGCCGGGCACTCCCTGGACGAGACCCTGGACAAGGAGGACGAGCTCCAGACGAAGGCGGGTGCCTCCGAGGACCACGCCATCGCCGTGCAGGCCTTCCTGGACAAGGCCGCGCCCCGCTATCTGGGCCGCTAGGGCCTGGCCGAGCCGCTCGCCTCGCGGGCCACGCAGTCCGCGAGGTGGTCGTTCACCAGGCCGCAGGCCTGCATCAGGGCGTAGGCGGTGGTGGGGCCGATGAAGCGCAGGCCGCGCTTCTTCAGGTCCTTGGCCAGGGCCGTGGAGGCGTCCGTGACCGCGGGCACGTCGGCGAGCGTCCGCGGCGCGGGGCGGTCGGCGGCGTCCGGCGCGAACGACCAGATCAGGCGGTCGAGCTCGCCTTCGGGCCAGTCGGCGAGCACGCGCGCGTTGGCGAGGGTCGCGTCCACCTTCGCGCGGTTGCGGATGATGCCCTCGTCGGCCAGGAGGCGCTCGCGGTCGGCGGCCGTGAACTCCGCGACCGCGGCGACCTTGAAGCCGGAGAAGGCCGCGCGGAAGCCCTCCCGGCGGCGCAGGATCGTGATCCACGACAGGCCCGACTGGAAGGCCTCCAGACAGAGGCGCTCGAACAGCGCGTCGTCGCCGTGGACAGGGCGGCCCCACTCCTCGTCGTGGTACGCCACGTAGTCCTCGGTGGACAGGCCCCAGGGGCAGCGCAGGGCGCCGTCCGGGCCGGGGATCGCGTCGCTCATCGGTCGTCCTCCGGTCGCTCGGCCCGGGGGGCCGCCGGGTCGTCCTCGCCGTCCGGGGCGCGGTCGCCCGGGCCGCGCTTCTCCAGGTCAGGGGCACCGGGCCCCGCGTACGTCGTGAAGAGGCCGGGGCCGCCGACCGCGGTGGCCTGGGCGCCCGCGAGGGCCGTCTCCAGCTCCGCGATGCGGGCGTCCCGCTCGGCCAGCTCCGCGCCCAGGCGGTCCAGCGCCTCGTCGACGTCCACCATGCGGTAGCCGCGGACGGTCATGGGGAAGCGGACCGCCTCCACGTCGGCCCGGCGCAGCGGGCGGTCCGGCGGCAGCGGGTCGGCGAAGCGCTCCGGCACCACGTCCGGCAGCGCGCCGCTCTCGGAGCCGCCGAGGACGGCCAGCGTCACCGCGGCGACGACCACCACGAGGGCGACGACCAGGAACAGGAACATGACCATCTGTGCGGGTCCCCACGCTCGGATGCCGACCGCGGCCGGTCGGCACGGAACTGTCTGGCTGATGTCTGGCTCCGATCGTGCCATGCGCCTCTGACAGTTAAGGTCACAGGCGGCGACGGCCACGCGGTCGGCCGCGTAACGAAAGGGAGGCGCACAGCGGATGCTCAAGCTGGGCAGGCGCGTGTTCGAGGCGCATGAGCCGGTCATCATGGCGATCGTGAACCGGACCCCGGACTCCTTCTACGACCAGGGCGCCACGTTCCGCGACGAACCCGCGCTCGCGCGCGTGGAGCAGGCCGTGGCCGAGGGTGCCGCCATCATCGACATCGGCGGCGTCAAGGCCGGTCCCGGCGAGGAGGTGACCGCCGAGGAGGAGGCCCGCAGGACCGTCGGGTTCGTCGCCGAGGTGCGACGGCGCTTCCCCGACGTCGTCATCAGCGTCGACACCTGGCGGCACGAGGTCGGCGAGGCCGTGTGCGACGTCGGCGCCGATCTGCTCAACGACGCGTGGGGCGGGGTCGACCCCAAGCTCGCGGAGGTCGCCGCGCGGTACGGGGTGGGGCTCGTGTGCACCCACGCGGGCGGCGCCGAGCCGCGGACCCGGCCGCACCGGGTGGAGTACGAGGACGTCGTGGCCGACATCCTGCGCGTGACCGTCGGACTCGCCGAGCGGGCCGTGGAGTTGGGGGTCCCCCGGGAGTCCGTGCTCATCGACCCCGGGCACGACTTCGGGAAGAACACGCGGCACTCCCTGGAGGCGACGCGACGGCTCGGGGAGCTGGTGGACACCGGGTGGCCCGTGCTGGTGTCCCTGTCCAACAAGGACTTCGTCGGAGAGACCCTCGACCGGCCGCTCAAGGAGCGGGTGGTGGGGACCCTGGCCACCACCGCGGTGTCCGCGTGGCTGGGGGCGCAGGTGTACCGGGTGCACGAGGTGGCCGAGACGCGGCAGGTCGTCGACATGGTCGCCACGATCGCGGGGCACAGGCCTCCGGCGGTCGCCCGACGGGGGCTGGCCTGAGGCCCTGCCGGGAGGCCCCCAAGCCCGCCCCTTCACCGAAACCAGGGGCCGCCGCCCCTGGGACCCCGCCCGTTATCGGCGCTGCGCGCCTCGTCCTCAAACGCCGGACGGGCTGGATTTCCCAGCCCCGCGAGGCCTAGCGCCCCACTTCCTTCGTCACCAGGCTGACCGCCTCGTCCACGTCGTCCGTCACGTGGAACAGGAGCAGGTCGTGCTCCGAGGCCTTGCCCTGGGCCACGACCGTGTCGCGGAGCCAGTCGACGAGACCGCCCCAGTAGGCGGAGCCGAAGAGGACGATGGGGAAGCGGGTCACCTTGCGGGTCTGGACGAGGGTGAGCGCCTCGAAGAGCTCGTCGAGGGTGCCGAGCCCGCCGGGCAGGACCACGAAGCCCTGCGCGTACTTCACGAACATCGTCTTGCGGACGAAGAAGTAGCGGAAGTTGACGCCGATGTCGACGTGCGGGTTGAGCCCCTGCTCGAAGGGCAGCTCGATGCCGAGCCCGACGGAGACGCCCTTCGCGTCGCGGGCCCCCTTGTTGGCGGCCTCCATGGCCCCCGGGCCGCCGCCGGTGATCACGGCGAAGCCCGCCTCCACGAGGGCCTTGCCGATGCGGACCCCCGCCTCGTACTCGGCGCTGTCGGGGCGGGTGCGGGCCGAGCCGAAGACGCTGATCGCGCTGGGGAGTTCGGCCAGGGCACCGAAGCCCTCGACGAACTCGGACTGGATGCGCATCACCCGCCAGGGGTCGGTGTGCACCCACGCCGAGTCGCCCCCCTCGGTGTCGAGGAGCCGCTGGTCGGTGGTGCCGGGCGTGATCTGTTCACGGCGCCGCACCACCGGCCCCAGGTGCTGCTCCTCCGGCGGACCCTGAGCTTCCGGACTGCCCATGAACATCCCCTTCCACTGGCGGTCGCGGCGGGCCGGGTGGCCCCTGCCGCGCCCCACTCACTCGTTGTGCCACTTCAGCGTAGGTCTACGGGCGTTACGCGCGGCGTAATTCCACAAGGCGGCCGGGGTCAGGAGGTGAGCCAGGCGCGCAACCGGGCCTCCGCCTCGGGGATCAAGGAGGCCTTGACCCGCTCGTCCACCTTGTGGGCGAGGAGCGGCTCGCCGGGGCTGTAGTTGACGGCGGGCACGCCGAGGGCGCTGAAGCGGGCCACGTCGGTCCAGCCGTACTTGGGCCGGGCCTCGCCGCCGACGGCCGCGAGGAAGGCCTGCGCGGAGGGGTGCGTGAGGCCCGGGCGCGCGCCCCCCGTGTGGTCGTCGACGACGAACTCGTCGATCCCGCAGTCGGCGAAGTAGTCGCGGACGAAGGCCTCCGCCTCCTCGGGCGTGCGGTCGGGCGCGTAGCGGAAGTTCACGACCACCGTGCAGGCGTCGGGGATGACGTTGGTCGCGACGCCGCCCTCGATGCCGACCGCGTTGAGGCCCTCGTGGTACTGGAGGCCGTCGACGACCGGCTGGCGCGCCTCGTACGCGGCCAGCTTCGCGAGGATCGGGGCGGCAGCGTGGATGGCGTTGGAGCCCATCCACGCGCGCGCGGAGTGCGCCCGCTCCCCCGTCGTCTTCAGGTGGACCCGCAGCGTGCCCTGGCAGCCGCCCTCGACCTGGTTGTTCGTGGGCTCCAGGAGCACCGCGAAGTCGCCCGCGAGCCAGTCGGGGTGGGCCTCGGCGACGTGCCCCAGGCCGTTGAGGTGCGCGGCGACCTCTTCGTTGTCGTAGAACACGAAGGTGAGGTCGCGGTTGGGCTCGGGCACGGTCTGGGCGATGCGCAGCTGGACCGCGACACCGGACTTCATGTCGCAGGTGCCGCAGCCCCACAGCACGCCGTCCTCGTCCAGGCGCGAGGGCACGTTCCCGGCGATCGGGACCGTGTCGATGTGACCGGCCAGGACGACGCGCTCGGCGCGGCCCAGGTTCGTGCGGGCCACGACGTTGTTGCCGTGCCGGTCGACCGTCAGGTGCGGCAGGGCGCGCAGCGCGGTCTCGATGGCGTCCGCGAGCGCCTTCTCCTGGCCGCTGGGGGACGGGAAGTCGACGAGTGCGGCCGTCAGCGCGGCGGCGTCCATGGTGAGGTCGAGCGGCGGCTGCGCCGGGGTCTGATCCATGGCCTCGACCCTAACTCTCCGCCGCGGGTCGCCTCCCGTTCCGTCCCGCCGCCCGGCGCCACGCCCGAACCGTCCCTCTCCGTGCCCAGGCCGGCACTGTCAGTCCGCTCCAGTACCTTGGTGCGCGTGTCCGAGCCGTCCCTCCTCGTCCGGCGCGGCCGCCTCCCGCGCGCCGGGGCGGCCCTCGCCGTACTGCTCGCCGTGGTGGCCTATGTCGTGGTTCAGTACGTTTCCGGAAGCCGTTCCGACCCCCGCTGCACGGTCGTGTCGGGCAACGGCGACGGGGCGACGTACGAGATGAACGCGGAGCAGGCCGTCAACGCCGCGACCATCGCGGTCGTCGGCACCCGGCGCGGCATGCCCGAGCGCGCGGTGACGATCGCCCTCGCGACGGCCCTCCAGGAGTCCGGCCTGCGCAACATCCGCCACGGCGACCGGGATTCGCTCGGCCTGTTCCAGCAGCGGCCCTCGCAGGGCTGGGGCTCGCGGCGGCAGATCATGGACCCGGTGTACGCGTCGGTGCGGTTCTACGACCGCCTCAAGGGCGTGCCGGGCTATTCGCGCCTGCCCCTGACGGTCGCCGCGCAGCGCGTGCAGCGCAGCGGCTTCCCGCAGGCGTACGCGAAGCACGAGCCGGACGCCGCGCTGCTGGCCGCCGCGCTCACCGGGCGCACCCCGGCGACGCTCAGCTGTCAGGGCCTGCCGGGCATCGACCCGGGCGGCCCGCGCGAGGTGCGGCGGGCGCTCGCGCGGGACTTCGGTCGGGACCTGCTGCCCGAAGGCACGCCCGCGCGCGGGCGCGTGGTGAGGGTCCCCGTCACCGAGGCGGCCGCCGCCTCACCGGAAAGTGGCACTCCGCAGCGCGGCTGGGAGCTGGCGCACTGGGCCGTGGCCAACGCGACGGCCCTGCACATCGAGCGGGTCGCGTACGGGGGCCGGGAGTGGAGCGCCGGGGATTCCGCCGATCCCGGGGCCATGTGGCGCACGACCGGTGCGCGGACGCGCGAAGTCCGAATCGTCGCTGGGCAGTAGTGCGGAAGGGTCCCTCGAATGAGGGACGGCGATTACCGCGCGGAGACGCCCGGAGGCCCCTTTCGAACAGGTGCGGCAGCCCCCTCACATTCCTTGAGAACAAGGGCTGTTGAGCGGTCTTGACAGCATTTCCACGCATCGCGTTTGCCCGAATTTATCCGCAGCCGATAATGCGACGCATTGCCAACTCTTTACGTTGGCCCACCGCAACCTTCGTGAGCTTCGAGCGGTAGTCACTGCGTCAAGCGCCGGAGATCCTCCGGTCGGACACCTCACCGTCCCCTCCCGCTAAGGAGCATCATGTCCCTCCCCCTGACCCGCCGGATCGCCCGCGCCGCGCTGCTCGTCGCCGCGGCGGCGCCCGTGGTCGGTGCGGCCGGCTCCGCGAGCGCCGCCGACCTGCCCGACACCTCGAAGCTGGGCGGGCTCAGCGCCGTCGACCCGGGCAGCCTGGGCGACACGGTCGACGGCGCGACGCAGAAGGCCAGTGGCGTCGCGACGGAGGCCGGGAGCAAGGCCGTCAAGAAGGGTGTGCCGACCGCGGGCAAGGCGGTGGGCAAGGGCGCGAAGACGACGGCGCCTGCCGCGAAGGGGGCCGCGGATGACGTGGCCGAGGGGGCCGGTGAGGTTCTCGGGGGTGCGGCGGGCAAGGGGCTGCCGACCGAGCAGCTGCCGGTGAAGAGCCTGCCGCTGGGCTGACCCTCCGGGTCCGGGTACGCGGAAGGGGTGCGGGGAGCTTTGCAGCTCCCCGCGCCCCTTTGCTACCTCAGGCGCGATACCGCTGCTGCCACGCGTTCGTCCGTTGCTGTCATCGCTACGCGGACGAAGTGGGCGCCCGCCTCGCCATAGAAGTCGCCGGGGGCCACCAGGATGCCGAGGGAGGCGAGGTGGGCGACCGTGTCCCAGCAGGACTCGTCGCGGGTGGCCCACAGGTACAGGCTCGCCTCGCTGTGCTCGATGCGGAAGCCGTGCCGGACCAGGGCCTCGCGCAGGGCCGTGCGGCGGGCCGCGTAGCGCTCGCGCTGCGCGTGGACGTGGGCGTCGTCCCCGAGGGCCGCGATCACCGCGGCCTGCGTCGGAGCGGAAGTCATCATTCCGCCGTGCTTGCGGATCTGGAGGAGGTCGCCGAGCACGGCGGCGTCCCCGGCGGCGAACGCCGCGCGGTAGCCCGCGAGGTTCGAGCGCTTGGAGAGGGAGTGGACCGCCACGATGCCCTCGTACGAGCCGCCGCAGACGTCCGGGTGCAGGACCGACGTCGGGTCGGCTTCCCAGCCGAGCTCCAGATAGCACTCGTCGCTGACCAGCAGGACGCCGTGCTCGCGCGCCCAGGCCACGACCCGGGTCAGCTCGTCCTTTGACAGGACACGGCCGGTCGGGTTGGAGGGCGAGTTGAGCCACAGGAGCGCGAGGCCCGTGGGGTCGAGCTCCAGCGGGTCCTCGTACGTGACGTACTCCGCGCGGGCCAGGCGCGCGCCGACCTCGTACGTCGGGTAGGCCAGGCGCGGATAGGCGACCTTGGCGCCGGGGCCGAGGCCGAGCTGGGTGGGGAGCCAGGCGACGAGCTCCTTGGAGCCGACGATCGGCAGCACGTTGTGGTGGGTCAGATCGCGGGCGCCGAGGCGCCGGGCGCACCAGCCGGTGATCGCGTCGCGCAGCTCGGGCGTGCCCCACACCGTGGGATAGCCGGGCGAGTCGGCGGCCGCGACGAGCGCCTTCTGGATCAGCTCGGGCACCGGGTCGACGGGGGTGCCGACCGACAGGTCGACGATGCCGTCCGGGTGGGCCGCCGCCGTCTCCTTGTACGGCTCGAGCTTGTCCCAGGGGAACGTGGGAAGACGGTCCGAGACTGCTGACACGAGATGCGCTCCAGGCGGTGCGGGGGTCTTGTACAAACGCCCCGGCCCCGTACAGCGGACGTGGCCGTACGGGACCGGGGCGGCGCTTGAGCGGCCGCTTACTGGTTCTGCGGCGGCAGGCCTGCGACGAAGGGGTGGTCGCGCTCGATCAGGCCGAGCTTGCTGGCGCCACCGGGCGAGCCGAGCTCGTCGAAGAACTCGACGTTCGCCTTGTAGTAGTCCTTCCACTCCTCAGGAGTGTCGTCCTCGTAGAAGATCGCCTCGACCGGGCAGACCGGTTCGCAGGCTCCACAGTCGACGCATTCGTCCGGGTGGATGTACAAGGAGCGGTTGCCCTCGTAAATGCAGTCGACCGGGCACTCCTCGATGCACGCCTTGTCCTTGACGTCGACACAAGGCTGCGCGATGACGTAGGTCACGCTGTCGTTCCTCCTCGATACGGGCGCTGGCGGGCCGTCCTCAGGCTCCGCTCGCCTGGCGCGCGGGAGCGCGGCGTCGTCGATGCCCGCACCTAGTATCTCCGTTCCCGGGCAAGATCCGAACAGGAGGGGCGTACAGAGCTGTGGAATTCACTGCGGGCGGACGGCTCGAGGTCCGAATCACCCCTTCTGACGTGGGTAAACGCGTATCGGTTCGACGTGTGAGCGAGGCGGACGCCCCGGGCTCCCGGTTCACCGACACGGTGGGCGTTCTCACATCGTGGAACGACGGTGTGTTGGTGATCACACGCAAGAGTGGCGAGGCTGTCCGGATTGCGGAGAGTGCCCTGGTCGCGGGGAAGGTCGTGCCGAGCGCGCCCGCGCGCCGCCGGGGACCCGCCGCGACGTACGAGGAGCTGGCGCGGGCGGGGGCGCGCTCCTGGCAGCCGGTGGAGAGCGAGCGCCTCGGCGCGTGGACGCTGCGGGCCGCCGCCGGATTCACCCGACGGGCCAACTCCGTGCTGCCGCTGGGCGATCCGGGCCGCCCCCTCGACGACGCGCTGACGTACGTGCGCAGTTGGTACGCGGACCGCGGCCTGCCCGCGTACGTGCAGGCCGCGACCGGCGTCGACGACGCGCAGGACCGGCTCCGCGCGGAGCTCGAACGGCGCGGCTGGGCGCGGGAGGTGACCACACAGGTGCTGATCGGCGCGCTCGCCCCGGTCGGTGACCTGCCCGTGGACACCGGGCGGGTGACGCTGTCGCGGAGCGTCGACGCGGCGTGGCTGCGGCGGTACGGGCGGGCCGGGGCGGCGGGACCACATGTGGTCGAGGTACTGACGAGCGGCCCCTCGGTGTGGTTCGCTTCCGTGCCCGGCGACGAGGGCACGCCGGCGGCGATCGGGCGGTGCGTGGTCGACGGCCGGTGGGCGGGGTTCATGGCGGTGGAGGTGGACCCCGCGGCGCGGCGGCGGGGCCTGGCCACGGCCGTGATGACGGCCCTCGCGCGGCGGGCGCTCGACGAGGGGGCGTCGGCCGCGTGGCTCCAGGTCGAGGAGGACAACGGCGGTGCGCGGGCGCTGTACGACGGGATGGGATTCTCCGTCCACCACCGTTACCACCACTACAGGCAGCCCGAGCGACCGGAGGCATGAGCGACGACGGAGGGCCCGGGCGGCCGCGTCCGGGCGGCGGGACGCCCCGGACCGGGCGCGACGGCGCTTCGGCCCGCACGGACGGCGTCGTACGCGTACGCCGGTCGCAGGCGTACGGCGAAGACAGCACGGGAAGCAGCACCCCGGCACCACCCCTCGGCCCGGCCGGACGGGCCCACACAGAAACGACAGAGGCACGGATGCGCGCACAGCCCGCGAAGTCCAGTGAATGGCGGCGCAGATTCGCCGACGAGGCCAGGTCCGAGCGGCCCGACCTGTCCCTGCTGTGCCTGCTGCTGAGCGGGGAGGCGGACCCGGAGCTCGACGACGCGGGCATCGTGGCGGCGCAGATCGAGCTGGACACGCTCGCCGGGCAGCTCCCCTACCGGCCGGGCGGGGCGCGCGCGTGGGCCGCCGCGATGTCCGAACTGCTCGGGGGGCGGCACGGCTTCCACGGCACCGCGACGGACTACCAGCGCCTGGAGTCCTCGCTCCTGCACGAGGTGCTGCGGCACAGGCGGGGCCTGCCGATCCTGTTGTCCGTGGTGTGGATAGAGGTGGCCCGGCGTGCGGGCGCCCCGGTGTACGGCGTCGCGCTGCCCGGCCACTTCGTGGTGGGCTTCGGCAGCCCGGACGAGTACGGCGCGACGGAGCAGGTCCTCGCCGACCCGTTCAACGGCGGGCGGCTGCTGAGCCGCGAGGACGCGGAGCGGCTGGTCGCGCAGACCACGGGCGGCAAGCTCAACTCCTCGCTCCTGACGGCCGCGGCCCCGCTGAACATCATGCTGCGCATCCTCAACAACATCCGGGCCTGGGCCGCGGCCCGCTCCGAGCGCTCCCACGTGGCGCTGTGGGCCCTCGAACTGTCGCTCCTGCTGCCCTCGCACCCGGCGCGGCTGCGCTACGAGCGGGCCCAGCTGCTCGTCGAGCGCGGTGACTTCCTTGAGGGCGCGCGGGGGCTCGACGAGTACGCCGAGGTCGTCGAGTCGATCGAGCCCACGACGGCGGAGCGGGTCCGGCTCCAGGCGCGGGCGGCCCGGGCGAAGCTCAACTGAGGCCTCCCGGCGCGCCCCACCGGGTCCGCTCCGGCCGCTGAGGAACCGGTTGGGGAGGCCTCGGTCGGGCACCACCGTCGTATGCGTGCGTGGCGTCGAGCCTTCGCGGTGGAGGCCAGGGCCGAGCGGCCCGACCTCGCGCTGCTGTGCCTGCTGATCGGCGCGGAGGCGGACCCCGCGCTCGACGCGGCGGGCATCGCCGCGGCGCGCCACCAGCTCGACCTGCTCGCGCGGCTGCTTCCGCCGAGCCCGGGCGGGCCCCGCGCCTGGGCCGCCGCGCTCGCCGAACTCCTTGGCGGGCGCTTGGGGTTCGGCGGGCGGCCCGGTGACTACCAGCGCCTGGAGTCGGCCCTGCTGCACCGCGTCCTGCGGCGCAGGAGCGGCCTGCCGATCCTGCTGTCCGTGCTGTGGATCGAGGTGGCCCGGCGGGCGGGCGCCCCGGTGTACGGCGTCGCGCTGCCCGGCCACTTCGTGGTCGCCTTCGGCAGCCCGGACGCCTGCCCGGGCGAGGGCTGCGGCGCGTACGACTCCTGCGGCGGCCGGGGCGGGTGCGAGGAGCGCGTGCTCGCCGACCCGTTCGGCGGAGGGCGCCTACTGAGCTGTACGGAGGTGCGGCTGCTGGTCGCGGGCGCCACCGGGGCGCCGCCGGAACCGGCGATGCTACGGCCCGCCGACCCGCGCGAGATCGTCCTGCGCGTCCTGAACAACATCCGCGTCTGGGCCGCGGCCCGGCCCGAGCGCTCCGACGTCGCCCTGTGGGCCGTGGAGCTCGCGCTGCTGCTTCCCGGGCCCGCGGCCGGGCTGCACCACGACCGGGCCCAGCTCCTGGTCCAGCGCGGCGACTTCCGCACCGGCGCCGCCGAGCTGGAGACCTACGCCGACGCCCTCGCCCCGCGCGACGCGGCGGCGGCCGAGCGGGTGCGGCGCCAGGCGCGGGCGGCCCGGGCGCGGCTCAACTGAGCCCGGCCGGGCGGCGGGTCACAGCCAGCCCTTGTCCCGGGCGACCCGCACGGCCTCGGCGCGGTTGCGCGCGGCGAGCTTCTGGATGGCCGTCGACAGGTAGTTGCGGACCGTGCCCTGGGACAGGTGGAGGGCGGCGGCGAGTTCGGCGTTGGTGGAGCCGTCGGCGGCGGCGCGCAGGACCTCCCGCTCGCGGTCGGTCAGCGGGTTGGCGCCCTCGGCGAGGGCGGCCGCGGCCAGCGTGGGGTCGATGACGCGCTCGCCCGCGAGGACGCGGCGCACGGCGTCGGCGAGCTGGGCCGCGGGCGCGTCCTTCACCAGGAAGGCCACGGCCCCAGCCTCCATGGCGCTGCGCAGATAGCCGGGGCGGCCGAAGGTGGTGAGGACGACGACCTTCACCGCGGGCAGGGCCGCGCGCAGCTCCGCCGCCGCCTCGATGCCGGTGCGGCCCGGCATCTCGATGTCGAGGAGCGCCACGTCGACGGGGTGGGCGCGGGCGGCGGCGAGCACCTCGTCGCCGCGCGCCACCTGCGCCACGACCTCGATGTCCGGTTCCAGGCCGAGCAGCGCCGCGAGGGCCTCGCGGACCATGGACTGGTCCTCGGCGAGCAGCACCCGGACGGGGCCGCCCGCGGGGGCGTCGGCTTCGCCGGGGTCTGCGGGGGTGTGCGTGCCGGTCATGCGGGTGATCCTAGAGCGGACGCCGCGGCCGCCCCCGCCGGGTCCGCCGCCAGCGGCACGCGCGCGGCGAGCCGGAAGCCGCGGCCCCCGCGCCCGCCGCCCGAGCCCACCTCCAGGACGCCGCCGACGGCCTCCAGGCGCTCGGTGAGGCCGGTCAGGCCGTTGCCGTGGCCGGTGCCCGCCGTGAGGCCCACGCCGTCGTCCTCCACGGCCAGTTCGAGCACCGGGCCCGCGAGGGTCTGGCGGTGGGTGAGCGTGACCGCGCAGCGGCTCGCCCCGCTGTGCCGTACGACGTTCGTCACGGCCTCGCGCAGCGCCCAGGCGAGCGCGGCCTCCCGCTCCTCGTCGGGTGCCCGCGGGCCCGCGGGCACCTCCAGGGGGACGGTGGCCTCGACGCCCGCGGCGGTCAGCGCGGTGCGCGCCCCGGCGAGCTGGCCGGGCAGGGTGAGCCTGCGGTAGCCGGTGACCGCCTCGCGGACGTCCACCAGGGCCTGGCGGCTGACCTGCTCGATGTCCGCGACCTGCTGGGCGGCCCGGTCCGGGTGGTCGGGCAGCATCCGCCCGGCCAGCTCGCTCTTCAGCGTGATCAGCGACAGCGAGTGGCCGAGCAGGTCGTGCAGGTCGCGGGCCAGGCGCAGGCGCTCCTCGTTCGCGGCGAGCTGGGCGACCGTGGCGCGGGCCTGGCGGAGCTGGAGGGTCGTACGGATCAGATGGCGGACGCCGGTCATCGCGAAGCCGACGAGGAAGGTCGTCACGCCGAGGCCGGTGATCAGGTCCGCCGCGCCCACGCCCTGCGCGTACACGCCGATCGCCAGCATCGCCCCGGTGACGGCCGGGATCACCCACAGGGCCTGCGCCATCGGCAGGACCGCGCCCGCGGACACCGCGACGTACACCCACAGGCCGAGCCAGGCGGAGTCCATCCAGGCCGAGAGGGCGGCCGCGAGGAGCACGAGGGCCCCGTACGTGACGTACACCCAGCGCCAGCTGAGCACCCGGGTCGTGTACCGGAAGACCAGGGTCAGGTAGCAGCCGACGAAGGCGGCGAGGCCGAGCGAGCCGAGGACCGTCGCCGCCGTGGAGCGGCCGCCGTCGGCCAGGTCCTTCACCGGTGCCGCCATGAAGACCAGCCAGATGCCGATCCAGGCGGCCTTGGTGCGGGCCGCGCGGCGGTCCGTGACGGGCCGCCCGAAGCTGTGCAGGGGGTGGCTGCGCTCCAGGTCCAGTGGTTCGTTCACGCCTTCAGTGTGTCCTTCCGGTACAGCCAGGCCGCGCCCGTGGCGAAGGCCGTGAAGTACGCGACGAGCAGGACGACGTCCTTGGTGTGCGGGGCGCCGCCCAGCTCGATGGCGCGGCCGAGCGCCGCGTACGCGTGCGTGGGCAGCCACTCGCCGAGGGTCTGGAGCCAGTGCGGGAAGGTCGTGGCGGGCATCCACAGGCCGCCGAGGACCGAGAGGGTGAAGTACAGGATCATCGCGATCGGGCGAGCCGTGTCGCTGGTGGCGAGGTAGCCGACGGCCACGCCGAGCGCGGCGAAGCAGAGGCTGCCCGCCCAGATCGAGCCGGTCAGGGCCAGCCACTGCCAGGCGTCCAGGCGGACGCCCTTGACGGCGGCCCCGGCCACGAAGACCACGAGGATCGAGGGCAGGCTGACGACGGCGGCGCTGGCCGTCTTGGCGAGCACGTAGCCGCGGCCGGGCAGGCTGGTCAGGCGCAGCTGGCGCACCCAGCCGCTCTCGCGCTCCTTGGCGATGCGCTCGCTGTTGCCCATCAGGACGGCGGTGAGCGCTCCGAAGGAGGCCATGGACACCATCAGGTACGCGGGCACGCTCAGGCCGCCGCTGCCGGGCATCGTGGCGTCGGCGTCCTGGCCGCCCGCGGTGATCAGGAAGAGCAGCGCCGGGAAGAGCACGGAGAAGAACAGGAACTTCCGGTTGCGCAGGGAGCGCTTGATCTCCAGCTTGACGAGGGCCGCGGAGGAGAAGCCCGCCGCGCCCCGCCGGGCGCCCGCCCGTGCCGTCGCCGGGTGCGTCGCTTCCGTGGGGTGCGTCGCCGTGGTCACGTGGGTCTCCGTGCTCGTGTCGGTGTGCGGGGTGGTGTCTGTGTGTGCAGTGGTGTCTGTGTGTGCAGTGGTGGTGGAGGTGCGCGGGGTGGTGGAGGTGCGCGGGGTGGTGGAGGTGCGCGGGGTGGTGGAGGTGCCGGTCATGCCGTCTTCGCCTCCTCGGCCGCGGTGATCGCGACGAAGGCCTGCTCCAGGCCGAGGCCCGCGACCTCCAGGTTGCGGGGGTAGACGCCGAGGCCGTACAGCGCGTGCACGGTGGCGTCGGCGTCGGTGGACTGCAGCCGGACCGTGCGCCCGGACACGTCGAGCGCGCTGACGTGCGGCAGGCGGCGCAGCTCGGCGGTCAGCTCGGCGCCCCGCGCGGCCAGCTCCACCAGGTCGAAGCTGACCTTGCGGGCGCCCGCCCGTGCCTTGATCTCGGCGGCGGTGCCGTCGGCGAGGAGGCGGCCGCGGTGCAGCACCAGGACGCGGTCGGCGATCGCGTCGGCCTCCTCCAGGTAGTGCGTGGCGAAGAGGACCGCGCGGCCCTGGTCCGCCTGCTCCCGCATGGTCGCCCAGAACGCCTGGCGGGCGCTGACGTCCATGCCGGTGGTCGGCTCGTCGAGGACGATCAGGTCGTTGGGTCCGGCGGTCGCGAGCGCGAACCGGACGCGCTGCTCCTGGCCGCCGGAGAGCCGGTTGACCTTGCGGTCGGCGATCTGGGTGATGCCCGCGTGCGCGAGGACGTCGTTCACGCGGTACGGCCGCGGGTGCAACGCGCAGGCGAGGCGCACCAGTTCGCGCACCGAGACCTCGTCCATGAGGCCGCCGCTCTGCAGCATCGCCCCGACGCGGCCCGCGGTGATCGCCTCGCGCGGTCCGGTGCCGAACACGCTGACCGTGCCGCTGTCCGGGCGGCGCAGGCCGAGGAGCAGGTCGAGCGTGGACGACTTGCCCGCGCCGTTCGGCCCGAGCAGCGCCACCGTCTCCCCGGGCCGCAGATCGAGGCTCAGGCCGTCGACGGCCCGTACGTCGCCGTAGGACTTGGTCACCGATTCGAACCGCACGGCACTCGTCAAGGGGCCCGCCGCGGTGGTCGCTGTCATCGTCATGTGCACCATCGTCGCTGGTCAGAGCGGTACGACGGCAGTGTCGGGTGTGGTGACATCCGCATGACAGATGTCATGCGGACGAGCTGACCGAAGGCGGCGGGGGCACCCACGCGGGCAGACGAAAGCGCCGGGCGGGACCAGTGAACTGGTCCCGCCCGGCGCCGGTGTGCCAGCGGCTAGCTCGCGTTGGTCTCGATCACACCAATCCGCTCCGCGGGCGTCTTGCCGCGCAGCGCCTTGCCCATGGCCTGCGCGACGTCCGTCGGCTGGACCGGCGTCTTCTTGCCGTTGCCGCGCTGGATCAGGACGCCGTCGAAGGTGCTGCCGTAGAGCGCCTTGAGCGCCTTGAGGTCGTACGTCTCGACGAGCTTGCCGTTCACGACCTTCACGCCGAGCACCTGCGGCAGCGACCGCGCGGGGCCGAGCGGGATGCCGCTGCCCGTGCTCGTCTTGATCATGACGTTGGCGGACATGGCGGGCTTGGCGAACTCCCGCATGAACCGGTCGACCTCGGCGTCCGAGACCGTCGGCTTGCGGTTCGTGACGGGCACCGCCACGCTGCCCGCGCTGCCGGTCTCGACCTGCTTCTTGTACGCCTCCGCGACCGCGCTCGATGCCTTCTCGGCGTCGATGCCCTTGCCCGCCCTGCCGTGCACGGCGACGGCCTTGCCGGGCACGAACTTGACCGTGCCCTCCTTGGCGGTGCCGGAGCCGGAGCCGCCCGCGGCGCGCTCCAGGGCGGCCGTCAGCTTCTCCTCGTCGACGGGCATCTCCGGCTCGACGACGCGCTCGCCGCCGAACAGGCCGCCGATCACCGACACGGGGTTGTAGTCGCTGCCCGCGGCGGAGCGGACCGTGGCCTGGCTGTCGAGCGTGAGCCCGGCCTGGTCCGGCTTGAGGGTGAGCGTGTCGCCGCCGACCGTCAGCTTGAGCGGCTTGTTGACGCGCTCGCCGAGCGCCGCGTCGAGCTTCTTGACGGCCTCGTCGCGGGTGCCGCCGCCGATGTCGACGCCGAGGACGGTGGTGCCCTTCGGTACGTCCGCGTGGTTCATCAGGAGGCCCGCGCCGTACGCGCCGCAGCCGATGACCACGACGAGCCCGGCGAGCATGACCAGCTTGCTGCGGCCCTTCTTCTTCGCCTTCTTGGCCGCCGGGGCCGCCGGGGCCTTCTGCTGCGCGGGCTCGGGCAGCTTGGGCGGCGTGTGCGGCAGCGGCCCGTCGGGGGCGCCGGGCGCGAACGGCCCGTTCTGGGCGGGCGGGACGACCGGGATGCCGCTGTTGAGCGTGTCCCCGGAGACGTTTCCTCCAGGCGCTCCGGGGGCACCAGCGGCGGGCGGGCGCGGGCCGCCGGGGCCGCCCGCGCCGGGCACGGGCTTCTGCGGCGTGAGGATCGCGGTGTCGTCGCTGAGGCGGCCGGGGCCGCCGGGGCCACCGGGACCTGCGGGGCCGCCCGCGAACGGCTCGGTGCCGGTCCCGTAGGGGTCGGGCCCCGCCGCGTACGGGTCGGGCTCGGCCGGGGGCTCCGGCGTCAGCATCGGGCCGTCCCCGGTCACCGGTCCCCCGGTGGGCCCGGCGGGCCGGTCGTCGCCGAAGTACGGGAGGTCGTCGCGCCGCGGCTCCCCGCCGGAGCCGAGCGGTCCGGCCGCCACGGCGGCGGACACGTCGTAGCCACCCGTGCCGGAGTCACCCGAACCGGTGCCCGAAGAGGGAGGAGGGCTCGACGGAGTGGACGGACCCTTGGCCGGGGCCTTGCGCGGTGCGAACCAGTCGCTCGCGGGCTCCCCGCCGTCATCGCCGGAAGCGGAACCTCCGGTGGGCCCCGTGGACGCCTGCGGAGCGGCGCCGCCGTTCAGGGCCCCGCCGGGGGCGGGGGCGGGCGCGCCGGGACCGGGCAGCGCCGAGGCGGCACCCGTACCGGAGCCGGTGTCGTCCGGGGCGTGGGGTTCCGTGCCTCTGTCACCGTCGGCGTCCCCGACCGGCGTGCGCATCACGACGGGCGGGATGGGCCGCGATCCGGGGATGTTGATCCGGATCCGGGTGGTCAGCGTGGTCTCGGTCTTCGGTTCGCCGGACCGCCGGTCGCCGGGCCCGAGCCCGGCGCCGTCCGCTGCGCCGTCCGGGCCGACGCCCTGAGCGGGCGAGCCGTACGGCGGCGTCCCCGACGGGTACGCGGCTCCCGCGCGCCCGTGAGGACCGGAGGACGAACTGTCAGTTTCACGACTCAAGGCAGGTTCTCCTGGTTGGCTCCGCCGCCCGTCTCGACCACTCGGGCGGCTCGGCGGCGCGCACCACCATACTGGCCGCCGTCGGCAGGCATCCCGTGACCGGCGTCAAACCCCTGCCGGGAACGGGCTCAAGTGGTACGTCACTTGCCAAGTCGGGCGTCGGACGCGCCTGGTTGCGGCCGCTGCCCGAGCGTGGCACACATCACAGCCACGCCCATGCCGCCGAGCAGGAAGACGTACGACCCGAGCCCGGCGCCGAACACGAAGTCGCCCTCAGGGCGGGTCGCCGTGAGCAGCATGACGGCGGCGAGCCACCCTCCGGCGGGCGCGAGGGCCCCGGCTCTGGTGCCGGTGGCGGTGGCGCCGCCGTAGAAGGCACCGGCGGCTCCGGCGAGCGCGAGCAGCAACCCGCCCGGGAACCAGCCCTGTTGGACGAGCGCCCCCGCGACCCCGACGAACGCGCCGAGCAGGAAGAGCGCGACGTACGCCACCAGGCGTGCGGCGTTCAGCGGCTGGGCGAGGAAGCTGCCGGGGACGGCGGCGGCCGCCGCGCCGGAGCCCGCGGCCGGGGACGGCTTCGCGGCCTTGGCGGACGGCTTCGCGGCCTTGGCGGACGGCTTCGCGCCCTTGGCCGACGACGAGGCCTTGGATCGCGTACTCACTGGTCCGCCCCTTCCGTGCCGAGCCCGGCGAACAGGTCGGTCTCGCGCGCGCCGGGCGCCGCCCCCGACTCGCCCCGTACGAGCTCGTAGTACTCGGTGTCGAAGATCGGCTGGGCCAGGCCGTTCGACAGGGCGAACAGCGGCTCGCTCACCTCGATCTGCGTGGCGTGGGCCCGCATGGCCGCGGCCTTGGCGGCGGCGAAGGCGGGCCCGCCGGTCTCCGCGGTGATCCGCTCGTCGTCCGTGACGCCGGGCACGTCGGCCAGGGAGGCGACGGCCGTGAAGGGCGTGCCGGGGAGCGCGTCCGGGAGGGTTCTGAAGCGCTTCTCGACGACCGAGCGCGGCGCGCGGTTCCAGTAGACCTTGGCGATCGTGTGCGGCGCGCCCAGGTCGGTGCGGAAGCCGGGCTCGCCCGCCAGGTCCGCGGCGCGCATGGCGACGCGGTGGGCCTGGATGTGGTCGGGGTGGCCGTAGCCGCCGTCGGGGTCGTAGGTGACGAGCACCTGCGGCCGCACCTCGCGGATCACCGCGACGAGGTGCGCGGCGGCCTCGTCCAGGTCGGCGGCCCAGAAGGCGCCGGGGCGGTGGTTCTGTTCGAGGCCCATCATCCCGGAGTCGCGGTAGCGCCCCGCGCCGCCGAGGAAGCGGTGGTCGCCGACGCCGAGCTCCTTCATCGCGGCGGCCAGCTCCCCGACGCGGTACGCGCCGAGCGTGTCCTCGCGGTCGGGGGCGAGGTGCGCGAGCTCCGCCGGGATGACCTCGCCCTCCTCGCCGAGCGTGCAGGTCACCAACGTGACACGGGCACCGGCGGCCGCGTACGCGGCCATCGTCGCGCCGTTGTTGATCGACTCGTCGTCGGGGTGCGCGTGCACGAGCAGCAGGCGCCGGGCGGGCAGTTCCGTCATGGGAACAGCCTACGAGCCCGGCGCACCCGCCCCGCGCGCATGCCGCACGTACGCCCCTGTCGCGCCGGTGGGACAGGGGCGACAGGGGCGGCGGTGACGCTTCTCTACGGGTCGATGTCCTCGATCACGCCCGCCAGGTTCGTCGACAGCTCGTCGATGGTCGGCGCCAAGGACGAACTGGCCAGGTAGAACCCGAGCAGGGCGCACACGATCGCGTGGATCGTCTTGAGCCCCTGCTTCCGCACCAACATGACCACGATGATGGCCAGCAACAGCACCACCGAGACCGACAGCACCACGCCGGTTCACCTCCCACTTCCCCGAGCCTCACCCCTGCCTCGCCGGCGGAGTCCTCCACCCGTGCCAGCAAGGTCCTACCCACCACGCGCTACGGATCATAACTATCCGTGGAATCACATGAGTCGGAGCACCGAAACACAGGGGGCGCATCACACTTAGGCTCGGGGGATGACCACCCAGAACCCCGAGACCGCCGAGCGTTCCGAGACGTCCGAGCACGCTGGTACTCCGCCCGGCGCCGCGGCGCCGGAGCGCACGGACCCCTCCGACACCACGGCGCCGCAGCCGTCCTTCCCGCGCCTGCACGCCCGTACGCAGCGCTTCTCCCTCGGCACGCCGCGCGCCTTCACCGTCGCGCCCGACGGCTCCCGCGTCGTCTTCCTGCGCTCCGCGTCCGGCACGGACCGGGCGAACCAGCTGTGGGTCCTCGACCTCGCCGCGGACGGGCCCCCCGTGGAGCGCGTGGCCGCCGACCCTCAGGCGCTGCTCGGCGGGGCCGCGGAGCAGCTCTCCGCGGCCGAGCGGGCGCGCCGCGAGCGCAGCCGCGAGGGCGGCGCCGGGATCGTCGGGTACGCCACGGACGCGGCGGCCGAGCTGGCGGCCTTCGCCCTCTCGGGCCGCCTCTTCGCCGCCGAGCTGCGCGCGGGCACCGCGCGCGAGCTGCCCGCGCCCGCCCCGGTGATCGACCCGCGCCCGTCGCCGGACGGGCGGCACATCGCGTACGTCGCCGGGGGCGCGCTGCGCGTCACGGCTGCCGACGGCGGCGCGGACCGGGCCCTCGCGGAGCCCGACGGCGACGGGGCGGGCACGGTGACGTACGGGCTCGCGGAGTTCATCGCGGCCGAGGAGATGCAGCGCTCCCGGGGCTTCTGGTGGTCGCCGGAGTCGGACCGGCTCCTGGTCGCGCGGGTCGACGACACCCCGGTGCGGCGCTGGTGGATCGCCGACCCCGCGCACCCGGAGCGGGAGCCGGAGCAGGTGGCCTACCCCGCGGCGGGCACGCCCAACGCGGAGGTGCGGCTCTTCGTGATCGGCCTCGACGGCGCCCGCACGGAGGTCGTCTGGGACCGCGAGCGCTATCCGTACCTGGCCCGCGTGCACTGGTCGGCGAGCGGTGCGCCGCTGCTCCTCGTGCAGGCCCGCGACCAGCGCAGCGCGCTGTATCTGGCCGTGGACCCCGACACCGGGACGACGCGGATGGTGCACGCCGACGAGGACGACGACTGGCTCGAACTGTTCCCCGGTGTGCCCTGCTGGTCGCCCAGCGGGCAGCTCGTGCGGATCGCCGACGAGGGCGGCGCGCGCGTCCTCGCGGTCGGCGAACGGCCGTTGACGGGGCCGCAGCTGCACGTCCGCGCCGTGCTCGACGTGACCGACGACTCGGTCCTGATCTCGGCGTCCGCGGGCGAGGCCGCCACCGACCCGGCCCTCGGCGAGGTGCACGTCTACCGCGTCAACGAGCTCGGCGTGGAGCGGGTCTCGCAGGAGCCCGGGGTGCACTCGGCGGTGCGGGCGGGTGACGTCACCGTGCTGGTTTCGGCCACGCTCGATCACTACGGCTCACGGGTCCGCGTCCTGCGCGAGGGCAAGCAGGTGGCCACCGTCGTCTCGCACGCGCAGCAGCCGGGGCTCACCCCGCGCGTGACACTCACCGAAGGGGGCGCACGACGGATTCCGTGCGCCGTCCTGCTTCCGACGGGGTACGACCCCTCCTCCGGAGTGCGGCTGCCCGTCCTCATGGATCCGTACGGCGGCCCGCACGCCCAGCGGGTGCTCAGCGCGCGGAACGCCTTCCTGACCTCGCAGTGGTTCGCCGACCAGGGCTTCGCGGTCGTCGTCGCCGACGGGCGCGGTACGCCGGGGCGCTCGCCCGCCTGGGAGAAGGCCGTCAAGGGCGATCTGACCCGCACCCTCGACGACCAGGTGGAGGCCCTGCACGCCCTCGCCGAGCGCTTCCCGCTCGACCTGGACCGCGTCGCCATCCGCGGCTGGTCCTTCGGCGGCTACCTCTCGGCCATGGCGGTCCTGCGCCGCCCCGACGTCTTCCACGCGGCGGTGGCCGGGGCGCCGGTGACGGATCTGCGCCTGTACGACACGCACTACCAGGAGCGCTACCTCGGCGACCCGGGCACCTCGCCCGAGGCCTACCGCACCAGCTCCCTCGTCGCCGACGACGGGCTCGTCGACCCCGCCGAGCCGCACCGGCCGCTCCTGGTCATCCACGGCCTCGCCGACGACAACGTGGTGGTCGCGCACTCGCTGCGGCTCTCCTCCGCGCTGCTCGCCGCCGGGCGCCCGCACGAGGTGCTGCCCCTCTCCGGGGTCACGCACATGACGCCCCAGGAGCAGGTCGCGGAGAACCTCCTGCTGCTCCAGGTCGACTTCCTGAAGCGCGCGCTCGGCCTGTAGGCCGGGACGACCGGCCGGGGCCACATGGCGCCCCGGCCGGTCCAACGGCACCCGCACGGCCGTACGCCACCAGGCTGGCGCGCTCTCTTTACCTCCTGGGGTCGCCGGGGTTGCCGCCCTGTTACCGCCCTCGCGGGTGGCGCCCCAGACCCGCCCCTTCCCGCTTCCTGGGGGCTCCGCCCCCAGACCCCCGCTCCTCAAACGCCGGAGGGGCTATTCATAGCCCGTCCGGCGTTTGAGGACGAGGCGCGGAGCGCCGACAAACGGGGGCACGGGGGCGGCAGCCCCCGGATCGGGAAGGGGCGGGTCAGGGGCGTCCCACGCGGGTCAGGGCACCACCTGTTTCTCCTCCGCGAAATGGCACGCCGAATCATGCGCCGCAGGCCCCGTGACCAGGCGGAACTCCGCAGGGACGGCAAGGGCCGGGACCTCCAGGGCGCAGCGCTCCCGGGCCTTCCAGCAGCGCGTACGGAACCGGCACCCCGAGGGCGGATTCGCGGGCGAGGGCACGTCCCCGCTGAGGATGACGCGCTCGCGGTGCTCCCGGGCCCGCGGATCGGGCACGGGCACGGCGGAGAGCAGCGCCTGCGTATAGGGGTGCGTCGGATGCTCGTAGATCTCCGCGTCCGTGCCGACCTCGACGATCCGCCCCAGGTACATGACCCCGACCCGGTCGGAGATGTGCCGCACGATCGACAGGTCGTGCGCGATGAAGACGTAGGACAGCTCGAACTCGCTCTGGAGGCGCTCCAGGAGGTTCACGACCTGCGCCTGCACGGAGACGTCGAGCGCGGAGACGGGCTCGTCGGCGACGATGACCTCCGGGCGGAGGGCGAGCCCGCGCGCGATGCCGATGCGCTGGCGCTGTCCGCCGGAGAACTGGTGGGGGTAGCGGTTGATGTACTCGGGGTTGAGCCCGACCACGTCGAGGAGGTCCTGGACCTTCTTGCGGCGCGAGCCCTTCGGCGCGACCTCCGGGTGGATCTCGTAGGGCTCGCCGATGATGTCGCCGACGGTCATGCGGGGGTTCAGGGACGTGTAGGGGTCCTGGAACACCATCTGGATGTTCCGGCGGACGGCCTTCAGGGCCCGGCCCGAGAGCCCGGCGATGTCCTCGCCCTTGAAGCGGATCTCCCCCGCCGTGGGCCGCTCCAGATGGACGAGCATCTTGGCGACGGTGGACTTCCCGCAGCCGGACTCCCCCACGATGCCGAGGGTTTCGCCGCGCCGCAGGTCGAAGTCCACGCCGTCGACGGCCTTGACGGCGCCGACCTGCTTCTTCAGCACGATCCCCTGGGTGAGCGGGTAGTGCTTGACGAGTCCGCGCACTTCCAGAATGGGCTCAGCCACGGAGGCACTCCTTCCAGAAGTGGCAGGCGCTGCGCCGCTCCCCCGCGAGCCCCTCGTACGTGACCGGGGCGAGCGGCGGTTCGTCGGTGCGGCACACGTCCTGGGCCATGGGGCAGCGCGGGTTGAAGGCGCAGCCGGGCGGGATGTTCGTGAGGTTGGGCGGCAGGCCCTTGATGGCGTAGAGGTCCTGGCCCTTCTGGTCCAGGCGCGGGATCGAGTCGAGGAGGCCGCGCGTGTAGGGGTGCGCGGGCGCCTTGTAGATCTCGTGGACGGGGGCCTTCTCGACGATGCGGCCCGCGTACATGACGGCGATGGTGTCGGCCACGTCGGCGACCACGCCCAGGTCGTGGGTGATGAGGATCAGGCCCATGTTCAGCTCGCTCTTGAGCTCCGCGAGGAGGTCCATCACCTGGGCCTGGACGGTGACGTCGAGCGCGGTCGTCGGCTCGTCCGCGATGATCAGGGCCGGTTCCAGGGCCATCGCCATGGCGATCATGATGCGTTGGCGCATGCCGCCGCTGAACTGGTGCGGATACTGCCCGACGCGCTCCCTGGCGGCGGGGATGCGCACGCGGTCCATCAGCTCGACGGCCTTGGCGCGGGCGTCCTTGCGGGACATGCCCCGGTGGACGACGAACATCTCGCCGAGCTGGTCGCCGACGCTGAGCACGGGGTTCAGGGAGCTGAGCGCGTCCTGGAAGATCATCGCCATGCCCGCGCCGCGCACCTTGCGCCGCTCGTCCTCCTTGAGCTTCAGCAGGTCCCGGCCCTGGAAGAGGATCTCGCCGCCGCTGATGCGGCCGGGCGGCATGTCGAGGATGCCCATGACGGCCTGCGCGGTGACGGACTTGCCGGAGCCCGACTCGCCGAGCACGGCGAGCGTCTCGCCCGCCGCGACGGCGTAGTCGACGCCGTTGACGGCCTTGGCCACGCCGTCGCGGGTGCGGAACTCCACGTGCAGGTCGCGCACTTCGAGCAGCTTGCCCTGCGGGGGCGCCGCGGCCGCTGCGGATTCCGGGGGTGCCGTGGGTGCCATGGCGCCTACCTCAGCTTCGGGTCGAGGGCGTCGCGCACCGCGTCGCCGAGCATGATGAACGCGAGCACGGTGACGGCGAGGGCCCCGGCGGGCCACAGCAGCATGTGCGGGGCGTTGCGGACGTACGCGGACGCCGCCGAGATGTCGATGCCCCAGCTGACCGTCGGCGGCTTCAGACCGACGCCCAGGTACGAGAGCGTGGCCTCCAGGGCGATGTACGTACCGAGCGCGATGGTGGCGACGACGATGACCGGCGCGACCGCGTTGGGCGCGATGTGGCGCAGCAGCATCCGCGTGTTGGAGGCGCCGAGGGCGCGGGCCGCCTGGACGTAGTCGTTCTGCTTGGCGGTGATCACCGAGCCGCGGGCGATGCGGGAGATCTGCGGCCAGCCGAGCAGCACCATGAAGCCGATGACCGGCCAGACGGTGCTCGAGGTGACCACGGACAGCAGCACGAGACCGCCGAGCACCACCGGGATGGCGAAGAAGATGTCGGTGATGCGGGAGAGGACCGCGTCCCACGCGCCGCCGAAGAACCCGGCGAGCCCGCCGAGCACGCTGCCGAGGAACGCCACGCCGAGGGTGGCGCACACGCCGACGGTGACCGAGGCGCGGGCCCCGTAGACGGTCCTGGTGTAGACGTCGCAGCCCTGGCCGTCGAAGCCGAAGGGGTGCCCCGGCGAGGAGCTCTTCTGGGCGTTGGCCAGATCGCAGTCCAGCGGGTCGCCGGAGGCGATCGCGGAGGGCCACAGGGAGATGAAGACGAGGAAGAGGATGATCAGGCCCGAGACGATGAAGACGGGGTTGCGGCGCAGGTCGTGCCAGGCGTCGGACCACAGGCTGCGCGCGGGCGCGGTGGGCCCGCCCGGGCCGCCGGGGGCGAGCGTCGTCGCCTCGCTGGCGGCGAGGTCCATCGCGCCGCCCGCGCCGGTCCCCGCGATGGCGCCTTGGGGCTCCTGGGGTTCAGGCATAGCGGATCCTCGGGTCGAGTACGGCGTACAGGAGGTCGACGATGAGGTTGGCGACCAGGAAGACGAGGACGAGCACGGTCACGAAGCCGACGACGGTCTGGGTGCTCTGCCGCAGGATGCCCTGGTAGAGCTGGAAGCCGACGCCGTGGATGTTGAAGATGCGCTCGGTGACGATCGCGCCGCCCATGAGCGCGCCCACGTCGGTGCCGATGAACGTGACGACGGGGATGAGGGAGTTGCGGAGCAGGTGCCGCAGGACGACGCGGCGCCGGGGCAGGCCCTTGGCGACGGCGGTGCGGACGTAGTCGGCGCGGCGGTTCTCGGCGATGGACGTCCGGGTGAGCCGGGTGACGTAGGCGAGCGAGACGGAGGCGAGCACGAGGCCCGGCACGATCAGCTCGTCCACTCGCGCCTCGGACGACACCGACGGCTTGATGACACCCCACTCCACGCCGAGCAGCAGCTGGAGCAGCAGGCCGGTGACGAACGTCGGCACCGAGATGACGACCAGGGTGAGGATGAGGACCGTGGTGTCGATGGGCCTGCCGCGCCGCAGCCCGGTCAGGACGCCCAGGCTGATGCCGATGACGATCTCGAAGACGATGGCGACGAGCGTGAGGCGGACGGTGACGGGGAACGCGGTCCCCATCAGCTCGGTGACCTTCTGCCCGTTGAAGGCGGTGCCGAAGTCGCCGGTGAAGACGTTGCCCATGTAGGTCACGTACTGCTGCCAGACGGGCTTATCGAGGCCGAACTCCTTCTTCAGCTGGGCGGCCGTCGCGGGGTCGCACTTGCGGTCGCCGCACAGGCCCGCGATGGGGTCGCCCATCACGTTCACCATCAGGAAGATCAGCAGGGTGGCGCCGAAGAAGACCGGGATCATCTGCAGCAGGCGCCGGATCACATATCGCCCCATGGGCTGGCTCCGGAGGTAGGGGGAGCGGCCGCCCCGGTGTCCTGGGGACCGGACGGCCGCTCCGCGCGGCTCAGTTGACCTTGATCTCCGCGTACACGGGCACGCTGAACTGGTTCAGCGACACGTCCGAGACCCGGTCCGAGTAGCCGGCGCTGCCGTTCTGGTACCAGAGCGGGATCGCCGCCATGTCCTTGGCGAGCACCTTCTCCGCGTCCTGGAAGGTGGAGACGGCCTTGCCGGTGTCGGTCTCGGCGTTGGCCTTGTCGACGAGCTCGTCGAACTCCTTGCTGGTGTACTTGCCGTCGTTGGACGGGGCGTCGGTGTAGTACACCGGCTGGAGGAAGTTCTGGATCAGCGGGTAGTCCATCTGCCAGCCCGCGCGCCAGGCGCCGTCGAGCTTCTGCTGCGAGGCCTGGCTGCGGAAGTCGGCGAAGGTGCCGATGGAGTTGCCGACGCAGGACCTGTTGTTGCCCAGGGCCTTGTTGATGGAGTTGCACACGGCGTCCACCCACTCCTTGTGGGAGCCGGTGTCCGCGTTGTACGAGATCTTCAGGGTGCCGCCGGGGATGCCGCCGCCCTCCTCGACGAGCTTCTTGGCCCGCGCGGCGTCGTACTCGCAGGCGTCGCCGCAGACGCTGTCGCTGTAGCCGCCGTCCTTGCCGAGCACCGGCGAGGTCCAGTCCTTGGCGGGCGTCCGCGTCTTCTGGAAGATCGTCTCGGTGATCTGCTTGCGGTTGATGGCCATGGAGAGGCCCCTGCGGACCTTCTCCATGCCGGGCTTGTTCCACTTGCTGTCGTAGAAGGCGAAGGACAGCGTCTGGATGATGCCCGCGGGGGTGTTGATGTAGCGGTCGCCGAGGTCGCTCTTGACGTTCCTGAGCTGCGCGGCCGGCACGTCGTCGACGAGGTCGAGGTTCCCGGCCATCAGGTCGTTGTAGGCGATGCTGTTGTCGGTGTAGACCTTGAGGTCCACGCCGCCGTTCTGCGCCTTGTCGTCGCCGCTGTAGTCGTCCCACTTCCTGAGCTCCATCTTGGAGCCCTTCTGGTACGACGTGATGCTGTACGGGCCGTTGCCGACGGGCTTGGCGAGCCAGGCCGAGCGGTCGTCGAAGAAGGCCTTGGGCAGAGGCGCGAAGGCCGGGTAGCCGAGGGTCTCGGGCCAGGTGGAGAACTTCTGCGAGAGCTTGACGGTGAAGGTCCGCGCGTCGACGACCTTCAGGCCGGACAGGGTGTCCGCGCTCGGGTCGCCCTTCTCGGGGTGGACCTTGTCGTAGCCCTCGATGTAGCCGAAGAAGTAGGCGTTCTTCTGGTTGTTCTTGAGGTGCGCCCCGTAGTTCCAGGCGTCCACGAACGACTTCGAGGTGACGGCCTCGCCGTTGCTGAACTTCCACCCGTCCTTGACCTTGACGGTGTAGGTCCGCGAGTCCTTCGTCTCGATGGACTCCGCGACCATGTCCTTGGCCTCGCCGGTCTTCGGGTCGTACCGCTTGAGGCCCCGGAAGATCATGTCGAGGACCTTGCCGCCCTGCACCTCGTTGGTGTTGGCGGGCTCCAGCGGGTTCTGCGGGTCGCCCCAGGAGGAGCTCACGACCCCGGAGCCGTCGCCACCGCCGCTCCCACCACCACAGGCTGTCGCCGCGAGCGCGACCGCCGCCGCACAAGCGGCCCACTTGGCGTGCGTGGCTCCACGCATGAACTGCCTCCTCGCCTCCACCGCGCACCTGCCGCGCGCACTATTCGCCAATATGGCGCTATAGGTGGCAAGCAGCACATTCAGCCCGGCCGTATGAGGGAGGAGGCCCTCCGGATGTACGTATGCCGCGCCCGGAGGCCTCGCTACGCTGCCTTGATGGACTACGCCAAGATGCGCGCGATCGCCGAGGAGCTGGGCGCTTACGCCGAGCGCCTCGAAGGGACGTGGCGTGTCGAGATTGGCCCCTCGGGTCCGGTCCTGGCCATGACGTGCCCGTCGAAGCGCCATGAGGGCACGGTCCGCCGCATCCGCCAGCAATTGGACGCACAGCTCCCCGCCACCCACCCCGGCTACATCTGCGCGAACGGCCCGGAAATCGAGCACCCGTCCATCGGCCGCATGCGCCGCCCGGACGCCGTGGTGATCCCGGAGGCCGTGCTCGACGAAGAGGGTCTGGCGGTCGACGCCACCCAGGTCCTCGCCGCCGTTGAGATCGTCTCCCCCTCGAACCCGGAGAACGACTACGGCGCGAAACTCTCCGAGTACCCCGCCATGGGCATTGAGCTCTACATGATCGTCGACCCCCGAAGGGGCACCATCGAGGTGCACTCCGAGCCGTGCGGAACCCACTACGGGAAGAAGGTCCCCTACATCTTCGGCGACCAGGTCTCCCTGGGACCCTGGACCCTGGACACGTCCGCTTTCCGCCGTTACGCACAGCCCGGGCAGGGCTGAGTCACCGGCCGTGGGAGCCGGGCGCCGTAGGGCAGGCCGCCGTGCGGGCCCCGCACGCGCGTGTGCCCCGCCGGGCTCAGGGACCGGCGGGGCACACGGACGGTGTCGCGGTGCTAGGCCGCGTGCACCACGTCCTTCTCCTCCGCGAAGTGGCACGCCGACTCGTGGGCGGCCGGGGTGTCCGCGTCCTTGAAGCGCTCGGGGATCGCGAGCAGCGGGATCTCCTCGGCGCACTTGTCCTGCGCCTTCCAGCAGCGGGTGCGGAAGCGGCAGCCCGAGGGCGGGTTGGCCGGGGACGGCACGTCGCCGGTGAGGATGATGCGCTCGCGGCCCTCGCGGGCCTCCGGGTCGGGGACCGGGACGGCCGAGAGGAGCGCCTGCGTGTACGGGTGCGTCGGGTGGTCGTAGATCTGCTCGTCGGAGCCGATCTCGGCCATCTTGCCGAGGTACATCACGCCCACGCGGTCCGAGATGTGCCGGACGATCGACAGGTCGTGCGCGATGAAGAGGTAGGACAGGTTGAACTCGTCCTGGAGCTTCTCCATCAGGTTGATGACCTGGGCCTGGACGGACACGTCCAGGGCCGAGACCGGCTCGTCGCAGATGATGATCTCGGGGTTGAGGGCCAGGCCGCGGGCGATGCCGATGCGCTGGCGCTGACCGCCCGAGAACTGGTGCGGGTAGCGGTTGATGTACTCGGGGTTGAGCCCGACCACGTCCAGGAGCTCCTGGACCTTGCGGCGGCGGTCGCCCTTCGGCGCCACCTCGGGGTGGATCTCGAAGGGCTCCCCGATGATGTCGCCCACCGTCATGCGCGGGTTGAGCGAGGTGTACGGGTCCTGGAACACCATCTGGATGTTGCGGCGCACGGCCTTCAGGGCCCGCCCTGACAGCTTGGTGATGTCCTGGCCCTTGTAGAAGACCTCGCCCGCGGTGGCCCGCTCCAGGGTCATGAGCAGCTTCGCCACCGTGGACTTGCCACAGCCGGACTCGCCCACGATGCCGAGCGTCTCGCCCTGGTAGAGGTCGAAGGAGATGCCGTCGACCGCCTTCACCGCGCCGATCTGGCGCTTGATGAGGATGCCCTGGGTCAGCGGGAAGTGCTTCACCAGATTGCGGACCTGGAGGATCGGCTCGCCGCGCTCGACGGGGGCCTCGATGGCCGCGACGGCCTCCTCGGGCGTCGCCGCGTCGACCGTCTCCACCTCGGTGACGTTCGGCGTGGCGTCGGTGACGTCCGCGGCGTCCTTCTTGAGCTCCTCAGCCATGGATCGTCTCCTTCCAGAAGTGGCACGCGCTGCCGCGGCCGACGAGCTCCCCGCCGTCCCGCTCCGTGACCGGGGCGAGCGCCGGGATCTCGGTGCGGCAGATGTCCTGGGCCTTCGGGCAGCGCGGGTTGAACGCGCACCCCGTGGGGATCCTCAGGAGGTTGGGCGGCAGACCCTTGATCGCGTACAGCTCCTGGCCCTTCTGGTCCAGGCGCGGGATCGAGTCGAGCAGACCGCGGGTGTAGGGGTGCGCCGGGCGCTTGTACAGCTCGTGCACCGGCGCCGTCTCCACGATCCGGCCCGCGTACATGACGGCGATCTTGTCCGCCACGTCCGCGACCACACCGAGGTCGTGGGTGATCAGGATCAGGCCCATGTTGTACTCGCGCTGCAGCTCCGCGAGCAGGTCCATGACCTGCGCCTGGACCGTCACGTCGAGGGCCGTGGTGGGCTCGTCGGCGATGATCAGGTCCGGCTCCAGGGCGAGCGCCATCGCGATCATGATGCGCTGGCGCATGCCGCCCGAGAACTGGTGCGGGTAGTCGTTCACCCGCTCCTTGGCGGCCGGGATCTTGACCTTGTCCATCAGCTCGATGGCCTTGGCCTTGGCCTCCTTGCGGCTGGCGCCCTGGTGCACCCGGAACATCTCGCCGAGCTGGTAGCCGACGCTGAGCACCGGGTTCAGGGAGCTGAGCGCGTCCTGGAAGATCATCGCGATCTTGCGGCCGCGGATCTTCCTGCGCTCCTCGTTGGACATCTTCAGCATGTCCTGGCCGCGGAAGAGGATCTCGCCCTTCCCGATCTTGCCGGGCGGCATGTCCAGGATGCCCATGATCGCCTGCGCGGTCACGGACTTGCCGGAGCCCGACTCGCCGAGCACGGCGAGCGTCTCGCCGGGCTCCACGGTGTAGTTGACGCCGTTGACGGCCTTGGCCACGCCCTCGCGGGTGTGGAACTCGACGTGCAGGTCCCGGACTTCGAGCAGGGGTGCCCGCTCGGCGTCGCGCGGGGCGGGCACGCTCGCCTCTTTCTCGATGGTGGTCACGTACGCCTCCCTCAGCGCAGCTTGGGGTCGAGGGCGTCGCGCACGGCGTCGCCCAGCATGATGAACGCCAGGACGGTCAGGCTCAGCATGCCGGCCGGGAAGAACAGGATGTACGGGTTGTTGCGCAGCTGCTTGGCGGCGTCGGAGATGTCGCTGCCCCACGAGATCGCGTCGTCCGACAGGCCCATGCCGAGGAAGGAGAGGGTCGCCTCGGCCGTGATGTAGCCGCCGAGCGCGATGGTCGCGACGACGATCACGGGCGCTGCCGCGTTCGGCAGGATGTGCCGGATCAGGATCCGCCAGGTGCTCGCACCGAGCGCCTTGGCCGCGACCACGTAGTCGGAGTGCTTGGTGGTGATCACGGATCCGCGCATGACGCGGGTGATCTGGGTCCAGCCGAGCACCGTGAGGGCGCCCACCACCGTCCACACCGTGCGGTCGGTCACGGCGTTCATCACGACCATGGTGCCGAGCAGGAACGGGACGCCGAAGAACACATCGGTGATCCGCGAGATGATCGCGTCCCAGATGCCGCCGAAGTATCCGGCGAGCATGCCGAGGATGGAGCCGATGATGGTGACGGCGATGGTGACGCAGATGCCGACCGTGATCGAGTTGCGGGCTCCGTACAGCACGCGGGCGTAGATGGACCGGCCCTGGCCGTCGTAGCCGAACCACTCCGGCTGGAAGAAGTGCGTGTAGCTCGGCTTCTCCAGGAAGTGGTTGCGCAGGTCGCCCTTGGTCGGGTCGGCGCTGGTGAACAGGCCCGGGAAGAACGCGATCACCACGAGCAGCACGATGAGGAGCGCGGATATCACGAAGAACGGGTTGCGGCGCAGGTCCCGCCAGGCGTCCGCGGCAAGCGAGCGGGGCTTGCCCGGCGCCGGGCCCGCCGCGCTCTCGGGTGCCGCCGCGGCCTTGACCGCGGCGTCGGAGGCGGCCTCCGGCTGGGTGGTCTTGGTGACGTCAGGCATAACGGATCCTCGGGTCCAGGACCGCGTAGAGCAGGTCAACGATCAGGCTCGCGGCCAGATAGACGAGCACCAGGATGGTCACCGTGCCGACGATGACCTGGCCCTCACGGCGTGCGAGACCGTCGAACAGAGTGTTGCCGACGCCCGGCACGTTGAAAATGCCCTCCGTGACGACCGCTCCGCCCATCAGGGTGCCGATGTCGGTGCCGAGGAAGGTCACCACCGGGATCAGCGAGTTGCGCAGCAGGTGGCGCGTCATGATCCGGCTCTTGGGCAGGCCCTTGGCGACGGCGGTGCGGATGTAGTCGGCGCGCAGGTTCTCCGCGATGCTCGTCCGCGTGAGCCGGGCGACGTACGCGAGGGAGAGCGAGCCGAGCACGATCGCCGGAAGGATCAGCTGCGTGATGTCCGTGGCGTCCTGGACCGTTGGCTCGGTCCACTTCAGCTGGAGTCCGAACACCGTCTGGACGATGTAGCCGAGCACGAACACCGGAACCGAGATGACGAGCAGCGTGAAGACCAGGATCAGGTTGTCCACGACGCGGCCGCGGCGCACACCGGCGAGCATGCCGAGGGCGATGCCGAGGACCATCTCGATGCCGAAGGCGAGCAGGGCGAGCCGCACCGTGACGGGGAACGCCTGGCTGAGGATGTCGCCGACCGGCCGGCCACCGATGTTGGTGCCCAGGTCACCGACGGCCAGGTTCTTCATGTAGTGCAGATACTGCTGCCAGAGCGGGAGGTCGAGACCGCGCTGGTGGCGAATGGCCTCCATCTGCGCCGGGTCCGGCGGCTTGTCCCCCCACAGCGCCCGTACCGGGTCGCCGGGAAGCACATTGACCATCAAGAAAATGAGAAGAGTGGTCCCAATGAAGACTGGGATCATCTGGAGCAGTCGCCGCGCGACGTAGCGCCCCATGGAAGCCTCCGTCCTGTGCGAAGCCGCCCGTGGTGCCGACCGGGATCACCGGTCGGCACCACGGGCTGAGCCCTCGCGAACTACTTCTTGTACACCTGGACTTCAGTGAAGATCGGGCTCGCTTGCTGGTCGAACTTCACGCCAGAGACATTGGTGGAGTAGCCGGTCTGGAACTTGCCGTACCAGAGCGGGATGGAGGGGAAGCTGTTCTGCAGGCTGCGCTCGGCCTCGTTGTAGAGGTCGGCGGACTTCTCGATGGTCGGCGCCTTGTCGGCCTTCGCGGTCAGCTTGTCGAAGTCCTTGTTCGAGAAGCCGCTCTGGTTGCCGCCGACGCCGGTGCCGTAGAGGTCACGCAGGAAGTTGCCGTTGAACGGGTAGTCGAGGACCCAGCCGGAGCGGTACATCGACTTGACCTTCTTGGCGTCACGCGTCTGCGTGTCGGCCTGGAAGTCGGTCTTCGGGTCGCCCACGCAGTTCACGCCGGTCGCCTGCTTGATGCTGTTGCAGACGGCGGTGACCCAGCCCTTGTGCGGCTGGTCGGCGTTGTACTGGATGGAGACCTTGTTGTCCGGGACGCCGCCGCCGTCCTTGATGAGCTGCTTGGCCTTCTTCGGGTCGAACTTGCAGTACTCACCGCAAGCGCCGGCCTTGTAGCCGATGACGTCCTTGGCGACCCAGCCGGTGGCGGGCTCACGGGTGTTGTTCAGGACCGTCTTGATGATGGTGTCGCGGTCGATCGCCATCGACAGGCCCTGGAGGACCTTGACGTCGATGTTCTTCCACTGCTTGGTGTAGCGGGCGAACGCGATCGTCTGGATCATCGAGAAGTCCTGGTTGATCGCGCGATCACCCAGGTCTTCCTGGTAGTTGGCCAGCTCGCCTTCCGGCACGATGGCCATGGAGTCGACGTTGTTCGACACCAGGTCCTTGTACGCGCCGTCGGAGGAGGCGTAGTTCTTGAAGGTGACGCCACCGTTCTTGGCCTTGTTCGGGCCCTGGTAGCCGTCGTAGCGGGTGACCTTGATGGACTTCTTGTGGTCCCAGCTGGCGAACTTGTACGGGCCGTTGCCGACCGGCTTCTCGCCGTAGCCCTTCGGGTCCTTGAAGAAGCCCGAGGGCAGCGGGGAGAAGACCTCGTAGCCCAGCTTGTACGCGTAGTACGGGATGCCCGTGGTCAGCGTGATCGTGAACTCGTTCTCGCCCTTGACCTTCAGACCCGACATCTTGTTGGTCTTCGGCTTGCCCTTCTCGGGGTGGACGTCGGTGTAACCCGCGATGTCCGCGAACCAAGAGCTGTTGGTCTGGTTGTTCGGCGTGTAGGCCGCCCAGTTCCAGGCGTCGACGTACGACTTCGCGGTGACCGCCTCGCCGTTGTGGAACTTCCACCCCGGCTTGAGCTTGACCGTCCAGGTCTTGTTGTCCTTGGACGGCGTCACCGACTCCGCGTTCATGTTGACCAGCTTGCCGGTGCCCGGCGTGTAGTCGACGAGACCGGTGAACAGCGTGTGGATGACGTCGCTTCCGTACGCCTCCTTGGTGTTCGCCGGCTGAAGCGGGTTCTGCGGCTCGCCACTCGCGTAGACGAAGGTGCCGTTCTTGTCGATCGCCCGGTTCTTGTTGTCACTGCCGCTGTCGCCGCCACCACAGGCCGTCGCGGCAAGGGCGATAACAACCGCGCCCCCAACCCACTTGGCGCTCTTGGCACCACGCATGGGGTTCCTCCTCATGAGTCCACTTGTTCGCTACAAGAGGGGGTACGTCAAGCAGCGCCGACACCCCTGCCGGCGAAGATCGAGTACCCCAGTGTGCTCGTGAGTCGGCGCTCCCCACAGCGCGTGACCCATTGACCCGAGCTATACGCGGTCAACTATTAGCCATGAGGTACGGCCCGACCACACCCTTTTGGTCTCGGTTCAATCACACCTGGCACGTACAACTTCCAAAATCCGGACAAACCGATCCCAGATAGATGGTTGCGAAACGGACGTGTTACCCATCTAACGGTCAAGAGAGTCCGTATAGCGGACAGATCGTGGGCAAAAACCGGTTGCCGAGGTCCGTCGACGCCCCCCCCCGAACGCGCGGGAGGCCGGTTTCCCCCACACGCACCCGTGCGGGGGAAACCGGCCTCAGCGCCGAACGCCCTGAAGGGGCGCGGGGAACTGCGCGACCAGCCACGGCAAAGCCGCAGATGAAAGACGACCGAAGAGGCTAGGCCACGCCTGCGTGGCTCAGCCGTGCTTGGCGCGCGACGCCGCACGGGCGCGCTCGCGCTGGTCCAGGTTCACCTTGCGGATGCGGACCGCCTCCGGGGTCACCTCGACGCACTCGTCGTCGCGGCAGAACTCCAGGGACTGCTCCAGGGAGAGCTTGCGCGGGGGCACCACGTTCTCGGTGTTGTCCGCGGAAGCCGCACGCATGTTGGTGAGCTTCTTCTCCTTGGTGATGTTCACGTCCATGTCGTCGGAGCGCGAGTTCTCGCCGACGATCATGCCCTCGTACACCTCGGTGCCGGGCTCCACGAAGAGCACGCCGCGCTCCTGGAGGTTGATCATCGCGAACGGCGTGACCGCGCCCGCGCGGTCGGCGACCAGCGAACCGTTGTTACGGGTCTGGAGCTGGCCGAACCACGGCTCGTGGCCCTCGTGGATGGAGTGCGCGATGCCCGTGCCGCGGGTGTTCGTCAGGAACTCCGTACGGAAGCCGATGAGGCCGCGGGACGGGACGACGAACTCCATGCGCACCCAGCCGGAGCCGTGGTTGGACATGTTGTCCATGCGGCCCTTGCGGACGCCCATGAGCTGCGTGACGGCGCCCATGTGCTCCTCGGGCACGTCGATGGTCATGCGCTCGACCGGCTCGTGCGTCTTGCCGTCGATCTCCTGGGTGACCACCTGGGGCTTGCCGATGGTCAGCTCGAAGCCCTCGCGGCGCATCTGCTCGACCAGGATGGCGAGCGCCAGCTCGCCGCGGCCCTGCACCTCCCAGGCGTCCGGGCGTCCCGTCTCCAGGACACGCAGCGAGACGTTACCGATCAGCTCGCGGTCCAGACGGTCCTTGACCTGGCGGGCGGTGACCTTGCGGTCCTTGACGGCGGACTTGGCGTCCGCGCCCTTGCCGGTGCCGCCGCGGCCGACCAGCGGCGAGGTGTTCGTACCGATCGTCATGGAGATCGCGGGCTCGTCGACCGTGATCAGCGGGAGCGCGATCGGGTTCTCCGGGTCCGCGAGGGTCTCGCCGATCATGATGTCGGGGATGCCCGCGACGGCGCAGATGTCACCGGGGCCCGCCTTCTCGGCGGGCTTGCGGGTGAGGGCCTCGGTCATCATCAGCTCGGTGATGCGGACGTTGGAGATCGAACCGTCGCGCTTGATCCAGGCGACGGTCTGGCCCTTGCGCAGCTCGCCCTGCTCGACGCGGAGCAGCGCGATGCGGCCGAGGAAGTTGTCGGCGTCCAGGTTGGTGACGTGGGCCTGGAGCGGGGCCGACTCGTCGTACTCGGGGGCCGGGACGTGCTCCAGGAGCGTCGTGAAGAACGGCTCCAGGTTGGTGCTGTCCGCCGGGACGGTGCCGTCCTCCGGCTTGGTCAGCGAGGCCACGCCGTCACGGCCGCAGGCGTAGACGATCGGGAACTCGATCTGGTCCTCGTCGGCGTCCAGGTCGAGGAAGAGGTCGTACGTCTCGTTGACGACCTCGTCGATGCGGGAGTCCGGGCGGTCCGTCTTGTTGATGCAGAGGATCACCGGCAGCCGCTGCTGGAGCGCCTTGCGGAGCACGAAGCGGGTCTGCGGCAGCGGACCCTCGGAGGCGTCGACCAGAAGGACGACCGCGTCCACCATCGACAGACCGCGCTCGACCTCGCCACCGAAGTCGGCGTGACCGGGGGTGTCGATGATGTTGATCGTGATCGGGTCGCCACCGTCCTTCGGGTGGTACTTGACCGCGGTGTTCTTGGCCAGGATCGTGATGCCCTTCTCACGCTCCAGGTCGTTGCTGTCCATCATGCGGTCGTCGAGGGACTCTGCGGCGTGCGCGGCAAAGGCGCCCGCCTGCTTGAGCATGGCGTCGACGATGGTCGTCTTGCCGTGGTCGACGTGGGCGACGATGGCGACGTTACGAATGTCGTGGCGCGTGGGCATGCGAGGTGCGCTTCTCCCGGGAAGAGTGGAAGGCTGCGCGTACTTTTCTCTTTTGGTACGCGCGCCCTGCCGGGCAGACACACGCCACGGCCTTACCCCATTCTACGCGGCCCCGCCGGAACCGGCCCGGCGGGGCCCCGGCCTCAGCCCCGGGACGGGCTCTCGGCGGGTCTGGCGCCGGGCTTGCGGTAGCCCATGTCCTCGTAGAGCGGGGTCGCGAAGCCGAAGGCCCCGGCGTTGGCGAGGTTCGGCCGGGCCGCCACCAGTTGGGGGCGCTGGTAGAGGGGGATGGAGCCCGCCGCCGCCCAGATGCGGGCGTCGGCCTTCTTCACCAGGGAGCGCATCTCGCCCTCGTCGAGCTCGGCGAGGGCCTGGTCGAAGAGCTGGTCGATGTGGTCGGTGCCGACGCGGGTGTAGTTCTGTTCGACGTTGAGGGAGCCGTCCGCGGCGGGCACCGGCTTGGCGAAGATCGGCCGGGCGTCGGTGGCGGGGAAGGCGGACGCGGGCCAGGAGTACAGGGCAAGGTCGTACTGGCCGGACGCGATGTGGTCCTTGAAGTAGCTCTCGTCGGCGACCTTCGCGATCTCCGTACGGACGCCGATGCGCTCCAGCATCCGGGAGATGCGGTCGGCGACGCCGCGCAGCGCCTGGGAGCCGTCGCCGGACGGCAGGACGAAGCGGAGCGTGAGCGGCTTGCCGTCCTTGGCCAGGGGCCCGCCCGCCCCCTTGCCCGCCTTCGGGGCGGCGGTGCCCTTGGGGGCATAGGCTCCCGGGGCACCGCCCCTGGCGTGCTTCTCCGTGTGCTTCTCGGCGTGCTTGCGCGCGTGCTTCTTGGCCGGGGCGCCCGGGTCCTTGCGCTGCTCCTTGTCGGCGTCGCGGCGCGCGGTGAGGGCGTCGGCCTGGCGGGCCAGGACGGCCTGCTGGAACGCGGCTGCGGGGGCGGGCGCGAGGACCGAGGCGCCCCGGTCGCCGGGCTTCTGGTCGTCCTCGCCGACGATGTACGTGCCGTCGTCGCCGCCCTCGTCGCGGGCGTCCGCCTCGCTCCCGGCCGCGTTCTCCTTCTTGTCCTTCTTCTGGAGCTTCTCCTTGAGCGGGCCGCCGGGCGTCCAGCCCGCGTCGGCGAGCAGCGCCCGCGCCTCGGCGGTGTCCTGGTCGCCGAGCGCCCCGCTGTTGTCCGCGTACGCGTCCTGACCGGCCAGGGCCAGATGGCTGCCGACCGGGGCGGCGGGCAGGCCGAGCGGCTTCAGAACCGTTTCCGCGAGCTCGGTGCGGTTCAGGGCGCGGGCGACCGCGCGGCGGACCCGGTCGTCGGCGAGGGGGCCCTCGGCTCCGTTGAGGGCGAGCTGGGTGTAGGCGGGTTCGAGGGACTTGCGGACGGTGTAGCCGCGCAGGCCCGCCTGCTCGTCGGCGTACCGCGCGACGGCCTTGTCCGTCCGCTCGCGCGCCTCCTGCTCGGCCGCGGCGGCCTCCTCGTCCGTGCCGTGGGCGACCGCCCAGGAGCGCAGGGCGTCGGCGGGGGTGAGCCGGGCGCCGGGGCCGTGCGCGAGCGGGCCCCGGTCGCCCTTGTCGCGGGCGGCCAGGGCGATCCGGCCCGCCTCGTCGGCGTCCACGTCGGCCAGGTCGACCTTGCCCGCGGCCAGCGCGGCGGCGCGGCGCTCGCGCGGCACCTCGCGCAGGACGAGCGCGTCGAGCTTGGCGGGGCTGCCCCACCAGCGCGGGCTGCGCCGGAGCGTGACCTCGCCCGCGCCCCGGTCGACGTCCTTGAGGGCGAAGGGGCCCGCGGTGACCTTCAGCCGGGTGCGCGCGCCGTCGTTGAAGGAGTCGGGGGTGCCCATGACCTCCTTCGGGTACAGCGGCGAGAACAGCGAGCGCCAGTCCGCGTACGGCTGCGCGAAGGTGACGCGCACCTCCAGGTTGTTGGCGCCGCGCTCGATCTTCTCGATGCGGTCGTAGCCCGCGTTGCGGGCCGTCCAGTACGCGCTGTCCTTGCCGGACAGGGCCCGCCACTGGGCGGCGAAGTCGTCCGCGCCGATCTCCCGGCCGTCGCTCCACACCGCCTGCTGGTTCAGCTTGTAGAGCACGACCTGCTTGGGCTCGCGCTCGACGACCTTCGCGGTCTCCAGGAAGTCCGGGTTGCGCTGCACGCGGCCCTGCGCGTCGAGGCGGAACAGGGAGGGCAGGACGGCGCCCGCCACCCGGGACGTGGCGTCGTCCGCGTCCGACTGGAAGGTGTTGAAGGTCTCCGGCAGCGCGTCGACGGCCCACTTCACGGTGCCGCCGTCGGCCACCAGGTCCCGGGCGGCGGGCGCGATGTCCTGGGCCGCCGCGGGGGTGCTCGTCTCGTCGTCCGCGCCGCACCCCGCGAGGGCGGGCAGCGCGAGGACTCCCGCGGCGAGGAACACGGCCGATCGGACCGTGGCCTTCGGGCGGACCGGTCGCTGCGGCCTGGCGCGGTCGTGGGGCATGACGGATACCTCCGGGGCTGGCCCGGCCGCGATCCGCCCTGCCGGGCGGGGGTGGGAGGGGGCCGGGGCTGGTGACGTGGTGCCGTTCGTGGTCCGGGTGGGGGGCTCGCAGCGCCGTTCCGCGGGGCCTTGGGGTGGCGTCCCTGGGGTGTCCCCGGGGGCTCCCGGGGGCGGTGTCCCCGGGGGCTCCCGGGGGCGGTGTCCCCGGGGGCGGTGTCCCTGGAGGCGGTGTCCCCGGGGGCGGTGCTCCCGGGGGCGGCGCCCCTGGAGGCGATGTCCCTGGAGGCGATGTCCCTGGAGGCGATGTCCCTGGAGGCGATGCCTTCGGGCGGTGCCTTCGGAGGCAGGGCCTTTAGGGCGGTGCCCCCTGGGACGGTGCCTTCGGGGCGTGGCCCTGGGGGCTGTGCCTTCGGGGCGTGGCCCTGGAGGCTGTGCCTTCGGGGCAGGTGCCCCCGGAGGCGGTGCCTCTCAGGCCATGCCTTCAGGGCGTGTCCCTAGAGGCCGTGCCTTCGAGGCAGGCGCCCCCGGAGGCGATGTCCCTTGGGCCATGCCTTCGGAGCGTGTCCCTAAAGGCCGTGCCTTCGAGGCAAGTGCCCCCGGAGGCGGTGCCCCTCAGGGCCATGCCACAGGAGCGGTGCCCCCGAAGGCGATGTCCCTCGGGCCGTGCCTCAGGAGCGGTGCTCCTGGAGACAGTGCCCCTCGGGACGGTGCCCTGGAGGCGGTGTCCCCGGAGTGGCGCCCCTGGAGACGGTGCCCCCGGAGACAGTGCCTTCGGGAGGTGTCCCCGGAGGCAGTGCCTTTAGGACGATGCCCCTGGAAGCGATGCCCTCGGACCGTGCCCAAGGACGACGCCTCTGGAGACAGTGCCCCCAGGGGCGTGCCCCTGGAGACAGTGCCCCGAGGGCTGTGTCCCTGAGGCAGTGCCTTGGGGGCGATGCCTCTGGAGTCGGTGCCCCTAAGACCGTGCCTTCGGGGCGGTGGCCCTGGAGGCAGTGCCCTGGGAGGTGGTGCCCTTGTGGGGCGGTCTCCTTGGCGGTGGTGCTCGGGGTGCCGTTTCCATGGGTCTGCGCGGATAGCGGCGCTACGGGCGAAATATGGAGTTGATCACATGTATCACCCCCACTGAACGCGACGGCCCCCGGCGAAGCCCCCCGACACGACGGCCCTCCCCCCAGAACCCACCCATGCGGCCCAACGCCCCCTCCCCCGCCCCGGGAACGGCGGACGACGGAAGAACAACAGCGGACGAGCGGCCCCCCAGCCCGTCCGGCGCTTGAGGACAAGCGCGCCAGCGCGACAGGGAGACGAGCAGGAGACCGAGACAAACAACCCCGTCCCACGCCCGAGGACAAGCGCAGCAACGCAATGGGAAGACGAACGGAAGCACAGAGAACCAAGCCCGTCCGGCGCTTGAGGACAAGCGCGGCAGCCCGACAGGGAGACGAGCAGGAGGCCGAGACAAACAAGCCCATCCCACGCCCGAGGACAAGCACGTCAGCGCAAAGGGAAGACGAACGGAAGCGCAGAGAACCAAGCCCGTCCGGCGCTTGAGGACAAGCGCGGCAGCCCGACGGGGAAACGAACGGGAGGCCGAGGTAACAAGCCCGTCCGGCGCTTGAGGACGAGGCCGGAGGCCGATGGGGGAACGGGCGGCAGGACCGGCCCGGCCCCGCCGGAAGGAGAGCCGGAGCGCGGCCCCACCGGGGCCGCCGGGGCGCACTCCGGCGGACATGAGCCACCCCACCCCCTTCCCGGGCCCAATCACGACAGATCCCTTCCCAAGCCGGGATGTGAGGCGCGACACTCGCAGGCGCATGAGCGTTTACGACCGCACCCCTTGAAGTGAGGGCAAGTCATGGCTCTGCAAGACGACCTGACGGCCATTCAGCGCTGTGTCGACGACCTCGTCCGCACGGTCGGCCGGATCGAGCGGCAGGCCGAGGCGGACGCGGCGGGCGTCGACTTCCGCCGGGTCCGCATGGACACCGACCACCTGCGCGAGAGCGTCGCGCTGCTGCGCGCGGCCGTGGCCCCCGCATCCCCGACCGACCACCAGACCCAGGCGCCCCCGCCCCCCGCGCGGCCCGCGATGGTCCCCGTACCGGACACCCCGTACGACAGCTCCCTGTGGACGGACTCCGACGACGAGGGCCTGGGCGCCCGCTACCGCCGCGCGCCCTAGCCCGGCCCCGGCCCCGGCCCGCCCGCCCCGACCCCCCGGCCCCCCGGGCCCGCGCCCGTCGTAACCCACCCGTCGACGAAGGAGTGGAGCCTCGTTGGCAACTGGCACCGAACCCCATCTGAACAAGGGCACGGCCCCCGGCGGCGTACGGCACGGCACGCGCGCCGCGATCGCCGCTGCCCATCTGCGGACGGACCGCTGGTGGCTCCAGCCCGCCGCGACCGCCGCCGGGCTGTTCGCCTTCGTCGTGTACTCGACGTGGCGGGCGTTCGCGAATTCCGACTACTACGCGGCGCCGTACGTCTCGCCGTTCTACTCGCCGTGCGTCGCGGACAATTGCAAGCCGATGAAGAACGGCCCGAACTGGGAGGTCTTCGGCAGCTGGTGGGGCCTGTCCCCCGCCCTGCTCATCCTCATCTTCCCGCTGGGCTTCCGGCTCACCTGCTACTACTACCGCAAGGCCTACTACCGCGGATTCTGGGCGTCCCCGCCCGCCTGCGCGGTCGCCGAGCCGCACGCCAAGTACACCGGCGAGACGCGTTTCCCGCTGATCCTGCAGAACATCCACCGGTACTTCTTCTACGCCGCCGTGCCGGTCGCGGGCATTCTCACGTACGACACCGTGCTCGCCTTCCGCGACGAGCACTACGAGTGGGGTCACATGGGCCTCGGCACGCTCGTGTTCCTGGTGAACATCGTGCTGATCTGGGCGTACACGCTCTCCTGCCACTCGTGCCGACACGTCGTCGGCGGAAAGCTCAAGCACTTCTCCAAGCATCCGGTGCGCTATCGGCTGTGGCAGTGGGTGGGCTGGCTGAACGGCCGTCACATGCTGCTTGCCTGGGCGTCGTTGATCAGCGTCGCGCTCGCCGACTTCTATGTGTATCTGATCGCCTCCGGCGCGTTCGACGATCCGGCACTGTTCTGACGACGAAGATGAAAGACGAAATAGGGGCGTTCTGATGTCTCAAGTGGAGCGGCAGCAGTGGGATGTCGTCGTCGTGGGCGCCGGCGGTGCGGGCCTGAGGGCCGCGATCGAGGCCCGTGAGCAGGGCGCGCGCACGGCGGTGATCTGCAAGTCGCTGTTCGGCAAGGCGCATACGGTGATGGCCGAGGGCGGCATCGCGGCCGCCATGGCGAACGTGAATTCCGGCGACAACTGGCAGGTGCACTTCCGTGACACCCTGCGCGGCGGAAAGTTCCTCAACCAGTGGCGGATGGCCGAACTGCACGCGCGCGAGGCACCCGATCGCGTATGGGAACTGGAGACCTGGGGGGCGCTCTTCGACCGCACCAAGGACGGCCGCATCTCACAGCGGAACTTCGGCGGCCACGAATACCCCCGGCTCGCCCACGTCGGCGACCGTACGGGGCTCGAACTGATCCGCACCCTCCAGCAGAAGATCGTGGCCCTCCAGCAGGAGGACGAGAGGGAATTCGGCGACTACGAAGCCCGGCTGAAGGTCTTCCAGGAGTGCACGGTCACGCGCGTACTCAAAGAGGGCGACCGGGTCAGCGGTGCCTTCTGCTACGAGCGGGAGAGCGGGCGGTTCTTCGTCATCGAGGCGCCCAGCGTCGTGCTCGCCACCGGAGGCATCGGCAAGTCCTTCAAGGTGACGTCGAATTCGTGGGAGTACACGGGCGACGGGCACGCCCTCGCGCTGCTCGCGGGCGCCCCGCTGCTCAACATGGAATTCGTCCAGTTCCACCCGACGGGAATGGTGTGGCCGCCGTCGGTGAAAGGCATCCTCGTCACCGAGTCCGTACGCGGCGACGGCGGTGTCCTGCGGAACTCCGAGGGCAAGCGGTTCATGTTCGACTACGTCCCGGACGTCTTCAAGGAGAAGTACGCGGAGTCCGAGGAGGAGGGCGACCGCTGGTACGAGGACCCGGACCACAACCGCAGGCCGCCCGAGCTGCTGCCCCGGGACGAGGTGGCACGGGCCATCAACTCCGAGGTGAAGGCGGGGCGCGGCTCGCCGCACGGCGGGGTGTTCCTGGACGTGTCGACGCGGATGCCCGCCGAGGTGATCCGGCGCCGGCTCCCCTCGATGTACCACCAGTTCAAGGAGCTGGCGGACGTCGACATCACCGCGGAGGCGATGGAGGTCGGCCCGACCTGCCACTACGTGATGGGCGGCATCGCGGTCGACTCCGACACGGCGGCGGCGCGCGGGGTGCCGGGCCTGTTCGCGGCTGGTGAGGTCGCGGGCGGCATGCACGGCTCCAACCGGCTCGGCGGCAACTCCCTGTCCGACCTGCTCGTGTTCGGCCGCCGCGCCGGTCTCCACGCGGCGCGGTACGCGGACGAGCTGGCCGTGCGCCCCGTGGTGGACGAGCCGCAGCTGGACACGGCGGCGGCGGAGGCACTGCGTCCGTTCAGCGCGGAGGGCCCCTCGGACGGGGCGCCCCCGGAGAACCCGTACACGCTCCACCAGGAGCTCCAGCAGACCATGAACGACCTGGTCGGCATCATCCGTCGCGCGGGCGAGATGGAGCGGGCCCTGGAGAAGCTCGCCGACCTCCGGGTGCGGGCGCGGCGGGCCGGGGTCGAGGGGCACCGGCAGTTCAACCCGGGCTGGCACCTGGCGCTCGACCTCAGGAACATGCTGCTCGTCAGCGAGTGCGTGGCGCGCGCGGCCCTGGAGCGCACCGAGAGCCGCGGCGGGCACACCCGCGACGACCACCCCGGGATGAACCGCGAGTGGCGCCGCGTGAACCTGCTGTGCCGCCTCGTCGACCCGACCGGCGGCCTCGCCGCGACCGACCCGGTGCGCGGCCAGATCGACCTCGAACGCGTCACGACCGATCCCATCCGCCCCGACCTGCTCGCCCTCTTCGAGAAGGAGGAGCTGGTCAAGTACCTGGCCGAAGAGGAGCTCTACGAGTGAGCACAGCTGCATCGTCCACGGCGTACGACGCGCGCTTCAGGGTCTGGCGCGGCGACACCGGCGGGGGCGGCCTCGAGGACTTCACGGTCGAGGTCAACGAGGGCGAGGTGGTCCTCGACATCATCCACCGCCTCCAGGCCACCCAGGCGCCGGACCTCGCGGTGCGCTGGAACTGCAAGGCGGGCAAGTGCGGTTCCTGCTCGGCGGAGATCAACGGTCGGCCGCGCCTGATGTGCATGACCCGGATGTCGGTGTTCTCGCGCGAGGAGACCATCACCGTCACGCCGCTGCGGGCGTTCCCCGTGGTCCGCGACCTGGTGACCGACGTGGGCTTCAACTACGCCAAGGCGCGCGAGGTGCCCGCCTTCGTGCCGCCGCCCGGTGTGGGCCCCGGCGAGTACCGCATGATGCAGGAGGACGTGGACCGCTCCCAGGAGTTCCGCAAGTGCATCGAGTGCTTCCTGTGCCAGGACACCTGCCACGTGGTACGTGACCACGAGGAGAACAAGACGGCGTTCGCGGGGCCGCGCTTCCTGATGCGCGTCGCGGAGCTGGACATGCACCCGCTGGACGCCGCGGCGGACACGGGCCTCGACCGCAAGGCGACCGCCCAGGACGAGCACGGACTCGGCTACTGCAACATCACCAAGTGCTGTACGGAGGTCTGCCCCGAGGGCATCCGCATCACGGACAACGCGCTGATTCCCCTGAAGGAGCGGACGGTGGACCGCAAGTACGATCCGCTGGTCTGGCTGGGGAACAAGATCCGGCGGCGGGGGGAGTAGGCGCGGCTCGCACGAGGGCGGACGAGATCCGGGGCTGCCGGGTGCGGACCGGGGCCGACGGGTGCGGACCGGGGCCGACGGGGGTTGTCGAGGGTTGTGGGGGTAATCCCCCAGGCAAGTCTCGTGATCTCCCCCATGGTTCCGGCGTGGGCGCGCGGCCAGCATGGAGGCATGGACATTCGCACGGCGCGGAGCGCGCGCTCGATGAAGGTGCTGGCGGCCGCGGGGCTCGCGGCGGCGGTGACGCTGGGGGCCGGGGCCACCGCCCCGGCCTTCGCACGGGGGACGGAGAGCGCGGTGCGCGCACAGCCCGAGGAGGGGGTGCGCCCGGTGCTGCCCGCCCCGACAGGACCCCACCCCGTCGGCACGGTGACGTCCCGCCTCGTCGACCACTCCCGGCACGACCCCTGGGTCACCTCGCAGCCGTATCGGGAGCTGATGGTGAGCGTCTGGTATCCGGCGCGGAAGACCGGCGGCAGCCCCGCCCCCGCGCCCTATATGGCACCGGGCGCGGCCGAGCGGTGGGACGCCGCCGCCCCGCACGGCATAGCGAAGGGCGCCGTCGACTGGCCAGGCATGCGCACCCACGCACGCCAGTCCGCCCCGGTCGACGACCGCGGCGGCCGACGCCCGGTGCTGCTCTATTCCGCGGGGGCCAACGACCCGCGGACCTGGGGCACCTCCCTGGTCGAGGAGATGGCGAGCCGCGGCTATGTGGTCATCACCGTCGACCACACCTATGAGGCACCGGGCGTGCAGTTCCCCGACGGTTCGGTCAAGGGCGACAAGCCCCTGCGGGACGCCCTCGCCAAGGTGACGGACGACCGGTCGCTGTCCCGGCTCCTGAAGAAGGTCCTGGACACCCGGGTCGCCGACGACAGGTTCGTCCTCGACCGGCTCGGCGCCCTGCCGCACGGCCTGTCCCGGGTGATCGACCGCGGCCGCGTCGGCATGGTCGGCCAGTCCGCGGGCGGAATCGCCGCCGCCGAGACGATGTACGAGGACAAGCGCGTCAAGGCCGCCGTCAACCTCGACGGCACCCTGGAGCTCAACGGCGAACCCAAGGGCACGAACCTCACCCCGGTCGCCCGGCACGGCGTCGACCGCCCGCTGCTCCTCATGGGCCGCGACGGCAGCGACCACACCACTGAGCCCTCATGGGGCGCCTTCTGGTCGCACACCCCGGGCTGGAAGCGGGACTTCACCCTCCGCGGCTCCCAGCACCAGACCTACACGGACCTGGCGGCCGTGCTGCCCCAGACCGGAGCCTCCCGAGCCGTCATCGAGAAGAACATAGGCACCGTCGACCCGAAGCGGGCCGTCGCCGCCCAGCGCTCCTATGTGGCGTCCTTCTTCGACCGCTGGCTGCGCGACCGGGACAACCACCTCCTGGACGGCCCGTCGCCCCAGTTCCCGGAGGTGCGCTACGTCCCGTAGCAGCGGGTGAGCTACGCCGTCCCGTAGAGGCGGGGGCGGCCCTCGACCGCCGTCCGCTCCGCGTGCTCCAGCCACGACAGATACCACTGAGCGAAGGTGACCCGGGGCTTGTCCTGCCGCGTCACGGGCTGCACACCCTCGCCGACAGCCCGCACGTCGTCCCACAGGGTGCCGCGCTCCGGGCCCGTCACCGCGAGGAGGGTGTAGTAGCCACAGCCCTGGTGGCCGAGGTGGAGGGTCCCATCGGTCAGAGAGTCGTGGAGCACGTCATGGCGCGCCTCCCAGGCCGCGTAGTCACGGCCCAGGGCCTCCTCGTCGGCGTAGTCGTCGGCACACGGCTGCTTGGCCTCATGCTCGGCCAGCTCGTCGGTGCCCTCCGGGCGGAACGGCAGCGCGCAGGCACCGGAGTCCGGCTCATCGTCCGGCCCCGGCGGCCTGCGGGTGAAGAGGCCGTAGTCCGGGCCCGCGCCACCCGCGCCGACCTGGCGGAGGAAGGCGCGGTACTCCCCCGGGAGTTCCACCCCCAGGTGGTGCTCGACGGCCCGCACCTCAGCCTCCGAGAGGACGGGCTCAAGACGGAAGCCGTGGCCGTGCTCGCCGAGCCAGTCCGCGCCGAACACCTCACGCCAGTGCGGCGCCTCCCGCACCGCAAGCACCCGTTCCCGCACGCCCGCCCAGACCTCGTCCACCGCCGGATCCCCCTCAGTTTGATCACTTCCACCGTACGAGAGGCCGTCGGCCCCCGGTCGCGAGGGCTCAGAGGCCGCCCTACGCTGCCAGATGTGACGTCGTTCCCGTCGTCCTGGCGGTCCGCGCTGCCTGCGCCCGCTGTGCCGCCCCCGCTGACCGCGTGGGCGCGCACCGCCGCGCGGGCCACGGCGGCCGTGCTCCTCCTCTGGTGCGGGCTGCCGGGGGCCGTGCCCTCGGCGTATGCGATGCCTGCCGGGGCCGCCGTGGCCGGGGCCCGGGTGGTGCCCGCCGACGACCCCGTGCGCCTGGACCGCGACGGCCAGATCACCGATAGGACGGGTGCGCTCGGGGACCGGCGAGCCGCCGTGGCCGACGCGCTCGACCGGCTCTACGACGACCGGAAGGTCCAGCTCTTCGTGGCCTACGTCCGGGACTTCTCCGGACGGTCCGCACACGACTGGGCGGACACCACGGCCGAGCGCAACGGCCTGGGGACGGACGACGTGCTGCTGGCCGTGGCCACCCACGACCGGCAGTACGCGTACTCGGCCGAGCAGGGCTCGCGGCTCAGCGAGGCGCAGCTCAGGGATGTCGCCGCGACCGCCGTCGAGCCCGCCCTGCGGCAGCACGACTGGGCGGGGGCGGCGATCGGCGCGGCCCAGGGGTACGCGGCCGTGCTCGCCGGGCAGCCCGTGCCCCGGCCCGCGATCACTCCCGGTGAGGCGGATCCGGGTGGCGGGGGCGCGGGTGATGACGGGGTGGCGGGTGACTTGGTGCTGCCCGTGGTCGCGGTCGGCGTGGCGGGCACCTTCGCGGCGGTCGCCTACCGGCGGCGCAGGCGGAGGTTCACCACGCGGACGACGCCCGGTGGCCGGGGCGAGGAGCAGCGGCTCACCCCCCTGCCCGAGCTGGACGCGCGCGCCGGGCGGCTGCTCGTCGAGACCGATGACGCGGTGCGCACCAGCACCGAGGAACTGGGCTTCGCCACCGCGCAGTTCGGCGAGGAGGCGGCCCGGCCGTTCGCGGCGGCGGTGGCGTACGCGCGCGCGGAGCTGACGGCGGCGTTCCGGCTGCGGCAGCGGCTCGACGACGCGTATCCGGAGGACGACGCGACGCGGCGGCGGATGCTCGACGAGATCGTGGCGCGCTGCACTCAGGCGGGGCGGCGGCTGGACGCGGAGGCTGCGGCGTTCGACGAGCTGCGTTCCCTGGAGCGCACCGCGCCCAGCGCCCTGGAGCACGCCGAGGCACTGCTCCGGCAGGTCAACGCGCGGGCCCTGGAGGCGGAGACGACGCTCAAGGAGCTGCGGGCGGCCTATGCGCCGACGGCGAGCGAGGCGGTCGTCGGGAGCGTGGCGCAGGCCAAGGACCGGCTCGCGTTCGCCGCGAGCCAGCTGGACCAGGCCCGCACGGCCGTCGACAGCGCGGACAACGGCACGGCCGCCGTGCATCTGCGCGCGGCGGAGGGAGCCGTCGACCAGGCGGGCACGTTCGTGGACGGCGTGGCCCGGCTCGCCGGTGAACTCGCCGAGGCCGACCGGCGGTTGCCGGGCGCGCTCAGCGAGGCCCAGGCCGACCTCGCCGACGCGCGCGGTCTGCTTGAGGGCGCGGACGCGGGCATGCCGACCGCCGATCTGCGCGGCAGGATCGCGCGGGCCGAGTCCGTCGTGGCGGAGGTGGGGCGCGCGCTGTCGGCGGGGGCGTACGACCCGATCGACGCGCTGCGCCGCGTCGAGGAGGCCGACGCAGCGCTCGACCAGGCCCTGGCCGGGGCGCGGCAGCGCGCGAGCGAGGACGACCGGGCCCGGACGCTCCTCGGCCAGGCGCTGCTCACCGCGCGCAGCGCCGTCGCCGCCGCCCGGGACCAGGTGACGACGCACCGGGGCGCGGTGGGCCCCGAGGCCCGGACCCGCCTTGCGGAGGCGGAGCGCCACCTGGAGCGGGCCGAGGCCCCCGGCGGCACCGCTCCCGCCGCCGCGCTCGCCGAGGCGCAGCGGGCCGACTCCCTGGCGCGGCAGGCCCAGGCGCTCGCCGAGCGGGACGTCCGCGCCTACGGCAATCCGTACGGCGGGGGCTTCGGCGCGGGCGGCCGGGGCGGGGGCATGGGCGGTGCCGTCCTCGGCGGGATCGTCCTCGGGGAGGTCCTCGGCGGGCTGGGGCGCGGCTCCGGAAGAAGCGGGGGCTTCGGGGGCGGGGGACCCGGGACGTTCGGCGGGGGTGGGACGCGGGGGCGGATGGGGGGCGGTGGCCGTTTCTGAGCGGGGACCGGCGCCCGCCCCTCGCCCTGGAGCCGGGGGCGGACCGGCGCCCGCCCCTCGCCCTGGAGCCAGGGGCGGACCGGCGCCCGCCCCGCCCCGGAGCCAGGGCCCTGGGCCAAGGCCCCGTACCAGGGCTTCGCACCAACGCCTCGTACAAGGAGAGCGACGACATGACCAAGCAGACCATCCTCGGGCGTGTGACCCAGCTGGCGAAGGCCAATGTGCATGCCCTCCTCGACCAGGCCGAGGACCCGCAGAAGATGCTGGACCAGCTGATCCGCGAGTACACGGACAACATCAAGGAGGCCGAGCAGGCCGTTGCGGCCACCATCGGTGACCTGCGGCTCATGGAGCAGGACCACGAGGAGGACCAGCAGGCGGCCGTCGAGTGGGGCGCGAAGGCGCTGGCCGCGAGCCGGAAGGCGGACGCGCTGCGGGCGGCGGACGGCGCCGTCGAGGCCGACCGGTTCGACGGCCTGGCGAAGGTCGCCCTGGGGCGGCAGCTGCGCGCGGAGAAGGAGGCCAAGGAGGCCGAGCCGACGATCGCCGCGCAGCGCGACGTGGTCGCGCGGCTCAAGGACGGCCTCGACTCGATGAAGATCAAGCTGACGGAGCTCCAGTCGAAGCGGAACGAGCTGGTGGCCCGGGCCAAGGCCGCGCGGGCGCGGAACCGGATGGCCGACGCCGCCGGGAGCCTGGACGTGCTCGACCCGACGACCGAGCTGAGCCGGTTCGAGGAGAAGGTGCGCAGGGAGGAGGCGCGGGCGCTCGGCCGCGAGGAGCTGGCCGCGTCGTCGCTCGACGCGCAGTTCGAGCAGCTGGAGAGCCTGAGCGACGAGGCGGAGGTCGAGGCCCGGCTCGCCGCGCTCAAGGCCACCACCTGAGCGGTCCGCTGGATCCGCCGTGCCTTGCCGTGCCGTCGTTCGGCTGCGGGTTCGTCGGGGCTGGTCGCGCAGTTCCCCGCGCCCCTTCGAGGCGCTTCCAGCACCCCGCCCCCCACGCGAAGCCCCGTCAGAACAGGCTCATCAACGCCTCCGCCGCGTCCATCGGCGGAGTGTTCCCGTCCGGCAGCGCCAGTTCGAACCAGACCGTCTTGCCGCGCGGGGTGCGCCGTGAGCCCCAGGCCGCGCTCAGCAGGCCGACGAGCTGGAGGCCGCGCCCACCCTCGTCGGTGTCGCGGGCGCGGCGGCGGCGCGGCTGGACCAGGCCCGCGTCCCACACCTCGCACACCAGGGTGCGGTCGAGGAGCAGCCGGAGCCGGATCTCGCCCTCGCCGTACCGCAGGGCGTTGGTGACGAGTTCGCTGACGAGGAGCTCGGCGGTGTCGACGAGCGCGTCGAGGCCCCACTCCCGCAGGCGCGCGCACGCCAGCTCGCGGGCGTGGCCCACCGAGCGCGGCTCGCGCGGCAGCGTCCAGTCGCCGACGTGCTCGGCGGGCAGCCCCTGGACGCGCGCCATGAGCAGCGCGATGTCGTCCTCGCCGTGGTGGGTGTCCAGGGTGCTGAGGACGTGGTCGCAGATGTCCTCCAGGGCCTGCTCGGGGTCGGTGAGGGCGCGGACGAACGCGTTCAGACCCTCGTCGAGCGGGTGGTCGCGGGACTCGACGAGGCCGTCGGTGTAGAGGGCGAGCAGGGCGCCCTCGGGCAGGTCGACCTCGACCTCCTCGAAGGGTTCGCCGCCGACGCCGAGCGGCATGCCGGGCGGTACGTCGAGCATGAGCGCGCTCTCGCCGGGTTCGACGAGGACGGGCGGCAGATGGCCCGCGTTGGCGATGGTGACGCGCCGGGTGACGGCGTCGTACACGGCGTACACGCAGGTGGCGAGGTACACCTCGGCGAGGTCGTCGGTGTCGCGGGCGCCCCGGGCCGTGGTGCGCCGGGGGCCCGAGGGGTTGCCGAGGCCGCGGGCGATCTCGTCGAGCGCGGCGAGCACCTCGGCGGGTTCCAGGTCGAGCAGGGCCAGGGTGCGCACGGCGGAGCGCAGTTCGCCCATGGTGACGGCGGCGCGCAGGCCGCGGCCCATGACGTCGCCGACGACGAGGGCGGTGCGGTGGCCTGGCAGTTCGATGACGTCGAACCAGTCGCCGCCGACCTCGGTGGCCGCGTTGCCCGGCAGATAGCGGCAGGCGATGTCGAGCCCGGCCGCCTCCGGGTCGCCGGGCGGGAGCAGGGAGCGCTGGAGGATCAGGGCGCGCTCGTGTTCGCGGCGGTAGAGGCGGGCGTTGTCGATGCAGACGGCGGCACGCGCGGCGAGCTCACCGGCGAGCGCGCGATCGCGTTCGCCGAAGGGCTCGCTGCCCTTCGTACGGGAGAACTGAGCGAGGCCCACGACGGTGTCGTGGGCGACCATCGGGACGGCCAGCGTGGACTGGATGAGGCCGCCGGTCAGCCGGGTCGGCCCGCAGTCGTCACCGGCGGCGATGAGGCGCGCCCGGGCGGTGCGCAGCGCGTCGGCGCAGGACGAGGTGAACGGGAAGCGGTGCACGGAGCCGACGTCGATGGGGCCCGTGCCCTCGGGGAAGGGCGCGTCGGCCACGGCGCTGGCGAAGGCGACGCGGCGCAGCTCGGCGCTGCCGTCGGCGAGCCCCGGCGGCGTCTCGTCGCCGTCGAGGAGGCCTTGGTAGAGGTCGACGGAGGCCAGGTCGCAGAAGCCGGGGACGGCGACGTCGAGGAGTTCGCGGGCGGTGGTCTCCAGGTCGAGGGAGTTGCCGATGCGGGCGCCCGCCTCGTTCAGGAGGGCGAGGTTGCGGCGGGCGTGGGCGGCCTCGCGGGCGGCGACGTGGCGGCTGGTGACGTCGTTGCCGAGGCCCGCGATGCCGATGGGGCGGCCCGAACCGCTGTGCACGCGGTAGAGGTTGACCGACCAGTGGCGGCGCTCGCTGCTGCCGGGGGCGGGCCCGACGATCTGCATGTCGTTGACGGCCTCGCCGGTCTCCAGGACGCGGCGGAGGGCGGCCTGCATGCGGTCGGCCTCGTGGCGCGGCAGGTAGTCGTGGACGGTGCGGCCGCGGTGGTCCTCGGCGGTGCCGCCGAAGACGGCCGCGAAGCGGCGGTTGGCGCGCCGCACCTTGAGGTCCGTGCCGAACAGGACGAACCCGAAGGGGGATTGGCCGAAGAGGGCCTGGGAGGCGGCGAGGTCGGACTCGATCTGCTGGAGCGCCCGGACGTCGACGACGAGACACACGGCGGACCGCTCGCCGTCCGCCGTCCTGGCGGGCATGACATAGACCTCGGCGACGCCCTCACGAAGGACGCCGCCCTCACGAACGGAGCCGCCCTCGCCAACGGACACGGCGGACGCGGCGGACGCGGCCGGAGCCGCGCTCGCGGGCCCGGCCGACTCCGGAAGACGGAAGGGGACCGATCCCGTCCACTCCCGGCCGTCGAGGATCTCCGCCATCTTCCGGTGGCCGCGCGGCCGCAGCTCCCGCGGGACGAACGCCTCGATCGGGTCCTTGCCGACGGCGTCCCGCGCGGGCACGCCGAACAGCCGCTCGGCCCGGCCGCTCCACTGGTCGACCAGGCCGTCCGGGCCGATCGAGAAGGACGCCACCTTGATGTAGTCGTAGAGGGAGCCGGGAGGGCTGTTCTGCCAGATGATGTCGCCCTGCGTGAGGGGCTTGTCCTCGACGCGCGGCCGGGCGCGGCCCGCGGCGTGGTGACGCGCGTCGACGTCGTCCGAGTCCCCGGCTACGCCATGCGCCGCACCGGTACCTACCGTCCCGGACGCGCCGCGCCCTACGCCACGGCCCTCGTCGGGCCGCGCGCCGCCGCCCGTGGTCCGCACCGGCAGGTCGCCGCCCGTGCCCTTCGCGGGTACGTCTCCCGGGGCGCCCGGGGCCCGGTCCGCTCCGCCGTCAGCGCGCTCGGGTCCGGCCGCGCCCGCGGGGCCGCGGCCGTGACCGGCCGTCGCGCCGACGGGGCCGTGGTCCGCGCCGCCACCTGCGGTGGTACGCGCACCGTCGCCCGCGCTCGACGCCGCGGTCCCGACCGGGCCCCCGGCCGCCGACGAGGCTGCCCGCCCCGCCCGCGCCGTCGGCCGCGCCGAACCCGTCGCCTTCGCTGGTATCTCGCTCACGCGAACCGTCCCCTCCAGCTCACCGCATCCGGCACCGGTCACCGAATGTGGCTGCCCGCAGTATCCAGCACTACGGGGCCGTGCCACACGCCGTTCACGATCACGGCACGCACTTACCGCTTTTTGGCCCGTGACCGCCTTGCGTCCGGCCCGTGCATTTGTACGTACCGGCGCTCTCTGTCTTCTAACCGGGCAGCGCCAGCTCGAACCACACCGTCTTCCCCGTCGTTCCCGTGCGTCCCGGGCGGGTGCCCCAGCGGCTCGACGACCTGGCGACCAGCTGGATTCCCCGGCCGCCCTCGTCGTCGGGCGCGGCGACGCGCTCGCGGGGCGGGTCGGGCACGGGGTCGGAGACCTCGACGAGGAGCGTGCCCAGCGGGCCCTCGGGGCGGACGAGCCGGACGACGATGGGCCCCGACGCGTACCGCAGGGAATTGGTCACCAGCTCGCTGACGAGCAGGACGGCGACGTCGCCCAGGGGGGCGAGGTTCCAGTCGCCCAGCTGCTTGCGGACGACGGCGCGGGCCCTGCGGACGGCGCCCGGGTCCGCGGGAAAGTCCCACTCGGCGCAGTCGCCTTCGGTGTCGAGCACGCCGATCACTTCCCAGCCGAGCAGCGGATCCATGTCCGGTTTCATGGGGTTAATGGGCACATACCCGATATCCCGGTGGGATTACCGTGTTCAAGGTGGCACTGTGGCACGAACGGCGTACGAGAAGCAGAACCTCACCTTGACGAACCTCGCGCGCCCCCTGCCGCCCCGCGCCGCACAGAGGCGCGCCGGGCCCTCCCGCGCCACGCCGGGGCCGCGCCCCAGGGGGCAGTCGCGGGCGGGCCGGAGGCCTCGCAGAAGGAGTCCCGGACAGGCCGGAGGCCTCGGCGGAGCTACCGTTCGCCCCGGTCCGCGAGGCCGAGCGCCCGGACGGCCGGGACGTCCCCCGCCAGCCACTCCACCGTCCACAGCTCGTCGGGCTCCAGCCAGCGCAGCGCGTCGTGGTCCTGGAGCGGCCGCGGCTCCCCCGCGAGCAGACGGGCCCGCCACACCCGCATCACATAGCCGCGCCCGAGCGGGAACTCCCCCGGGACGCGGTCGACGACCTCCGCCTCGACGCCCAGCTCCTCCTTGAGCTCGCGCACCAGCGCGTCCTCGTCGCGCTCGCCGGGTTCCACCTTGCCGCCCGGCAGCTCCCAGCGCCCGGCCAGTTCCTCGGGCGCGCTGCGGCGCGCGGCCAGCAGGCGGCGCTCGCCGTCGTACAGCGCGGCGCCGACCACCACGATCCGCTCAGTCATGCGCCGGAGCCTACGCCCGCGACGTCACCGGCCGCCGTTCTGGTTCAGCCGCTCGATCCAGTACAGCTGCTTGTGCCCGCGGTCGTCCAGGCTGTCGGCGATCTTCTGGGCCTCGGCCTTGGTCGCGTACCTTCCGACGCGGTAGCGGTTGCCGTTGTCGTCCTGCCGTATCACGAGCCAGGGAAGTATGACCGTCCCGTCGTTCATGCCGTCCCTCCGCTCCCCACCCCCGGCGTACCCCACGCCTCGATCAGTAAGGAAACCGCATTCCGCATATGCCCGAGCTTACGCCCGACCTTTACGCAGCGAATACGACTTTGCACAAAGAGATACGCAATCGGCCAGCGCGCAGGGGGCGCACCCTCACGGATGCGCCCCCTGTGTCGGCCACAACCGGCCGCGACGAGCCCTAACTCTCCCCCCTTTACGCCCCGTTGACCCAGGCGCCCCGTCTCCGTGCGCCCCGCCCACCGGGGCGCACGACGTTCGCACGAGGACGGGCCGGGCGGTACCGGGCCAAGGCGTGCGCCTGGCCAACGGGTAACGGGCCAGGGCGGGTCGGCCCGCGAGAAAGGCCAGATTCCAGCGTCGGGACGCCCGCCGGAGGACCGGGAACGCGCGCCGGACGGACCGTCAGCGGACGGGCAGGTGGTACGCGACGCGGTACCGGTCGGCGGGCACCACGATGTCGGCGGTCTCCACGGGGCGGCCCGACGCGTAGTACGTGCGCTGGACGACGAGGACGACGTGGCCGGGCACCCCGCCGAGCGCGAGCAGCTCCTCGGCGAGGCCGGGGCGGGCGCCGACCTCCTCGGCCACGTTGTCCACGACCACGTCGATGGCGGCCATGCGGTCGACGACGCCACAGCCGCCGAGGGGCCCCTCCTCGGGGAGCATCACGGGGGTGCGGCCGGTGACGGCGAGCGGCTCCCAGGAGGTGGAGAGCATCATCGCCTCGCCCGCGTCCCGGAAGACGTACTTGGTGCACATCACGCGGTCGCCCACGCGGATGCCGAGCCGCTCGGCGACGGCGCCGGTCGCCTCGGCCTGCTCGCTGCGGGACTCCCAGGTGCCGCGGGTGCCGTCGGCGGCCTGCTCCTGACGGAAGGGCGAGGAGGCGCCGGGGCCGCGGAACCCCGTGCGCGCGATGCGGCGCGGGACGGGGCGCTCGCGCACATAGGTGCCGGAGCCGGAGCGCCCCTCGACCAGACCCTCGGCCATGAGGACCTTGCGGGCCTCCAGGGCGACCGTGTCCGAGACGCCGTACTCCTCGCGGATCCTGGCCTGCGAGGGGAGCCGGGTGTGCGGAGGCAGCGAACCGTCGGCGATCTTCTTGCGGAGATCACCCGCGACGCGCAGATAGGCCGGCTGCTCACCGAAAGTCACTGGCCACTCCCATCAGGTTGACAGACAGCAACAGCGTGGCAACCGTGGGTTGTTGGCCGCAACCCTAGGCCAAGGAATCACCCGAAGTGATGATTTCCCGGTCCGCAGGGCTTTACGCAGCACCTTTCCAGCGCTATATCCCTCAACTATCCGTAATTCCCGGCCCATTGACGCTCATGCGCCCGGCCGGTGACACCGCCGGAGCGGGCGGCCGCCCCGCGATCCGGTCCAGGAAGCGCCCGAGCACGCCCCGCGCGACCTGGCTCGCCCACCCGCCCCAGTTGACGTCGAAGCAGTGGTCGGCCCAGGGCAGTTCGACGTAGGTCGCGGGGGCCCCGGCGGCGGCGAGGCGTCGGGCCAGGTCACGCGCCTGCGCCACCGGCACGGCCCGGTCCGCGCCGCCGTGCAGGAGCAGCGTGGGCGGCACCCGGCGGTGGACGAGCCGCGCGGGCGAGCCGAGCCGGTAGCGCTCGGGCGCACCGGCCGCCGAACCGCCCATCAGACGCGGCATCAGCGGATCGGCGCGCAGCACGGTCCGCTCGATGAGGCGCCGCATGTCCGTGGGCCCGTACAGCGAGACCACTCCGGCCACGGGACGGTCACGCATCGCGCACGCCGACCGCGTGTGGTGCTCACTCTTCGTACCCGCCGCACGCGGTGCGCCCGGTGTGTGCGAGGAGGGCGCCCGCGCGTAGGCGGCGGCGAGCGCCAGGTTGCCACCGGCGGAACTGCCCGCGAGGACCAGGCGCTCGGGGTCCACGCCGTAGGTGCGCGCGTGCCGCCGCACCCAGCGCACCGCGCACCGTACGTCACGGATCTGGTCGAGCTGGGTGACACGCGGCGCGAGGCGGTAGTCGATGTCGAAGACCGACCAGCCGCGCGCGTTGAGCCAGCGGTTCCAGCGGGGCGACTGACTGCGGTGGCCCTTGTTCCAGCCGCCGCCGTGCACCCAGACCACGGCGGGCCGCCGCACCGCGGGCAGCGCGGGCAGCGTCCACAGGTCGAGCCGGACGCGCTCGCCGCCGGGGCGCGCGTAGGTGATGCCGCGCCCCCGGGCCGGTGTCTTGGCGTAGTTGACGCCGCCGCTCACGTACGTGCCGAGGTCCAGCGTCGCGCCGTGGCGCTCGGCGGTGCGGTACGCCGCCGCGTACGGCATCACGCCGTACACCAGGGCGGCGAACGCGGTGAGGGCGGCGGCCCCCGCCCACCACGGGCACCGCCGCGCCGCGCACACGGCGGCCGCGAGCCCGAGGAGCGCGGGCGGCACGAGGGTGAGGCTCCAGGAGGTGACCGCGACGGCGACGGCCACGAGGGCGGGGACGCGGGGCAGTGGCGCGGCGACGAGCACGGCGAGCGCGGCGTTGAGCAGGCAGAGGACGGCCAGGAGCCCGCGGATGACCACCCCACAGAACTATCACAGAAGCAGACAAAAGGCCCTTAGGGTCACGTTCCCGGGCGCGCACATGCCTCGCCCCCGCGGGCGGCCGGGACGGACCCGGGAACCGCACCGCGAGGGCGAGGCCACTCGCTCATGTCACTGACTCATGTCACCGCTACGGGCAGGAAGGGCTCAGAACTGCAGGCCCCAGCTGTCCAGGGTGCCCTCGTCCTGGTCCGCGTTGTCGGTCACCCGGAGCTTCCAGGTGCCGTTGGCGGTCTCGGAGGAGGCGTCGACCGTGTACGCGGTGTTGATGTCGTCCGAACTGCCGCCCACGCCGAAGTCCTTGAGGACGTACGCGGTGGTGTCGGGGGCCACGAGCTCGATCTTCAGGTCACCGACGTACGTGTGCTTGATGGCGACCGGCACGCTCAGCGTCGACGGGGCGTTGCCCGGGACGCCGGAGACCGTGATCGGGGACTCCACGGAGGAGTTGTCGGTGATGGAGAAGTCCGCGCCGTTCTCGAACTTCGGTCCCGGCGGGTTGGTGCCGCCCCCGCCCACGTACAGCAGGCGGTTGGGCGAGCCGGTGCCGGGGCTGCCGACGACGTTCGGGGTTGCCGCGCTGACCAGGGCCTGGGAGACCTGGGCCGGGGTGGCCGTGGGGTTCTCGGCGACGTACAGGGCGGCGGCGCCCGCGACGTGCGGCGAGGCCATCGACGTGCCGGAGATGGTGTTGGTCGCCGTGTCGCTGGTGTTCCACGTCGACGTGATGCTGGAGCCGGGCGCGAACAGGTCCAGGACGGTGCCGTAGTTGGAGTAGCTGGCCTTGGCGTCGGTGTTGGTGGTGGCGCCGACGGTGATGGCTTCGGTGACGCGTGCGGGCGAGCGGGTCGAGGCGTTGGTGGTCTCGTTGCCCGCCGCGACGGCGTAGGTGACGCCCGCGGCGATGGAGTTGCGCACGGCCGTGTCGAGCGCGCTGTCGGCCGGGCCGCCGAGGCTCATGTTGGCGACGGCGGGCTTGACGGCGTTCTTGGTCACCCAGTCGATGCCCGCGACGACCTGGGCGGTGGTGCCGGAGCCCTGGTTGTTGAGCACGCGGACGCCGACGATCTTCGCCTTCTTGGCGACGCCGTGCGCGGTGCCGCCGACGGTCCCTGCGACGTGCGTGCCGTGGCCGTGGCCGTCCTGCGCGACGTTGTCGTTGTCGACGGCGTCGTAGCCGTCGGCGGCGCGACCGCCGAAGTCCTGGTGGCTCTTCCGGACGCCAGTGTCGATGATGTAGACGGTGGCGCCCTCACCGGCCTTGTCCGGATACGTGTACTTCTGGTCGAGGGGGAGGTTGCGCTGGTCGATGCGGTCCAAGCCCCACGACGGCGGGTTGGGCTGGGTCCCGGCGACCTTATAGGTGCGGTTCTGCACGACGGAGGTGACGGCCGGGTCGGCGGCGAGCTTCTTCGCCTCGGCCTCCGAGGCGTGGACCTCGTAGCCGTTGAGCACCTTCTTGTACGTCCGCTCGATCTCCGCGCCGTGCTTCGCGGCCAGGGCACGGCCCTTGGCCGAATCCGCCTTCGCGGCGTCCTCGTCGAGCGTGACGATGTAGCTGTTCGCGACGGAGCCGGGGGCGCCCGCGTACTGGATCCTGCCTTCCGCGCCGCTCGGCTGCGCGGCCGCCGGGAGAGCGGACACGACGCCCAGGGCGACCGCCGTGGCGGCGGTCAGTGCGAGAGGGCCTGCACCTGTCAGTCTTCGTCGACTGTGACGCGTCACTGCCATCTGAGGGGTCCTCCTCGATCGGTGGTGCGCCTGTGGGGGATACGACAGGGGCATGACAAGGCAGTGGCGCCATGTCTACGCCGAGTTGATCAGTGGTCAACTCTCTGTCGCCGTCGAAAGGTTGTCGGATCCCCAAGGGACGCACAAGGGTGGCGTTCGGACGTAACACGATTGCCATGTGCGGGTCATGGCCGAAATGTGCCGCTGGGCGGGCCCGCGAAGGCCCGCACGCCCATCGCCGCGCACCCCGCGGCCGCCTACGTGATCGACGTGTCGCCGTGCAGCTCCAGGAACGTGCGCAGCAGCTCAGCCGCGCGCAGGACCTCGTCGCGGTCGAGGCCGTCGAGGAGCCGGTCGTAGTTCTCCAGGTGCTCGACCATCAGCGTGTCCGTGAGTTCCTTGCCGCGCTCGGTGAGCTGAATCCTGACGGTCCGGCGGTCGGTGGCGTCCCGGACGCGCTGGACCAGGCCTTTGGCCTCCATGCGGTCGATGCGGTTGGTGATCGCGCCCGAGGTCACCATGGCGGCCTTGAGGAAGGCGCCCGCGGTCAGGGCGTACGGCGGCCCGGAGCGGCGCAGCGTGGTGAGGACGTCGAACTCGCCGGTCTCCACCCCGTGCCGGGCGTGGAACGCCTTCGCCTCCCGGTCGAGCAGCCGGTGCATGCGCTGCACCCTGGCGATCAGCTGCACCGGCCACAGGGCGTCGGCCAGCTCGGGCCGCTCCTTCTCCCACTGCCCGACGATGGCGTCCACGGCGTCGCTCATGCGGACCCACTCTCCTTCGCTTCTGCTCTCTCAACGGACGACTTCTCAATGTTAAGACACTTGACGCTGAAAGAACCTGCGTGCTTTTATCTCAACGTTGAAACTCTCACTGCTCAGAAGACGAGCACGAAGAGAACGAACGCGAAGAGAATGAAGGAGCGCCCCGATGTCCGCCGCCGCCCAGCCCGCTCTCGCCCTCGGCCCCAGCGCCGCTCTCGCCCTCGGCCCCGACGCCCAGGACCTGCTCTTCCGCGAGGCCCGCACCGCCAACACCTTCACCGACGAGCCCGTCACCGACGAGCAGATCCAGGCCGTCTACGACCTGATCAAGTACGGCCCGACCGCGTTCAACCAGTCGCCGCTGCGCGTGGTGCTCGTCCGCACCCCGCAGGGGCGCGAGCGGCTCCTGAAGCACATGGCCGAGGGCAACCGCGCCAAGACCGCCACCGCTCCGCTCGTCGCGATCCTCGCCGCGGACCACGAGTTCCACGAGGAGCTGCCGCGCCTGGTGCCGCACGCCCCCGACACCGGCCGCACGTACTTCTCCGAGCGCGGGGTGCGCGAGCGGTCCGCCCTGCTCAACGGGGCCCTCCAGGCCGCGTACTTCATCGTCGGCGTACGCGCCGCGGGGCTCGCCGCCGGGCCGATGACCGGGTACGACGCGGCGGGCCTGCGCGCGGAGTTCCTGGACGCCGACCACGAGCCGCTGATGGTCGTCAACATCGGCAGGCCCGGCCCGGACGCGTGGTTCCCGCGCTCGCCCCGCCTGCCGTACGACGACGTCGTCACGACGACCTGACCCGACCTCGCGCGTCGACTTGGCCCGGCCTGGCCTCGGCACGACTGCCCGGCCCGGCAGTCCGGCACAGGGCCGTCTCAACGGCCCGGCACCGGCCGCCCGCACACCATTCGCTTCAGGGGGTTCCCATGTCCACCGTCACCGCCCTCGGCAAAGCCGTCCCGCGCCCCGCCGCCGCCCGGGCCCGCTCCGGCCAGGTCCCCATCGGCTGGCTGGCGTTGCTCGCCGCGCCCGTCGCCGCCGGGGCCAACGCGCCGGTGCTGATCCTGCCGGACATGGCACGCTCCCTCGGCGTCGCCACGGCCACGGCGACCTGGCTGGTCACCGCCTTCGCCTGGGCCATGGCGGCGGGCACCCCGCTGCTCGCCGGGCTCCTGCGCCGCCGCGGCCTCGCCCCGGTGCTGCGGCTGAGCACGGGCCTCGTCCTCGGCGGCACCGCGCTCGTCACCGCCGCGCCCTGGCTGCCCGTGGCCCTGGCGGGACGTGCCGCGCAGTCCCTCGGCGGCGCGGGCCTGGTCGCCATCGCGATGAACCTCGCGGGCAACGCCCGCCGCATGGGCGTGATCAGCTCCGGCTTCGGCGTCCTCGGCGCCGCCGGGCCACTGCTCGGCGCGACGCTCACCGACGCCGTGTCGTGGCGGCTCGCACTCGCGGTCTCGGCGGTCGCGGTCGTGGCCGTACCGGCGGTCGCCCGCTACGCCGGACAGACGCCGCCCGCCCAGGGCCGCTTCGACACCCGCGGCGCCACGCTCCTCATCGCGCTCGCCACGACCCTGATCCTGCTGCCGACCGCCCCGCTGCCCGCGCTCGCGGGCGCCCTGGTCGCCGCGGCGCTCCTCGCCGCGCACGTCCGCCGCCGCCCCGAGGGCTTCGTCCCGGCCCGCCTCCTGCGCTCCCCGCTCTTCGTGACCTCCGCGGTGCTCGGCGCGGCCCTGTCCACCTCGTACTTCACGCTCCTGTTCACCGTGCCGCGGCTGCTCCAGGACCGCGCGGGCTGGACCACCGGCACCATCGGCACGGGCCAGCTGGTCACCCTGCTCATCGCGTCCGCCGCGTCGTGGCTGCTCGCCGCGGGCTCGGCCCGCATGGGGCGCGCGGCGGTACGCGCGGTCCTGATCACCGTGGGCGTGACGGCGGCCGTCACCGCGGCCCTCGCGACCTCGGGCGCCCTGCTCCTGCTGGCCGCGGGCGCGGCGGCCTTCGCCGCGACGGGCGCCAACGCGACGCTCTCCGTGCAGGCCGCCGCGGCCACCACGGACGCCCAGCGCCCCACCGCGATCGGCCTGTTCGCCCTCAGCTACCAGCTCGGCGGCGCCTTCGGCCCCGGCCTCGCCACCCTGCTCGTCCTCGGCTAGCCCCCGCACGCGCCACGGCCCCCGCCCCCTCCCCGGCGGGGGCCGCGCCCCTGTTCACAGCGCGGGCCGCCGACGCCCCCACCCCGTCGCGGCCTCGAAGGCGGCCCCCACCTCCAGGACGGCCCGCTCGGCCCGGGGCGCCCCCACGATCTGGATCCCGACCGGAAGCCCGGCCTCCGTGAACCCGGCGGGCACGGCGAGGGCGGGCCCGCCGAGCAGCGACACGTACGACGCCGACCGCATCCAGTCGATGTACGTCTCCTGCGCCTGTCCGTCCACGACCCGCGGGTACTCCCACTCCGCCGGGAACGGCGCGACCTGGCTCACGGGCGCGATCAGCACGTCGTACCGCTCGAAGAACCCGACGGCCGCGCGCAGGACGCGGGTGTGCTCGGCCGTCGCCGCCGCGAGGTCGGCGCCGGTCAGCCTCCGGCCCTCCTCGATGTTCCACACCACGCTCGTCTTGAGCAGCTCGCGGTGCTCGTCGAGGAGCGGCCCCAGCCCCAGCAGGAAGGCCTGCGCGCGCAGCGTACGGAAGACGGCGTCGGCCCCGTCCAGGTCCGGGCAGTCCTCCTCGACCCGCCACCCGAGCGCCTCGAACACCGCGCCCTGCCGGTCCAGTACGTCCCGTACATCGGACTCGACCGGCACCCGCCCGCCCAGGTCCGGCGCCCACGCGACCCGCAGCCCCCGGGTGTCGCGCTCCAGCGGCGCCCGGAACGAGGAGGCGGGCGGGGTGTCGAGCGACAGCGGGCAGCGCGGATCCGGCCCGGCGATGACGGACAGCAGCAGCGCCACGTCGGCGACCGTACGCCCCATGGGCCCCGGCACGGTCAGGCTGTCCCACGCGTTCGCCGCCGGGTACGACGGCACCCGGCCCGGCGTCGGCCGCAGCCCCACGACGTTGCAGAAGGAGGCCGGATTGCGCAGCGAGCCGCCCATGTCGCTGCCGTCCGCGAGCGGCTGGAGCCCCGCCGCGAGCGCGGCCGCCGCTCCTCCGCTGCTGCCGCCCGCGGACCGTCCGAGGTCATAGGGGTTGCGCGTCACGCCGAACACGGCGTTGAAGGTGTGCGACCCGGCCCCGAACTCCGGCACGTTCGTCTTGCCGAAGCCCACGGCCCCCGCCGCCCGCATCCGCGCCACGACCAGCTCGTCCTCGTCCGGCACCCACTCGGCGAACACCCTCGACCCCAGCGTGGTCCGCGTCCCCCGCGTCAGATGCGTGTCCTTGAACGCCACCGGCAACCCGTGCAACGGCCCCACGTCGCCGCCCCCGGCCAGCCGCTCATCCGCAAGCCCGGCCGCCGCGAGCGCCCCCTCACCATCCACGGAGACCACGGCATTCACCCCAGGATTCACCCGCCCCACCCGCCCCAGATGCGCCCCCACCACCTCCCGAGCGGACACCTCCCCCACCCGCACCCTCCGCGCAAGCTCCACCGCATCAACAAAACAGAGATCGTCATCGCCCATACCGGACCACGGTGGGGACCCAGGGCCGGAACGTCAACAGCGACGAAGGGGCCCCCAGAAGCAGACTCCTTCCGAACCTCTTACTTTCCCGGGCAGTAAATCGCCGAGCGGCAGGCAGCATCGAGCCTTGGACGGTCGACTCCGCTGCGCGATACCGGGGTGATCGAGAGAACCTCACTCTCGATCAGCTTGTCCCACTCGTGATCGTCCCCAGTCATGGCAAGGAATGGACGAAGAACAGAAGAGGCAACGGGCAACCCCACCGAACCCCGATTCCTGAGGCGCACCTCGTGTCAAACTCGCTCTCGGATGCGAAGCGAAATGACTACGTCACGACGGGTGTTCGCCGTCGATCTTCGCGTCGACCAGCGAACGTCGAACGCAAGTTCCCGGCGAGAGCGCATAGCTCTCGTGATCGCTGTTCAAGGGGAGGTTTGGCAGTGAGTACAACTCGACGTTTTGGCCCGGAACTTCGCCGTTTACGACAGGAAGCGGGGCTTACTCTGACCGAGTTCTCCGCGGCACTCAACTACGACAAGGGGCACCTCAGCAAAGTCGAGCGCGGAGAGCGTTCCGCGTCTCCCGAACTTTCCCGGCGGTGCGACGCCTTCCTCGGTGCGAACGGCGAGCTGCAACGTCTCGCCGTCCGCCCCGAGATCGGTTCGAGCGCCACCGAAACCCCCGCCACCCCGACCCGCTGGCGCGTCGGACGCCGGGCGGTACTCGCGGCGAGTACGGGAACACTGATCGACCTCGGCCTGAAACTCGGCAGCCAGACGTCCTCCCCCGTCGACCCCCTGCTTCCCTCCTTCCGCGAGCAGTTCGACCAGCTACGCAAGCTCGGCCAGTCCACCGCACCGAAGGTTTTGCTTCCCCTGTTGGAGGCCCAGACGCGCACAGTCGCAGGACTGGCGGTCGACGCCCCGTCCGCCACTCGGGCACCCGCACTCTTACTCGCGTCGCGGTTCGCGGAGTTCACCGGCTGGATGGCACAGGAGACTGGGGACAGCCGCGCGGCACTCGGCTGGACCAGTGAAGCCACCGAACTGGCACGCGCCGGGGGCGATCCGCACCTCGGTTCCTACGCGCTTGTGCGACACGCCCTGATCACGCTCTACGACGGGGACACCGCAGGCACCATCGCTCTGGCCCGCCGGGCCCAGGGCGACGAACTCCCGCCGCGCATCAGAGGGCTCGCAGCCCAGCGGGAGGCGCAGGGACACGCGCTCGTCGGCGCCGAGCGCGACTGCCTCCGCAGCCTCGATAAGGCGCGGGAACTGCTCGACAGCGACGATGCCCGCAGCGGTGCCGAGCCCGTGATCGGTACCACCCACACAAGCGATCCAGCAGCGATGACGACCGGCTGGTGCCTGCACGATCTCGGTCGCCCCAAGGCCGCCGCCGAGATACTCGACCGGGAGTGCCGCCGTCTCCCGCCGCACGCGCTGCGAACTCGCGCCCGGTACGGCTTGCGCAGGTCCCTGGCCCACGCCGCCTCCGGAGAGGTCGAGCACGCGTGCACAATCGCCAGTGAGTTTCTGGGGGTGATGCCGACCGTGCCTTCAGCGACGGTGAACAGCGACATCCGGCGACTCGCTCGGGAACTCTCCCGCTTCCGGAGCAGCCGAGCCGTACGGGACCTGCAACCTGCGTTGGCACGGGTACTCGCCCCCGCGCACGACTAACACCGGCTGGACGACAGAACCCGGCTCAAGTCTCCGGACTCGCCGGACCACCGACCCCTCCGGTCCTGCTCATCACACAGGCTCCGGCGGTATCCCCTGACCCCGCCCGACGGTTCGTACCGTGTCTCCGGCTTCTTCGGCCTGCCCACGATCAGTGACGCACGGGCAGTGCACCACCATCCGTACGCCCTCCCGTCGACCCGCCATGCCGTCACACGGCCAGAACCTCATGGCCAGGGTGGACCCGGCCCTGGAACGCCGGTCCGCAACCCCCGCGCTTGTCCCCCGTCACCCCGTCTTCCGTTTACCTCTCACGAAGGGAACCTTCATGCCCGACGTCTTCGTCAACTACCGCACAGGCGACGAGGAATCCGCAGCGACCATGATCGCTCGGGAGCTCGCCCGACGGTTCGGCAGCGACCGGATCTTCTTCGCAAGCAACTCGATCGAGCTCGGGCACCGCTTCCCGGTGGAGCTGGTCAGGGCGGTGGAGGAGTGCCAAGCACTCCTCGCCGTGATCGGCCCGCGCTGGGCAGAAGTAAGGGGGGTGGACGGCCGCCCCGCCCTCGAAGCCGAGCAGGACTGGACCCGTCGTGAGATCCAGACCGCGCTCGACCGCGGGATCCTAGTGATCCCTGTGCTCGTCGGAAAGGCCACGCGGATCGACCGCGCCACCCTCCCGGACAACCTGCGCGAGCTGGCAGACTGCCAGTACAGGCGATTCGACCACCGCAACGCCGAGTCGGACCTGACTGCGCTGGGCGATGCCCTCGCCCGGCTGCTGCCCGAGATGGGCACAGTGGACCGCGACGCCCGTGCAGCGCAGGAACGGGCTGAGGCGAAGTCCCGCAAGAAGTCGGCCCAAGACACCGAGCACACCAGGATGCGGACCCGTGACGTCGAGCAGCGCGTGCGCGGCGGCATCGGAAACCTCAACGGAGACCTGTCCGGCACTTTCGTCAACGAGCCACAGGGGCCCGTGAACACCGGTCGGGGTCCTCAGTACAACGCTCCCCGCTTCCAGGGAGACAACACCGGAGTCCAGTTCACCGCGGGCGACAACAGCGGTACGGCCCACCAGCGCTTCGAGCGCGAGTGCCAACACTCGGACGACGGGCGATGACCGATCAGGACCGTGTCACCGTCAACGATCCGCGCGGCCCGGTGAACAACGGCGTAGGGCCCCAATACGTCTTCTACGGCGCCGGCGCGGATTGGATGAGCCGCAAAGGGGTCGAGTCCCTCAGGATCGTCCGCGAGGACCGGGTGCGCCTGGCCGACCGGTTCGTTGCGCCAGGGGGCTACCGCGTCGCTGCCGACCGCCTGGAGAAACCCGGATCGATGGTGCTCTTGGAGGCGCCACCCGGCAGCGGCCGCCGCGCTGCGGCGATCATGCTGTTGCACGAGCTCGGTGAGGACCGGGGCGCCGATGAGAAGAAGGTCCGGTTCGAAGAGCTTCCTGCCACGGACAACAACAAGGACGAGGTCCCCCTCACCCCCGGTGCAGGGGACCGCTTCCTCCTCGACCTCTCCCGGATCACCGACGAGGAAGGGTACGCCAAGGCCCAGCACCACCTGGCCGTACGCCGGTCACAGATCCAGGAGGCGGGGGCCCACCTGGTCGCCGTCCTGCCCTCGGGCATGGAGCACGCCCACGCGCCGGACCTCGAGCCGCACACGGTGACGCTGGGGCGCCCCCGAGGCATCGCCGTCGTCACCCGGTACCTCCGCATGGACCGGATGGCATTCCGCCCCGGGGACCTGGGGAGCGCCGACCTCCAACGCCTGTGCGACCGCTCCCCCATGCGGGAACTGGCGCGGCTCGCGAGGCTGGTGAGGGCCGCTCGCGACAGCGGGTTCGGCGCCGACTTCGCGGGATGGCTCGACCAGGCACTGCACGCGGTGACCAACCGGGCTGGTGAGGTGGGCCGACAGGTGGCTACGGTCCGCACCACACCCGAGCGGGCTTTGCTGCTCGCGACGGCGGTGTTCGAGGAAGCCCGTGCAGACACTGTCTACGAGGCGTGGCACGGCCTGATGAAGACGGTGAGGCACGAAGAAGAGACGACGACCGAGCTCGCGCGAAAGGATTTCGGGGAGCAGTTGGCGGCGCTCGGGATCGAGCGGGACTCGGACGGACGGCTCCGCTTCGGTCGGCTGGCCTACGCCGACGCGGTACGGACGTACTTCTGGGCGAACTTCCCCGGGACGCGCGACGACCTGAGGGATTGGATCGGCCAAGCCGCCGGACTCCGCGGTCTGACCATCGACGACCGAGTGAACGTCGTCGTCCGCTTCGGCGAACGGTCCTTGGCCGTCGAACGGCCCGACCACCTCTTCGACCTTGTGACCCTCTGGGCAGACAAGGCGACTGGGGCGTCCTGCGACCCACGAGCCGTGGCCGCCCTCGAACTCGGTCTCAGCCACGAGCGGTTCGGAGGATGGTTCCGCAGGCGGATGTACGAGTGCGGAAGGTCCGGCCCCCTCTCGGACGGACTCGTCCGCGTTCTGACGGCCGCTTGCCTCCAGAGCCTCAGCACGACGCACCCGGATCAGGCGCTGGTGCGGCTCCATTACCTCGCCGTACGGAAGGGAGGGGCAGCGCGCGAGGCCCTGGAGGCCCTTCTCGACCTTGCCAGCCGCGACCGTCGGCTCTACCGGCTGTTGGTCGACCGCGTGCGGGACCGGACGCGTCGGGAGCTGCGCGGGGCGGAGCCCCACCTTCAGCTGCTCACAGAACTGTTGTGGAGTGACCGGGCACCGGACCCGCCGCCCTGGCCGGACCTGTTCCTAGGCTGGGAAACGGTGTTCTCCCAGCCCCCGACGGAGCTCTGGCACCCGATGGTGAGCAGCTGGCTGAACACTGCGGCGGGTGACAGCACGCAGGAGATGGCGCTGAGCGTGATGGTCGGGGCAACACACGGCCGCACGGCCGCTCTCCACCGCCTCTACACCATCGCCTGCGACTGGGCCGGGCCCTCGCGTCACCCGCCACGGGCGGCCGTCGCCGCCACTTTCTGGCAGCACATCGACCACGCGCAGTTCGCCCGCGCGGAGAGCGCGAAGCGTGCGAGCGCCGGCCCCCGGACCACGGAAGAGGAACGATGAAACGCCGTTTTCCCAGCCTGCTGTTCGTCGCTCTCTGCGGCCTCTCACCGGCTGTGCTCGGAAACCTCCTGGCCTGGTCAGCATGGCTGTGGGGCTTCATGTCCATGGTCACGGTCTCAGGTTCCCTGCTGCTTGTGATGACGGTCCTCAGCGGGGGACGCGCGCTGACCGATCCGTACGAGCCCGGGGAATCTGAGCCCCCCGCGCCGCCGACGGAGCGGCCGTACCAGGAGACGCGGGTGGTCGACGCGGCGCTGCCGAGCGCAGTGGACGGCTACGACTTCCGCTTCTCCGCCACCGTGTGGTGGCGGCCGGTCCCCGACCACGCCGACCGGTCGGACAGCGCCTTCCCGGCCCTCGCCGTGTCCTCGGTCGTCAGCCGGGCCCTGGAGGTCGTCCGCCACGAGGAGCCCGGCCGGGCGAGCTTCGCGCGATATCTCCTGGATGGCGAGCTCGGCGTCCCGCTACCGGACCGGAGCGGACGAGTGAAGGCCCTGGCGGCTGATGTGACGTTGACCCTCGCCCCTGCCGACCGAGAGCGCCTGCGGAAGTTGAACGACCTTCGCAAGGACGAGGAGATCTGGGAATACGAGCGGCAGCACGAGCGCAACAAGCGGCGCTACCTCGGCGACGACGTACTCAAAAGCGCGGGCAGCGCGGTGGTGTGGTGGCTGACCCGTCACGAGAACGAAATCGAGAAGGCAGTCGACATGATCGGCCCGCTCGCGCAGATCACGGCGGCGGCCAACGATGAAGAGGTGCCCGAGCTCTTTCGCCACCTGCTTGTCCCGCCGGTGGGCGCGCGGAGTGAAACGACCGTCGGGAGCCCTCTGTGGGACGGCCACGGCAAGGGAGGAGGGATGTACGACCGCGAGGAGGAAGTGGGGGTTTCGGATCGGCTACTGCTGTTGCTGGCGGCAGTGGGCCTGAAGCCAGACATGGACGAGTACACGGTGCTCGTACACCGTGTGGTGCGGAGCCTGGAAGCCACCGGGCTGGACGAAGCCGCCGAGGAGATCAGGCAGACCCTTCTGTCTACGCCCGCCGAGGGCGGGGGGCCGGAGGGTGAGTCTTCAGGCGAGAGGGACACCACGAGGCCTTGGGAGCCGCGTTCACCATTCACCGACGCGGCCACAGCCTCCAACCCGGGTGCCGACAGGGGGGCGGGCACGTTCACGCCAGGGATGGCGGAGAACGGAGCAGACGAACGGACGCACGGCTCGCGGGAGCCGAGCGAGGAAACCACGCCTCCGTACTTCTGGGACACCTCACACAGTCCGCAGCGGCCCGCCGCAACGCGTGCATCGGACGAGGACGACGAGGACGAAACCTAATCCGGTAGGCAGTCGGCTCGTCGGGGCTCCCCCTTCACCACACACCGCGGCGAGGGGGGACCTTGCGAAGCTGCGCCCCATGAACCCATGCGGGAGCCTCACTGGCGGCCCACCAGATCAGCGACGTGGCGATACAGCGTCCACTACACGTTGAACCTGAATCTGTAGCGCAGAGCCCCCACCTGCGGAAACGCAGGTTTTGGAGGGGGTATCACAGCACCATCCCAGCACGGGGCCGCCATTCCAGCACCGTGCAGCTCGAATGTCGCCTCCATCACTCATCACTCGGCTGTTGCGGCCGGTGGAGTCCAGCAAGCGGTGAAGGCCGTGAGGCTTCAGGAGCAGGCTGGGGACGGGGCCCCGCAGCGCTCTACATCCGGGACACGGGCTCGCGCCTTCGTCGCCCCGTAGCTGATTACCGCTTCCGGTGTGTCCGATTATTACTGGGCTCTCCGCTCCTATGTGACCGAAGGGATGGCTCTGTCGCTGGTGTGTCCCCCTGCGGCGCGATCGGCCTGACTGCATGCGGCTCCCGCAGTTCGATGCCCTCAGTCCCTGGAATGGTTTGGTCACGCGATGGGGCCGGAGCTGAACGGCGAGCGCGTTCGGGCACAGGAAGGACACCACGCCTGAGGAGCTCTTCCACACTAATCAGTGGGGAGGCAAGAATACGGTCAAGCAAAAGGGATTGAGCGGGCTGCGCCTCGACCAGGTGCCACAGGACTGCCAGCACATGCTGGAGTTCTTCACTCCAAGAAGGAAGCCAATGGTTCGGGCGTATATGGTCCAGTTCACTGCCTGCCTTGGGTGACAGGGGACCGCTTCGCCGCCGTAGCCAGCCGTCGAGTACGTTCTGCCCGCCGACCTGGTACGCACGCACTCCAGGCGTTACCGGCCCGAAGACACCACTACCGAGACGAAGCTCAAGACGGTCGGGATCGTAAAGGAATCTCTCGGGAAATTCATGTCTACCGACCTGCTTGCGATACGTGATGGTCGGCAGTGCTGTTTCCCAGACCTGGTCAGCGCCTCGGGATCGCCCTTCCTGCGGATCAATGAAACGTTCACCAAAGGTCGAGGCCCAGATCACGGCCCTGCCGATAGAGAGTGCTTCCGACCACAGAGTGGCATCACCAGTGAGCGGCACTCGAACGCCGCGCGTAGTCAGTTCGTCACCGAACCGCGATGTGAAGCCAGGATGAGCGGTGACGGCTGCAATGTACGCAGCCAGATCCATCGCGGAGACCTTCTGGAAACCGTAGGAGTTGGTCAGGTGCTGGAGTAGGCCGGGAACCACATTAGGCGCGCCATCCTTCTGAAGAAGAGACAGAACTCGACCGCCCCGACCATCGAAGCAATGATGGTCGGGCAACAGAACCGAAAAGACCACAGCTGGCCCAGGGCCGAACTTTCTGGAATGTTGCTCAACTACTCGTAACTGATTCGGAACCTGACTCTCCCACAGGTCTGGTGAACTTCTATCAAGGACCCTATTATCCGGAATAACCCACTGGCGATCGAATGGACGATAGGCCACTGGCACTGGCTCGGGACAGACAGGGGAAATTTCCATCATCGACTGTCTCTGCAGTCCAGAGCCAGGCAGAGGATACACCTTCCGGTCAATGGTTCTGCTGTGCGTTTCCCGAAAAAGCGAACGCTTTTCCTCGACGTCCCTCTCTGTGGCCAGTCTCTGCCATCGATCTCGTAGCGTGTCCTTGTCCGTGGAGTATACCTACGTACGCTTAGGCAGCACACCGGGCGCCGACCACGGCAATAGGTCACCGAGGGCTGGATAGCGTCCCTCTAGAGCAACATATCGAATGTTGGCTGGCTCCTCATCGCCCTCAGCGCGAACGAACACGGCGATCGCGAGCTGCTGTTGCGCATGAACTCCCACTGCTCGCGGTCGCGTTTCGTAAAGCCATCCGGTGTGATGTCGTGGCTCGGCGCCTTCAACTCCAGAAAGCCAGTGACACGCCCCCCGCTCTCCACTGCATAGTCGGGCCGAACTTTCGCTTCTGGAAGAGGAAATTCTGGATGGAGACGGGAGTTCAACTTCCAGCGTGAGCCGAATGCCTCGACGAGCTTCTTCACCGGAGGACTGATCGACGCCTCTGTATCACTAAACCTCAGTCCCGCACTGCATTCGACTCCAAAGTTCGCCACGAGATCCCGGATCCAGTCCTTCGGCACATCGCCCCCCTCCAGGCTGCAGCCCTTTGCGATGCTTCATCACCGTCCCACAGCATCGGCCAGAACAATAGGGCAGGGGAGCGCTCATACAAGGGCGCAGGGCGCGCGGGGGGCGCATACCGAGGCCAATGGTTCTCGAGGTAAGGGTGTTAACTCAGTGGGGCAGATCCGGCGATCGCCTACTGCCACCGACCCCATTGCGCCTGGCGGGGGGGGAGGCTATGCATGGCCGTCCGATGACGACTGGGGCTGACGTGCCCCGCAAGATCCTCCGGTTCAGTGAGCGGAAAGCGACGGACCATCCGCCACCCCGCAGCGGGAAACTGCAACCAGTGGAGTATCCGGGCCAGCGCCAGGCACGGCCACCATGTCACGCACCAAGACGTCGTACTCGTGACGGCCAAAGAGCTGGGCCTCCAGCCACTTGACCGACCCGACAAAGTGCACCTGCCGGACCACCGGCTCGCGGTCTGCCCCAACGGGGTCGATCTCGGGGCTGTTCTGCCGTTTCCACCAACCGCCGATGGCCTCGGTCTCAGGCCACTCGTCGTTGGGCATCAGACACAGCAGGGACTCTCGGATCAGCGGCTCGACCGCTCGATCGTGCCAAGAGGTCCACGACCGCTCAATGCGTTCCAACGCCAGTCACCACAGCCACGCTCGATGAGCGGGATCGCGCGGCCCAGGGGACATCACACCGCCACGAGCCGGACCCGATCGCCGCAGAGCTTGGTCATTTCGTCGATATCGGAGGTCAACATGACCACGGGGCGGTGCTGGCGCAGCGCAGCCTCGGCGACAGCCGCATCGATCGCGTACTTGTGCCCGTGCAAACCGGCATTCATTAGCAACTTCGACGCTGCCCTGGCCTCCTCGTTACCCACCGGGGCCACACGCAGTCCGGAAAGCGCCCAGTTCAGGCGGGAGGTGTTCGTACGGGCATGGACCGCCTCGATAATGGTCAGCGCGCTGATCACGACTTCCATGCCGCGCGAGCGCGCCTCAGCAACCAGAGCCACCACCTGCTCATCGTCAGCGAGCAGCTTCGAGAGCCCTTCGCTGTCGAGGACCAGCGTTCCCTCGTGACTCAGCCTGCGGCGGGCCACTCGGCCTCCCCAGCAAACACCTCGTCGAAGACCTGCCGCGCCCGCTCACGGGCCGACTCAGAAACCGGCCCCTTGCTCTCATAGTCCGCCAGGTACTCGTCCAGGACCTGCCCGCGCAGCTCCCGTTCGACCGCCCCGGCGATGAACGCTGAGAACTCCCGCTTGCCCACCCGCGCCCGGATTGCCTCAGCCGTCCCTTCCGGCAGTGACAAGCTCACGCGCGTCGCCGGCCCTTCCCCGATGCCGTACGTCGTCACACCCACACTCCGGGTGTGTCAAACGAGTAGGAAAAGCGCCACGGTCGATGCCGCCCACAAGCGCCGAGCGGCACGCATCCCAGCACGGGCCTTCTTATGCCATCCCAGCACGACCCCAGCACGGTAGGGATGAGCAGGGGTGATGACAGGTGACGAGGGGTCAGCTATCCCAGCACCATCCCAGCACGGGAAAAAACAAAGGGCCCGACTCCGAAGAGTCGGACCCTCTCTGACCTGCATGTTTGCCAGATCGGCAACGTGGCGATATGTCAGCCGCTACACGTTGAAGCGGAACTCCACCACATCCCCGTCCTGCATCACATACTCCTTGCCCTCCATGCGGGCCTTGCCCGCTGCGCGGGCGTCGGCTACCGAGCCCGTTTCGACCAGGTCGGCGAAGGAGATGACCTCGGCCTTGATGAAGCCCTTCTGGAAGTCGGTGTGGATGACACCGGCCGCCTCGGGGGCCGTGGCGCCCTTCTTGATGGTCCAGGCGCGGGATTCCTTGGGGCCTGCCGTCAGGTAGGTCTGGAGGCCGAGGGTGTCGAAGCCGACGCGGGCGAGGGTGGCGAGGCCGGGCTCCTCGGCGCCGACGGACTGGAGGAGCTCCAGGGCGTCGTCCTCGTCCAGCTCGGCGAGGTCGGCCTCCAGCTTGGCGTTGAGGAAGATCGCCTCGGCGGGGGCGACCAGGGCGCGCTGCTCGGCCTTGAAGGCGTCGTCGGTCAGCTCGTCCTCGTCCACGTTGAAGACGTAGAGGAAGGGCTTGGTCGTGAGGAGGTGCAGGTCGTGCAGGAGCTCCGCGCGGTCCGAGCCCTGGACGACGCCCTGCGAGAAGAGCGTGTCGCCCTTCTCCAGGATCTCCTTGGCCTCCTCGACGGCCTTGACCTTCGGCGCGATGTCCTTCTTGATGCGCGACTCCTTCTGGAGGCGCGGCAGGACCTTCTCGATCGTCTGGAGGTCGGCGAGGATCAGCTCGGTGTTGATCGTCTCGATGTCGTCCTTGGGCGAGACCTTGCCGTCGACGTGGACGACGTTCTCGTCCGCGAAGGCGCGGATGACCTGGCAGATCGCGTCGGACTCGCGGATGTTCGCCAGGAACTTGTTGCCCAGGCCCTCGCCCTCGCTGGCGCCGCGCACGATGCCTGCGATGTCCACGAAGTCGACGGTCGCCGGGAGGATCTTCTGGGAGCCGAAGATCTCGGCGAGCTTGTCCAGGCGGGTGTCGGGGACACCGACCACGCCCACGTTCGGCTCGATCGTCGCGAACGGGTAGTTGGCCGCAAGGACGTCGTTCTTGGTCAGGGCGTTGAACAGGGTCGACTTGCCGACGTTGGGCAGACCGACGATTCCGATCGTGAGCGACACGTTGCGACTTCCCGTACGTGAGGAGTGGGGTCTTGGCTGGGGCTGCGCGAGGGCCCCGTGGGCGGACCCGGCGGGTCGGCTGCTGCGCTCGCCGTCCCCGTCGTACGGGGGTCTCCTCCGGGGCCCGCGGTGGTCCCTCACCGGCCCCGCACTGCCCGGGGCACGATCCACCAGTCTACGGTGTGCCGGGGCCCGTGCCCCGCCCGCGTACCGCCTCCGCGTCGAACGCCGGACCAAGGTCGGCCAAAACGCGTGTCCCAGTCCCGGTTCCGCCCCCGGCCCGACCTAGGTTGGTGCGGTGGAGCAACACAGGACCCGTCCCCCGCGCGCCAGGCCGCGCCCCGCCGCGCCCCTGCCCGGGCAGGGCAGCCCCACGGAGTCGGCGACGGTCTACCGGGCCGCCTCCCGGCCGCCCGGCGCCTCGTCCCCGCTCACCCGGATCCTGCGCAGGAACCCGGTGTACCGGGCCCTGAGCCGGATGCCGCTGTACCGCAAGCTGCGCCGGATGCCGAACCCGCGCCTCACCGGGCTCGGCAGCGGCCTGTTCGCGGCCGTCGTCATGCTGCTGCTCGCGTGCCTGCTGCGGCTGCTCTTCGGCAGCTCGGTGGTCGCGTACGGAGTGCTGTTCCTGCCGGTCAGCGCGCTCACCGCGCTGTGGGTGCGGCCCGCGGACCTGGTCACCGCGCCCGTCGCCGTGCCGATCGCCTTCGCGGCCGGGGTGCTGCCCATCGCCGAGGGCACCGGTGGCCTCGGCGGCCACGTCATGGGCCTGCTCACCTCGCTGGCCCTGCACGCGGGCTGGCTGTACGGCGGCACGCTGGTCGCCGGGGTGATCGTGACCGTGCGCAAGCTGCGCCTGATGGGGCGCCGCCGGGCCCAGCGCAGGGAGCAGCGCGCGCCGCGCCCGGGCGGCCGCGCCCCGCGGCCCGCCGAGCGGGACAGCATCAGCCCGTCCGGCGTGTGAGGACGAGCGCGCGGCGCGATGAGGGCCCGCGCGGACGCGGGGCCCCAGGCCCGCCCTAGTCCCCGGCGGCAGCCCTCGCGGCCATGGCCGCCCCCACGATCCCGGCGTTGTTCTGCAGCTTCGCCGGGATCAGCTCGGCCCGGACGCCCTCGATCAGGGGCAGGAACTTGTGGGCCTTGCGGCTGACGCCGCCGCCGATGATGAACGCCTCGGGCGAGAACAGCATCTCCACGTGCGCCAGGTACTTCTGCACGCGGCGCGCCCAGTGCTCCCAGGTCAGGTCCTCGTCCTCGCGGGCCTTGGAGGAGGCGCGCTTCTCCGCGTCGTGGCCGTGCAGCTCCAGATGGCCGAGCTCCGTGTTCGGCACGAGGCGGCCGCCGGTGAAGACGGCGCTGCCGATGCCCGTGCCGAGGGTGAGCACGATGACCGTGCCGGTGCGGCCGCGGCCCGCGCCGAAGTGCATCTCGGCGACGCCCGCCGCGTCCGCGTCGTTCAGCACGGTGACCGGGACGCCGCCGAGCCGGTCGGCGATCAGGCCGCGGATGTCCGTGCCGACCCAGCTCTTGTCCACGTTCGCCGCCGTGCGGGCCGTGCCGTCGGTGATGACACCGGGGAAGGTGGCGCCGACCGGGCCCGACCAGCCGAAGTGCTCGACGACCTCGCACACGCGCGCCACCACGCCCTCGGGCGTGGCCGGGTGCGGCGTCAGGACCTTGTGCCGCTCCTGCGCCAGGTCTCCGCGGTCCAGGTCCACGGGAGCGCCCTTGATCCCGGATCCGCCGATGTCCACACCGAAGATCTGCATGGCCCCACCGTACGACGGCGGACCGACAGTGACGCGGTGGTCACTTCTTCCCGGACAGCTCCGCGGCCTCGGCGCGCAGGTCCCGGCGGAGCTCCTTGGGCAGCGAGAAGGTGATCGACTCGTCGGCCGTCTTCACCGTCTCCACGTCCGCGTACCCGCGCTCGGCCAGCCACTCGATGACGCCGTCCACCAGGACGTCCGGGACGGACGCGCCCGAGGTGAGGCCGACCGTGGTCACGCCCTCCAGCCAGGCCTCGTCGATCTCGCCCGCGTTGTCCACCAGGTACGAGGCGGGCACGCCCGCCTCCAGGGCGACCTCGACCATGCGGATCGAGTTCGAGGAGTTCTTGGAGCCGACGACGATGACAAGGTCCGCGTCCTCGGCGAGCTTCTTGACCGCGGTCTGGCGGTTCTGCGTGGCGTAGCAGATGTCGTCGCTGGGCGGCGAGAGCAGGTTCGGGAACTTGTTCTTCAGGGCGCCGACCGTCTCCATCGTCTCGTCGACGGAGAGCGTGGTCTGGGAGAGCCAGACGACCCGGTCCGGGTCGCGGACCTCGACGTTCGCCACGTCGTCCGGGCCGTCGACCAGCGTGATGTGGTCGGGGGCCTCGCCGGAGGTGCCGATGACTTCCTCGTGCCCCTCGTGGCCGATCAGGAGGATGTCGAAGTCCTCCTTGGCGAACCGGACCGCTTCCTTGTGGACCTTGGTGACCAGCGGGCAGGTCGCGTCGATCGTGGCGAGCTTCCGCTCGGCGGCCTCCTCGTGCACGGTCGGCGCGACGCCGTGCGCGGAGAACATCACGATGGACCCCTCGGGCACCTCGTCCACCTGGTCGACGAAGATCGCGCCCTTCTTCTCCAGGGTCTGCACGACGTACTTGTTGTGGACGATCTCGTGGCGGACGTAGATCGGGGCCCCGTACTGCTCCAGGGCCTTCTCGACGGCGATCACGGCACGGTCCACGCCCGCGCAGTAGCCACGGGGAGCGGCGAGCAGGACACGGCGGGAGCCAGGCGTTGCAGTCATAGGCCCATCGTAAGGCCGCGTACGAGAGGTCAAAGATCGCCTGTGTGGGGAGACTGGGAGCCAAGTGTGCGATCAGCGTCAGGCACCCGGAGGCACGATGTCCGCCCACAGCACGAATGCGCACCCGCCGTCCGACGGGGACCACGGGTCCGCCACGAACAGGGCCGGGACCGAGGGCGAGGGCCTGCGGCGCAGCCTGGGCTTCCGCGACCTCGTCGTCTACGGACTCCTCTTCATCGCCCCCATGGCCCCCGTCGGCGTCTTCGGGACCCTGGACGCCAAGTCGCACGGCGCGGTGGCGCTGGTGTACGTCGTGGCGACGGTCGCCATGGCGTTCACCGCCTTCAGCTACGCCCAGATGGTGCGGGTGGTGCCCCAGGCGGGCTCGGTCTTCGCGTACGCGCGCGTGGGCCTCGGCAACGGCGCGGGATTCATCGCGGGCTGGATGGCGATGCTGGACTACCTCCTGATCCCGGCCGTCGCGTACCTCTTCTCCGGGATCGCCATGCACGAGCTGGTGCCGGAGGTGTCCCGGTGGGTGTGGACGGCGATCGCGGTGGTCGTGACGACCGCCCTGAACCTGTGGGGCGTACGTCCCGCCGCGCGGGTCGGCTTCGCGGTCCTCGCCATGGAGATCGTGGTCCTGGTGGTCTTCGTGGTGTCCGCGATCGTGGTCCTCGCGCGCGACGGCGCGGAGCGGGGCTGGCTCTCGCCCCTTTCGGGCGACGGTACGCAGGGGGCGTTCGCCCTCTCCGCGGTGGTGGGCGCGGTGTCCGTGGCGGTCCTGTCCTACCTGGGCTTCGACGCGATCGCCTCGTTCGCGGAGGAGGTCACCGGGGGCTCGGCGAAGGTGGCGCGGGCGGTCCTGTTCTGCCTGGCCCTGACGGGCGTCCTGTTCGTGGCGCAGACGTATCTGGTGGCCCTGATGACCCCGATGTCCTCCGCCGACCTGGCCGCGCACCCCAATGACCAGGGTTCCGCCTTCTACTCGGCCGTGGAGGCCTCCGTCGGCTCCTGGCTGCACGACCTGGTGGCGGTGAGCAAGGCCATCGGCGCGGCCTTCGCGGCGCTCGCCGGGCAGGCCGCGGCGGGCAGGCTGCTCTTCGCGATGAGCCGGGGGCGGCGCCTGCCCCGGCTCCTGTCCCGTACGGAGTCCGGCACTCCGCGGGTGGCCCTGCTGTGCGCGGCGACGGTGACCATGGCCGCGGCGGTGTGGGCCGCGCGCCGCGACGACGGCATGGACCACCTGGTCTCGGTCGTCGACATCGGCGCCCTGACGGCCTTCGCCCTGCTGCACGCGAGCGTGGTGGGCTGGTTCGTGGTGCGGCGCCAGGGAGGCCCGGTGAGCTGGTGGCGGCACCTCCTCGTGCCGGTCCTGGGCGCGGCGATCGTCATCGCGGTCATCAAGGAGGCGTCGGGCACGGCACAGGTGGTGGGCGCGATCTGGCTGGGGGTGGGGCTCGTGGTCCTTGCGGCGCAGGGCGCCGCGGAGCGGCGGGGATAGGACCTGCGTCGGCGAAGCCGGGGAGACACGGGCGGGTGGGCGAGCACGCCGCGGAGCGGCGGGGATACGACCCGCGCTGGCGAAGCCGGGGAGAGACGGGTGGGCGGGTGGGAAACCCCGCCGCGGAGCGGCGAAGAGCCCCGGCCCGCCGCGGAGCGGCGGCACTGTCCGCCCCGACGGCTAGTCTCGGGCGTCATGGGTCTCAATACGTCCGCCGACACCCCCCTCCCCGTAGGCGAGGTGTCGCGCCTCATCGGCGGCTGGATCGACCGGCTCGGCGCCGTCTGGGTGGAGGGGCAGATCACTCAGCTGTCCCGGCGCCCCGGCGCGGGCGTGGTCTTCCTGACGCTGCGCGACCCGTCGCACGACATCTCGGTGAGCGTCACGTGCTACCGCCAGGTGTTCGACGCGGTCGCGGACGTCGTCTCGGAGGGCGCCCGCGTCGTCGTCCACGCCAAGCCGGAGTGGTACGCGCCACGCGGTCAGCTGTCCCTGCGGGCGGCGGAGATAAGGCCGGTCGGGGTCGGCGAGCTGCTCGCCCGCCTTGAGCAGCTGAAGAAGACGCTCGCCGGGGAGGGCCTGTTCGCCGCCGACCGCAAGCGGCCGCTGCCGTTCCTGCCGCAGCTGATCGGCCTGGTCTGCGGCCGCGCGTCGGCCGCCGAGCGCGACGTCCTGGAGAACGCCAGGCACCGCTGGCCCGCCGTCCGCTTCGAGGTGCGCAACGTGGCGGTGCAGGGCGTGCACGCGGTGCCGCAGGTGGTGCAGGCCGTCAAGGAGCTGGACGAGCTCGCCGAGGTCGACGTGATCATCGTGGCGCGCGGCGGCGGCAGCGTGGAGGACCTCCTGCCGTTCTCGGACGAGCAGCTGGTGCGGACGGTCGCCGCGTGCCGTACGCCGGTCGTGTCGGCGATCGGCCACGAGCCGGACAACCCCCTCCTCGACCACGTGGCGGACCTGCGCGCCTCGACGCCGACCGACGCCGCGAAGAAGGTCGTACCGGACGTCGGCGAGGAGCTGGAGCGGGTCGCGTTCCTGCGGGAGCGGGCGCGGCGCAGCGTGACGGCGTTCCTGGAGCGCGAGGAGCGGGGCCTCAAGCACGCCCTCGCCCGGCCGTGCATGGAGCAGCCGCACCGCATGGTCGAGGAGCGCGAGGAGCAGGTCACGGCGTATGTGGACCGGGCCCGGCGCACGCTCGGGCACCTCCTGGACCGCGCGGAATCGGAGCTGACCCACACGCACGCGCGCGTGGTGGCGCTCTCCCCCAAGGCCACGCTCCAGCGGGGGTACGCGGTGCTGCAGAAGCAGGACGGCGCGGTCGTCCGGGCGGCGGACGAGGTGACGGACGGCGAGGCGCTGCGCGCGCGGGTCGCCGAAGGCGATTTCCCCGTACGGGTCGACATCTAGGGTGGGCGCATGACCAGCAAGACGGACGAAGCCGCCGGGACGGCGGGCGCGCTCGGCTACGAGCAGGCGCGGGACGAGCTCATCGAGGTGGTGCGCCGCCTGGAGGCCGGGGGCACCTCCCTGGAGGAGTCCCTGGCCCTGTGGGAGCGGGGCGAGGAGCTGGCGGCGGTGTGCCGTCGCTGGCTGGAGGGCGCCCGGGCCCGCCTGGACGCCGCGCTGGCCGAAGAGGACTGAGCCCCGGCCTCCCGACCCCAGGGCCCCGCCCCCGGCCGAAGAGGCCCGGCCCCCGGCCCCGCCTCGCGACCGAAGAGGCCCGGCCCCGGGGCACCTCCCCGGCCCGCCCCGAATGTTGCGTAGCTCACCCCGCCCTCACTTTAGTTGAAGGTTGAACCTCACTGGAGTAAGGTCATCCTCACGTCCCCGCCCTTGACGTACGGCGCCCCGTACGACGACGCATTGAGATTGAGAAGGCTGACTCAGATGTCCCTCGTTCTTGACCCCGCCGCCCAGGACCTGCTCTTCCGCGAGGCCCGCACCGCCAACACCTTCACCGACGAGCCCGTCACCGACGAGCAGATCCAGGCCATCTACGACCTGGTCAAGTACGGCCCGACCGCGTTCAACCAGTCGCCGCTGCGCGTGACCCTGGTGCGTACGCCGGAGGCCCGTGAGCGGCTCGTGCAGCACATGGCCGAGGGCAACCGCCCCAAGACCCTGACGGCCCCGCTCGTCGCGATCCTGTCGGCGGACAACGAGTTCCACGAGGAGCTGCCGCACCTCTTCCCGCACTTCCCGCAGGCCAAGGACGTCTTCTTCGCCGAGCGCCCCGCCCGTGAGCAGGCCGCGGGCCTGAACGCCGCGCTGCAGGCCGCGTACTTCATCGTCGGCATCCGCGCCGCGGGCCTCGCCGCGGGCCCGATGACCGGGCTCGACTTCGAGGGCGTGCAGAAGGAGTTCCTGGACGAGGACCACACCCCGCTGATGGTCATCAACATCGGCAAGCCGGGCGAGGACGCCTGGTTCCCGCGCTCCCCGCGCCTGGAGTTCGACCAGGTCATCAAGACCGTCTGAGCGACTCCCCGCGCGTACGGCACCCCCGTAGCGCACGTCTAAGGCCCCCGGCACCGTGCCGGGGGCCTTAGACGTGCGCGAGACGGAGAGGGTCAGCCCGCCTTCACCGGCTCCACCGGCGTCCGCTTCATCTCCAGGGACTCCACCATCGTCGACAGCTGGTCGAAGGAGGCCGTGCCGAGCACCACGGTCGTGGCGCCCTTGTCCCGCAGCACGAGCGCCTTGTAGCGCGTGCCCTTGTAGCGCTGCCACGTCTTGCCCGCGATCTTCTCCGTCGCGTCCGTCTTCCGGGCCTTCTGCGTGGCCTCGTCGATGAACTCGGACGGCTTGCCGGTGGACTGCTTGATGGCCACGTACTCACCGGCCGGGTCGAGGAAGCCCAGGTGCCAGTTGTCGTGGGCCGCGCCGTTGTACCGGACGGAGGTGGGCTTCCAGGACTCGGGCAGGCCCGTGGGGGCCGCCACCGGGTACGGCGCCGCCCGCCGGGCCGTCAGGAGTTCGACGCGGTAGTCGACCCGCTCGACCGGGTCCTTGGACTCGTCGTGGGGGATGAAGACGTAGATCGCCGCTACGACGAGGCCGATGACGGCCAACGAGAGCAGCATGTTGCGCACGGTCTGCTTGCCAGTTCTGCCTGCCACACCCCCATCGTCGCAGGTCTCCGGCGGGGCTCTCGCGCGCCCCCTCCCCTGCCGCCGCTCCGCTCATGCGTGGGGCCCTCTGCTCACTTTGTCGACCTGCGGATAGAGTCAGGGCATCACCCTCATCCGGCCGCCCGCCCGTCTCCCACCACCGCCCTTTCAGGGACGCCCTTCGGGCGGAGTTCTTAATTCCGTATCAGAAAGGTGCGCCTCGATGACCGAGCATCACCATTTGCCCTCCGAATTGGAGGTCTCTCCGGAGGCCCCCGACCGCAACCTCGCCCTGGAGCTGGTCCGGGTCACCGAGGCCGCCGCCATGGCCGCGGGCCGCTGGGTCGGCCGCGGCGACAAGAACGGCGCGGACGGCGCGGCCGTGCGGGCCATGCGGACCCTCGTCCACACCGTCTCGATGAACGGCGTCGTCGTCATCGGCGAGGGCGAGAAGGACGAGGCGCCGATGCTCTTCAACGGCGAGCGCATCGGCGACGGCACCGGCGCCGAGGTCGACATCGCCGTCGACCCGATCGACGGCACCACGCTCACCGCCAAGGGCATGCCGAACGCGATCGCCGTGCTCGCCGCCGCCGACCGCGGCACCATGTTCGACCCGTCCGCCGTCTTCTACATGGACAAGCTGGTCACGGGCCCCGAGGCCGCCGACTACGTGGACATCAACGCCCCGGTGTCGGTGAACATCCGCCGGGTCGCCAAGGCCAAGAAGTCCTCCCCCGAGGACGTCACGGTCGTCATCCTGGACCGGCCCCGGCACGAGGGCATCGTCAAGGAGATCCGCGAGACCGGCGCGCGCATCAAGTTCATCTCGGACGGCGACGTGGCCGGTTCGGTCATGGCCGTGCGCGAGGGCACCGGCGTCGACCTGCTCATGGGCATCGGCGGCACCCCGGAGGGCATCATCAGCGCCTGCGCCATCAAGTGCCTGGGCGGCGTCATCCAGGGCAAGCTGTGGCCCAAGGACGACGAGGAGAAGCAGCGCGCGCTCGACGCGGGCCACGACCTGGACCGCACGCTCACCACGAACGACCTGGTCAGCGGCGAGAACGTGTTCTTCGTCGCGACCGGCATCACCGACGGCGAGCTGCTGCGCGGCGTGCGCTACGGCGCCGAGATGGCCTCGACCCAGTCCCTGGTCATGCGCTCCAAGTCCGGCACGATCCGGAAGATCGACTCCGATCACCGCCTGGCGAAGCTGCGCGCCTACAGCGCGATCGACTTCGAGCGGGCGAAGTAGACCCACCGGGCGCGGCGGTCGGCCGCGCGCAGACGACGGGGGCGCTCCGTGCGGGGAGCGCCCCCGTCGTCGTACGCGCCCCCGTCGTCGTACGCGCCTGCTGACGTAAGTGTCTGCACGTCGTACGTGTCTGCAGTCCTACGTGTCTGCAGGCGTACGTGCCCCGAGTCCCGGCCGTGGCCGGAGGTGCGGGTGCTAGCCCGCGGCCGCGACCGGGCCGGTCGCCGCGCGGGCCGCCTTCTTGAGCTCCAGGTCGCGTCGGCGGCGCCGGGCGAGGACCACGCGGCGCTCGGCGGCGGTCAGGCCGCCCCACACGCCGTACGGCTCCGGCTGCAGCAGGGCGTGCTCGCGGCACTCCACCATCACCGGACAGCGCGCGCAGACCCGCTTCGCGGCCTCCTCGCGGGAGAGGCGCGCGGCGGTGGGCTCCTTGGACGGGGCGAAGAAGAGACCGGCCTCGTCACGGCGGCAGACGGCGTCGGAGTGCCATGGGTTGTCCTGGTCCCGCTCCCGCACTGGCACCTTTCCCCACGCACTCGGCTGCGCTCGTGCAGGGGAGGCCCCATCGGTCGGGGCGGCGACCTGCAGGGACTGATGCGTCGGTTGCAGCACGGTCTACTCCTGACGACGGCTTCGCGAGCGAGAGACGATGCCCGAAGCTCTACCCGCTGTGTGCGGGCCTATGCACTGTGTCCCGGTGCACGGAAGTTCCGGTTCCTGATACCGAGTTGGCCTGGCCGAAACGTGCCGTCGCCGTGGCGCCGCCCCACGCGCGGGGCGTACGGCGGCGCGCTCAGCCCTGTAGGCGCTTGCGCAGCAAGCCGCGCAGGTCGCGGATGAGCTTGCCGCGCCGGGGGCGGGCCGTGAGGTCGCCGAAGACGGCGAGGCCCGCCACGAAGACCACCGGAGCGTCACGCTCCGCGGAGGCGAGGGTGTCCACTTCGAAGGTGCCGAAGACGGCGGTGCCGCGGCCGCGCAGCGACACGTTCTCCGGGACGCGGACCTTGACGTCGCCGAAGAGGGCGAAGCCCTTGACGACGATCTGCCGGTGCTGGAACACCGCCTCGCTGAGGTCGACGACCACGTCGCCGAAGACGGCGTACGCGTGCGTGCGGCGGCCGGGGCTCCAGCGGCCCCTGCGGACCACGTCGCTGAAGACGCCGTACAGCGTCTCGTCGGCGCTCTCGGGGATCGCGCCGGGCGAGGGGCGCTCGGGGACCTCCGTGAACGGCGCGCCGCCGCCGGGCCCTTCGGGGTCGGGCAGGTCCGCGAGGTGGGGCTCGATCTCGGCGAGGGTCTTCGCCGCATAGACGCGGTCGAGGCGCTCGCTGTGCTCCTGCGGGTCGATGCGGCCCGTGGCGAGCGCGTCCGCGAGGACATCGGCGGCCCGCTCCCGGTCGGCGTCCGAGGCCCTGAGGTGCGGCGTCGCCGTGCGAGGCGGCGCCTCGGCCGGAGGTGTCGGGGAGCGCTTCTCTAGGTCCACGGCACCACACTACCCAGACGCGATAGATCGCGACTACCCCCCGTCGGCCCGCCTCCGTCCCGGGCGGGCCCCGCGCCCAAGTGAGCCTTACCTCACCAGCACCCCGCTCCCCTCCCGTTCTACGCTGGGCGGGTGCCGCCAATGGAGGCGAGCGCCGCGCTGTCTGCCAAGTGAGGAATTGGGCGTCATGCCAGAGTTTGCGTACTCCGATCTGCTCCCGCTGGGAGAGGACACCACCCCGTACCGGCTGGTGACCGCCGAGGGCGTCTCCACCTTCGAGGCCGACGGGCGCACCTTCCTCAAGGTCGAGCCGGAGGCGCTGCGCAAGCTGGCCGAGGAGGCCATCCACGACATCCAGCACTTCCTGCGGCCCGCGCACCTGGCCCAGCTGCGCCGGATCGTCGACGACCCCGAGGCCTCGGCCAACGACAAGTTCGTCGCCCTTGACCTGCTGAAGAACGCGAACATCGCGGCCGCGGGCGTGCTGCCCATGTGCCAGGACACTGGCACCGCCATCGTCATGGGCAAGCGCGGGCAGAACGTGCTCACGCGGGGCGGCGACGAGGAGGCCCTGAGCCGCGGCGTCTACGACGCGTACAAGAACCTGAACCTGCGCTACTCGCAGATGGCTCCGCTCACCATGTGGGAGGAGAAGAACACCGGCTCCAACCTGCCCGCGCAGATCGAGCTGTACGCGACCGACGGCGACGCGTACAAGTTCCTGATCATGGCGAAGGGCGGCGGCTCCGCCAACAAGTCGTTCCTCTACCAGGAGACGAAGGCCGTCCTCAACGAGGCCTCGATGATGAAGTTCCTGGAAGAGAAGATCCGTTCGCTCGGCACGGCCGCCTGTCCGCCGTACCACCTGGCGATCGTCGTCGGCGGCACGAGCGCCGAGTACGCCCTGAAGACCGCCAAGTACGCCTCCGCGCACTACCTGGACGAGCTGCCCGACGAGGGCTCGGTCCTCGGCCACGGCTTCCGGGACAAGGACCTGGAGGAGAAGGTCTTCGAGCTGACGCAGAAGATCGGCATCGGCGCGCAGTTCGGCGGCAAGTACTTCTGCCACGACGTGCGCGTGGTGCGCCTGCCCCGGCACGGCGCCTCCTGCCCCGTCGCGATCGCCGTGTCCTGCTCGGCCGACCGCCAGGCCCTCGCGAAGATCACCGCCGAGGGCGTCTTCCTGGAGCAGCTGGAGACGGACCCGGCGCGGTTCCTGCCGGAGACGACGGACGAGCACCTGGCCGACGAGGGCGAGGTCGTGAAGATCGACCTGAACCAGCCCATGGACGACATCCTCGCCGAGCTCACCAAGTACCCGGTCAAGACCCGGCTCTCGCTGACCGGCCCGCTGGTCGTGGCCCGCGACATCGCGCACGCCAAGATCAAGGAGCGGCTCGACGCGGGCGAGGAGATGCCGCAGTACCTGAAGGACCACCCGGTGTACTACGCGGGTCCGGCGAAGACCCCCGAGGGCTACGCCTCCGGCTCCTTCGGGCCGACCACGGCCGGGCGCATGGATTCCTACGTCGAGCAGTTCCAGGCGGCGGGCGGCTCGAAGGTCATGCTGGCCAAGGGCAACCGCTCGCAGCAGGTCACCGACGCCTGCGCCGCGCACGGCGGCTTCTACCTGGGCTCGATCGGCGGGCCCGCGGCGCGGCTCGCGCAGGACTGCATCAAGAAGGTCGAGGTCGTCGAGTACGAGGAGCTCGGCATGGAGGCCGTCTGGAAGATCGAGGTGGAGGACTTCCCGGCGTTCGTCGTCGTCGACGACAAGGGCAACGACTTCTTCCAGAACCCGGCCCCCGAGCCGACGTTCACGTCGATCCCGGTCCGGGGCCCGGGCCTGGCGTAGCGCGCCCCAAAGGGGCGCGGGGCCGTATCGACATGCGGCTCCGCCGCGTGGGCGCGACCAGCCACGGCGAAGCCGCAGCCGCTACGCGAACCGCTGGCTCGCAGTCCCTGTGCACTTCTGGAGCCGCAGCGGCTCCTTGGCGCCCGCGAGGGTCAGGCAGAGTCCGGTCGCCCCGGCGGGGCGCAGGGTGCCCGACTGGCGCACGAAGTCCTGGTTGGTGCCGCCGTGGCAGTTCCAGAGGGTGACGGCGGCACCCTCCTCGTAGGCGCCCTCGGGCACGTCCACGCAGCGGTCGTGCGTCAGGCCGGTGCGCAGGGCCTGCTGTTCGGCGTCGTACCACCAGGTCTGGTTGCGGTTGCCGGTGCAGTCCCAGCCCTGGACCTTGGTGCCGTTGCGGCTGCTGGAGGCGTCGGCGTCGAGGCAGGTGCCGGTGCCCTCGTTCTTCAGCGGCTCGAACGCGTCGTCCCAGCCGCCCTTGTGGAGCTTGGCGCTGCCCGTGCTGGCCGGGTCGGCGCAGCCGCCCTCCTCCCAGCCGGAGTCGTACAGCTGGGTCAGGCAGGACGCGAAGGCGGCGTGGCCCCGGGCATTGGGGTGGAAGGACTGGCGCACCGAGTTGGAGTCCGGCGGGACGGGGTTGGACAGCTCGACGTACAGGCCCCGCGCCCAGGTGTCCTCCGTGCAGACCTCGTGGCCGTGGAAGAGGCGGGAGTTGTCGAGGTAGGTGGCCCCGGCGCTCCGCGCGGCCCGGCGCATGCCGCGTTCGAAGGCGGGCACGGCCTCGTTGCGGCCCCACTGGGTGTCGGAGTCGTAGCCGAGGCCGCCGCAGGCCAGCTTGCCCGGGAAGTTCGGGTTGTCGCGGAAGTCGGGGCCGATCGGGCTCGGATAGCCCATGACGACCAGCTTGTAGTCGCTGCCGGAGTACCCGGCCTGGCTCATGACGGTGCGCAGGTCGCGGACCGTCTGCTCGACCTTGGGCACGAGCGCGTCGACGCGGGCCTGCCAGCCGCCCGCGTACTTGGGCGCGCACGGGCCCTGGAGCGTGAGGTAGCGGGTCACGCAGTCGGTCATGACGGGCGCGAACTGGAGGTCGTCGTTCGCGCCGATGACCAGCATGATCGCCTTGATCCTGGTGTTGCGGGCCTTGATGGCGAGGTTGTCGCTCTGCACCAGCTCGTCGGCGTACTGCTGCTGGCCCCCGATGCGGACGTTCGCGGTCGTCGCCCCCGAGCAGGCGACGTTGTACGTGACGTCGGCGGGGATGCCCGTGCGGTGGATGGCGGCGTCCGGCGAGCGGTGGCACCAGTTGTCCGGGCCGTCCGTGCCCGGCTCGTAGCGGCCGATTCCCTCGCCGCTGATCTCGCTGTCCCCGAGCGAGATCAGGCCGGTCTTGCGCTCGGCGAGCGGGCGCTCGGCCGCGTCTCCGTAGAGCTTGGTGGCCTCGGCCGCGCGGATCTTCTCCAGGTCCTGCGGCAGCGGCACGGCCGCCCCTGCCGGGCCCTGCGGCCGCGCGGGCGCGGCCTGGGCGGGTGCGGCCGCCAGAGCGCCGCCGAGCAGGGCCGCCAGGGCCGTGGCGGCGGTGACCGTGGCTCGCAGGCGGCCCGCGCCGCCGTGTCCGACGCGTGTCGTGCGCTTCATTGCGCCTCCCCGGATTGGTGTTACCCAGGGTTTTTACTGGTGGGTAGGAGTCTTGGGAATACTCCGAACAAGACAAGGGCTCACCTTTCCGAGGCAGTTGCCCGGCCTTTGCGGCACTTGCGGGCGATACGGAACGGAAGGACAGTCGGAGCATGAGCGGCGGCGCGGACAGCAACGGCAGCGGCGAGTACCGGATCGAGCACGACTCCATGGGCGAGGTACGGGTCCCCGCGGGCGCCAAGTGGCGCGCCCAGACCCAGCGCGCCGTGGAGAACTTCCCGATCTCCGGACAGCGCATCGAGCGGGCGCACATCGCCGCGCTCGCCGAGATCAAGGCGGCGGCGGCGAAGGTCAACGCGCGGCTCGGCGTGCTCGACGAGGACGTCGCCGACGCCATCGTGGAGGCGGCCCGCGAGGTCGCCGAGGGCCGCTGGGACGACCACTTCCCCGTCGACGTCTTCCAGACCGGCTCCGGCACCTCGTCCAACATGAACACGAACGAGGTCCTCGCCACGCTCGCCACCGAGCGGCTCGGCCGCGACGTGCACCCGAACGACCACGTCAACGCCTCGCAGTCGTCCAACGACGTCTTCCCCTCCTCGATCCACATCGCCGCCACGGCCGCCGTCACCGGCGAGCTGATCCCGGCCCTGGAGCACCTGGCCGCCGCCCTGGAGCGCAAGGCCGCGGAGTTCGCCGACGTCGTCAAGTCCGGGCGTACGCATCTGATGGACGCCACGCCCGTCACTCTTGGGCAGGAATTCGGCGGGTACGCGGCGCAGGTGCGCTACGGCGTCGAGCGGCTGCGGTCCTCCCTGCCGCGCCTGGCCGAACTGCCGCTCGGCGGCACCGCCGTGGGCACCGGCATCAACACCCCGCCCGGCTTCTCCGCCGCCGTCATCGCCGAGGTCGCGCGGTCCACGGGGCTGCCGCTCACCGAGGCCCGCGACCACTTCGAGGCGCAGGGCGCGCGCGACGGCGTCGTCGAGACCAGCGGGCAGCTGCGCACCATCGCCGTCGGCCTCACGAAGATCTCGAACGACCTGCGGTGGATGGCGTCCGGGCCGCGCACCGGGCTCGCCGAGATCAGCCTGCCCGACCTCCAGCCCGGCTCCTCGATCATGCCCGGCAAGGTCAACCCCGTGATCCCCGAGGCCGTCCTGATGGTGGCCGCGCAGGTGACGGGGAACGACGCGACCGTGGCCGCCGCCGGGGCCGCGGGCAACTTCGAGCTGAACGTGATGCTGCCCGTCATCGCGAAGAACGTCCTCGAGTCCGTGCGGCTGCTCGCCAACGCGTCGCGGCTGCTCGCCGACCGGACGGTCGACGGGGTGGTCGCGCACCGGGAGCGGGCGCGGGAGTACGCCGAGTCCTCGCCGTCCGTGGTCACTCCGCTGAACAAGTACATCGGGTACGAGGAGGCGGCGAAGGTGGCGAAGCGGGCGCTTGCCGAGCGGCGGACCATTCGCGAGGTCGTCCTCGACTCCGGCTACGTCGACCGCGGCGACCTCACCCTGGAGCAGCTGGACGAGGCCCTGGACGTCCTGCGCATGACCCACCCGTAGGCGCGCCCCGCTTCATCGGCGCTCCGCGCCTCGAAACCCGGAGCCCCCGGCAGGGGCGGCGCGGTGGGTCCTAGTATCTGTTCATGACAGACCACCGCGACGGAAGCACGGCTCGGGCGAGCACCCGGCACTGGGCCCCGGGGACCCCCATCCTGTGGCGCTACCGCGCCAACGGCGGTGACGGGATCCACATCTGTCGGCCCGTCACCGTCGTGGAGGACAGCGAGGACCTGCTGGCCGTCTGGCTGGCGCCGGGCACGGAGTGCGTGCGGCCCGTGCTCGCCGACGGCACCGCCGTGCACGAGGAGCCCCTGGCCACCCGGTACACCAAGCCGCGCACGACCCGCCGCGGCCACTGGTTCGGCACCGGCGTCCTGAAGCTGGCCCGGCCGGACGAGCCCTGGTCGGTGTGGCTGTTCTGGGAGCCGGGCTGGCGGTTCAAGAACTGGTACGTGAACCTGGAGGAGCCCCGTACCCGCTGGTCCGGCGGCGTGGACTCCGAGGACCACTTCCTCGACCTCTCCGTGCTCCCGGACCGCACCTGGCGCTGGCACGACGAGGACGAGTTCGAGCAGGCCCGGCGCGCGGGCCTGATGGACGACGGGCGGGCGGCGGCGGTCCGCCGGGCGGGCCGCGAGGCCGTGGCGGCGATCGAGGCGTGGGGCCCGCCCTTCGCGGACGGCTGGGAGCGGTGGCGGCCGGACGCGGCCTGGCGCGTTCCCGCCCTGCCGGGTGACTGGGACCGCACGCCCGCGCATGCCTCGTCATGAGACCCTTGATGCGCCCCCGTGGTTCAAACGTAGGATCGTCCTCCGCAAGGGCGCACAGCAGCAACTCTTGGTGCCCCCGCGCGGCCTGACAGGATGTCATCGAGGAGCGGCTGAACGTGAGCGAGGAATACGGAGCGCGTGGCGGCCGCGACCGCACGGGCCAGGCCGCGGCGTTCGACGCCATCGGCGCGGCGTACGACGTCGCGTTCCCGCACAAGGAGGGGCAGCTCGCGGCCGGAAAGCGGCTGGTCGCCGAACTTCCTCCCGGGTCCAGGGTCTTGGACGTGGGCTGCGGCACCGGGCTGCCCACGGCCCGTCAGCTCACCGACGCGGGGCACACCGTGCTCGGTGTCGACCTGTCAGCCGGAATGCTGGACCTCGCGCGCGGGAATGTACCCTCGCCCGCGGCCGAGTTCCGCCGCCTGGACCTCGCCGACCTGCGGATCGACGGCGAAGGACCGGGTGCTGTGGGGCAGTTCGACGGGATTGCCTGTTTCTTCGCGCTGTTGATGCTGCCCCGGGAGGAGATACCGTCTGCTCTTCGGCTGCTGCGGTCCTTGCTCAGGCCCGGTGGTCTGCTCGCGCTGTCCATGGTCGAGGCCGACCTGGACGACGCGGCGATTCCGTTCCTGGGGCACGTAATCCGGGTATCCGGTTACCTGCGGGACGAACTGCGGCAGGTCGTGCGGGACGCCGGTTTCGACATCGCCCACGAGGAGTCGTACGCGTACGCCCCGGCGAGCACCGACGCACCACCTGAGCACCAGTTATTCCTGCACTGCCGGCGCGGCTGAGCAACGCTTGGACGGCGCGCGCGGCGCGCAGCCCCGGACGGACGGATTCAAAACGCGTGACGGAGCACCTCAGCCCCTACGAGGGCCGCAAGGCACCAGTGGCCCGGCCCCCCGCCCCCGCGGATCCCCGCGGGGCGCTGCTGCGTACCCCGGAGCCGGAGGTGCGCGGCTCCGCGGGGGTGAACGCCATGCCCGCGCAGGCACGTACGGGTGAGCAGGACGCGGGCAGCGAGCACGCCCAGTCGACGGCGGGCGCGTTCGGCCCCGGCGGCCACCGGCCCCGGCCCGCCCCCGAGGGCGTTCCCGGCCAGCCGCACACCGGCGCGGGCGAGTCCCGCCCCGCCACCGAACTCGCGCCCGCCGCGCCCGGCGGCCCGCCGGGGGGCACCGAGCGCCGCACCGGGCTGCCGCGCCCGCCGGGCCCGGCCGCGATGCGGCGCGACGGCGACCGGCTGCGCTTCGTGGGCGCGGCGACCCGGCGCATCGCCCGCGGCATCGACCTCGACGAGATCGTGATGGGTCTGTGCCGGGCCACGGTCCCGACGTTCTCGGACGCGATCCTGGTCTATCTGCGCGACCCGCTGCCGGTGGGCGACGAGCGCCCGGTCGGGCCGCTGCTGCTGCGCCTGCGCCGCACCGACCGCATCCCGGAGGACCACGACACCGACGGCGGCACGCTGCCCGCGCTCCAGGTCCAGTCCGATCTGGCGACCGCCGCTGAGCTGTGCGAGGTCGTCAGCGAGAGCGCGCTCGACCACGTGCTGCGCGGGGTGCGGCCGGTGTTCGCGGACTCCCCCACGGCGCTCGGCGCGCTGCCGCAGCTCCTCGGCGAGGGCCGCTCGGCCCCCAGCGGGCAGCGGGCCATCCTGGCGCCGCTGCGGGGGCGGCGGCGGGTCATCGGCGCCGCGGTGTTCCTGCGCCGCCCGGACCGGCACGCCTTCGAGGCCGACGACCTGCTCGTGGCCGCCCAGCTGGCCACGCACAGCGCCCTGGGCATCGACAAGGCGGTCCTGTACGGCCGCGAGGCGTACATCGCGGACGAGTTGCAGCGCACGATGCTGCCCGAGACCCTGCCGCGCGCCACCGGCGTGCGGCTGGCCTCGCGCTACCTCCCGGCCGCCGAGACCGCCCGCGTCGGCGGCGACTGGTACGACGCGATCCCGCTGCCCGGCAGCCGCGTGGCGCTCGTCGTCGGCGACGTCATGGGGCACTCGATGACGTCCGCCGCGATCATGGGCCAGCTGCGCACCACCGCGCAGACCCTCGCCGGGCTCGACCTGCCGCCGCAGGAGGTCCTGCACCACCTGGACGAGCAGGCCCAGCGGCTCGGCTCGGACCGCATGGCGACCTGCCTGTACGCGGTGTACGACCCGGTCTCGCACCGCATCACCATCGCCAACGCGGGCCACCCGCCGCCCGTCCTGCTGCATCTGGGCGGGCGCGCGGAGGTCCTTCGCGTGCCCCCGGGCGCGCCCATCGGCGTCGGCGGCGTGGACTTCGAGGCCGTCGAGCTGGACGCCCCGGCGGGCGCCACGCTGCTCCTGTACACGGACGGGCTCGTCGAGTCCCGCCTGCGCGACGTGTGGACCGGCATAGAGCAGCTGCGCGAGCGGCTCGCCGCCACGGCCCAGCTGACCGGGCCCGACCACCCGCCGCCCCTGGAGGCGCTCTGCGACGAGGTGCTCGACATGCTCGGGCCCGGCGACCGCGACGACGACATCGCGCTGCTCGCCGCCCGCTTCGACGGGATCGCGCCCAGCGACGTGGCGTACTGGTTCCTGGAACCGGAGGACGCCACGCCGTCGCGCGCGCGCAGGCTCGCCCGCAGCGCCCTGGAGCGCTGGGGCCTGACCGACCTGAACGACGCGGTGGAGCTGCTCGTCAGCGAGGTCGTCACGAACGCCGTGCGGTACGCCACGCGCCCGATCACGCTGCGGCTGCTGCGGACCGACGTCCTGCGCTGCGAGGTCGGCGACGACGTGCCGCAGCTGCCCCGGCTGCGGCAGGCGCGCGCCACGGACGAGGGCGGCCGGGGCCTGTACCTGGTCAACAAGCTGGCGCGGCGCTGGGGTGCCACGCGGCTGAGCACGGGAAAGGTGGTCTGGTTCGAGCTGAACCAGACATGAGCCGGGCCTGAGCGGGAACCCGGACCCGGTCGCCGCCAGGTCCGGCCCCGGGCTCGGCCCTGCCCTGCCCTGCCCGGTCCGGCCAAAAAGTTGCCGACGCCTTGTCGGCGTCGTTGACTGGCGTGGTGACCGAAGCGACCTGACCCCCCTTCGCGACGGGAGGACGCTCGTGAGCGAGGCGCCCCGCAAGGTTCCCCCCACCACCGACAACGCAGGCATTCCGGTCGAGAGCGACGAGCACTCGCTGACCGTCGACGCGAACGGCCCGATCCTGCTCCAGGATCACTATCTGATCGAGAAGATGGCCCAGTTCAACCGCGAACGGGTGCCCGAGCGCGTGGTGCACGCCAAGGGCTCGGGCGCGTACGGGACGTTCGAGGTCACCAACGACGTCAGCCAGTTCACCAAGGCCGATCTTTTCCAGCCGGGCAAGCGCACGCAGATGCTGGCCCGCTTCTCCACCGTGGCGGGCGAGCAGGGCTCCCCCGACACCTGGCGCGACCCGCGCGGCTTCGCGCTGAAGTTCTACACGGAGCACGGCAACTACGACCTGGTGGGCAACAACACCCCCGTGTTCTTCGTGCGCGACCCGCAGAAGTTCCAGGACTTCATCCGCTCGCAGAAGCGCACCCTCGACAGCGCGGTGCGCGACCACGACATGCAGTGGGACTTCTGGACCCTGTCGCCGGAGTCCGCGCACATGGTCACCTGGCTCATGGGCGACCGCGGCATCCCGAAGACGTACCGCCACATGAACGGCTACTCGTCGCACACCTATATGTGGATCAACGGCGGCGGCGAGAAGTTCTGGGTGAAGTACCACTTCAAGACCGACCAGGGCATCGACTTCCTCACCCAGGACGAGGCGGACGACCTCGCGGGCAAGGACGGCGACCTGCACCGCCGGGATCTGTTCGAGTCGATTCGGCGGGGAGACCATCCGAGCTGGACGCTCAAGGTCCAGGTCATGCCGTTCGACGACGCGCCGGACTACCGCTTCAACCCGTTCGACCTGACGAAGGTGTGGCCGCACGGCGACTACCCGCTCATCGAGGTCGGCCGGATGACCCTGAACGAGAACCCCGAGGACTACTTCGTCCACATCGAGCAGGCCGCGTTCGAGCCGTCCAGCATGGTGCCGGGCATCGGCCCCTCCCCGGACAAGATGCTGCTCGGCCGCCTGTTCTCGTATCCGGACACGCACCGCTACCGCATCGGGCCCAACTACCAGCAGCTGCCGCCGAACCGCCCGCGCTCCGGCGTCCGCTCGTACGCGAAGGACGGCCCGATGCGCTACGAGCCGGCGAACGTCGCGCGCCCGTACGCGCCCAACTCGTACGGCGGCCCGGCCGCCCCCGTCCAGGAGGCCGTCGACCCGGCGGGCTGGCGGACCGCGGGCGAGATGGTGCGCGAGGCGTACAAGCCGCACCGCGAGGACGACGACTTCGGGCAGCCGGGCACGATGGTGCGCGAGGTGCTCGACGACGCGGCGCGCGAGCGCCTGGTGGCGAACATCAGCGGGCATCTGCTCGACGGCGTCTCCCGGCCGGTCCTCGACCGGGCGCTGCGCTACTGGCGCAGCGTGGACAAGGACCTCGGCGACAAGGTCGCGGCGCGGGTCAACGGCGCGGGAGCGAGCTGACCCGGATGCGGAAGGTGCCCGGAACCGTGTGGTTCCGGGCACCTTCCGTGTCTGCTTCCGTCTCCGCCGCTATTCGTCCGAGCGCGACGATCTGTCGGCCCGCCGGTCGTCCGGGTCGTCCGGGATCCCGAAGGTGGGCGACGTCGGCGTCGTCGGCGGGGTCGTCGGCGGCTTCGTCGTCGGGTCCGTGGGCGGCGGGGTCGTCGGCGGCTTCGTCGACGGCGGCTCGGTCGTCGGGGGCTTCGTCGACGGCGGCTTGGTGCTCGGCTTGTCCTTCTCGTCCGGCTCGCTGGGCCGTGTCGCCGGGGTCTGCGGGGCCCGCGTGGTCGGGTCGGGCGGCGGCGCGACGGCGGCACCCATGTCGGTGTCCAGCTTGAACTTGGTGCGCGAGCCGGTCGCCTCGAAGGTGTACGCCGCCCATATCTCGGCCGGGAAGCTGCCGCCGTCGACGCGGGGCTTGCCGCCCGCGCCGCGCATGGACACCTGGGTGCCCCGCTTGACCTCGCCGTCGTCCTTGGGCTGCTCGCCGAACAGGCCGACCGAGGTGACCAGCTTCGGCGTGTAGCCCACGAACCAGGCCGACTTGTTGTCGTCGGACGTACCGGTCTTGCCCGCGACCTGCTGGCCCTTGCGGGTGGGCGCGTCCCGCACGGACGTGCGGGCGGTGCCGTCGTCGACCACGCCGGTGAGCACCGACGTCACCGAGTCGGCCGCGCCCCGGCTGATGACCTGGTCGCCGATCGCGTCCGGCAGGTCGACGGTCCGGTCCCGGTGCTCGACGGACTTCACGAGCCGCGGGGTGACCAGCTTGCCGTGGTTGTCGAGCGTCGCGTACGCCCCGGCCATCTCCAGGGGGCTCGCGCCCATCGTGCCGAGCGTCTGCGCGGGCACGGCGGGCAGGCCCTTGGTGCTCATGCCGAGCTTGCCCGCGACCTCCAGGACCTTGTCCATCTTCACGTCCACGCCCATCTGCGCGAACACGGAGTTGACGGACTTGTTCATCGCGGTCTGCACGGTGATGGGGCCGTACGACTGGTCGTCCTCGTTCGGCGGCGCGAAGGCGATGTCGCTGCCCTTGACGGGGCGCTCGCTGCGGCCGCTGTAGATCGTGTTCGCCGTGATCGGCTTGCCGTCCTGGGTGGTGGCGCCCTTCTCCAGGGCGGCGGCGAGTATCAGCGGCTTGAAGGTGGAGGCGGGCTGGTAGTCGGTGCGGGTCGCGTTGTTCCTGAAGTGCTTCAGATAGTCGCGGCCGCCGTACATCGCGACGATCGCGCCGGTCTTCGGGTTCACGGACACCGCGCCCGCCTGCACGCGCGCGTCGGCCTTGCTCTTCTTCGGGTCGAGGCGGTCGTCGAGCCTGCGCTCGACGGCCTTCTCCAGGGCGCGCTGCTTCTTGCGGTCGATGTTCAGCGTGATGGTGTAGCCGCCGGCCTTGAGCTGCGCCTCGGCCTCGGACTTGGTGTAGCCCTGCTCCACCAGCTGCCGCTGGACGATCTCGTTGGCGAACTGCACCAGATAGCCGGTCTGCCCCTTCATGCCGGGCGCGACCTTCGGCGCGTGCGGGTAGGGGAACTTCAGGCCGACGCGCTCGCCGGAGTCGAGCCAGCCCTCCTCGACCATGTTGTCCAGGACGTAGTTCCAGCGCTCCTTGACCAGCTTCTTGGCGGTGGGCGTCGCGGTGGCCCAGTCGTAGGAGCTCGGCGCCTGGAGCAGGGCCGCGAGGTAGGCGCCCTGCGAGACGTTCAGCCGCGCGGCGTCGACGCCGTAGTAGGCCTGGGCGGCGGCCTGGATGCCGTACGCGCCGCGACCGTAGTAGCTGGTGTTGATGTAGCCCGCGAGGATGTCGTCCTTGCTCTTCTCGCGGTCCACCTTCAGCGAGATGACCAGCTCTTTGAGCTTGCGCGTGACGGTCTGTTCCTGCGACAGGTAGTAGTTCTTGACGTACTGCTGGGTGATCGTCGAGCCGCCCTGCTTGCCCTTGCCGGAGAGCGTGTTGATCACGCCGCGGGCGGTGCCCTTGAAGTCGATGCCCGTGTCGTTGTAGAAGGACTTGTTCTCGGCGGCGACGAAGGTGCGCTGCACCTTCTTGGGGATCTTGTCGAGGTCGACGATCTCGCGGTTGACCTCGCCGTCGCGGTACAGGACCTCGCCGTCGCTGTACTTGATGATGTTGCTCTGCTTCTTCGCCAGGGCGTTGCCCTTGGGTATGTCCACCACCAGGTAGAGCACGACGAAGCCGAGCATGCCGAGCAGGACGAAGCCGAAGACGTAGCCCACGAGCTTCTTCCAGGTGAAGAAGCGGCGGATGCCGGTGCGCTTGGGCTTGGCCTTGCCGCCGCGCGTGCGCCGCGCCGGGGTGGCGCCGCCGGAGTCGCCGGAGCCCGAGCCGGGCCCGGTGCCCGCCGGTGCGCCCTCGGCGGGGCTGGAACCGGCGTCGGCGGGCGTGCCGGGGGCCGGGGCGCCGCCGGGCGGGCGGCCGCGCGCTGCCCGGCGCGCATCGCGCTGCCGCGCTTTTCGCTCTTCCGCTCGGCCCATGACTGTCGTCGCTCCGCTTCTTCGTCGTATCCGTCTCGTGCCGCTCGTACGCCGCGTACGTCTCGTACCGCACGCACGGGTCAGGTCAGCTCACGAAGCTAACACCGCACCCGAGGACAAAAGGCGCCCAATCCGGTCTTTTCCGGACGTGACAATGAGCACCCGCGCCAAGGGAACCCTTGCCACTCCACCGGAATCGACTCCTCGGAAGCGCGGACGGTTGCCTGCCTTTTCTGCCGGGGTGGTCACACCCACCGACCCCGAGCGGCCCCCGCCCCGGCTACACACACCACGTATACACACCACGTATACGTGGTGTGTATAGTGCTCCGCATGTCCATCGGTCACACCCTCCTCGGCCTCCTTGAGTCCGGCCCGCGCCACGGCTACGACCTCAAGCGCGCCTTCGACGAGAAGTTCGGGCACGACAAGCCGCTGCACTACGGCCAGGTCTACTCGACCATGTCGCGCCTGCTGAAGAACGGCCTCGTCGAGGTCGACGGCATAGAGGCGGGCGACGGCCCCGAGCGCAAGCGCTACGCCATCACCGAGGCGGGCATCACCGATGTCCAGCGGTGGCTCGCGACGCCGGAGAAGCCGGAGCCGTACCTCCAGTCGACGCTGTACACCAAGGTCGTCCTCGCCCTGCTCACGCACCGGGACGCCGCCGACATCCTCGACACCCAGCGGTCCGAGCACCTGCGCATGATGCGCATCCTCACCGACCGCAAGCGCAAGGGCGACCTCGCCGACCAGCTGATCTGCGACCACGCCCTGTTCCACCTCGAAGCCGACCTGCGCTGGCTCGAACTGACAAGTGCGCGCCTCGGCAGGCTCGCCAAGGAGGTGCTCCCCGCATGACCCCCGCCGGTTCCCTGCTCACCGCCCACGGGCTGCGCAAGGCCTACGGGCCCACGACCGCGCTCGACGACGCCGCGTTCTCCATACATCCCGGCGAGGTCGTCGCCGTCATGGGCCCCTCCGGCTCCGGCAAGTCCACGCTGCTGCACTGCCTCGCCGGAATCGTGCGTCCCGACGCGGGCGAAATCTCGTACCACGGCCACTCATTGACGTCGATGACGGACACGGCACTGAGCGCGCTGCGGCGCAGCGAGTTCGGCTTCGTCTTCCAGTTCGGGCAGCTCGTGCCGGAGCTGACCTGCGTCGAGAACGTGGCGCTTCCGCTGCGGCTCAACGGCGCGAAGCGCAAGGACGCCGAGCGCACCGCCCTGACCTGGATGGAGCGCCTGGAGGTCGACGACGTGCGCGCCAAGCGGCCCGGCGAGGTCTCCGGGGGCCAGGGCCAGCGCGTCGCCGTGGCCCGCGCGCTCGCCACCAGCCCGCGCGTGATCTTCGCCGACGAGCCCACGGGCGCGCTCGACTCGCTCAACGGCGAGCGCGTGATGGAGCTGCTCACCGACGCCGCCCGGTCCACCAACGCCGCCGTCGTCCTGGTCACGCACGAGACCCGCGTCGCCGCGTACTCCGACCGCGAGATCGTCGTCCGCGACGGCAAGTCCCGGGACATGGAGCGCCTCGTATGAGTACGACGCGGACCAAACCGTCCGTGGCCGAGACCCCCGCCGCCCCGCACCCCGGCCCCACCGGCGCCCGCGCCTGGGTCCGCGACCTGGCCCTAGGCCTGCGCTTCGCGATCGGCGGCGGCCGCCAGGGCTGGACCCGCACGATCCTCACCGCCGTCGGCGTGGGCCTCGGCGTGGCACTGCTGCTCGGCGCCGCGTCCGTGCCGGACATGCTGAACAAGCGCGACGCCCGCTCCACGGCGCGCACCCCGCTCACCGAGATGGACGGCAAGCAGGTCAAGCCCGGCGACACGACGGTCCTGTCCATCAACATCAGTACGGACTTCCGCAACTCCGAGATCGCCGGGCGCATGCTGCGCGCGGACGGCTCCCACCCGGTGCTCCCGCCGGGCCTCGACGCCCTGCCCAAGGCGGGCGAAATGGTCGTCTCGCCCGCCCTGCGGGACCTGATGAACGGCTCCGGCGGCAAGCTCCTCAAGGAGCGCTTCAGCCAGTACCGCCAGGTGGGCACCATCGGCGACGCGGGTCTGATGCACCCCAAGGAGCTGTACTACTACCTCGGCTCCGACACCCTGACCAAGGCCGACGGCGCCTACCGCACACCGTCCTTCGGCTACAAGGAACCCGCCGAGCCCCTCGACCCGCTCCTGGTCGTCCTCATCGTCCTGATCTGCGTGGTGCTGCTCACCCCGGTGCTCATCTTCATCGGCACCGCCGTCCGCTTCGGCGGTGAGCGCCGCGACCAGCGGCTCGCCGCGCTGCGCCTGGTCGGCGCCGACCGCCGTGCGGTGCGGCGGATCGCGGCGGGCGAAGCCCTGTGCGGGGCGCTGCTCGGGCTCGTCGCGGGCGCCGTGTTCTTCCTGCTCGCCCGGCAGCTCGTCGGCATGGTCGACATCTGGAAGGTCAGCGCCTTCCCCTCCGACATGGTGCCGCTGCCGGGGCTCACCGCGCTGATCCTCGTGGCCGTGCCCGTCTCCGCGGTGCTCGTCACCCTGGTGTCGCTGCGCTCGGTCGCCATCGAGCCGCTGGGCGTCGTGCGCAGCTCGGCGCCGCGCAAGCGCCGCCTGTGGTGGCGGCTGCTGCTCCCGGTCCTTGGCCTTGGGATCCTGCTCGGCCAGGAACGCATCTCCAGCGAGTCCACCACGGCCGACGTGCACGTCTACGTCATCGCCGTCGGCGCGACCCTCGCCCTGGTGGGTCTCGCCACGCTGCTGCCCTGGCTCGTCGAGGCCGCCGTGGCCAAGCTGCGCGGCGGGCCCGTGCCCTGGCAGCTGGCCACCCGCCGACTGCAGTTGAGCAGCGGTACGGCGGCCCGCGCGGTCAGCGGCATCACGGTCGCGGTGGCGGGCGCGGTCGCCCTGCAGATGCTCTTCGCGTCCATGCACGACGACTTCAACACCGTCACGGACAACGACCCGCGCCGCGCCCAGCTCAGCGTGGTCTCACCGCAGGCCAGCGGCGCGCTCGCCCAGCGCATGATCGACGACTTCCGCGCCACCAAGGGCGTCAAGAACGTCATGGGCAGCGTCTCGTCGTACGTCGTCAGGCCCGGAAAGCTGCCGAAGGGCCAGGAGTCCGACGGCTTCCGGCCCACCGCGGAGCTGCGCGTCGGCACCTGCGAGACGCTGCGCGAACTGGCCCACGTCAAGTCCTGCGCGAACGGGGACACGTTCATCGTCCACGCCGGGGGCCAGCAGGGGAACACGCAGGTCGACTTGGTGGCCGCCCCCGGCAGGAAGATTGACCTCAACTCCGGCGCCTGGAACGACTACGACGGCGAGCCGCGCGGCAAGAGCTCCCCGTGGACGCTGCCGAAGTCGACGCGCACCGTGGAGGCCAGACCCGACCCGGTGGGCGACAAGTACTACGGCGTCTTCGCGACGCCGCGCGCCCTCGACGTGGACCGCATGGCCGACGCCTCGACCAACGCCATGGTCCAGATCGACCGGAGCGTGCCGGACGCCGAGGAGTACGTGCGCAACGCCGCGGCCCGCATGGATCCGCTGGTGCGCGTGGGGACCATCGAGATGATGGACCGCGACAAGCAGTACGCGTCCGTCCAGAAGGGCCTGCAGGCCGGGGCCATCGCCACGATGATGCTGATCGCCGCGTCCATGCTGGTGTCGATGCTGGAGCAACTGCGGGAGCGCAAGCGCCTCCTCGCGGCCCTGACCGCCTTCGGCACCCGGCGCGCCTCGATGGGCTGGTCGGTCCTGTGGCAGACCGCCATCCCCGTGGCCCTCGGCCTCGGCCTCGCCGTCGTCGGCGGCCTGGCCCTCGGTACCGTGATGTGCCGCATGATCGCCAAGCAGGTCACGGACTGGCTGGTGTTCATCCCGCTGGCGGGCGCGGGCGCGGTCCTGGTGGCCGTCGTGACGGCCCTGAGCCTGCCGCCGCTGTGGCGGATGATGCGGCCGGACGGCTTGCGCACGGAGTGACGCGAGTGCGGCGCTGGGGGCGGGAGTTCATGAACTCCCGCCCCCAGCGCGTGCGGCAGCGCCCCGAAGGGGCGCGGGGAACTGCGCGACCAGCCACGACGGCCCCGCAGGCGATCGACAGCCCATCGCGGCCATTCCAGCGAAGCGCTTAGAGCACCCGCACGGGCAGCGGCCGCAAGGCCCCCCGCAGTGCTTCGGCCAGTTCCGCGTACTCCGCGGCGCGGGCCGCGCCCGAGCGCATCGCGAGGGCGACGCGCCGGGTGGGCGCGGGGTCGGCGAAGTACCCGGTGAGCAACTGGCTGCTGCGGCTGGTCTCGACGCGCACGGCGGTCCGCGGCAGGAGCGTCACGCCGAGCCCACCGGCCACGAGCTGCACCAGGGTGGAGAGCCCCGCGGCGGTCGTGGTGACAGGGGCGTCGGCGCGACCCGCCTCGCGGCAGATGTCCAGGGCCTGGTCGCGCAGGCAGTGGCCCTCGTCGAGGAGCAGCAGGTTCAGCTCCCGCAGCGCCTCGCGGGGGATCCCCTCGCGGCCGCCGAGCCAGTGGTCGAGCGGGGTGACCAGGACGAAGTCCTCGTCGAACAGGGGCAGTTCGGTGACGCCGGGCACCCCGAGCGGCACCGCGAGGAGCAGCAGGTCCAGGCGCCCCGCGGCCAGGCCTTCGAGGAGCGACGAGGTCTGCTCCTCGTGCACCTGGAGATCCAGGTCCGGATACCTCTCGTGGACGAGGGCGAGCACCGTCGGCAGCAGATAGGGCGCCACGGTCGGGATCACGCCGAGCCGGAGCGCGCCCGTGAACGGCGCCTTCACGGCGTCCGCCTCCTCCAGGAGCGCCTCGACCTCGCCGAGGACGGCCTTGGCGCGCACGGCGAGCCGCTCCCCGGCCGGGGAGAGCAGCACCTTGCGGGTGGTCCGCTCCAGGAGCTGGACACCCAGTGCCTCCTCCAGGGCGGAGACGGCGCCGGAGAGCGCGGGCTGGCTCATCCCGATCGCCGCGGCGGCGTCCCGGAAGTGCAGGTGCTCGGCGACGGCGGCGAAGGCGCGCAGCTGCGCCAGGCTGGGCTGCTTGCCCCTACTTACGGCAGCCACTGATAGCCACCTCCAATCAACGAGACCCAGTGTAGCTATTTCCCTAATCAATGCACCCTGTGCCACGATCATTGGAGTCCAACCCCTTGGAAGCCCTCGACCGGGGTTTCCTCCGCTGCAAGGAGTGCGCGTGCTCACTGTCGGTGACAAGTTCCCCGAGTTCGACCTGACTGCCTGTGTCTCGCTGGAGAAGGGCAAGGAGTTCGAGCAGATCAACCACAAGACCTACGAGGGCAAGTGGAAGATCGTCTTCGCGTGGCCCAAGGACTTCACCTTCGTGTGCCCGACCGAGATCGCCGCCTTCGGCAAGCTGAACGACGAGTTCGCCGACCGTGACGCCCAGGTCCTCGGCTTCTCCGGCGACTCCGAGTTCGTGCACCACGCCTGGCGCAAGGACCACGACGACCTGCGTGACCTGCCCTTCCCGATGCTGGCCGACTCCAAGCACGAGCTCATGCGCGCGCTCGGCATCGAGGGCGAGGACGGCTTCGCGCAGCGCGCCGTCTTCATCGTCGACCAGAACAACGAGATCCAGTTCACGATGGTGACCGCCGGTTCCGTCGGCCGTAACCCCAAGGAGGTCCTGCGGGTCCTCGACGCTCTCCAGACGGACGAGCTGTGCCCCTGCAACTGGAGCAAGGGCGAGGACACCCTGGACCCGGTCGCGCTCCTGGCCGGTGAGTGAGCATGGCCCTCGATGAGCTGAAGGCCGCCGTCCCGGACTACGCCAAGGACCTGAAGCTGAACCTCGGCTCGGTCATCGGCAACTCCGAGCTGCCCAAGCAGCAGCTGTGGGGCACGGTGCTCGCCTGCGCGATCGCCTCGCGCTCCGCGCAGGTGCTGCGCGAGCTGGAGCCCGAGGCGAAGGCGAACCTCTCGCCGGAGGCGTACACCGCGGCCAAGTCCGCGGCCGCCATCATGGCGATGAACAACGTCTTCTACCGCACGCGCCACCTGCTCTCCGACCCGGAGTACGGGACGCTGCGCGCGGGCCTGCGGATGAACGTCATCGGCAACCCGGGCGTGGAGAAGGTCGACTTCGAGCTCTGGTCGCTCGCGGTCTCCGCGATCAACGGCTGCGGCATGTGCCTCGACTCGCACGAGCAGGTGCTGCGCAAGGCCGGTGTGGACCGCGAGACGATCCAGGAAGCCGTCAAGATCGCCTCCGTGATCCAGGCCGTCGGCGTCACCCTGGAGTCCGAGGCCCACCTGGCCTAGCGGCCGCGCTTGCCTGTACATCCCGAAGGGCCCCACTCGCTTCCCACGAGTGGGGCCCTTCGGCGTGACCGGCCCCGTACGGGAGGGCCCCGTAGGGGCGCGGGGAACTGCGCGACCAGCCACAACGGACCAGCAGACAGCCGACGACGCGGCGCAGCCGTCAGCCAGAGGAAGGGCGGGTGGGTGGGGAAGCCACCCGCTCCGGTGCGGGAGCCGGGTCCGCCACCGCTTCGGCCTGGCGCAGGGCCACCTCCCGGGAGTAGGCACGCAAGTGCCCGACCACCGTGTTCGTCACGGCGACGAGCGGCACGGCCACCACCGCTCCCCCGATCCCGGCCACCATCCCGCCCGCGGCCACCGAGAGCACCACGGCCAGCGGATGCACCCGCACCGCGCGGCCGAGGATGAACGGCTGGAGGATGTGCCCCTCGATCTGCTGCACCGCGAGGACCACCACGAGCGACATCACGGCCGTGAACACGCCCTGCGTGACCAGCGCGACGACGACCGCGAGCGCGCCCGAGATCACCGCGCCCACCAGCGGGATGAACGCGAACAGGAAGATGAAGACGGCCAGCGGCACCGCCATCGGCACGCCCAGGAAGTAGATCCCGAGCCCGATGAAGACCGCGTCGATGAGGGCCACTATCACCGTGCCCCGCACATACGCGGTGAGGGTGCGCCACGCCTGCGGCCCCGCCCCCGCGACGCCGGGCCGGGCCGCGGCGGGCACGAGCCGCAGGAACCACTTCCAGATGCGCGGGCCGTCGTACAGCAGGAAGAGCGTGGAGAAGACCGCGAGGAGGATGCCGGTCAGGGCCTCCATGATGACGGTGACGCCTTCGAGGCTCGCGGAGGTGATCTCCTCGGAGTTCGCGCCCACCGCCTCGCGCAGGCTCTTCGCGATGTCGTTGATCTGGTCCTCGGTGACGTGGAAGGGGCTGTTGAGCAGCCACTTGCGCAGGTCCTCGATGCCGTCCTGGATCTGGCTGGAGAGCGTGTCGACGTTCTCCATGACCTGCCAGACCACGAACCAGCCCACCAGGCCCATGATCACGAAGCCGAGTACGGCGGTGACCATCGTGGCGAGCCCGCGCGGCAGGCCGAGCCTGCTGAGCCGGGCCACGGTCGGCTGGAGCAGCGCCGTGATGAGCAGCGCGGCGACGAAGGCGAACACGACGAGCTGGACCGCGCTGATGACCTTCATCAGGACCCAGACCGTGCCCGCGAGCACGAGCAGCCGCCACCCGGCCTCGGCGGCGACCCGCACGCCCCACGGCACGGCGGCCACGGGGTCGGGCCGCGCCGCGATGGCGGGGGCGTAGGCGGGCGGCGCGGGCACGTGGTCGGCGGCCGCGTCGGCCGGCTCCTCGTCCCGGCCCTCGGCGTCGGCGCGGGCGTCGGCGGCGTGCCGCACCATGTCGGCGTACCGCTTGCGCAGCGACAGCTTGGGGCCCGCCGGGGCGGGCTCCCCGGTGGGGGCGGTGTCCACGGGGGCGGGGCGCGCGGCGGGCGCGGAGTCGTCCGCGCGCGCGTGCGCGCCGTCGGGCGTGACGTCCTCGGCGGGTTCGGGAGCGGAGCCCTCGCCGGGTTCGGGAGCGGAGCCCTCGGCGGTCACGCCACCGACGGGCACGCCTGACGCAGCGGATACGTCGGACGTACGAGACGCGTCGGACAGGGCGGACGCGCCGGGCGGCTCGTCCCGTCCGGCCGTGGCCGACGCCGGTTCGGGGGTGTCCGGGGCACCCTGGGCGCGGCCCGTGTCCAGGCGTTCACCCAGCCTGGTCAGGCCCGCGCCGACGCGTCGGCGCCACCCTGGAACTCGCGACATGATCCGTCCTCTTCCCCCCGCTCATTCCCCACCGGAAGCCCCGGTCGTACCCGCTGGGGCGTTCGAACCGACCGTACATGGCGAAGCCCCCCACCGTAGGACGATGAGGGGCTGCGCCAGGTTGAGCGTGATCGCTCAGTACCAGTTGTTCGCCTGCCAGAAGCTCCAGGCTCCGCACGGGCTGCCGTAGCGGTCGTTCATGTAGTTGAGGCCCCACTTGATCTGCGTGGCCGGGTTGGTGCGCCAGTCGGCACCCGCCGAGGACATCTTGGAGCCGGGCAGCGCCTGGACGAGGCCGTAGGCGCCGGAGGAGGCGTTGGTGGCGCGGTAGTTCCACGTGGACTCGTGGTTCACGATGTTGCTGAAGCACTGGAACTGGCCCGCGGGGACCATCTGCCGGGCCATCGCCTGGACCTGGGCCACCGTGTAGGAGCTCTGCGGGGCGAAGTCGGAGGCGTCGCGCGAGGAGGAACGGCTCGCCTTGTTCTCCAGGCGCTCCTTCTCCTGCTGCTTCTTCTTCTCCGCGGCTTCCTTGGCGGCGGCCTTCTTGTCCGCTTCCGCCTGCTTCGCGGCCTTCTGCTTGGCCACGGCGTTCTTGGCGGCCTGGACGCGGGCGGCCTCGGCGGCGGACTTCTTCGCGGCCGAGTCGGCGGCCATCGCCTGGGCGTCGGCCTGCTGCGCCACCGAAGTGGTCTGCACCTGGGCCTGCTCGCCGGCGGGGATGTCTGCGAGGAGAGTCGAGTCGCTGGCCGTCGCCTCGAGGTCGTTCGAGTTCGAGGACGGGGTGTTGCCCGAGGCAACGCCCACGACGGCGCCGACGGTGGTGACCGCGGTGGCCGACGCCACTGCGAATCCCCGGACCGAAATCCGGCTCACACGGTTTCCTTCCAGCATCGCCCGCATAGGTGACCTCGCGGACGCAATCGTGCCCCTGACGCTGGCCTCCGCTTGCTGCTCGGTCACGGGAGGCGCGGGCCCGGTGGACAACTCCCTTGACGGGAGCGCCGCGTGGTGCTCGGGCGGCATACGGCGACCACTATGAAGTTCTGTTGTTCCGTACCGCTGGGGGTACAGGAGTGCCGTATGCGGGGCCTGACAGGACCCAGACTCTGCCGTAGCGAGACGCCGGGAGGCAATTCCGAGTTGCGTGGGAAAGCTCACATCCCGTTTGTCCCAGCAGTTTTACGGAAACACAGACGCGGAGGCCCGTGACCCCACTAGGCTCGCTCGCTCCTCCGGTCGCGGCCAATCGCCGCCGCCCCAGGAGCAATTGACCGCACCTCAGCCGCGAAGCGCGAAAATCCCCCGTTCCGCGCGGAACGGGGGATTTTCGCGCTTCGGGCGAAACGGTCAGATCTGACTGTCCTCCAGCATCTCCGTCACCAGGGCCGCGATCTGCGAGCGCTCCGAGCGCGTGAGCGTCACATGGGCGAAGAGCGGATGCCCCTTCAGCTTCTCGATGACGGCGACCACCCCGTCGTACCGCCCGACCCGGAGGTTGTCGCGCTGGGCGACGTCGTGGGTGAGGACGACGCGTGAGTTCGCCCCGATCCGGGACAGGACCGTCAGGAGGACGTTCCGCTCCAGGGACTGGGCCTCGTCCACGATGACGAAGGCGTCGTGGAGGGAGCGGCCCCGGATGTGCGTGAGCGGCAGGACCTCCAGCATGCCCCGCGCCGACACCTCCTCGATGACCTCCTTGCCCGCGACCGAGCCGAGCGTGTCGAAGACGGCCTGCGCCCAGGGCCCCATCTTCTCGGCCTCGGTGCCGGGCAGATAGCCGAGCTCCTGCCCGCCCACCGCGTACAGCGGCCGGAAGACCATCACCTTCTGGTGCTGGCGCCGCTCCAGGACGGCCTCCAGGCCCGCGCAGAGCGCGAGCGCGGACTTGCCGGTGCCCGCGCGGCCGCCCATCGAGACGATGCCGACGTCCGGGTCGAGGAGCAGGTCGAGCGCGACCCGCTGCTCGGCGCTGCGGCCCTTGAGGCCGAAGGCCTCGCGGTCGCCCCGGACCAGGCGGACGGTGCCCTCGGCCGTGACCCTGCCGAGCGCCTTGCCGCGCTCGGACTGGATGGTCAGGCCGGTGTGCACGGGCAGCTCGGACGCCTCGGGGACGTACAGCGTCTCCGTCTCGTAGAGGAGGTCGACCTGCTCACCGGAGAGGGTCAGTTCGGACATGCCGGTCCAGCCGGAGGAGTCCGTGATGGCGAGCTCCGCGCGGTACTCCTCGGCGAGGAGGCCGACGGAGGACGCCTTGATCCGCAGCGGCAGGTCCTTCGAGACGACGGTGACGTCGTATCCCTCGGCCTGGAGGTTGCGGGCCACGGCGAGGATCCGCGAGTCGTTGTCGCCCAGGCGGTAACCGGCCGGGAGCACGCCGGGGTCGGAGTGGTTGAGCTCGACGCGCAGCGTCCCGTCCAGGCTGCCGATCGGGATGGGCGCGTCCAGGCGTCCGTACCGGATGCGGAAGTCGTCGAGCAGGCGCAGGGCCTGCCGGGCGAAGTAGCCGAGCTCGGGATGGTGGCGCTTGGCCTCTAGCTCCGTCACTACGACGATCGGCAGCACCACTTCGTGCTCGTCGAAACGCGCGAGCGCGTTCGGGTCGGCGAGCAGGACGCTGGTGTCGAGAACATAGGTGCGCCGGCCTTGCTGGCGCTTCGTGCTGGTCACCACGGAAGGACGTACCCCCTCGGATGAGGTCGGGGAGCGACGGAGGGAACTGGGCCGGTGTGCGGCCCCCATGCGCGGGCCGGGCACCGGCCCTCCGTGTCGTCCGCGCTCACCGCGCGGTCGTCCTTGCGCAAAGGGCCTCCCGGGCGGACGGCCCCGTGCCGCCCGCTGAGATACGGCGCCCGTGAGTCGGACGCCGACCTGGAAGGCTTATTCCCTCGAACAAGCGCAGCCATGCCATGGCATATGACGGCGCGTTGGTTAACTCCCGGTTACCGAGTCCTCAGTCCACCCGGTCCGTCATCCACCGTAACGGCGGTGGCGCGCGGCGTAATCGCGCAGCGCACGCAGGAAGTCCACCTTCCGGAACGCCGGCCAGAAGACTTCGCAGAAGTAGTACTCGGAGTGAGCGGACTGCCAGAGCATGAAGCCGGAGAGGCGCTGTTCACCACTCGTCCGGATCACCAGGTCGGGGTCCGGCTGACCGCTGGTGTAGAGGTGCTTGGAGATCTGTTCGACGTCGACGCTGTCGGCGACGTCCTCGATGGAGGTGCCGCGCTCGGCGTGGTCGAGCAGCAGGGAGCGGACGGCGTCGGCGATCTCCTGGCGGCCGCCGTAGCCGACGGCGACGTTGACGAGTATCCCCGTGTTGGTGTCGGTGGCCTGCTCGGCCTCCTTCAGGACCCGCTGGGTGCGGCCAGGGAGCAGGTCGAGGGTGCCCACGTGGTGCACGCGCCAGCGGCCGTCGGCCGCGAGGCTGCGGACCGTCTCCTCGATGATGCCGACGAGCGGGACGAGCTCCTCGTCGGGGCGGTCGAGGTTGTCCGTGGACAGCATCCACAGCGTGACGACCTCGACGTCGGTCTCGGCGCACCAGCCGAGGAACTCCTCGATCTTGTACGCGCCCGCCTGGTGGCCCTGCGCGGTGGTGCCGCCGGAGGCCTTCGCCCAGCGGCGGTTGCCGTCGAGGATGACGCCGATGTGCTTGGGCACCTGCGCGTGGTCGAGGCGGCCCTCCACCCGGTGTGCGTACAGCCGGTACACCAGGTCGCGCAAGCTCACGAGATTCCACCTCTCACGAAAGACGGCCGCTGCCCCCGGGGCCCGACGGCAGCCCCCGAAGCCGAAAGGGTACCGCTGCGCGGGCGCTCCCTCGGCCCGGGTGCCGTTACGACCGCGAGAAACCGGGGCACGGGGAAGGAGGTTGGACCACGCACACCGACGAACGCACGCGAGCCCCCCATCAAGCCCGTCCGGCGCTCAAGGACAAGGCCGCAAGCCAAAGACCAAGCCCGTCCGGCGTTTGAGGACGAGGCCGCAGGCCGAAGATCAGCCTGTCCGGCGCCTGAGGACGAGGCCGCAGGCCGACACACCCCGCCCAAGCCAAACGCAGTGGCGTAGCTTCGTTTCATGAACGACATCTCCCCCTACACCGCCACCCCCGCCCGCTACGACACGATGGAGTACCGCCGCTCCGGCAGGAGCGGCCTGCGGCTGCCCGCCGTCTCGCTCGGCCTCTGGCACAACTTCGGCGACGACCGCGCGCTCGACTCCCAGCGCGCGATCCTGCGCCGCGCCTTCGACCTGGGCGTCACCCACTTCGACCTGGCGAACAACTACGGCCCGCCGCCCGGCAGCGCGGAGCTGAACTTCGGCAAGCTCTTCGCCCAGGACTTCGCCCCCTACCGGGACGAGCTGATCGTCTCGACCAAGGCGGGCTATCTGATGCACCCCGGCCCGTACGGCGAGTGGGGCTCCCGCAAGTACCTGCTGTCCTCGCTCGACGCCTCCCTGAAGCGCATGGGCCTGGACTACGTCGACGTCTTCTACTCGCACCGCTTCGACCCGGACACCCCGCTGGAGGAGACCATGGGCGCCCTCGCGTCCGCGGTCCAGCAGGGCAAGGCGCTGTACGTCGGCGTCTCCTCGTACACCAGCGAGCAGACCGCCGAGGCCGCGCGGCTGCTGCGCGAGATGGGGGTCCGTCCGCTCATCCACCAGCCCTCGTACTCGATGATCAACCGCTGGACCGAGGACGACGGCCTGCTCGACACCCTGGAGGCGGAGGGCATGGGCTGCATCTCCTTCGTGCCGCTCGCGCAGGGCCTGCTGACCGGCAAGTACCTGAAGGGCATCCCCGAGGGCTCGCGCGCGACCCAGGGCAAGTCGCTCGATCCCGGGCTCCTCAGCGACGAGGTCGTACGCCGCCTCAATGGCCTGAACGACATCGCGGCGCGGCGCGGCCAGTCGCTCGCGCAACTGGCGCTGAACTGGGTGCTCCGGGACGAGCGCATGACGTCGGCGCTCATCGGCGCGTCCAGCGTGCGGCAGCTGGAGGAGAACGTGGCGGCCCTGTCCGGACCGAAGCTCACGGAGGCGGAGCTCAAGGAGATCGACACCTTCGCGGTGTCGACGCCGGGGACGAACATCTGGGCCGGTCGGAGCTGACGGCGCGGTCCGGCGCGCGGCCCCGCGCCCGGCCTCACGGCCGTGGCGCGGGCGGCCGCCGGGCGACCAAAAGAAACGGGCCGGTCCGTGGGGGGGGAGACGGACCGGCCCGAGGGGGGGTTTCCACCATAACCCTTCGTAAGTGCTTCGCGGGGCATCGGCGTGCCACCACTACTCTCCGAAACCGCCCGGCGACTGCTTGGCCCCCATTCCCCACCGGTTTCCGGCCCTCGCGGCGGGATCCGACCGCCGGAGGCGGTAGCTCCGAAGGGTGACGCGTGTGCGGGGCGCGCGCTTGACGCGCCGGGCGCTAGCGTCGCTCCATGGCGACGTTGACGGTGCCCGGCTCCGGGAGCCCCTTCGTGGTCCCCCTGGAGGTGGCGCACTCGCCCCGCGCGCGGCGGCGCGGGCTGCTCGGCCGCGAGGGCGTCCGGGGCGCTCTGCTGCTGCCGCGGACGAGCGCGGTGCACACCCTGGGGATGCGGTTCGCGGTGGACGTGGCGTACCTGGACCGGAGGTCGCGCGTGCTCGCGGTGCGGACGATGCGGCCCGGCCGGGTCGGCCTGCCCCGGCTCCGGGCCCGGCGCGTGCTGGAGGCGGAGGCCGGAGCGATGGCGGGGTGGGGGGTCCGCAGGGGCGTGCGCCTGGTGGTGGATCTGGACGGACCGGCGCGGAACGGCGCCTAGGAGCACGGTGGGGCGCTCGCCCTCGGGCCGAGCACGCACGAGGCCGCGCAGCCCCCTCCACTGCGCGGCACCCGCCCCGCGCAGCTTTGCGCACGCGAATTAGCGTTGGTCCGAACCTACGCGAGTCCGGCGACCGAATCGAGCCGGTGCACAGAACAATCGATAACAATGTTGAATCGACCGCCGGGGCGCATCGGAGTCGCCCCGAATTGCCCGAATTGACGTATGGGGCACCGGGCTTCGGGGCGGGGCCCGCCGGGCCGCGCGGCGCGGAGCGCGGGCGCCCCGGGCTACGGCGACGCCCGGCCTCAGGCGCCGCGCGCGACCGCGGCGGCGGCCTTGGCCTCCTGGTTGGCGACCAGGCGCTCCATGTTCGCGTCGCCCCACAGGCCGAGCGGCTCCAGGGCCCGGTTCAGGGACTGGCCGAGGTCGGTGAGGGAGTACTCCACCTTCGGCGGCACCTCGCGGTAGACCTCGCGGTGCACGATGCCGTCCGTCTCCATCTCCCGCAGCTGCTGGATCAGCATCTTCTCGCTGACACCGGGGACGTGCCGCCGCAGCTCCCCGAACCGCAGGGTGCCCCCCGCGTACAGCGCCCACAGGATCAGGGGCTTCCACTTGCCGCCGACGACGTCCACGGCCGCGTCCAGACCGCACACGTACGGTCCCCTGCCCTTCGCCATGCGCCAACTCCTCGTCCGGGTACGGCCACTGCCTCACTTACCGGATCGACAGTACCGCCGGACCGCGGGTCAGCGCTTGCGCGCGTCGAAGAGGTGCCGGGTGCTGTGGGCCACGAACGGCCCTTCCTCCTGGATCAGCTCGTGCAGCTCGCGCAGGCGCGGCCGGTACGCGTCGACGGTGAACCCGGGCACCATCCACACCACCTTCCGCAGGAAGTGGACGACGGCCCCGACGTCGAAGAACTCCATCCGCAGCCGCTCGGCGCGCAGCGACACCACGTCGAGCCCGGCCGCCTCGGCCGCGGCCCGCTCGCCCTCGGGGTCCCGCGCGTTCCTGACCTCCTCCGGCTGCTCCCCCAGGAAGTACTCGACGAGCTCGAACACGCTGCTCGGGCCCACGTGCTGGGCGAAGTACGTGCCGCCGGGCCGCAGCACCCGCGCGATCTCCGCGAAGTGCGGCGTGACCGGATGCCTGCTCGTGACCAGGTCGAAGGCGCCGTCCGCGAACGGCAGCGGCGCGTCCTCAGCCGAGGCCACGACGACCGCGCCGCGCGGGTGGAGGAGCGCCGTCGCCTTCGCCACGTTCGGCGGCCACCCCTCCGTGGCCACGGCGACCGCGGGCAACGAGGGCGCCGACGCCAGTACCTCCCCGCCTCCCGTCTGCACATCGAGCGCGGCCTTGGCCCTCCCGAGCCGCTCCCCCATGGCCCGCGCGTATCCCCACGAGGGCCGCGCCTCGGTGGCCCGGCCCTGGAACCAGGAGAAGTCCCAGCCTTGGGTGGGGGCGGCCGCGGCCTCGGCGACCAGGTCGTCGAACGTACGGGAACCGGTGGGCGCGCTGTGACGGGAGGTGCTCATGCTCCGATGCTCTCAAGCACGGCCGAGCCCTGCCCGGAATTACGTGCGGGCCGCCGAGAGGTGCCGGGTGAGCCGGTCGACGTCGCCCCAGGCGGCGGGGTCCGTGCCGTCGCCGAAGCGGTAGTGCAGCGCGGGCTCGGCCGCGGGCCCGAGCGCGGTGGGCCGCTGCGGCAGCGGTGCGCGACGGGCGTGGGCGCCGCCGACCGCGCGCACGTCGGCGGCGCCCAGGGTGAAGGAGACGGGTGCGGGCGGGTGCTGGAGATGGGCGGGGGCCGTGAGGTCGGCGCGGGCCGGGTGCAGCGTGACGAGCAGGGTGCGCAGACCGTGCCGGGTCACGAGGGCCTCGGCGAGCGGCTCGACCGCGTCCAGGGGCGCCGGTGTGCCGGCGGCGAGGCCGAGGGCGAGGGTGACCTCCTGGGCGAGGCCGGTCCTGGTGCGCTGGACGCGGAGGGTGGCGAGCGCGGGCCGGTCCCGGTGGCCGACGGCGAGCAGATGGCTGGGGTCCGGGGCGCGGTCGCGGGCCAGCGCGGTCAACTGCCGGGGCGACCAGGGCAGGTTGATGGGCTCGGCGGTGCCCCACCCCGCGGGGGCGGCGCCGGTGAGGTGCTGCCAGGCGGCCTCCAGGCCGCGGCCAAGGACGAGGTCGGGCGCCGGGGCGTGGTGGGTGCGGAAGGAGACGGTGAGCTGCCGCTCGGCGGTGGACCCGGGTGGCCTGAAGGCCTGCGCCACGGCGGGGCCGCCGTCCTGGTCGGGGGCGGGGGCGAAGGTGCCGTCCTGCCAGCGCAGCACGGCTCCGGACAGGCCGTCGTAGTAGCCGTCGTCGGGGTCCTGGACCACCCAGCGGTTCGGCGGTCCTGTGAGGGCCGTGCGCAGGGGCAGGCTCAGGCGGGCGTGCGGCGGCGTGACGATGTGCAGGGCGCGGCCGGAGGCGACGGTGGCGCGCAGCACGTGGGAGAGCCACGCGGTCAGCGCGACGACAGGCCGGTCGACGATGACGACCGCGGTGGAATCGGTAAGCACGTCGACAGCGGGCAGGGCGCCCTCAGGGGCCGGTGCCGCCGTGATCTCACCGTCGTCGGGGGTGTCGACCACCCGTACGGTGGCGGCGCCCGGGGGCCAGCTGGTGCCGCCGAGCAGCAGCGTGAGACGGCCGCAGAACGACCCGGCGAGGTCCTCGGCCTCCGGTACCGCCGTCGACGCGCGGGCCTCGGTCCACCAGAACGGCACCTCGGGCACCGCCACCTGGGAGCCGAGGAGGCGCTCGGCCTCGCCCGGGGTGTGGACGACGACGGGCGCCTCGACCGACACCAGCCGTCGGCCCGTGGGCGTGCACAGGTGGATGACCGCGTCGTCGGCACTCGTGGTCACGCCCAGGTCCGGACCGCCCGCGTGGAGCCCAGCCAGGAGGGCCATCGGGTCGGGCATCGCGGGCGTCAGGGCGATGACGTCCTTGGTCACGGCGTCTCCTCGGCACAGGCTTGCGGGGTCAGGGCCGTCTGGATGAGCCGGGGGCGGTGCCCGCGGCGGATGAGGGTGCCTCGGCCGGGGGGCTGCGGGGAGGGGTGGATTCCGGGGAAGAGCTGGCCTTCGCCGCGGTCGCCGGTCATCAGCAGGGAGGTGGCGCCGGTCTCGCGCAGGGCGGTCAGGAAAGGCTCGTACAGGGCGCGGGAGGCCCCGGCGACGCGTCGGGCCACGACGAAGTGCAGGCCGATGTCCTGGGCCGAGGAGACGTAGGGGAGGAAGGGCGCCAGGGGCTGCTGGCCCGCGGTGGTGAGGATGTCGTAGTCGTCGACGAGGATGACGATGCGCGGGCCGGTGAAGGCGGCCTCGCCGGTGTCGGGCAGGTCGGGGTCCGCGGTGTCCGGGAGGCGCTTGTCGAGCTCGCCCGCGATGCCGGTGGCGAGCGCGGCCGCCAGCTTGGCGTTGTGGGCGTAGCCGCCGCGGTAGGGCTCGGGGACGTGGCCGCGCAGGCCGCGGCGGGGGTCGAAGACGCCGAAGACGACTTCCTTGTCCCCGTACCGCGCGATGAGCTGCCGGGTGATCAGTTTCAGCAGGTTGGTCTTGCCGCACTCGTTGTCGCCCAGGACCAGCAGGTGCTGATCGCGGTCGAAGAGGTCGAGGCGGACGGGGCCGAGGGTGTCCTGGTCGACGCCGATCGGCAGGTGGTCCGGCTCGGCGGTGGGCGAGGGCAGCCGCGCGGCGGGCAGGCCGAGCGGCAGTACGCGGACGGGGGCGGCGGGTTCGCCGTGCCAGGTGGCCGCGACCGTGCGGGCCGAGGCCTCCAGGGCGGCGCCGAGGTCGCTCGTCCCGGTGCCGCCGTCGGTGCGGGGCAGCGCGGTCTGCGCGAAGAGCTTGCCGTCGGTCAGGGCCCGGCCGGGGGTGCCCGCCGTGAGCGTCTCCGCGAGCTTGCGGTCGACTGTGGAGTCGGTGGGGTCGTTGAGGCGCAGCTCGACGCGCGTGCCGAACAGGGACTGGGTGGCGATGCGGACGTCGTTCCAGCGCAGCATGCCCGCGACGACGTGGATGCCGTAGCCGCCGCCGCGCTTGAGCAGCTCGGCCACGGCGTCGTCGAGGTCGTCGAACTCCTCGCGCAGCGCGCCGAACCCGTCGACGAGCAGGACGAGGTCCGTGGAGCCGAGCTCGGGCAGCGCCCCCTCGGCGCGCATCCGCCGCAGCTGGTCGAGGGAGTCGATGCCGTGCGCGCGGAACAGCTCCTCGCGCAGGGCGAGCTGGGCGGTCATCTCGGCGACGGTACGGGCGAGACGCTCGCGGTCGGCGCGGGAGGCGACGCCCCCGACGTGCGGCAGGCCCGCAAGCGCCGAGAGCCCGCCGCCGACCAGGTCGAGGCCGTACACGGCGACCTCGGCGGGGGTGTGCGTGAGGGCCAGCGACAGCGTCAGCGTGCGCAGCAGCGTGGTCTTGCCGGACTGCGGGCCGCCGATGACGGCCACGTGGCCGCCCGCGACGTTCAGGTCGAGCGTCCACAGCCCCTGCCACTGCTCGGCCGGGTCGTCCAGGACGCCGAGCGGCACGCGCAGGCGGCCGCGGGACCGGGTGAGGTGCAGGCCGCGCTCGGAGACGCCGAGCGGTCCGGCCGCGGCGTCCAGGGCGACGGCGTCGGGCAGCGGCGGCAGCCAGATGCGGCGCACGGGCGGGGCGGCGGTGGCGAGCTGGTCGACCATCGTGGACATGACGGTGGGGCCGGTCTCCCGCTCGCGCCCGCCGGTCTCCCGCGCGGCAGTGGTGTCCCGCGCAGGCGCGTTGAAGGCGGAGTAGACCCAGGCGCGGGGCCGTTCGTCGGCGGCGTCCTGCGGGGCGGGGCCGGGCCGGGCCCCGGAGACGTACCCGGCCTTGAAGCGCGTGTACGTGGACGTGTCCACCTTCAGATAGCCGAAGCCGGGCAGCGGCGGCAGCTGGAAGGCGTCCACCGTGTCCAGGACGGTCCGCGACTCGTCCGCGGAGAACGTACGCAGCCCGAGGCGGTAGGACAGATACGTCTCCAGGCCCTTCAGCTTGCCGCTCTCGATGCGCTGGCTCGCCAGCAGCAGATGGACGCCGATCGACCGCCCGATGCGGCCGATGGACAGGAAGAGGTCGATGAAGTCCGGCTTGGCGGTGATGAGTTCACCGAACTCGTCGATGACCACGAACAGGTGCGGCAGCGGCTCCAGGCCCCGGCCCGGCTCCTTCGCGCGCAGCGCGGCGTAGTGCCCGATGTCGGCGACGTTGCCCGCGTCCTTCAGGACCCGCTGGCGGCGCTTGATCTCACCGGCGAGGCTGGTGTGGACGCGCTCGACGAGGTCGGCCTGGTTCTCCAGGTTCGTGATCACTCCGGCGACGTGCGGCAGGCCGGTGAACGGGGCGAAGGTCGCGCCGCCCTTGTAGTCCACGAGGACCATCGCCAGGTCCTCGGGCGCGTGCGTGGCCGTCAGGGCGAGGACGAGCGTGCGCAGCAGCTCGCTCTTGCCCGACCCGGTGGCCCCCACGCACAGCCCGTGCGGCCCCATCCCGAGCTCGGCGGACTCCTTCAGGTCGAGCAGCACCGGCTCGTGCCGGTCGTCGAGACCGATGGGAACGCGCAGGAAGTCCCGCTCCCCGCGGGGCGCCCACAGCTCACCGAGGTCCAGGTCGGCCGGATCGTCGACACCGAGGAGGGCGGGGAAGCCCACGGGGCCGGAGACGGGGGTGCCTTCGGCGGCGGATTCGGGGGTGAGGCGGAGGGGGGCGAGGAGACGGGCCAGGCCTTCGGCACCGGCGGCACTCACCTCGTCGGCGAGGCCGTGGGAGCGGCGGCGCTCGGGGGCACGGTGGCCTTCGGGGGCGCGGTGGCCTTCGGGGGCGCGGAGGTCCTCGACGGTGACCTGATCGCCGTCGACGGTGATGCGGACGCTCACCTCGTCCGGCTCGTGTATCTGCTCGGCCAGCAGGTGCAGCACGGTGATACCCATGTCCGCGATCCCCACGGCGGCGTCCGGGAGGGGCAGCTCCACCGCCGTCTCCCCGTGCACATCGCTGACGGCCAGCATCCGGTCCGCCATGAGCAGCGCCCGCTTGTCGGACAGTCCACGGCGTACCTCCGCGGCGTACGAGGCGCGGCGACGCAGGTCGGCGGCGCACAGCCGGGCGAGCCCGTCGAGGTCGGGGGCGATGCGGCGGACGGCGGCGGGGTCGTCGTACGCCTCCGGGGCAGCGTCCGGATCCAACACATGGGGCAGCCACTTGGCCCACTCCCAGTCGGCGATCCGGTCGCCGGGCACGCCCAGGGCGATCGCCACGTCGTCGGGCGCGTGCGTGACGGCCGTCTGCACGAGCAGGGCGCGAGCCACCCGCAGCACGCCGTCCCGGTCCCCGATCACACTCACGTTGCCCGCCCGGTCGAGGGGCACGGTGAGCGGGAAGTCCGGCGCGACGGCGAAGCGGGCCTGGAGCGCGCGGGCCTCGTTGAGCATGAAGGGGTCGGGGGGAGTGAGCACGCCGCTCCCGCTGTTCTGTCCGACCACGACGTCCTGCGCGGGGACGTCACCGGTACCGACGCGCACGTCCAGGAAGTCGGCGTCGGCTCGGCGGCGCTCCCAGCGGCGGGCGGGATCCCGGACCAGGTCGTAGAGGGCGGAGGGCGGGGGGTTGAGGAGGCGTGCCCGCGCCCGGGCGTCCCGTTCCCTGCCGCCGAGTTCATGGCGCTGCTCCTCCACGTACTCCAGGTACCGCTCGCGCTGGGTACGCCGGGTGCGCTGCGCTTTGCCACGCTGCGACAGGAAGAGGGCGACCGCGCCGAGCAGCGCGAACACGAGCACCACCGCGCCGAGCGCGGCGAACTGGCTGGAGCGGATCACGGTCATCATCACGACCGAGCCCATGACGCCCGCCATGGGCAGCAGGGCGGTGGCCGCGTTGCCCATCTTGCCCTCGGGCAGGTTCGGGGGCGGCTCGATGACGTGCTGGGCCGGGGCCGTCGGGGGGCGGGTGGAACGGGCCGGTCGGTGGACCAGGTGGTGGGTCATCGCGGGCTCCCGGCGGGCGTCGTGCACCTGCGTCGCGTCATCGTCGTCTCACCGCACCCGCACCGCGTGCCGCATCGCCTCGGCCGCGAGCTGGGCGGCGGCCCACCGGGTGGCGTCGCCGAGCCGGGCCGGATCGATGGCACCACCGCCTGCCAAATGGCGGTCGTACGGTACGAGCACGACAGTGACCCCGGTCTCTCGCAGATGCGCGGCGGCGGCCTTCGCGTTCAGTGTCGTGTCGGGAGAAGCGGCGGTGAGGGCGACGACAGTGGTGGCGAGGGCCGAGTGCGGCAATTGCCCGAGCCAGTCGAGGACCAGTCGTGTGCCGCCCACGCCCTCGGGCGTCATCGGAGCGACGACCACGCGGGCGTGCGCCGTGTCCATGGCGGTCCGCGCGACTGCCCCCGGAAGCGTCTCGCAGTCGACGACGGTCACGGCGAAGTAGCGGCGCAGCGCGAGGGTGACGGTGCGGTACGCCGATACGTCCAGCGGCGCGCCGACCTGCCCCTGGCTGCCGGGCAGCAGCCAGCCCCCGTCGCTGACCGGCACCAGATAGCCCGTGATGTCGGTGAGTTGCATGGCGGGCGTGAGGATCCGGGCGAGGTCGCCGCACGCCCAGCGGACCGACTCGGCGCCCATCCGCACCGGAAGGGTGCCGAGCGCGGCGTCCGCCTCCAGGGTGAGCACCGGGTCATGCCGGTAGTGGGTGAAGGCCCGGCCGAGCAACGCGGCGACGGTCGTCTTGCCGACGCCGCCCCGGATGGAGGTCACGGCGAGGACGCGCCCGGTGGTCACGGGCTGCTGGATCTCCTGGGCGGTACGGGACTCCTCGGCGACCTCCCGCGCGGCGGACGCCGTGAGCCTGCGGAGCGTACGCCCCGTCCGGCGGAGCGCGGAGTCACCGTGCTGCGGGCGGCCTTGGGCGAGGGCCAGGCGGGGGTCGAGGGTCGGCGTGGGCTGGGGGACGGGGCGAGCCGGGGGCGGCGGGACGGCCGGGGCCGAGGCCGGGTCGGGGGCGGGGGCACGCGTCGGGTTCACGGCCCCGGGGGCCGGGGTGACCGGAGCGGCCGGGGAACCCTCCGTCCCGGAAGCGTCCGTCGCCGCAGGCACGACCGGCGTGCTCTGCTCCGCCGTGCGTGCCACGGCCGTGCCCGCCTTCGGACCAGTCTGCTCCGAAGGCGCGTCACCCGGCCCCGCGTACGTGCTCAGCTCCCGCAGCACGTCGTGCTGCCAGTTCCGTCCCTGTGCCATGTCCGCCGCCTCCTAGGCGAAGGTGTCGAGGAGACGTCCGTACACACCGAACACGCCGAGCAGCAGCGGCACGAGGGCGATCACACCCACCGACTCCAGCAGGTCTCCGGCGCGCCGCAGCCGTACGCGTACGTGCTCGGCGGGACGTACGGCGAGGACGAGCAGCGGTGCCGCCACGAGCCCGGCGAGCAGCGCGAGCGGTCCGGCCGCACCCGACTGGTCGAGCCACACCCAGGCGAGCCGCGCGACGACGACGCCCGCGGCGGCCAGCAGGGCGGCCACCTCACCGACCAGCGGGAAGGCCCGCGCTCGCAGGGCGAGCACCAGAGCCGTCGCCACGGCGAGGAGCACCGACCACACCGACACCTCGCCGAGCACCAGCGCCGCGGCGACGGCCGCGGACCCGGCGAAGACGAGGCTCGCCAGGGCGAGACCCCGGTGCGTGACGGCGAGAGCGACGCCGACCTGGTACCGGCTGACCGAGACGCCTGCCGACCGCCGGTCGTCGAGCCCGGACAGCCCGGAGGTCATCAAGGCGAGCCGCGGCAGCACGCCCAGCACGACCACTGACAGAACAGCCAGCACGGCTCCGGCGCGCACCGCCCCGCCATCGCCCCGCGCACCGAGGGCGATCTCCCACGCCGTGAGACACCCGAGGAGCGCGCCACCGCCGACGAACGCGCCCCGCCCCAGCGGGGTGCACCACCCGAGCAACAGCAAGGCGCAGGTGAGGGCTCCGCCCACGGCCGCGAGCCGTTCGGGCGTCGACCATCCGTCGGCGTCCGCGAGGCACCAGGCTCCGAGGGCACCGAGGACACCGGTCATGCCGATCAGAGCGGCGGCGATCGCCGTACGCCGGAGCCGTCCGCACACCACGCCGCCCGCTCCCGCCACGGCCGCCGCCGCGAGCAGCCCGACACCCGCCCGCCCGGCGGCGAACTCCTGCCGGGCCAGCACCCCGGCGACCAGGGCCCAGGTGACGGCGGCGACCCCACAGACCACGCTCCGGGCCCGCGGCCCCCACCGCAAGGCGCGCACATCCACGTCGTCGGCGGCCTCGTCGGTGACGTCGTGTACGACGGGCGCGGAGGGCGCGTCCTCCGCGCGGACCAGCCGGAGCACCGCCCCGTCGGCGACACCGGCGGACTCCAGCGTGGCGTCCTGCGCGAGCGCGGTCCCGTCGACACCGACGAGATAGCGCAGTTGAGGTCGCTCACCCACCTGATCGCCGAGCAACCGCAGGATTTCGGGCAGCAGCAGTCCGACCGGCTCCCGAGAGGGCAGTACGAGATCCACCCGCCGCCGCTCCCCCACCAGGGTCACCCGGCTCAACGCCAGCGCCCCTTGACTCCGGCCACGGCTCAACGCCCCCGCAGATATCACAAGTTCGAACCTATCACCGAGAAGAAGGAGCCCGAGCGGGCGTTTCCGTCGCACCGGGCGGCGAAGAATGCGATACCGGCGACGAAACCCCCGGCCTCTCCTTCATCACCCGGTTCGAGACAAAGGACCACCCCACGCAGCCCGCACACAGCACGGCCGCGATCACGATCCCTCCGAGCACCTTCCCCAACCGCTCATCCACGGACCGCCGCTGCCGCTCCCGTCCGAACAACAACGCGTCCCGAAGCCGCCGCCGCCGAACCGAAACGGACTCCAGCAACTGACTGTCGTAGTCCTGGGCTGCCATACCTGTCCCCTCTTCACCCCAGCCCCGGCAAGAATGAGCGATTACTCGGGCGGCGTGGGCTGCTTCGCCCCACCCTCGAAGAGGTACGCATACATTCCCTGCAAGTATTCATACAGAGAGTCCTCGTCAGGGAACTCGATATCCGTCAACCGCTCATAATCAGCAAGGGTGACGCTGCGCTCCCGCAACAGGTCGACGAACCCCTTGCGCACCCCTTCCACAAAAGGTTCACCGAAAGCCAGCAGAGTGGGGCGCAATGCGCCGCTCACCTCGTAAGCCTGCTCATAATGCAGGTACGTCTTAACAAATCTCTCGAGCTCTGCGTTCACACGGCTCCCTCTCTGTACGCGCAACGACACCCCTAAGGGTGGCGACCAGGGGCTGGATTCGGATACATCGTATGCAACTCCCACTGCCCATTTCGCATATGATAGACCACCTTGATGGTCCCACCAGTGAAGTCAACTGGCAGAAATTCACTCGGATTTGCCGGATTCCGGTAGAAGCCGGTGAACCTCTCGTGCCCCTTGGGGCCCAAAATCTCCGCTATCGGCGTCTCCGCGGGAGGCACACCCTGCCGAAGCTGATTCCGGAAGTAGGCATCCGCGATGACCATATCCTCCGCGTCATCGAACCTGGTCGCGTAGGGCCCGACCCGGTGGGCCCTCCCACTCACACCATCCGTAGTGGTACCCGTCAACGGATCGATGTTGTTCTCCGACTTCAGCAGCCCGGGGGCTCCTGAATTGGGGCCGTAGAGCTTGGGTGCTCCGTTGGCATCAGTCTTCACCGTTCCCAGACGGTCGATCAGCGCTTGGTCATTCGGGTGGAGGTGACGCCCAGGCGCATGCCCTTCGCCTCCTTGCCGGTCATCCAATTCCTTGATGCGGTCGTCGACGGCCTGCGGCTCCAGGAGGGAGTGTTCCCCTGCGGGCATGCCCTGCGGCAAGGCGCCGTTCCCGCCGGAAGGCCCCCCGGTATGGGGTGCCGCCCCAGAACCGTGAGCAGTTCCAGCGGTCGGATCAGAGCCACTGCCAGACGCATGGGCGCTGTGGGACTGGGCCGCAGAACCGGACCCTCCATGGTGCGCCGAGGAGGAGTGGTGCGCCGAGGGCGAGTGGCCGTCGTGCGCCCCGCCCCCAGGTGCGTGTGGACCAGCCTCACCCGAAACGCCACGAGCCGCTTCGCCCCCAGGCAAACCGTCACTCGCCCGGCCGACCACACCGTCACCCGCGTTCGCTCCGGCCAGCGCCAGCTCACGCTCAGACGCACGCGCGGGGGCCAGCGTCCTTCCCTTGGACTCGGCGACCCGCTCCTTGGAGGAGAGTTCCGACGGAGCGTCCTCTGCCCTTTGAAGAACCTTCCCGTGCTTGTCGAGCACCGTCCCATCACTCGCCAGATAGACCGTGCGGCCCTTTTCCCCGACGTACGGCACCGCGTCCCGAGGCACAGCCGCAGGACGCACGGGAGCCCGCACGCCGTCATCCGCCAAGCTGGAGGAGCGGTCCCCCAAGTCCAGCCCCGTGCCCACCCGGCCATTTCGCAGGGGCCCGATCAGATCCCCGACCTTGGTCACCCCGAACTGAACGCCCTTCGCCGCGTACGTGAAGGGGTCCACCGCCCGGCCCACCTTGCTGACGGCCGAGATCGTCTTCGCTGCCGCGCCGCCCTTGGCCGCGGCGCCCGCGCCGCGGGTCGCCGCGATGGTGAGTGCGTTGAAGCCGACGAGGCCCGCGGCCCGCGCCGGGTTCTTGCTCCACTGGTCGTACGCGATCAGGCCCTTGCCGGTGTCGACCACGGCCCGGCGCGAGTCCCGTAGCCAGCCGGGCAGTTGGTCGTCCTTGGCGAGCCAGAAGACACCGGCCGCGGGGCCGATGCTGAGGGTCAGGCCGGTGGCGAGCTTGCCCAGGTTGGTCCACGCCTCCCCGGCCGCGCCCCAGCCGTCCGCGCCGCCCAGCGTGCCCAACGCCTTCGCCGCCCCGCCCAGGCCGTCGACGAAGAAGCCCTTGCCGACGTCCTTCGCCTTGTGGAGCAGCCAGTCGACGCCGTCGCGGTCCTTCTCGACCGTGCCGCCCCAGGGGAACTCCTCGGCCTGGTCGAGCACCTCGTCGGTGTAGCCGTACGTGTCGCAGCTGCTGGTGCCGTCGCTGCTGGGCCGCAACTGCACGCCACCGACGAGCCTGGTGATCTTGTTGTGGCAGTCGATCTCGGCCGCGTGGAAGGCCTGGGTGGCGGCCTTGACCTCCTCGACAAGGCGGTTGTTGTGGTCGCGCTTGTCGTCGTCCTTGCGCCAGTCGTCGTCGGTGGAGACCTCGTCGATGTAGAAGGCGCTGGCCTCGGTCTGGAGCTGCTTGAGCTTCTTCGCGATCGGCCGTACCTCGGTCGCGTACGCGCTCAGCGCCTGCGCCACCTTCTCCAGGTCGTCGGCGAACGCGTCCGTCTTCGTCTTCACCGGCTTCGTCGAGGCGAACAGCTGCTCGGCCTCAGGGGCCTCGTAGAACGCCGAGAGCCCCTGGAAGTCGGTGTGCACGTCCCCGCCCGCGTCCCGGAACCGCGACGCCTCGCCGCGCAGGTCCGAAACGTCCCGCTCCAACTGCTCCAGGTCACCGGTGAACTGCGGGATGGCGTTGGGGTCGATCGGCTCGTTGCTCACCTCTTGCCGCCCCCACCACCGCCGTGGGCGCCGGGCAGGTCGGGCACGATGCCGTTGATGGCGTCGCGGTTCCTGCTCGCGGCCATCTTCAGATCGCCCTCCACGTACTCCTTCGTGGCCAGGTGGGCGCCGAGCAGGGAGCTCGCGGCGCGCCGCGAGATGTACTCCAGGTCGTCGTTCCACCGCCGGGCGAACACCCCGAGGGCGGAGGCCACCGGGCCCTGCTTCCCGCCCCGGCCGGGCTTTCCGTCCCCCTCGTGCCCGCCCTCGGCGATCGTGCCCGCCGACGCCGCCGCGCTCGGCAGCGTCTTCTGCATCTCGCCCCCGGCCTTCGCCATGCGTTCGGCCGACGCCCCGGCCCGCCGCAGCACGCCACCGACCCCACCGGGCTCGATGTCCCACGCCGTCACCACACGCCCCCTAGATCCCCGTCATCCCCGCCGCACGGCGCCGTGTTCAGCCGATGTTGTTGACCGCGGCCCGCGCGCGCGACAGCGTCGTCTGGGCCGTGCCGTCGTTCTCCTCCAGCGTGGAGCGCACCAGCCGGATGATCTCGCGTACCTCGTTGGCCGCCTTGTTCCAGCGGACTTCCTTGCCGTGGTACTCGTCCGAGACGCCGTCGGCCTGGTAGTCGGCCATCGCCGCCTTCACCGCGCGGTCGCGGTCGCCGAGGACCCGCTCCAGCTGGCCGATGATGACGTGCAAACCGCCCTGCACATCCGCCGACGCACCCGTGTCGTACGAACGCCGGTCCTGGTTTCCCGCCATGACAAACCCCTTTAGCAGTACTGAAATGGGACCACTCAGCCGGAGAAGCGGGCCGCCTGGAAATTCGCCGCGCCCATGTTCCGCCGCGCGTTGTCCGACTGCTCCTGCGTGCCCGTCCCGAACGCCTCGTCCATGCCAGCCTGGCCGCCCAGGATCGACTGGAGCGAGCCGTTCAGCGCCGCCGTGATCTCGTCCGCCCGCAGCTTGAAGGAGTCGAACGTCGCCTTGCCCGCGCCGTTGAACTTCCCCTCCAGCGGCTCCGCCGCCGACACCAGCGCGCGGATCAGCGCGCCCAGGTCGTCGCTCGACCCGGAGGTGTTCTTGCCGAGGACGGCCAGTGTCGTCTCGCCCATGTCGAACTTCATGCGCCCAACCCCCGCTTCAGCCTGATCACGCTGCGCTCATGCCGCATAGCTCATCGAACATATTTCCCGACAATCCATTGCAGGCGCAACGCAGTTGTGGAGCCAGTGGCGCGATCCCGCCACGTGCCGGTCCGCGTCCTCGTCGCGTCGGCCCTTGCGACACCACTGCCTCCCCTTTCACCACCGGCTCGGGGGCACATTCCGCGTACGGGCACTATGGCCAAAAGTGTGCGCCGAGCGAACGGGGTGTGGCCGATCGGGGCACCGGCTTGTTTGCGGCCGCGTCGGATGCGCGTGCCCTGAGGGCGCGCGCCCTCAGGGCACGCGCCGCAGCATGCACCACGTGCGCGGGCCGCCGCCGGGGAGGGTGAGGTCGGCGGTGACCTCGAAGCCGAGGCGTTCGTAGAAGCGGACGTTGGTCTCGGCGGAGGTCTCCAGGAACGCCGGTACGCCGTCCCGTTCCGCCGCCTCCATGCCGGGGCGCAGGACGGCCCGGCCCAGGCCCGCGCCCTGCCGGTCGGGGTCGACTCCGACCGTCCCCAGGAACCACACCGGCTCCTCGGGCCGGTGCGGGCCCAGCGCCGCCTCGGCCTCCTCGTACGCCTGCGCGCGGTCTCCGGCCAGCTCCGCGAAGCGGGGGGCCAGTTCGGCGAAGACTCCCCCGGCGTATGTGGTCGTCGGCGGCCACCGTGTGCCGGGTCAAGGGGTAGTCGGCGAAGGCCCGGCCCAGGGTGCGGACCGCCCGGGGGACGTCGTGGGCGGTCGCCGGGCGCACGGTGGCGTCGTACTCGGGCACCTCGGTCTCCTGTCGGTCGCGTACGTACTCACTTACGTACGAGGAGAACGATCGAGGGCCCCTCTATGTCCCCGGGATGCCCGGTGTCCGGGGCTCGGTGTCCGGGGGCTCACGCTCCGCGCGGGAAGGAGATCTCCACCCGGCGGTTCTTCTTCCGCCCCTCCTCCGAGCCGTTGTCCGCGATCGGGTAGTCCTCGCTGTAGCCGCGTACGGAGTACGTGACCTGGGGGCCGAGGAATCCGGCCAGGCGGTCGTGGACGGCTTCCGCGCGGTCCTTGGAGAGCTTCTTGCCGTGGGCGTACGAGCCGAGGTCGTCCGTGAAGCCGAAGACCCGGACGTCGGTGGCCTTCTGGGCCTTCGCCTCGTCGGCGATGGCCTCGATACGGGCGTTCGCCTCCGGGTTCAGCTTCGCGCTGTCCTTGGGGAAGAGGACCTCCGCCTGCAACGCGAACTTCACGTCCGTGTTCGTGTCCTCCCGGCGCTCCTCGCCGCCGAGGTCCTCCACGACGGACTTGATGTCGAGGACCTTCGCGGGCGCGAGCGTCGCCCCGTCGGCGAGCTTCAGACCGGGGCTGTTGGAGTCGAGCTCGGGGGGTGGGGAGGTGGTGGCGGAACCTGGGGGGGTGCTGGGGTCGTCGTCGGCCCGGGCCTCGGGGGCGAGGAGCGTGAGGGCCGCGACGATGACCACGGCCGTCGCCGTGGCCGTCCTTCGGGGGCGGGGGGTCATGGTCACTCGCCCTCACTGATTTCGACCGCGGCGGGCGGCATCGTCGGCACCTGGAGTTCCACCTTCTTGGTGTCCTCCGGCGGTGCCGGGAACTGGGCGAACCAGTCGGCGGACTGGTTCTGTTCGATGCCGCCCTCGAATTTGGTGCACAGGCACCTGCCTGTGGTGTCCCGCAGCACCAGGTACTTCTTCTTGCCCGCCGCGTCGACGAGGGCGGCACCGGCCAACGAACCGCCGTTCTTCTTCAGTTCGGTCTCGTCACTCCGCCACTCACCGGCGAGCCAGATGCCCGAGGTGCCGTTCGTCACCCTGCCGCTCAGGGTCAGGAAGCCGCCTTCGTCACGCTCGGCGGACGTGACCGTCAGCGTGATGCCATTGCCCTTGACCTCGGCGAGCGCCTCGTCCGACGCGGAGTCCTCGGCTTCCTTGCCGCTGCCCCCGCCGTCGACGTCCTTGGCGGATTCCGAGGAGGACGACTTCTTGCCGGACTGGGAGTCACCGTCGTCTCCGCCGCCGCAGCCGGTCACCGTGAGGACCAGCCCAGTCGTGATCGCCACCGCGGTCATTGCCCTGCGGGTCGTCATGGTGCGCCGAAGCTTCATCTCAGCGGCTTCCTCTTCTTCTCTGTGATCGCTTGTCACTCGGCCAGGTGCACGGAGAACAGGACGGACGCGTCCGGTAGATCGTCCGGGTCGAAGTCGTCGGGGTCGATCTCGATGGGCCCTTCCTCGCCGTCGCAGAGGAATTCCACGGCGTCCTCCGGGTCGGACGGCGGATCGGCGTCGCACCGGGGCTTGATGACGGCGGTCGCCTCGGCCCTCGCGTGCTTCGTCTCCGTACCCGGGATGATCGAGTCTCCGACCGTGTAATTGGTCGTGACCTCCACGTGATAGCCCGGGTAGCCGTTGACCTCCGTGCCGCCGAAGCCGGTGACCTTGGAGTCGTTCTCGGCCGCCAACGCGTCGGCGGCCGCCTCCGCGCCTTCCCCCGTGAACAGGTCGCCGCCGAGCCAGTCCAGCCACTCGTCCCCGTCGCCGTCCTTGATGGCTTGGGACAGTCCTTTGAAGAGCTCGTCGCGCGTCTCCTGTGCCGCCGCGAGCGCGGCCGCGTCCGCCGCCGACTGCGCGCCGTTGCGGGCCGACGCCGCCTGAGCGAACGCGAAGAACGCGAATGCGACGAAGAGCAGAATTCCGGTCAGCCAGATGTAGATCGGCAGCGTCTGACCACCATCACCGTGTATCCGGCGTCGGATCAGCCGCCGATTACGTCGTTGACCGCGTTGCCGATCGCCTGGGAGATCTTGCCGTCCAGGCCGAGTTGATCGATGAGCGTATAGATCCCGGCAATCAGAATCATCAACCCCGCATACTCCACGAACCCCGCCCCCCGGTCCCCCTCGCTCTCCCGGGCCCGCCGCACCCGCGCGGACACCGTCAGGGTCCACGTGACCCACGCACCCAGTACGCGTTCCTTCAGCATGACGGACGACCTTTCTCTCCCACCCGATACCGAAACCGTCTACGTGACCGACTATCACAACCACTGCCCCAAGAGACCCCTCGCGCAACCGACTTCCCGTCCGGCGCGCAGGTTGGCCTATTTCACCGGCCTCACTGGGTATCGAATGCTTCATCGCCGCCCTTCCCTTCGGGAGGGTCCCATACGCGGTTGCATCAGCAAGGACATTTGGGGAAGCTCACCGCCCCAGAATCGAGCCGAAGTCGGATCCGGAGCCCAGGAACATTCCGGCGGCGATCAGGATCATCGTCGCCGGAAGCATGAACACCAGCGTCACCAGCGTGGCCTTGGGGATGGTCTTCGCGGCTCGGCGGCGGGAGTTCTGGGCGTCCGTGCGGCGCATGTCCGTGGCGAGTTGGATGAGGGTCTCGGCGATGGGGGAACCGAGTTCCTCGCCCTGTTGGAGGGCGGAGACGAACTGGGCGACCTGCTCGGAGGAGTTGCGGCGGCGCAGCTCGTCGAAGGCCTGGCGACGGCTGACGCCCATGTCCATCTGGCGCAGGGTGATGCGGAGTTCGTCCGCCCACGGACCCTCGTACTTCTCGGCCACGCGGTCGAGCGCCTGCCGGAAGCCGAGCCCGGCCGAGACGACGACGGCGAGGACGTCGAGGAAGTCGGGCAGGGTGCGGTCGATGACCTCGCGGCGTTCGCGGATGGCCTGCCAGATGAGGGCGTCGGCGGCCATCGCGCCGAAGGCGAACGTCATGACGGCGAACAGCGGCTGGCCGTTGGTGAGGAAGACCAGGCCGAGGACGAGGCCGAAGGCGCCGTACACCGCGCGGCGGGCGGCGTAGCGGTCGAGGGTGAGGCCGCCGGGGTTGCCCGCCATGTCGATCCGGCGGCGCTTGGCCGCGACCCGCTTCGGGCCCATCAGCCGCAGGACCAGGGGCGCGAACCGCATGCCCAGGCGGTCCACGGCCCCGCCCGCCGCCGAGACGCGGGTCGCGCCGACCTCCAGGGCGACGGCCAGGTCGGGCGGCAGCTTCGCCTCCGCGCGGTACATGCGGACGCCCTGGCAGACGCCCGCGACCGCCAGGCCCATCAGGAGGGCGAGTAACAACGCCGGCATCGTGTCCCCCTCCCTCAGACCTCGATCTTGCCCAGGCGCCTGATCACGAAGAAGCCCACCGCGTACAGGCCCAGCGAGATCAGGATCAGGGTCTGCCCCAGGGGCGAGCCCGTCACGCGCTCCAGCGCGCCCTCGTTCGAGGAGTTGATCAGCAGGAGCGAGCCGAGGCCGAGGAGCGGCACCGTGAAGGCCGTGGCGTGGACCTCCGAGAGCATCGTGCGGACCTCGCGCCGGGTCTCCTTGCGGTCCTCCAGGGTCTGCGTGAGGTTGCGGAGGGAGTTGACGACCGAGCCGCCCGCCTTGTTGGCCAGGACCAACGTCGTCACGAGCACTATCAGTTCGCGGGACGGCAGGCGCTTGGCCAGCTCCTCCAGGGTGTCGTCGATCGAGCGGCCGACCGTCAACTGATGGGCCACGTGCGAGAGTTCCTCGCCCGCGGGGGACTCCAGCTCCTCCGCCGCCATCGCGAGCGAGGTGCGCAGCGCGAGGCCCGCCGCCGTCGCGTTGGCGAGGATGCGGGCCACGTCCGGGAGCTGGTTGATGAACGCCTCGATGCGCTTCTGGCGCTGCCAGTTGAGGAAGATGACCGCTCCCCAGACGGCCACCACGCCCGCGATCGGGCCGAAGAAGGGGGCCAGGGACGCCGCCGCGATCAGCCACACGGCCGCCACGACGGCCGTGACGTACGTGAAGAACTCGCCGGGCGTCAGGTCGAGGCCCGTCGCCGAGAGCCGCAGGTGCAGTGCGCGGCCCAGGCGGGTGCGGCGCAGCCTGCGGTCGACCGCGGTGAACCGGCGCCTGCGCGCGCCGCCCTCCAGGGCCGCGGGCCCGCCCTCGGCGGACAGCCGGTCCACCAGGGCTTGGCGCTGGGCGCGGCCGGAGGCGTACGTCTGGACTCCGGCGACGGCGAGCGTGCCGGTGAGGAGCGTGGCGCCGAGGGCCAGGAGCGTGGGGTTGTTCATGGGGTGTCCTCAGGTCTCCTCGGGTCGCCCGGCATGTCTCTCGTCACGTCGCCCGTCATGTCTTCTCCTCAGCCGATCGCTTCGCGCGTGTTCAGTACGTCGATGGCCTCGGCCACGCCGTACGCGGGCGGCACCGGCTCCCCGGCGACGTACAGGCGCTCGGCGACGGGGCGCGGCAGCGGCAGGTGCTCGAAGTAGCCGTGCACGACCCGGTCGGGGCCGACGGGGTGCGGGACGAAGCGGGTGACGGGCGCGATGCGGAACTGCTGGCGGCCGTGCGAGACGAGCAGCACGATCTCGGCGACCTTGCGGGAGCCGTCGGCGTGCCGGGCGAGCTGGACGACGACGTCCACGGCGGAGTTGATCTGGTCGCGCAGCGCCTCGAAGGGGACCTGGACCTCCGACATGGAGCCCAGGGTCTGGAGGCGGGTGAGGGCGTCCTCGGCCGTGTTCGCGTGGACCGTGGCCAGGGAGCCGTCGTGGCCCGTGGACATGGCCTGGAGCATGTCGAGCGTCTCGCCGCCGCGGACCTCGCCGACGATGATGCGGTCGGGGCGCATGCGCAGCGAGTTCCTGACCAGGTCGCGGATCGTGATCTGTCCCTTGCCCTCGACGTTCGGCGGGCGGGACTCCAGGCGGATCACGTGGTCCTGCTGGAGCTGGAGTTCGGCCGAGTCCTCGATGGTGATGATGCGTTCGTGGCCCGGGAGGAGGCCCGAGAGGGCGTTGAGGAGCGTGGTCTTGCCCGATCCTGTGCCGCCGCTGACGATGACGTTGAAGCGGGCCCGTACGAAGGCCGCGAGGAGCATCAGCATGTGCTCGTCGAGGGAGCCGAGGCCGATCAGCTCCGGCAGCGTGTACGCGCGCGGGAAGCGACGGATCGTGAGGGTCGCGCCCGTGAGGGCGAGGGGCGGGATGATGACGTTGACGCGCTCGCCGGTGGGCAGGCGCGCGTCGACCATGGGGTTCGACTCGTCGACGCGGCGGTTGACCGTGGAGACGATGCGTTCGATCGTCTGCATCAGCTGGTCCTCGGACGCGAAGCGGAGCGGGAGCTGCTCCACGCGCCCCGCGCGCTCCACGAAGATCGAGTCGGGGCCGTTGACCATGATCTCGGTGATGGAGGCGTCGGCGAGGAGCGGCTCCAGGACGCCGAGGCCCAGGGCCTCGTCCACCACGCGCCGGATCAGGTGCGCCCGCTCGGAGGCAGAGAGGACGGGGCCCTCGCGGCTGATGATGTGGCCGAGGACCCGCTCCAGGCGGGCCCGGCGGTCGGAGGCCGACAGGGACGACATCTCGGCCAGGTCTATCTCTTCGAGCAGCTTCGCCCGGTACGTGGCCACGAGGCTGTCGTCGCGGCTCGGCGCGGCGGCGTCGGCGGGCGGCGCGATGCGGGAGCGCAGGCTCATGCGGGTCAGCCTCCTGTCCCGGGGGCGCCGGGTTCCGCGGGGTCGTCGTTGGGCATGGTCACGCTCTTCTCGACCTCCCAGTCCGTGTCGACGAAGGGCAGGAGCGTGGGGACCTGGACGGTGACCGTGGCGGTGGTGGTGTCGCCGCCCCGTCCGACCGATACCTCCGCGTCCAGGCCGGAGTCCATCGCGGCGTGCCCCGCGGCCTCGCCGCCGGTTCCCTCGCGGGACTCGACGCGGGCGGCCGCGCGGGCGCCGGAGCCCGCCTGGTTCGCCGCGTAGCCGACCAGGCCGAGCTGGATGGCGGCGAGGCCGACGAGGAGCAGGATGGGGAGGAAACCGGCGAACTCCAGCATGGAGACGCCCTTGTCGCCGCGGGGGCGCCTGCTCGGCCGGAGCTGCCGCTCGGGCCTGCGGGGCGCTGGCCCGCGGAGGAGGCCGGCGAAGTACCCCGCGTTCATGGCGCGTCATCCCCCTCCACCGCCGCACCGGCCTCCGCGTGGACCTCCCACCCCGTCGTGACACCGGGGAAGAACACGGGGACCTTGACGTCCACCTGGGCCTTCATCACGTCGCCTTCGGCCGCGCAGGAGACCCCGGCGTCCTGCCACGCGCCGGGCAGATGTTCCTTGGCCGCGGAGTCACAGGCCCCGGCGTCGCCGGAGACCACCGCGGCGGCGGCCGCGCGCGCGGCCTCGTCCGCCGCGTTCCCCGCCAGGGAGTACGAGTAGCCGTACAGCGCGCACTGCCACAGGATCCCGAGGACGGCGAGGAGCAGCGGGAACATGCCCGCGAATTCGAGGGTGACGGCGCCGCGGTCCGACTTCGGGGCGCGGCGCAGGCCGCGGCCGCCCTTGCGCGCGCCCCCGGTCTCCGCTTCCACGACGCCCAGTTCACCGGCGAGCCCCCACAGCGCCTGTTTGACGGTGGACTTGGCGTCGAGGTCGTGGAGGCGGCCCGCGTCGACGGCGCCGTGGAGTTCCTTGGGGACGTCCGGGACGGTGGTGCGGGCGGCGCGCGTGCCGGTGACGCGGGCGACGAGGGAGGGCTGGATCTCGGTGCCGCGCGTGTGCCGGTTGACGACGGTGACCGTCTCCTCGGCCTTGCGGATCTGGAGCCGGTCCCAGAGCCGGACCATGCGTTTGGCCGCGCGTACGGCGACGACGTCGGGGGTGAGCAGCAGGACGGCCTGGTCGGCCGTCTCCACGACGGCCGCGCCCGCGGGCGTGACGTACGTGCCGCAGTCGACGACCACGACGTCGTACCGTCCGCGGAGCGCGTGGACCGTCTGCCGGGCGACGCGTTCGGTGATCTCCTCGCCGCGCTCGCCCTCGGCGGGGGCGAGGAGGAGGCCGATGCCGGTCTCGTGGGCGTAGACGGCGTCCTGGACGACGCGCGGCGTGAGGTCGCTGATCGCGGCGAGGTCGGCGACGGAGCGGCGGAACTGCACGTCGAGGTACGAGGCGACGTCGCCGGACTGGAGGTCCAGGTCGAGCAGCGCGGTGCTGCGGCCCGAGGCCTGCGCGGCGAGGGCGAGCTGCACGGCGGTGAGGGTGGTGCCGACGCCGCCCTTCGCGCCGGTCACGGCGATGACCTGGCCGCTGCCGGGGGCGGCCGCGCCGGATCCCGGGCCGTACAGCTCGACGGAGCCGGTGCCGAGGTGGCGCCGCATGCCGGTGGCCCAGCCCGCCGCGGCCTGGACGCGCTCGGCCAGGGCGTCGTACGCCGGCGGATGGGTGACGATGCCGCGCGCCCCGCAGTCCATGGCGGCGGTGAGCAGGGCCGGGCTGGTGTCGGCCGTGACGAGGACGACGCCGACGGCGGGGAAGCGCAGGACCAGGTCGCGGATGAGGTCGAGGGCGGGGACGGGGGCGATGCGCTCGTGGACGAGGACGACCTCGGGCAGCTCGTCGACGGACTCGGCGGCGAGGCGGGCGAGGGTGTCGAGCAGCTCGGTGGAGTCGGCGACGGGCGCGGCGGGTTCGGCGTCCGGGAGCTGGGCGACGAGCCCGCTCAGGCCGCGGGCGGCCTCCGGGTCGCCGACGGCGGGGAGGATGCGGATGGTCATGGGCGGCCGCCTTCGTGCCGGGAGGCTCCTGGGCCCCCGCACCCGCCTGGGCCCCCGCGGCGGAGGGCGGGCGCGCCGCGGTGGCCGGGGGCGCCGGTGGCCCCTGGCGGGGTACGCGAGGCCTCCGACGAACGTAAGGCCCCCGACAGCCGCGGAAGACGCGCGGGGCGCAGGGGACGCGCGGGGCGCAGGGACCGCCCGGGGCGCCCCCGGAGCGGCGGCACCCCCGAGCACCGGCCGTGGCGCCGGGCATGAGCCAAGGGAACGTTCACAGCGGGCCCCCTACTTGTCCTCGTCCAAGGTGTACGTACGGTCCCCGCGCGGTACGTCCGCGTCGCCGCCCCGGCCGACGAGGGCGAGCCGGACGTGCGAGGCGAACGACTCGGCGTACGCGACGCGCTGGGCGTCCCGCGTGTCGAGGGCGAACGTGATGGGCACGGCCTCGTCGGTGCGGCGGCGGCCGCGGTCGTCGCGGTCGGGTTCGAGGGCCGTCAGCTTGCCGACGTCGATCACCTTGGCCTGCTCGACGATGACCTTCGACTGGTCCTTGCCGCGGTCGGTCTCGGCCTTGAAGGTGGCGTAGATGTTGACGGTCGAGCCGGGGGTGATCTTCCCGGCGACGCCGGTCGCCGCGTCGATCATGATGGCGATCTCCTGCTGCCCCGGTGCGAGCCGGGGCCGCTTCACGATCATGTCGCTCTGGAGCAGGGAGCCCTTCCGCAGCTGGGTGACGGCGATCTTCCCGCGGATCGCCCGGAGGTCGGTGACGGCGTTGTCCGACAGCCACCGCTCGGGCATCTCCACCTTCTTGAACTGGTCTGGCGCCAGCTCCTTGTACGGCGCGATGTCCGTCTTCAGCTCGTACGCCGCGGTCTCGGGGCCGACCTTCGAGTTCACGTCGCGGATCACCGAGAGGACGCCCGCGAAGGCGCCGATCGCGCACAGGACCGACAGGACCATCAGGATGACACCGCGGCGCTGGCGTGAGTTCATGGGCCGGACTACCTACCTCGTTCGATCGTGCAGCGAGTGCGTGTGGCTACGGACGGTGAGCGCGGTGGTGCGTGAGCCGGTGGGGCACGGGCCGAGGGAGTCCTAGGTGGCGCCGCGGGGCAGCGCCCGCGTCCCGGTGGTCACCTCGGGAGCGGCGGCGGTCCGCTCGGACGGCGCGAGCAGCGGCGCCGAACAGAACGCGCAGCGGTCTCCGATGAGTTCGAGACCGCACCAGTGGCAGTCCTCCCTCCGCACGGACGACACCAGTTGGTAGAGCACGGAGATGTCCGGGATGGCCGCGGCGAACTCGACGAGCTTGCCGGTGGCCCACCAGCGCGCGGACTCGCCGGGCAGCGGCACGTCGACGGCGCCCTGCACCTGCCAGACGTCCGCGAGCGTGTCGGTCACCCAGCCCGGGTCGAGCTGGCCGGTCGCGTACAGCAGCTTCGTACCGAACTCCGGCGCGGGCAGCACCGCTTCGGCGTGCGCCTTCACCATCGCGGTCCGCGGCGCGGCGAGCACCGCGAACTGCGTGCCCGGCACCCATGACTTGGTGTGCGAGCGCAGCGTGACGGGCACGCGGTCGAGCTTGGCGACGGAGCCGAGCAGGGCGCCCGCGTAGATGTAGTGACTGAGCAGCCGCGCGGCGGAGGCGAGTACCCCCGGGCTGAAGTCACAGATGGACAACTGCCGCAGCTGAAGGGCGAGTACGGAGAGCCCGAGCGGCGGCAGCTCACTCCGCACGAAAGCGATCCGGTCACTCTCCAGCACGGACCGGATCGCGTGCAGCCGATGCCGCACCGACTGAGGCGCGGACGCCGGACAGAGCACGATCACATACCCGTGGTACTCGATGAGCTGGTGCATCTCGGTGAGCGCCCGGTCGAGCGAGTACGTCTTCGGCGACTGCTCGGCGCTCTTCAGGACGGCGGCGGTCGGGGTGTGACGATCGGGCGAAGGCAGCACAAGGTCCGGACTTGTGACAGCTATCGCAGTCGGCATGCGCACACCCCCGGCTCCGAGTCCTCACGCTCCCGTCCGCGCACGCCAACGCTCACGTGCGCCCCTAGCTGTGCACCATATCCACGCGGGGGCCGCGCTAACACCCAACTTCCCACTGTTCACCTTGTGGTTGTCGTGATAGGACCGCGTCCCGATGCGACCAGGGCGACGCTTCCCGGGTCGGCCACTGCGAGGCCGCTCTACCGCGAGGCCTCGCCTCACCACGAAGCGCTCTCCAGTGATCCACCGAACACAGCCCTTGCCGCGGGAATCAGCGACACGGGTCCGCCTTCGCGCTGTTCGCCCCCTGGGCTTCAGATCCCCGAGTGCAAGTCCTTGACGTCCCGATTCCCCTTCAGGGCTGGATATCTCACTTCCAGATCCACCAGCGCCTCGAAAGGAAACTGCGACGGGCGGTCACCCTGCATGGGATAGACATCAGTGCCGTGTGGCAGCACAGCGGGCATGTGTTCGCCACTGCGCAGGGCGGACCGACCGCTCCGACCAACCTCACCTGCGCCTTCACCACGCTCCTCCGCAAGGCCGGCAGTCGCCCGCTGACGCTGTCGTCAACTACTGGCGCACAAAGCCCCTGAAGCCCCACCAGTCACACATGGTGGGGCTTCAGGTTTTCGAGGCACAGCTTCGAGATGCATTCAGGGTTGATCAATCCCGACCTCGGGAGTCCTTCGGGTGTCGCGTCACCTACCCGCCAGCGCCCCGAGCTTGATCCCGCAGTTCTGGCGGCAGCACCTCCGAGGCAGCCATTTTGACGAGAAGCATTCGAGTGGCCTCTTGATCAAACCCCTCTCGCCCAACCATCCCGATAGCCCAAATAGCGGCTAGCTCCATCCAGTATGACCGGCCGGACTTCCACGCCGTCTGCACTGTCAGTTCGATGAGCTTCTCAGGGGTTGGAATACCACCCTGACCGAGCTGCTCCCACGAGCGGGAAAATTCGGCCAAGCACGCGGAGAGGTCACGCTCCAAGTACGGCCACATGGGAACGAACCCCGATCCCTCAAGGGAGGATCGGGCTTCTGACTCCACACCTACGCCAATCCGACCATCGGGCATGACCCCGATCCACGCCCCATCTCCCCGATACACCACTGGAGTCCAGTGTCCCATCTCAACCCCACGGCCTGTAATCGAAGTCAATCCCTTGATCACTCATAAACTTCTGGAACTTCTGACGGGTAGCGTCCGTCCACCGATGGCCGTAGTGACCACTGTTCTCCGTGAACACTAGGCGACCGTTATCTCGGAAGAGCGTGCCACCCAGCACAGTCCCTCTGTCCATGCCTGCCTTTTCTGCTAGTTGCTCATGAGGGCTGAGGCCTCCGGGAATTCTTTCACGATCTCCGCCCAGAAACCTTCCGGCGTCGGCATCGAAGACGAACTCGGTCTCCGGCTTCGTGGAGGTGAAGCCCTTCAATGCGTCAGCAGATCCCTCGCCGGCCCCCAGAGCGACGTCAGCACAGTTGCTGTTATGAACCAGGATCGGCGTGACCCCCGCCAGCACATAGTACGTGTGAATGTCCGCAACCGTAAGGTTGTACGTACGCGCATGCTGTGCAAAAGCCAGGTTCTTGGTCACGAGGACGGTGTCGCCGTCATCCGTCCGCAACGTCATGCCGGGTTTCAAATCCCCGGCCTCTACCCAGCGGCCCTCGGATGGCGACCAGAACGGGTGGCCGCGGGTCGCAGTTAGCTTTTCGATCCCGTCGGCCGTCGCGATGGAGAGCTCATTGAAGGCTTTGTCGCTGTCCGTAACGATGAGGCGTGTTACTGCTTTTGGTACTGTTCTGCCGGTCTTCGGGTCCGTAGCAAGCACCTTGTCACCGAGCCTGACGGCTTCGATGTCCTTGGTCTTGCCGTCTGCCATGAGGACATCGGTTCCGGCGAGGAAGCACTTGCAGTCAGCCGCTGCTCTTGCTCCCTTCTTCGCCTTGCTTGCGCCCTTCTCGCCCCGCTTGGTCAGCTTGAGGACGCCCTTGCCCAGCTTGAAGGGCTTACCCGCCGGGGTATCCAGCAGAAGCACGCCGCAGCCCATGCTCAATTCCTTCGAGCAACTCTGCCATGCACCGAAATCGGGTGCGATGGCGCCGACCACAACGCCAATGGCTTTGGTGAACCAATTGCTGTTGTCGCTGGGGCCCTTTTTGGGTGCGTGCAGTCTGTCTATGCGTGGCCCGTAGCCCGTCGCCCCGCTACTTCCGCAACCAACGTACCCGCACTGGTATGCGTTCCTTCCGTTGGCGTAACCGGAATTGTTCGTGGGGAAGTTCGAGTAGGTGTTACTCCAAGTGCGACCAGAGGAGAAGTCCGGTGAGGCGTGGTCGTCGATGAAGTCAGCTACTCCACCACCGCACCCCTTACCCCTGCACTTGTAGGTCGACCCCAGACCCGACGGGTCGGATGCTGTGACGGGATTGTTCTCCGAGTAGCTGTAGCCATTGAGGCTGCCTGTCTTGGCCACCTCGAGCAGTGGGTCCACGCTGATGAACTGGCCGGTCGCGGGGTCGTACTCCCGTGCCCCCACATGCGTCAGCCCGGTCCCCTTGTCCTCCGGCTTGCCCAAGAAGCCCTTGTCGTCCGGCCAGGCAGGGGTCTTCTCCCCGCGCGGGGAGCCGAAGGGGGTCGTGTAGCGCTTCGTCACCGCGTACGTCTTCGCGTCCAGCGCGATGCTCGACGTGCCGTGATGGTCCGCTGCCAGGAAGCTGAGTTCCGTGTCCGTGGCGCCGCTCGTGCCGGTGCGGACCGCGATGGTCTGGCCGTTGGCGGTGTAGTAGCGGGTGCCGGTGAGGGTCTTCTTCGTGCCCTTCGTCGTCAGGCGGACTTCCGTGGCCCCGAGGTAGAGGACCGTGTCGCCGTCGCCCTTGGCACGGCGGATGAGGAGCTCGCCGTCCGCGTCGTAGAGGTAGGCGGTCTCAGCCGTTCCTTCGAGGGTCTTGGCCAGCTTGCCCTCCGTGTTCCACGTCAGGGTCTGCTGGGCCTTCGGCCCGGGGCGCTTCGTGGTGTTGCCGGTCTTGTCGTACTCGTACGTGGCCGCGCGCGAGCCCGTCGTCTTGGCGAGCGGATGGGGCTGGCCCTCCGGTGTGCCGTAGTCGTACGTCGTGGTCTCGTCGCCCGACGCCGCGTGCTGGGTCTCGGACTTGCGCTGGCCCGCGTCGTTGTACGTGTACGACGTCCAGTAGGGGGCCGCCCCGTCGATGTTGGCCTTCGTGCGCTTCGCCGCGGCGCAGTCCGCCGTCTTCGGGGTCCAGGCCTCGGTCAGGCGGCTGTAGCCGTCGTACTCGAAGCACTGGTGGTCGGCCTTGCTGGTGCCGCCCTGCGTCGTGGCGTCGAAGATGGAGAGGACGTTTCCGGCGTCGTCCCGCTTGAACTTGAGCTCCTGCGGCATGTAGCCGTGCACGTCATCGGTGACGTAGGAGCGGGTGAGGCGACGCGTCCCCGCCTCGTAGTCGTAGTTGAGGTAGGCCTTCTTCTCCGTGCTGGCGCCGCTCATGCCCAGCGTGAGCTGGCGCAGGTCGCCCTGCGGGGAGAAGGCGGCGCCGTGGAGGTAGCCCGTGGTTCCGTCCAGGCCGGTCTGCTGGCCCGTGGCGTTGTACTCGTAGCCGATCGTCTCGCTCTTGAGACCCGCCACGGCGGGCTGCGAGGCCTGGCTGATCGTGCCGTCGAAGCGGTAACCCGTGCTGAAGGACAGCTTCTGGGGGACGCCCGCCTTCACGATCGGGTCGTCGTCGGGCAGGCTGAGTTCGCTCTCCTTGACCTCGTAGAGCGGGGTGTAGGTGGTGACCTTCTGGGTGTACGCCTTGCCCGTCAGGCCGCCGTCGTAGCGGGTGGAGGTGTCCTGCTGGCCCTTGGCGAGGTCGTCGAAGGTCCAGGCGGCGAGCTTGTTGGCGTCCGTCTTCTCGGTGTGCCACATGCCCGTCTTGCGGCCGAGGTCGTCGTAGCCGTACAGCAGCTTCCGGTTCTCGACGTCCTTGGTGGTGAGAGGCCGGTCGAGACTGTCGTACGTCGTGGTCGTGACGCCCTTGTCCGGGTCGTCCGCGCTCACCTGACGGCCGAACAGGTCGTAGGAGTACGCCCACTTGGCCTTGTCGGGACCGGTGATCGTCTCCTGCTGTCCTCCGGGCGTGTAGGTGTAGCGGGTGCTCGTGAAGTCCGTTCCGGTCGGCTTCGGGCCGCCGTACTCGCGGCGCAGCACGACCTGGCCGCGGGCGTCGGTGACCTCGGCCGTGGCCTGGCCGCCCTCGGGCGCGCTGGAGGCCACCGTGTCGCCGGAGTAGGTCGTCGTGGTCGTCCAGCGCGTCACGCCGAAGTTCTTCGTGACGGCCTTCGTGGCGCGGCCCGCCGCGTCGTACGTGGTGTCGGTCTGGAGCGGCGCCTGGCTGCCCTCGGTCTGCACGGGCGTGCCGCTCGGGGCCGATGTCTCGTCCCAGGTGTCGCCCTGGGCGCTGACGGCGAGACCCCGCGTGTCGTAGAGCGTGATGTCGATCAGACGGCCGCCCACCGGCGTGGGGCGACTGCCTCGCCCGGGGCACCGGCTGCGGCTCCTTCAAGCCGTCCAGGGCCTACCCGGGCATCAGCGGCGCCGCGGTCACGCTCACAGGTCCCCTAGAAGAAGCTGCCCCAGTCCTGGTCCGTGATCTGCTTGACGCAGAGCACCAGGAACAGCAGGCCCGCGATCGTCAGCATGCCGTTGCTCAGCCAGCCGTTGCGCCACTCCGCTGGCGTGCGGGACGAGTTGAGGAGCCAGATCAGGGTCAGGGCGAGGAAGGGCATGAAGGCCGCGCCCAGGACTCCGTAGAGGATGATCAGGCGGAACGGCTGGCCCTGGAAGAGCAGGATGATCGGCGGGAAGGTCAGCCAGAGCAGGTACGCGCGGAAGGGGACCGAGCGCTCGCGGGCGCCCGAGGCCACCTCGGCGCCGGTCAGGGCGGCGCCGTCCGCACCGGTGCGGGACTTGCGGTAGCGCTCCACGAAGTCCGCGAACATCAGACTCACGCCGTGCCAGACGCCGATCAGGGACGTGAAGGACGTGGCGAAGAAGCCGATGAGGAAGAGCTTCGACGTGGCGGTGCCGTACTCCTTCTCCAGGATGCCGCTCAGCTGCACCAGGCCCTTGTCGCCGCTCGCGATCGCCACGTTCGCGGAGTGCAGGAGCTCCGCGCCGACGAAGAGCATCGCCACGACGAAGACGCCGGTCGTGATGTACGCGACGCGGTTGTCCAGGCGCATCACCTTCATCCAGCCCGTGTTGGTCCAGCCCTTGGCGTTCACCCAGTAGCCGTACGCGGCCAGCGTGATGGTGCCGCCGACGCCGCCGATGAGCCCCAGGGTGTTGAGGACCGAGTCCTTCTCGTCGGGCAGGACGGGCAGCAGGCCAGCGAGGGCGTCGCCGAGGTTCGGGGTCACGCGGATCGCCAGGTACACCGTGACGACGAACATGACGCCCACCAGGACGGTCATGACCTTCTCGAACACGTCGTACTTGTTGAACCAGACGAAGACCAGGCCCAGCACGCCGGTGAGCACGCCCCACCACTCCAGGTCCATCACGTCGGGGAACAGGGCCTGGAGGGGCAGGCCCGACGAGGACATCGCGGCGGCGCCGTACGCGTAGCCCCACACCACGACGTAGACGACGAAGAACCACGTCGTCCAGCGGCCGAGGCTGGCCCAGCCGTCGAAGAGCGTGCGGCCGGTCGACAGGTGCCAGCGGCCCGCCGCCTCGGCGAGGGAGATCTTCACGACGCAGCCGAGGACGGCGGCCCACAGGAGCGTGTAGCCGAAGTTGCTGCCCGCGATCAGCGTGGCCACCAGGTCACCGGCGCCGACCCCGGTGGCGGCGACGACGATGCCCGGACCGATGTACTTCCAACTGGACTTGCGGGGCGCGGACTCGACGTCCCCCGCGGCGGTGGGTCCACCCTTGGTTTCGGCCATGCGATCAAGAAAGCGCAAGGACGCCCGGCGCACAAGAGGTCGTGCGACAGCGGGCTGTGGGACACGAGGGGCGGCCGCGACGACCCCGCGGCCGCCCTCCGCCTCCGCCGAGCCCACGCCCCACACCGGCCCCGGGCCACCGCACCCCCACCGAGCCCACGCCCCACACCCGCCCCGGGCCACCGCGCCCCACCGCGCAGCCGCCGTCCAGCAGCCCGGGCGGCCGTCGCGCCCCCACCGCCCAAGCGCCCCGAAACCGCCGCACCTCGCCGCACCTCGCCGCCCAGCCACCCCGGAGCCGCCGCACCCCACCGCTCCCCCACCGCCCAGCCCCACAGCCAGCCCGGCCCGTGCCCCCACCGCACAACCACCGCAAAGCCGCCCCGGGCCACCGCGCACCCGCCGCGGCCCCACAGCCGCCCCACAGTCGGCTCAAAGGCGTGTTGACCAGAACATGCCATGCCGCGACCATGGGCCAGCACGGGCCTGCCCATCCGGCACCCCGCGCGCTCGTGCCACCCGCACCACATGCGTCGCAATGCACCACTCCCACCCCCACAGGAGCATTCATGCGACTTCGCATACGCGGAAAGAGATCAGCCGCTCTCGCGGCCGTGCTCGCCCTCGCGATCGGGGCGCCCCTCAGCGCCAACGCGTCCGACTCCTCGTCCCCCTCGGCCAGGAAGGCGGCGGCCGCCGCCGCGGCCGAGGACGAGATCCGCCAGTACTCCGTGCCCGGACCCGCCACGCGCGCCGCCCGTACGGTGCTCGCCGCGACCGGCGTGTCCATCGACGAGGCCGGTGACCACGGGGTCGTCGTCTCCGCCAACGCCGCCCAGGCCAAGAAGCTGCGCGCGCTCGGGTACACGCTCAAGGCGCTGCCCGGGCCGCCGAAGCGCACGGGCGACGGGCCGGTGCGGGTGCGGGACTTCCCGCCCGCCGACTCCCGCTACCACAACTACGCGGAGATGACCGCGGAGATCAACCAGCGGCTCCAGCAGTACCCGAACATCATGAGCAAGCGCGTGATCGGCAAGTCGTACCAGGGCCGGGACATCGTCGCCATCAAGATCAGCGACAACGTCGGCACGGACGAGAACGAGCCCGAGGTCCTCTTCACCCACCACCAGCACGCCCGTGAGCACCTGACGGTGGAGATGGCCCTCTATCTGCTGCGCGAGTTCGGCGCGGGCTACGGCAGCGACGCGCGCATCACCAAGATGCTCAACGAGCGCGAGATCTGGATCGTGCCGGACCTCAACCCCGACGGGGGCGAGTACGACATCGCCACCGGCTCCTACCGCAGCTGGCGCCTGAACCGGCAGCCCAACCCGGGCGGTGCCACCGGCACCGACCTGAACCGCAACTGGAACTTCAAGTGGGGCTGCTGCGGCGGCTCTTCGGGCACCCCGGGCTCCGAGACCTACCGCGGCAGCGCGCCCGAGTCGGGCCCCGAGGTCAAGGTCGTCGCGGACTTCGTGCGCGGCCGGGTGGTCGGCGGCAAGCAGCAGATCAAGGCGGCCATCGACTTCCACACGTACAGCGAGCTGGTCCTGTGGCCGTTCGGCTACACGTACAACGACACGGCGCCCGGTCTGACCCAGGACGACCACGACGCCTTCGCCACCGTCGGCCGCAAGATGGCCGCGAGCAACGGCTACACGCCCGAGCAGTCCAGCGACCTCTACATCACCGACGGCACCATCGACGACTGGCTCTGGGGCAACCAGAAGATCTTCGGCTACACCTTCGAGATGTACCCCCGGTCCGGCGGGGGCGGCTTCTACCCGCCCGACGAGGTCATCGAGCGCGAGACCTCCCGCAACCGGGACGCGGTGCTCCAGCTCCTGGAGAACTCGGACTGTATGTACCGCTCGATCGGGAAGGAACAGCAGTACTGCACCGGCCAGTGACCGGGCGCGCGTAGCCCCCTGGGGTCCTTGTTGATCACTCACAGGGGTTGATTCCCGACGCCGCATGCATAGCGGGGCAGTTCAGGCGCAGCCTCTCGGCGGGTGATCACAAAAGCGGATCACCCGCTGACCGGACTACGGAGAGGAAGTGCTCTGTGCGCGCTGTGTCCTCCATGCTCTCGATGCTCTCGGCGTCTCCCGGACCCTCGCGGCGACGGGCCGCGCTGGCCGTCGCGGGAGCCGTGACAGGAGTGGTCGTCGCCCTGGCGGCGGACGTCGCCAGGGCGGCGGCGACCACCGGCTCCCGGGCGGGCCGCTGCTGCGGAGTGCACCGCCCCCTGCGCGCCCTGCGCAGGCGGCGTAACGATCAGGCACGGTCGCTTCGGCGGCCGGGCCAGGAAGGCGTGGTGCTGCGCCAGTCGTGAAACGGCGCCGGAGCGGGGGCACTCGGTGATCCACCGGGTGCCCCCGCTCCGCCGTGCCGCGCGCGGTCGCCGTCTCGCCCGTGCGCGGCGGCCGTCTCGCCCGTGCGCGGCGGCCCGTCGTCGTGCGCGGCGGCTAAACGAAGAGGCTCACCACCGCCGCCACCGCGAAGCCCGCGACCGACAGGACCGACTCCAGGACCGTCCAGGACTTCAGGGTGTCGCGCTCGGTGATCCCGAAGTACTTCGCCACGATCCAGAAGCCGCCGTCGTTGACGTGCGAGGCGAAGATCGAGCCCGCGGAGATGGCCATGATGACCAGGGCCGTGAAGGCGTGCGAGTAGTCGCCCTCGGCGAGCAGCGGGGCGACGATGCCCGCGGTGGTGACGATCGCGACCGTCGCCGAGCCCTGCGCCACGCGCAGGACCAGGGAGATGAGGTAGGCGAGGACGATGACCGGCAGGCCCACGTCGTTGAAGGTGTCGGCGAGGGCGTCGGCGACGCCGCTGCCCTTGAGCACGGCGCCGAAGACCCCGCCCGCGCCGACGACGAGGAGGATGTTGCCGACGGGCTTGAGCGAGGCCGTCGACACCGTCTCCAGGGACTTGCGGGACCAGCCGCGCCGGATGCCGAGCAGGTAGTACGCCATCAGGAGCGCGATCGTCAGGGCGACGAAGGGGTGGCCGAAGAACTCGATCACGCTGCGAGGAGTGGACGGGTCGAAGGCGATGGAGGAGAACGTCGCGAGCAGGATGAGCAGCAGCGGGGTGCCGATGATCAGGAACACGGTGCTCAGCGCGACCGGCTCCTCCCTCGGGGTCAGGCCCTGCGCGCGCTGCTCCTCGGCGACGGCCGCCTTCGCCTCCTCGGAGGCCTCCAGCATGTCCTGCGGTACGGGGACGAAGATCCGCTTGCCGATCCAGGCGGCGTACGCCCAGGCCGCGAGCACGGCCGGGATGCCGCAGACGATGCCCATGAGGATGACCCAGCCGAGGTCCACCTTGAGCAGTCCGGCCGCCGCCACGGGCCCGGGGTGCGGGGGCAGGAAGGCGTGCGTCATCGACAGGCCCGCGAGCAGCGGCAGGCAGTACAGGAGGATCGACTTGCCGCTGCGCTTGGCGGCGGCGTACACGATCGGCGCGAGGACGAAGATGCCGACGTCGAAGAAGACCGGGATGCCGAAGATCAGACCGGTCAGGCCCATGGCCACGGGGGCGCGCTTCTCACCGAAGAGCTCGAGCAGGCGCCCGGACAACACCTCGGCCCCGCCGGAGACTTCGAGGATCGCGCCGAGCATCGTGCCGAGGCCGATGATGATCGCCACATGGCCGAGGATGCCGCCCATGCCGGTTTCGATGAGCGAGGTCGCACTCGACTTCTGGACCGTGCCGAAGAGTTCGGTGACCGACAGGCCGGCGGCGAGTCCGACGGCTATGGAGACGGCGAGCAGGGCCACGAACGGCTGGAGCCTGACCTTGATGATCAGGTAGAGGAGCAGCAGGATGCCGAGGGCCGCGACGGTCAGCAGTCCCGCCGTGCCGTCGATCAGGGCCATCAGGCCACCGGTGTGCGGGACCTTCTCCGGTTCTTCGGCGGCGGCGAGCGCGGTGAGGGCTCCGGCGGAGCCCGAGGGGGCGAACGGGGACATCGTTGACCTCGTAAGTGCATGGGGCTTTCTGGGCAGGGGGGGATCGCGGCGTGGTCCTCACGCCGGACGGGTGGAGCGGCATCGCGCTGTGCGCGCTGGTCCTCAAACGCCGGACGGGCTGGCCGGATCGTGCCGGTCCGCGGACGTTCAGCCCGTCCGGCGTTTGAGGACGAGGCGCGCAGCGCCGATGAACGGGGCGGCAGGAGACGGCGCGGCCTCGGGAAAAGCCTCAGCCGAGGACGGCCAGGGCGTCGATCTCGATGAGGAGGCCCTTGGGCAGGCCGACGTACACCGTGGTGCGGGCGGACGCGGGCGCCTTGAGGCCCTGCTCGTCGAAGTACTGGTTGTAGATCTCGTTCATCTCCGCGAAGTGGTCGACGTCCGTGAGGTAGACGCGCATCATCATCACGTCGTCCCAGGTGGCGCCGCCCTCTTCGAGGATGGCCTTGACGTTGGCGAAGGTCTGCAGGGTCTGCTCGCGCAGGGTGGGGCCCGCCGGGGTGGGCGCCTTGCCCTCCTCGGCGGGGAGGAAGCCGACCTGTCCGGCGACCTGGAGGATGTTGCCCTTCTTCACGCCGTGCGAGAACTTCGCGGGCGGGGCGGTGTGCGTGGAGGGAGTGATCGCGGTCTTCTGGATGTTCTCGCTCATGAACTTGCTTCCTTGATAGGGGCCTTGCCGGAGTACTCCCGGCTGATCGCCTCCGCCGTGCGGCGGACCAGGGGGAGCAGGGTGAGGAGTTCCTCCGCGGTGACGACGACGTTCGGCGCGGACACCGACATGGCGGCGACGACGCGGCCGTCCGCGCCCCGGATGGGCGCGCCGACGCAGTTGATGGACTCCTCGTGACCACCGAGGTCGGTGGCCCAGCCCTGTTCGCGCACCTGCGCCAGCTCCTTGAGGAAGGCGGCGGCGTTGGGCGTCGAACGGGACGTGTACGTGGGGTAGTCGAGCTTCTCGGCGAGCACGCGGCGCTCGCCCTCGGGGAAGTCGGCGAGCAGGAGCTTGGCGACCGCGGCGACGGTGATGGCGACGGACTTGCCGATGCGCGAGTACATCCGTACCGGGTAGCGGCTCTCGACCTTGTCGATGTAGACGACCTCGCCCTCCTCGTACACCGCGAGGTGGACCGTGTGGCCGCACTTCTCGTTGAGGGCGAGGAGGTGGGGGTGGGCGATCTCGCGGACGTCGAGGTGTTCGACGGCCTCCTGGGCGAGCGCGAAGAGCCGCGCGCCCAGGCGGTAGCGCTGGTCGGACTGGCGGAAGACCAGGCCGTGTTCGTGCAGGGTGCGCAGCAGGCGCAGGGCGGTGGACTTGTGCACTCCGAGGCGGTCGGCGACCTGCCCCAGATCAGCGGGGCCCTCGGCGAGCAGGGGCAGGATCGTCAGGGCTCGGTCGACGGTCTGGCTCATGGCGTTGGTACCTCCTCGTTGGCCCCGGGGCGGCGCGGCTCTGCCGTCCAGCCGGGGCCAAGGCGCAGTGTCTCCCAGGCGGCGGGGTCCAGGGCGGCGAGCGCGTCGGCGTGCTCGCGCGCCGGGGGCGTGGCCAGGTCGCCCGGCACGGTGAGGGCGGCGGCGGCCATCAGGTGGCCGTGCCGCAGCCGCTGCTCGGCACCGAGGCCGCGCAGCGTTCCTGACAGGTACCCGGCCGCGAAGGCGTCACCGGCGCCGACCGGGGCGACGACGTCGACGCGCAGGGCCGGGACGAAGGTGGCGGTGTCGCGCCCGGTGTCGGGGTCGGTGACGAAGGCGGTGGCGCCCTCGGACCCCTGCTTGACGACGAGTTGGGCGGGTTCGGGAAGTGCGGCGCGGATGGCCGCGGGGCCGCCGGTGACCTGCCAGGCGGCCGCGGCCTCGTCGACGCCGACGAAGACGAGGTCGGCGCCGCGCGCCAGGTCGAGCAGGACGGCGGGGCCGCGGCCGCCCTCGGGCCACAGGCCGGGGCGGTGGTTGACGTCGAAGGAGACGAGCGAGCGGCGGCGGCGTCCGGCCGCGCGGGCGCACAGGGCGCGCACGAGCTCCAGGCAGTCGGGGGACAGGGCGGCGGTGATCCCCGACAGGTGCAGGACGCGTCCGCACCACAGCGCGTCGGCGGCCAGCGTCCGGGGCGACATCGCCGAGGCGGCGGAACCCGCCCGGTAGTAGACGACCTCGTGGGCGTCGGTGTCGCGGTCGTCGGCGGTGCGGAAGTAGATGCCGGTGGGCCGGCGCGGGTCGCGCCCGACCGCGGAGGTGTCCACTCCGTACGCCCCGATGGCCTCGACGAGGTGGTCGCCGAAGCCGTCGGACCCGACCCGGCTGACCCATCGGGCGCGGTGCCCGGCGGCGGCGAGGGCGCAGGCCACGTTGGACTCGGCCCCGCCGATGCCCCGTTCGAACGCGGGCACGTCGGCGAGCCGCCCCGGCCGCGTGGGCAGGAAGGTGACCATGGACTCCCCGAGCGTGACGACGTCGACGTCGACGCCGACGCCGTCGTCCGCGGCACCGCCGTCCGCGCCGCCCTGCGCGCCGTCCGCGCCGCCGTGCGCGCCCTCGGCGACGCCGGGCGGGGCACCGGGCGCGGTCACGCCCTCGGGCACCTCGCCGGTCGCGGCCTCGGTCGCGTCTCGGTCTGCTCCGGTCACGCTCGTGTCAGCCCTTCATTCGTCGTTCGCCGCACGCTCGACGGCCGGGTGGGGGCACCGGATTCAGCCGGTCCGCAAGGCCCGTGAGCCGGGCCGAACCCCGGTGCGAGGACCGGGCCCGGATCCGTTGACCCGGCGTTGGCTCGGATGTTAGACAGCAGTAAGCGACATACGCAATGAACGTTGCAGTATATGCAACGCATCTCCGAGGAGGCGCCCATGGCTGCCGACACGCCCACTGGCACACCCTCCGGCGCGCCCGCCGAACGCGCCGCGACCGCCCTCGCCCGGCTGGCCGAGGAACGGGTCGACCACCGCTTCAAGGGGCTGCCGCCGGACGCCGCGGGCCTCACCGTCGGCGAGCTCGCCGCCCAGCGCCGCAACCTGTTCACGGACGGCTTCACCACCCCCGTCCTCGCCCTCTCCGCCGAGCGCCTCGAGCACAACCTCGCGCTCATGGAGGAGTACGCGACCCGCCACCAGCTCGCCTTCGCGCCGCACGGCAAGACCTCCATGGCGCCGCAGCTCTTCCAGCGCCAGCTGGACCACGGCGCCTGGGGCATCACGCTCGCCGTGCCCCACCAGGTGCGCGTGGCCCGGGAGTTCGGCATCCAGCGGATCTTCCTGGCCAACGAGCTGGTGGACGCCGCCGCCCTGCGCTGGATCGCCCAGGAGCTGGCGCACGACCCCGACTTCCGCTTCGTCGCCTACGTGGACTCCGTACGCGGCGTCGAGCTGATGGACGCCGCGCTGCGCGACGCCGGGGCCGGGCGCCCCCTCGACGTGGTCGTCGAGCTCGCCGCGGGCGAGGGCGCGCGCACCGGCGCCCGCACCGAGGCCGACTGCGCGACCGTCGCCGACGCCGTGGCGGCCACCGCGACGCTGCGGCTCGTGGGCGTCTCCGGGTACGAGGGCGAGGTCCCCGACCCCACGCCGGAGCGGGTCCGCGCCTATCTGCGGCGGCTCGTCTCGCTCGCCGCCGACTTCGACGCGGCCGGGCGGTTCAAGGCGGGCGGGCTCGACGAGATCGTGGTCAGCGCGGGCGGCTCCGCCTGGTTCGACGCCGTCGCCGACGTCTTCGCCGACGTCCCCCGGCTCTCCCTGCCCGTCCTGAAGCTGCTGCGCTCCGGCGCCTACGTCTCGCACGACGACGGCCACTACCGCCACCTCACGCCCTTCAACCGCGTGCCCGACGAGGGGGCCCTGCACCCCGCCTTCCGGCTGTGGTCCCAGGTCGTGTCGCGGCCCTCGCCGGAGCAGGCCTTCATCAACGCGGGCAAGCGGGACGCGGCGTACGACCTCGACCTGCCCGAGGCGCAGGCCGTCCGCCGGGGCGGGGCGGAGCGGCCCGCGACCGGGGTCGAGGTGCACGCCCTCTCCGACCAGCACGGGTGGGTGCGGACCTCCGCCGAGGCCGACCTGGAGGTCGGCGACTGGCTCGGGCTCGGCCTCTCGCACCCCTGTACGTCCTTCGACAAGTGGCAGCTCATCCCCGTCGTCGAGGCGGACGGGACGGTCACGGACTACATCCGCACGTACTTCTAGCCCGCGGTGGGACGCCCCAGACCCGCCCCTTCCCGAACCGGGGGCTGCCGCCCCCGCACCCCCGCTGCACGGCAGGGTTTCAGCCCCTCCGGCGTTTGAGGAGCGGGGGTCTGGGGGCGGAGCCCCCAGGAAGCGGGAAGGGGCGGGTCAGGGGCGCCCCGCGAGGGACCACCCACCCCCACCAGAGAGGCACCCCATGGACCTGGTCATCCGCGGAGCGCGCGTCGTCGACGGCTCCGGCGACGCCGCGTACACGGCCGACGTAGGGATAGCGGACGGACGGATCACGGAGATCCACCGGGAGGGGGAGGCCGGCCCCCGCCCCACGGGCGCCCGGCTCCTGGACGCCGAGGGCCTCGCCCTGGCCCCCGGCTTCATCGACATGCACGCGCACAGCGACCTCGCCCTGCTCCGCGACCCGGACCACAGCGCGAAGGCCGCCCAGGGCGTCACCCTGGAGGTCATCGGCCAGGACGGCCTGTCGTACGCTCCGGTGGACGACCGCACCCTCGCAGAGGTCCGCCAGGCGATCACCGGCTGGAACGGCGACGGCGGCGACATCGACTTCGACTGGCGCTCGGTCGGCGAGTACCTGGACCGCCTGGACCGCGCGCACGGCGGCCGCGGCATCCCGGTCAACGCCGCGTACCTCATCCCGCAGGGCACCGTCCGGATGTACGCGATGGGCTGGGAGGACCGCGAGGCCACCCCGGCGGACCTGGAGCGGATGAAGGAGCTGGTCGCCCAGGGCATGGAGCAGGGCGCCGTCGGCATGTCGTCCGGCCTGACCTACACCCCCGGCATGTACGCCAAGGACGCCGAACTCACCGAGCTGTGCCGCGTCGTGGCCTCGTACGGCGGCTACTACTGCCCCCACCACCGCAGTTACGGCGCGGGCGCCCTGGAGGCGTACCGCGAGATGGTGGAGCTGACCCGGACCGCCGACTGCCCGCTGCACCTGGCGCACGCCACCATGAACTTCGGCGTGAACAAGGGCAAGGCCCCGGACCTGCTCGCCCTCCTCGACGAGGCGCTCGACGACGGCGCCGACATCACGCTCGACACGTACCCCTACACCCCGGGCTGTACGACGCTCGTCGCGATGCTGCCGAGCTGGGCGAGCGAGGGCGGGCCCGAGGCGATCCTGGCCCGGCTCAAGGACGACGCGACCGCCGAGCGCATCCGGCACCACATGGAGGTCATCGGCGCCGACGGCTGCCACGGCGTGCCGATCGAGTGGGACACCATCGAGATCTCCGGCGTCTCCGACCCCGGGCTCGCGTCCTGCGTCGGCAAGACCATCCAGCGCGCCGCCGACATGCGCGGCGAGGAGCCGTGGGTCACCGCCCGGCGGCTGCTGATCAACGACCGCCTCGGCTCGACGATCCTCCAGCACGTGGGGCACGAGGAGAACGTCCGGGCGATCATGCGGCACCCCGTGCACACCGGCGGCAGCGACGGCATCCTCCAGGGCTTCAAGCCGCACCCGCGCGCGTACGGGACGTTCCCGCAGTACCTCGGCAAGTACGTACGGGAGTTGGGGGTGCTGTCCCTGGAGGAGTGCGTCGCGCACCTCACCTCGCGCGCCGCCGCCCGGCTTCGCCTTCCCGACCGCGGGCACGTGCGCGCGGGCTACCGTGCCGACCTCGTGCTCTTCGACCCCGACACGGTCGCGGCGGGGTCGACGTTCGACGCGCCGCGCACGCCGCCCGTGGGCCTGCCGCACGTCCTGATCGACGGGAAGTTCGTGATCGAGGACGGGCGGCGCACGGACGTCATCGCGGGACGCGCCGTGCGCCGCACCGCCTAGCTCCGGCGGCGCTCAGGCCCGGGTCAGCGGCGCGCGGCCGCCGCGGGCTTGGGCAGGGTGCAGCCCGGCCGGTTCAGGTCGATCTTGTTGCCCGCGCCGACGCAGGGGACGATGGTGTACGTCTGCTGGCCGTAGTTGATGCCCTGGCGGACGGTGACCTTGCCGCTCTCGTCGACCTCGCAGGGGTTGTTGTCGGTGCAGCGCTGGCCGTCCTCGTTGCCGGTGTTGTTGACGGCCACGACCTTCCCGGTCTGGTCGTCGATCACCGGCGATCCCGAGGTGCCGCCGATGGTCTGGCACGCGGAGGTGTAGCGGACCGAGTCCTTCCAGGTCCACTGCCCCTCCTTCAGGCGGTAGACGAACCCGTCGATGTTGCACTTGTACATCCGCTTCCAGTAGCCGGACGCGACCGTGATGGCCCGGCCCGCCTGCGGGTGCGCGGAGTCGAGTTCGAGGGCCTTGATGCCGTAGCGGCTCTCTATGTCGCGGTAGGTGCTGGTCAGCTCGTACAGCGAGACGTCCGTGTCCGTCATCGTGCCGTACGCGATCTTGCTGGCGCGCACGGTGCCCGCGTTGCCGCCGCTGGCGTTCAGGAGCGTGAAGCTGCGGCTGGAGGCGCGGTTGACGATGACCTGGCCGGGACCGGGGAAGCCGGTCTCCAGACAGTGGCCGTTGGACATCACCAGGGCGCGGTCGGTGGGCTGCGAGCTGGGCACGCGCACGACAGAGCCGGAGCAGTTGCTGAGCGCCACGGTGCCCGCGAAGGTCACGGCCTTGGTCTTGACCTTGGCCTTCGTCTCCGCGACGGGCTGCGTCCGTACCACCTGCTTGTCGGCCGTCGGCGCGTCATTGCTGACGGCGGCCGCGGGCAGTGCCGTCGCGCCGAGGAGCAGCGCGGTGAAGACGGCACCGACGAGAGGCTTGTTCATGTGGGGGTCCCCTCTGCATGACTACGTGACCGGAGGACCAACCGACCCCCCAGTTTTGTCATGCGCATTCTTGAGCCACCCAGCCCCCGGGAACAAGGGTGCGCCCCGAAGGGGCGCGGGGAACTGCGCGAGGACGGACCACGGCCCGCACCCGAGAGAACACCGCCCCCACCCGAGCCATCACCGTCCAGGGCGCCCCCGCCAGAGATAGGCTCGGGGGCATGCAGGTGATCCAGTCGACCAAGCTCGCCAACGTCTGTTACGAGATCCGGGGCCCCGTGCTCGAGGAGGCGATGCGGCTCGAAGCAGCAGGTCACCGCATCCTCAAGCTCAACACCGGCAACCCCGCCGCCTTCGGCTTCGAGTGCCCGCCGGAGATCCTGGAGGACATCCTCCGCAACGTCGGCGACGCCCACGGGTACGGCGACGCCAAGGGCCTGCTCGCCGCCCGCCGCGCCGTGGTGATGCACAACCAGACCCTCGGCATCGAGACCGACGTCGAGCACGTCTTCATCGGCAACGGCGTCTCCGAACTGATCGTGATGGCCATGCAGGGCCTGCTCGACGACGGCGACGAGGTCCTGGTCCCGGCGCCCGACTACCCGCTGTGGACGGCCGCGGTCTCCCTCTCCGGCGGCACCGCCGTGCACTACCGCTGCGACGAGCAGGCGGACTGGATGCCCGACCTCGCCGACGTCGAGCGCAAGGTCACCGACCGCACCAAGGCGATCGTGATCATCAACCCGAACAACCCGACCGGCGCGGTCTACGACGAGGCCGTCCTGCGCGGCCTGACCGACATCGCCCGCCGCCACAACCTCCTCGTCTGCTCGGACGAGATCTACGACAAGATCCTCTACGACGGCGCCCGGCACACCCCGACCGCGGCCCTCGCCCCCGACCTCCTCACGCTCACGTTCAACGGCATGTCGAAGGCGTACCGGGTGGCCGGGTACCGCGTCGGCTGGATGTCCGTATCGGGCCCGAAGGCGCACGCCTCCTCGTACATCGAGGGCCTGACGATCCTCGCGAACATGCGCCTGTGCGCGAACATGCCGGGGCAGCACGGCGTGGTCGCCGCCCTCAGCGGGCGGCAGACCATCAACGACCTCGTCCTGCCGGGCGGCCGCCTGCTCGAACAGCGGGACACAGCGTACGACCTGCTCACCCAGATCCCCGGCGTGACCTGCGTGAAGCCGAAGGGGTCCCTCTACCTCTTCCCGCGCCTCGACCCGAAGGTCTTCAAGGTCAAGGACGACCGGCAGATGGTGCTCGACCTGCTGCGCGCCGAGAAGATCATGGTCGTCCACGGCACCGGCTTCAACTGGCCCGAGCCCGACCACTTCCGCATCGTCACGCTGCCCACGGCGACGGACCTGGCGGAAGCGGTGACCCGGATCGGGGCGTTCCTGGACGGCTACAGCCAGCCGTGACGCCGCGCGGGCGGGGCAGCGCGGAGGGCCCGCCTCAAGCTCCACCTCAAGATCCGGCTCAACTTTAGACAGGATCTAACTTAAGAGCTACGATGGGTGCTCGACAGCTTGGAGACCCATCTCATGTACGAGCCGATCCGCACCAAGTCGGTCCACACGATGGCCGACCCGGGCGACTTCCCGCACCGCAGCCGCGAGGAGGAGCTGGACATCCAGCTCGCCGGGCACCTGGCCGCGCTGCTCGCCGTCACCGACGAGCTGCGCGCCCTCGCCCCCGACCCCGCTCTCGACGCCGCCGCCGAGCGCCTCGCGGCCCAGGTCGCCCGCCTGCGCGGGGGCCTGCCGCCGGTCCGCTCGGCGGTCGCCGCCGCCATCCACGAACCCCATCTGTACGCCCTGCACCAGCGCGCCCACGCCCTCGCGGGCCGCGCCCTGGTCGTCGCCGCGTCCCGCGCCGACACGGGGGCGGCGATCCTGGCCGCCCAACGCATGGAAGCCCACGCCCAAGCCACGGCACTGGTCGGAGCCTGACTCCTCCCCCGCCACGCCGGGCCCCGGCCCCACCCACCCGCAAGCCGCTGGGGCAGGAACGGGTGGGCGGGTGGGAAGGGAAGGCGTCAGCCCAGTCGCGCGACCAGCGCCCGGTACTCGTCCCACAGCTCCTTCGGCGTACGGTCACCGAAGGTGTCGAGGTGGTCGGGCACGAGCGCCGCCTCCTCACGCCAGACCTCCTTGTCCACCGTGAGGAGGAACTCCAGGTCGCCCGCGGGCAGTTCGAGCCCGTCCGTGTCGAGGGACTCGGGCGTCGGCAGCACCCCGATGGGGGTCTCGACGCCCTCGGCGGTGCCCTCCAGACGGCCCACGATCCACTTCAGGACGCGGCTGTTCTCGCCGAAGCCGGGCCACACGAACTTGCCCGCGTCGTTCTTGCGGAACCAGTTCACGTAGTAGATCTTCGGCAGCTTGGACTGGTCCTTGTCCTTGGCCACGTCGACCCAGTGGGCCATGTAGTCGCCCATGTTGTACCCGCAGAAGGGCAGCATGGCGAACGGGTCGCGGCGCAGCTCGCCGACCTTGCCCTCGGCGGCGGCCGTCTTCTCGGAGGCCACGTTGGCGCCGAGGAAGACGCCGTGGTTCCAGGTGAAGGACTCGGTGACCAGCGGGACCGCGGAGGCGCGGCGCCCGCCGAAGAGGATCGCCGAGATCGGCACGCCCTTGGGGTCCTCCCACTCGGGCGCGATGATCGGGCACTGCGCGGCGGGCGTGGTGAAGCGGGCGTTCGGGTGGGCCGCCGGGGTGCCGGACTCCGGCGTCCAGGAGTTGCCCTTCCAGTCCGTCAGATGCGCCGGGGTCTCCTCGGTCATCCCCTCCCACCACACGTCGCCGTCGTCGGTCAGCGCGACGTTCGTGAAGACGCTGTTGCCCCACAGCGTCTTCATGGCGTTGGCGTTGGTGTGCTCGCCGGTGCCGGGCGCGACACCGAAGAAGCCCGCCTCGGGGTTGATCGCGTACAGCCGCCCGTCCTCGCCGAACCGCATCCAGGCGATGTCGTCGCCGATGGTCTCGACGGTCCAGCCGGAGACCGTGGGCTCCAGCATGGCGAGGTTGGTCTTGCCGCAGGCCGACGGGAAGGCCGCGGCCACGTACTTCGGCTCCCCCTGCGGCGGGGTGAGCTTCAGGATCAGCATGTGCTCGGCGAGCCAGCCCTCGTCGCGGGCCATGACGGAGGCGATGCGCAGGGCGTAGCACTTCTTGCCGAGCAGGGCGTTGCCGCCGTAGCCCGAACCGTAGGACCAGATCTCGCGCGACTCCGGGAAGTGCGAGATGTACTTCGTGGAGTTGCACGGCCAGGGGACGTCCGCCGATGGGGCCTCCCCTGCTCGAGCGGAGCCGAGAGCTTGGGGAACGGGCTCCAGCGGGGCGCCGAGGGTGTGCACGGCCTTCACGAAGAAGCCGTCGGACCCGAGCTCGTCCAGGACCGGCTGGCCCATGCGGGTCATCGTGCGCATGGACACGGCGACGTACGCCGAGTCGGTGATCTCGACGCCGATCGCGGACAGCGGCGAGCCGAGCGGGCCCATGCAGAAGGGCACGACGTACAGGGTCCGGCCGCGCATGGAGCCGCGGAAGATCCCCTTCTCCCCCGCGAAGACGTCCCGCATCTCCGCCGGGTCCTTCCAGTGGTTCGTCGGCCCCGCGTCCGCCTCCTTCTCGGAGCAGATGTAGGTGCGGTCCTCGACGCGCGCCACGTCCGAGGGGTCGGAGGCCGCGTAGTACGAGTTCGGCCGCTTGATCGGGTCCAGCTTCTTGAAGGTGCCCTTGGCCACGAGCTCCTCGCACAGGCGCTCGTACTCGGCCTCGGAACCGTCGCACCAGACCACGCTGTCCGGCTGGGTCAGTTCGGCGATCTCGTTCACCCAGGAGATGAGCCCCTGGTGGTCGGTGGGGAGGGTACCCGCGGACTGCGAGGACTGCGAAGAAGGGGGAGCCGCGATATCGCGCGCCACGATTGCTCCTATACGAGGGGTTTTAGGTTGGGGCCCCGTGGGGGCTGCGACCCGGACGCTTCACTGCATTTCGATCTTCTGGCGCTCATCCGGTGCCGACCGCACTCATTTGATCATCCGTCCCGCTCGCGCATCTGTCCAGAGGGCTTCACACGTGAGCGGAGTGAGCATGGCCACTTGTAGGATGGGATTTCACCGCTTTGATACGTAACTTACGGTTCCGTAGGTACGATGCGGCGCATGACCGCTCCCGTCCCCGACGCGATCACTAGCTCTGCCGCAGGTGGCTCCGGTTCCGCCGTTCCCGCAGGCGAGGTCGCCGCCGCAGTCGTCGAGCCCGTCGCCGCGGCCGTGCGCCCGGTGAAGCCCAAGCTGCGCGGCTGGCTGCACCTCGGCATGTTCCCGGCGGTGCTGGTGTCCGGCCTCTTCCTGACCGCGCTCGCCGACTCCACCCGCGGCCGCGTCGCCTGCGGGATCTACGTCCTGACGGCGTGTCTCCTGTTCGGCGTCAGCGCGCTGTACCACCGGGGCGACTGGTCACCCCGGATGGACCGCGTCCTGCGCCGCCTCGACCACGCCAACATCTTCCTGATCATCGCGGGCACGTACACCCCGCTGACCATGCTCCTGCTGCCCGGCGCCAAGGGGCAGTGGCTGCTCTGGGGCATCTGGGCGGCGGCCGCCGCGGGCATCGTGTTCCGCGTCTTCTGGGTGGGCGCCCCGCGCTGGCTGTACACACCCTGCTATCTGGCGATGGGCTGGGCCGCCGTCTTCTTCCTGCCCGACTTCATGCGCGCGGGCGGCATCGCCGTCCTCGTCCTGGTCATCGTCGGCGGCCTGCTCTACAGCGCGGGCGGCGTGGTCTACGGCTTCAAGCGCCCCGACCCGTCCCCGCGCTGGTTCGGCTTCCACGAGGTCTTCCACTCCTTCACCCTCGCCGCCTTCGCCGTCCACTACGTGGGCATCTCCTTGGTGGCCTACCAACACGCCTGACGCCCCCTCGGGGCGCTCGCCCCCCCCCTGCAGCCCCCCTCAAACGCAAAAACCGGGGTTCGAAAGGCCGCCGCCTTTCGAACCCCGGTTGCGCGTTACGGGCTAGTTGCCCCAGGTGCCCTGGTTCACGGCGCAGTTCCAGCCGTTGCCGCGGACCTGGAACTTCACCTTGTAGCTGTTCTTGTTCAGCAGCCGGGTGCGGACCTGGACGCCCAGCTTGGCCTTGCCGCTGAACGACTTGTCGAGGACGGTGATGGTCCGCGACGTCTTGTGGGTGATCTTGCCGCCCTTGGCGGTCGCCCGGCCGAAGCGGATGTTCTTGACGTTCGTGACCGTGAACTTCACGTTCGTGAACTTCTTGTTGCTCTTGTTCTTGATGCCGAAGTACAGGCCGTTGCCCGTCACCCAGCCGCCCTGGCCGATGTAGAAGCGGGACGTGTAGACGATGTCGATCGGGCAGCCGGAGCTGGTCGCCTTGGCGAACGGCGCGGCGCTGCTCGGCTTGTCGGCGGACGCGGAGCGCTGGGTGGCGTCACCCGCCGCGGAGGCGGTCCCGGCGAGGCCGAGCTGGGCGGCGGTGATGAGCCCGGCCGTGCCCAGGGCTGCGGCGGTCGTACGCGTCATGCGGTTCACTGCGGTGAGTACCTCTCCCCCGGTGCCCCAAGTGCTGGGGCCAACTGACAGAACGATGCCAAACATTCACAGCGGTTTCTTACGCCACTGCGACGCCCGTATTGGTATCACGCCGATGGTCACACAAGGAGCACAAGGTGGCCGCTCGGCCCCGGCCGTGACAGAAGCAGGACAATTGCCAGGCATCCCCGGGCGGCACTTCACCGTCCGGGCCGCGCGGGACCGCCCGGAGCCGCGCGGCGGTTCAGCGCAGCGCGCCGAGGGCCGCCGCCAGTTCGGCCGGGTCCGTCGTCGGCCGGTCGCACACGAAGTCCCGGCACACGTACGCCGTCTCCCGGTCCGCCACCGGGACGCGGTCCGCGAGCAGCGGCAGTTCCCCGTCCGCGGGGCCGACGGCCACCGCGGCGCCGGGCGCCGTGCCGAGCAGCGCGACCCGGTGCATCGGGCCGTCCACCGCCCCCACCACGGCGACCTCGCGCGGCCCGTCGAGCGCGGCCTCGGCGACGGCGAGCCCGTGCCCGATGAACCGCGGCGCGCGCGGCGCGAGGGCCTTGACCACGCCGAGGGCCCGCTCGGCGGCGCGCCGGTGCGGTGCGGCCCCGGTGTGCGCGGCGTAGCTGAGCAGCGCCCCGGCGGCGGCGGTCCAGCCGGAGGGCGCCGCGTTGTCGGTGGGGTCCTGGGGCCGCCGGATGAGGCGCTCGGCGTCGGCGGCCGTGTCGTACAGGGCGCCCGTCTCCTCGTCGGTGAACTGCACCAGGACGTGGTCCAGGAGCAGGCCCGCGAAGTCCAGCCAGACCCCCTCGCCGGTCACCGAAGCGAGCGCGAGGAAGCCCTCGGCGACGTCGGCGTAGTCCTCCAGGACACCGGCGTTGGCACCGACGCGGCCGTCCTTGGAGGTGCGGGCGAGCCGGGCCCGGTCGTCCATGTGGAGGCGGACGAGCAGATCGCCCGCGCCGACCGCGGCCGCCACCAGGTCGGGCCGGTCGAAGTAGGCGCCGGTCTCGGCGAGCGCGGCGACGGCCAGGCCGTTCCAGGCGGCGACCACCTTGTCGTCCCTGCCCGGGGCGGGGCGCAGGGCGCGGGCCGCGAGGAGGCGCTCGCGCACGGAGGCCACTCGCTCGGCGTCGGCGACGGCCCCGTCGCCCTGCGGCAGTTGGAGGACGGAGGCGCCCTCCTCGAAGGTGCCCTCCTCGGTGACGCCGAAGTACGCGGCGGCCAGCTCGGCGTCCGCGTCGCCGAGGACCTCGCGCAGCTGCTCGGGGGTCCAGACGTAGTACGCGCCCTCCACCGAGCGGCCGGTGGCGTCGGCGCTGTCGGCGTCCAGCGCGGAGGCGAAGCCGCCCTCGTTCGTGCGCAGCTCGCGGACCATGAAGTCGGCCGTCTCCAGGGCGACCCTGCGGGCCAGTTCGGATCCGGTGGCGCGCCACAGGTGGGCGTAGGCGCGGCACAGCAGCGCGTTGTCGTACAGCATCTTCTCGAAGTGCGGCACGACCCACTCGCGGTCCACCGAGTAGCGGGCGAAGCCGCCGCCGAGCTGGTCGTAGATGCCGCCGCGCGCCATGCGCTCGCAGGTGTCAGCGGCCATCTGGAGGGCGCCTTCCGCGCCGGTGCGGGCGTAGTGGCGCAGCAGGAACTCGATGACCATGGACGGCGGGAACTTGGGCGCGCCGCCGAAACCGCCGTGCCGGTCGTCGTAGTCGCGGGTCAGGCCGAGCAGGGCCTTGGCGAGGTCTGCCTCGCCGGGCCGCCGGTCGTCGCCGAGGGCCAGTTGACGCTCCGCCAGGTCCTTGACGATCTTCGCGGCGACCTCGGTGACCTCCGCGCGCCGGTCCTCCCACGCCCGCCGCACGCCGTCGAGGACCTGCGGGAAGGACGGCATGCCGTGGCGCGGCTCGGGCGGGAAGTACGTGCCGAAGTAGAAGGGCTCGGCGTCGGGCGTCAGGAAGACGGTCATGGGCCAGCCGCCCTGCCCGGTGGCGGCCTGCACGGCCTCCATGTAGACGGCGTCGACGTCGGGGCGCTCCTCGCGGTCCACCTTGACGTTCACGAAGTTCTCGTTCATCAGGGCGGCCGTCGCGCCGTTCTCGAAGGATTCGTGTGCCATGACGTGACACCAGTGACAGCTCGCGTACCCGACCGAAAGGAATACGGGGACGCCGCGTCGCCGCGCTTCCTCGAAGGCCTCCGGCGTCCAGGGCCACCAGTCGACCGGGTTGTCAGCGTGCTGGAGGAGGTAGGGGGAGGTCTCGTGGGCCAGTCGGTTCGGCATGGGCCCATCCTCGCGCACCCGGCGCCCGATGACGGGGTTCCCTCGGCGCGGCGCCCCTCTTCGGGGCGCTCCCTCGCGTCCGTCGCGCGTTCGCAGGACACTGACACGTACATGTAGAGGTGACGGGGTACGTGCACCCGTGCAGGGCGGGGCGCGTGACACGTGCCGCGCGACGGTACGCGGGCACGGGCACGCGCGACGGCGGTGTCACGTGCTCCTCTTTGAGGGGGACCACATGCGGGACAGCCACCGGGCCGAAGCCGAGCGCCTGTTGGCACGGGCGGTCGAGGAAGAGGTCCGGCGCACCGGCGGCCGCACCGACGGGAACGTGCTGCTCTCCCGGGCACGGGCCTCCCTCGACGCCATGGAGCAGACGGCGGCGGAGGAGTACGCGGCGTACACGCGGGCCCTGGACGAGTCGGCCGCCGGGCAGCTGACGTTCGGTCAGCGGTATGCGAAGGAGGCGGCCGGGACGCCCCTGCTCGTCGTGGCCGTCGCCGCGGTGGCCGCGTGCGTGGCCGACCTCGTGCTCGGCACCGGCGGCGGCACCGCGCTCGGCGCGGGCGGGGCCGTCGCGGTCGCCGGGTTCGCCGCGACCGTGGTGAAGGTGACGGCGTCCCACGTCCCGGCGGCGCAGCGGCACGCGGGCACGGTCCACCAGCCCGGCGGGCCCGAGCAGCTGAGGCTCCAGTGGCTGACGGCCCTGGAGGTGCGGGGCATCCGGCCGTTCCTCGACCAGCAGCGGGTGCTCACGGCGGCGACGGCGGGCGGGGTCGGCGGCGCCCGCTCGGGGCAGCAGAAGCGGGCGCCCCGGCTGCGCGGCGCCGACAAGAGCGCGGCCGCGCGGCGGCGCACCGTACTGGAGCAGTCGTTCACGCAACTCCCGCAGCCAGGTGGGGAGTTCGCGGGCAGACGGGCCGAGCTCGGGCAGATCGCGCAGTGGGTGCACGCGGCCCGGGCCAGCACCCGGACCAGGCCGACGGTGGTGGTCCTGCACGGCGCGCCGGGCGCGGGCCGGTCCGCGCTCGCGGTGCGGGCCGCGCACGACCTGAAGGACCAGTTCCGCGGGGCCTGCGTGGTGGACCTGCGCGGCGAGAGCCCGGACACGCCGCCGCTGTCCACGCGCGACGCGCTCCTGCACCTCCTCAACCGCCTGGGCGCCCCGCGCGAACAGCTCCTCTTCCGTGAGCGCTCGACGCAGGAGCAGCAGGTCAAGCGGCTCAGCGAGCTCTACCACCAGCACCTCACCGGCCTTGAGGTCGTCATCGTCCTGGACGACGCGAGCGACCCCGAGCAGGTGCGCACGCTGGTGCCGGAGCGCTCCGACAGCCTCGTCCTCGTCACCGCCCGCGGGCCCCTGGACCTGCCCGCCGACCTGCCCGCGCGGGTGCACGAGATCGCCGTGGAGGCGCTGGACGACGCCGGGGCCGAGCAGCTCATCCGGCAGGTGGCGCAGGACCTGCCGGAGCCGTACGACGCCCAGTCCCTCGACCGGCTTCGGGAGCTGTGCGCCGGGCTGCCGCTGGCGCTGCGCGTGGCGGGCTCCGCGCTCGGGCCGCGCACCCCCGAGGCGCTCGTCGCCGACCTCGCCGCGTACGGGCCCGTCGAGCCGGTCGAGCGCACCCTGTGGCTGCGCTACACCGACCAGCCCGAGGCCGCGCGCCGCCTCCTGCGCCGCCTCGCGCTCGCCGGGCGCGCCTCGCTCGGCACCGCGGCGGCGGCCGCGCTGCTCGGCGCCGACGAGCAGGAGGCGGCCCGGCAGCTCACCGCGCTGTCCCGCGCGGGCCTCCTCGACCAGGTGCGCGCCAGCCGCTACCGGCTGCACGACAGCGTCCGCTCCTTCGCCCAGGCCCGGCTCGCCGACGAGGAGGAGCCCGCCGAGCGCAGCGCCGCGCAGGAACGTCTCATCGTCAGCTACGGCGAGCTCGCCGACTCCGTGATCCGCCTCGTCGACGGCAAGACGTCCACGCGCGCCGACCAGTTCGGGCAGCACGGCTTCACCTCCCTGGACGCGGCCCTTCGCTGGCTCGACGACGAGTCGAGCTTCATCACCGCGGCCCTGCGGCACGCCGAAGGCGTCGAGCCCCGGGCCGTGCTCGGCCTGCTCGGCGCGCTGTGCGACTACTGCCTGCTGCGCGGCGACCTGTACCGCCTGGGCGAGATCAGCGAGCTCGCGCAGACGGTCGACCAGGGCCTGCTCGGCCGGAACGTGAAGTGGCGCACCGGCATAGCGGCCCGCCACCTGGGCGAGCTCGACCAGGCCAGGTCCACGCTCACCTCGGTCGTGGACCTGTACTTCGAGGCCCGCCAGGACGCGGGCGCGGCCCGCGCCCTCGGCTCCCTCGGCATCACCCTGCACCACCAGGGCAACCTCTCGGAGGCCGCCGCCCGGCTGCGCGAGGCCCTCGACCTCCAGGTCGCGGACGAGCTCGCGGGCGACCGCGGCTGGACCCTGCACGCGCTCGCCGCCGTGGAACGCGACCGCTCCCGGCTCTCCGAGGCGCAGGAGATGCTGCTCACGGCCCTCGACCTGCACCGCGACAGCGGGTCCGTGCACGGCGAGGCCTGGGCGCACTTCCAGCTCGGCCAGGTGTGCCTGCGCATGGGCGACGTACCGCGCGCGGAGAGCGAACTGCGCCGGGCGATCGAGCTGTACGGGCGCACGCGGGACGCGCGCGGCGAGGCCTGGGCGCTCACCCAGCTGGCCCGCGCCCGGCTCGTCGCGGGCGACCCCTCCCCCGCGGTCGACGGCCTGCGCCAGGCGGTCTCCCGGCACCGCGACAACGAGGACGCGCGCGGCGAGGCCTGGTCCCTGTACTACCTGGGCCAGGCCCTGGAGGAGACCGGCGTCCTCGACCAGGCGGTACGCGAGCTCGAGCGGGCCCGCACCATGTTCTCCCGCATGCGGGACGTCTACGGCCTGGCGTGCGCCCGGCACCACTCGGCCCGCGTCACCCGCGACCAGCGCGCCGCCCAGACCGGCTCGCTGCGCAACTCCGGCTTCGCCCGGCAGCTCCTGGTCGACGCCCGGGCCGACTTCCAGCGCATCGGCGTCGCCCACGGCGAGGGCTGGACGTGCCTCGAACTCGCCGTCATCGACGCGGGCAACGCCCGGACGCAGGCGGCCCTCGCCCTGTGCGACGACGCCATCTCCCTGTTCGCCTCCTACGGCGACCGGCGCGGCGAGGACTGGGCCCACTTCCTGCGCGCCACGCTCCTTCCGTACGCGTCCCCCGGCGGCTGGGACATCGGCGTCGCCGTCGCCCAGGAGGAACTGGCCCAGCTCACCCGCACCGCGCACCCCCTGCGGGACGCCAAGCTCGACGGCTACACGGAGGCGTACCAGCTGTTCCTGGAGCGCAAGGCGGAGCTGGAGACCGGCTGGCAGGGGTGGCGGCTCGGCATGACGCCCGACCGGCACGCCAGGGAGATCATGGGCGTTTCGGTGACGCACCCTCAGTGAGGGCGCGATAGTGGGGAGTTGAGTGGTCTGGCCGTCGGAGGGGGGGTGGGCGCGGTGGGCGGCTGGGTGCCGGACGCGCGCGGGCCGTTCCTGGGGCCGCGGGGCGAGAAGGACCTGCCCCCGCCGGTGCGCGCCTTCCTGCGGCGGCCCGAGGGGCCCGCTCTGCTGGAGCTGTACGGCCCCGAGCCGCGGCGCACGTCGGCGTTCGCGGCCCGGCTCGCGCGCTTCGCCCGGGTCGCGCCGTGGCGGTCCGATCCCGTGTGGCTCGCGGTGGGCCCGACCGACGTGGCGGCGCCGGAGAGGCTGTTGCTGCGGCTCCTGGAAGAGACCCTGAAGGAGAACCCGCCGTACGGTGACCCGGCGGACGGGCTGCCCCACTTCCGGGCGTCCGGGCCCGAGCGGCTGCCCGAGGCGCTGCCCGTCCTGTGTCGCGCCCGCCTCGCGCGGCATCGGTGGACGGTGGTGCTCGACGGCGTGCCCGACGGGGAGCCGGGAGACGAACTGCTCCTGCTCGCCGAACGGCTCGTCCTGGACACCCCGTCCCGCGTCGTCGCCGTCGCGCACCACCCCCATGCCGAGGCCGGGTGGGACTGGTCCCGGAGCGAGGTGAGGGCGGCCGCCCCCGACGCGCCGGGCAGGCCGCTCGGTCCCGTCGCGCAGCAGCTGCTCGCCGCCGTCGAGCCCTGGGAGGGCGACGAGTTCGACACGACGGTGGCCGGAGCGCTCTGCGCGGAATCGCCCACGACAGACCGGCAACGTGACGCGGCGCTGCGGGAGCTGACCGCCCACGGGCTGCTCCAGCAGACGCGGCCGGGCTGGTACCGGCGCACCGGCAGCCGCTCCCCGCGCGGCGGTGCGGCGAAGGACCGGGCCCTGGCCCGCGCCGTGCTCGACGGGACGGCGGACCCGCGCCACGGCGTCGACGCGTACGTCGATCTGGTGGTACGGCTCCTGCGCCGGGACGACCCGGAGGGCGCGGCCCTGCTCGAACGCCTCGAACCCCAACTGATCACCCAGCAGGGCCTCTTCCGGCTCCTGCGGGCCAAGCAGACCCTGTGGCGCGCCACCGGCGCGTGGCAGCCCCTGTGCGTCACGGCGGCCGTGGCCATCCGGGAGACGGGCGCGCCTCAACAGGCCCTGGACGCCCTTGAGCGGCTCAGCGCCCCGCGCGCTGTCCGGGAAATCGCCGTCACCCTGCGCCACTTGGGCGAGCTGCCCCTCGCCGTGGGCGCGCTCGACGCCCTTGAGGCGTCCGAATCCGGCCCCCGTACCGCCCCGGACGGCTGGGTCCTGCACACCCGGGCCGCCATCCAGTGCGACCAGGGGCGGCTGAAGGGCGCGGAGCGGCTCCTGCGCCGGGCCGTGGAGGCCCATCAGGTGCGCGGGGACGTGCGCGGCGAGGCCTGGGCCGTGTACCACTACGGCCGTCTTCGGCTGCTGCGCGGCGACGCGGAGGAGGCCCGCAAGGTCCTGGAGGACGCCCGGAACAGGTTCACCGGCCTCGGTGACCTCCAGGGCGAGGCCTGGACCGGGACCGAGCTGGGCAAGGCGGCCCTGGTGCGCGGTGACTTCCTGGCGGCCGTCGAGAGCCTGACCGAGGCGAGGGGGGCGCACCACGCGAACGGGGACGTGCGGGGCAGGTCGTGGGCGGAGCTGTATCTGGGGGTGGCCCACGCGGTCTCGGGCGGCCCGGAGGAGGCCGTACTGACGCTCGGCCGGGCGGGCGGCGGGTTCTCGAAGGCCTCCGACCGGCTGGGGCGGGCGTGGGCCGACCACTGGCTCGGGATCCTGCCTGCGGACCCCGTCGGGGGTCGGCAGGCGGTGGAGACGGATCTGTCCTCGGCACTGGAGAAGTTCCGGAGGGCCGAGTGTCCCCACGGAGTGGCGTGGACACTCCTGGAACAGGCAGCACCGTGGCGGCACTTCGAGTTCCTCGCGGGCGAACGGCTCGCCGACGCCCTGCGCCTCTTCGAGAGCCTCGACGACCCGTCCGGACTGCGCTGGAGCGACGGCTGGCTGGCGGGCCGCACCGCGCCCGGCCGCATCCCCCTCACCGCCCGCCTCACCATCCCCGAGCCCGGCACGGACGTCGACCCCGGCGCCCTGTCCCCCGCCACGCACGCGCGCGTGCACCTGACGCTCCTCGACGACCGCTCCACCGCGGGGGCGGCGTCCCGGATCGCGCTGCGGGTGCTGCCCGGCCCCGAGCACCCCTGGTCGGACCAAGCCTCCGCGCTCCCCTGGCTCACCGTCCGCGCCACCCCGCTCACCGGCGCCGACATCGAGCCCGCGCACGCGGTCACCCTGCGGCCCTCGCCCCGCGAGGCGGACGCCGCCGAGTTCCTGTTCACGCCCCGGCGCGCGGGCCGCCACCGGCTGCTCTTCACCGTCGAGCACCTGGAGACGGCGACCGTGCTCCAGGAGGTCGAGACGTACATCGACGTCGTCGAGGGCGACGGCGAAGGACCCCGTACGGGCCAGGCCCCCGAAGCGCTGCGGAGGTCCTGAGTCCCCATGGCCCACGACCTGCCCGTCCACGTCACGCAGGACCCCAGCCACGGCTACACGCGGCTGCCCCGGCACGTCGTCCGCCATCCCGACCTCGTCGTCGGCTTCGACGCGCGGCGCGAGGACGAGCCGATCACCGCCCGGATGTACGGGCCCGCCGTGCCCGCGGTCAGCGGCTCCGAGCACACGGTGACGCTGCGGGTGCTGCCGGGCGAGGCGCGGGCCCTCGCGGCGCGCCTGCGCCGGGTGTGGAAGGACGAGTTCGTGGCGCTGCGGCCGGTGGGCGCGGACGGGCTCCCGCGCGGCGTGCCCTTCCCGTACGCCAGCCGCGTCGACCTCACCGGCGAGCCAGGGGACGAGCTGCGCGCCGCGCTCGACCGGCTCGCCCTGTACGGCTCCCAGCTGCTCTTCGACGTACTGCTCGGCGGTGAGGACGAGACGCTCAAGCTGTTCCGCGGCTTCCTCACGGACGCGCTGAGCCGGGCCACGCCGCTCCGCGTCCGCTTCCACTCCGACCTGTTCCTGCCGTGGCCCATGCTGTGTCTGCCCGCCGCGTGCGAGGAGCCCGAGGACCCGTCCCTGGCGGCGGTGTTCGCCCGGTTCCTCGGCTACCGGCACCAGATCGAGCAGACCGGCGGCCACGCCTACGCGTGCGTCGCCGACGACCGCGAGCCGCCGCCCCGCGCGGCCCCGGCCGTGAGCCTCAACCACGACACCGCCGTGGACGCGGCGGGCCTGACCCGGGCCGCCGAGGTCGCGGCGGCGCTCGCCGCGGGCGGCGACCTGGTGGAGCGCACCACCCGGGACGAGCTGGAGCGCGCCCTGCGGGACCGGAGCCTCGACGAGCAGCTGATGTACTTCTGGTGCCACGGCCACTTCACCGCCTCCGGCGACGAGGCCCCGTACCTCGTCCTGAAGCTGACCGACCAGCTCGCCATCGACGGCTACACGCTGCGCGCCCACCGCCCGCCCCCGCGCGCCTGCGTGCCCTTCCGCCCCTTCGTGCTGCTCAACGCCTGCTACGCGGGCCTGCCGGGCAACGCCGACCTGGCCTATCTCGGCCGGGCCCTGTTCGACGCGGGCGCGTGCGGGGTGCTGGGGCCGCAGATCGAAATGCCGCAGCGGTTCGCCGCCGAGTACGCCCTCGCGTTCGTCACCCGCTATCTGACCGGCGAGGAGACCGCGGGCGCGATCGCCCACTCCCTGACCCGGCACTTCGCCGACACCTGGCACAACCCGCTGGGCCTCGCGTACGCGCTGCACAGCGGCATGGACAGCAGACTGGAGCGGACCGCGTGACCGGGAGCGGGGACGACGGACACGTCGGGGACGGCGGACACGTCGGGGACGGCGGACACGTCGGGGACGGCGGACACGTCGGGGATCACGGGGACGACGCGGGCGCCGTCGTCGACCTCGACGAGCGCGGCTGGCCGCTGCGGGACACCCGCGCCGGGCCGCGCCCCGTGCCGCCGCCCGGGCTCCTCGACCACTTCGCCGCGCGGCTCACACCGCCGTCGTGGGCGACAGACGTCGTCGTGTACGTCCACGGGTGGCAGACCTCGCGCACGTCGTCCCGGCAGGCCGTGCGCGAGCTCCTGGGCCTGGCGGGGCGACAGCTCGCGCGACGGCCGGAGCTGTATCCGGCGCTCGGCGGGGCGGGCGGGACGTGGCTCGGCGGGGCGGCGGGGCGGGGCTTCGCGCCGTGGCCGGTGCTGATCCGCTGGCCCTCCCGGTCGCTGCCGTCCCTCGGCGGCTACCGCCGCGTCCGCGACCGCGCGCACGCCATGAGCACGACCGGGCACGCGGCCGACGTCATCGGGCAGCTGCTCGGCTATCTCGACGCCCGGCGCGGCGACCCGCACCAGGCGCCGGTGCTAGCAGGCCGGGGCGGCCAGTATCTACACCTCGTCGGGCACTCCTTCGGCTGCCGCTTCCTGTGCGAGGCGGTGCAGTGGGCGGCCGGGGCGCCGGGCGGCACGCTTGGCTGGTCCACGCCCGCGCCACCGGGGCGGCCGTTCACCGTGGACTCGATGCTGCTCTTCCAGATGGCCGCGCCGCGCGACGCCTTCGCCGAGACGTTCACGGAACTCGCCGGGGCGCCGCTGCGCGGCCCGGTCGTGGCGACGTACGCGCAGGGCGACCGGGCCACCGGCTTCTGGCACCTGCGGGCCGAGAAGCGCACCGGCATCGGGCACGCGGGCATCGGCACGGCGCCCGCGCCCGTCTCCGGCATCCGGATGCGGGGCACGGACGACGGCTATCCGCACGTGGTCCTCGACCACCGGTTCGTCAGCGTCGACGCGAGCCACGTGTTCGTCCGCGGGCGGGGCCCGGCGGGCGCGCACTCCGACCATCTGCGGCCGGAGTCCGCGCACCTGCTGCTCTCCCTGGCGGACCACTCGCGGTGAGTCCGCGGGCCGGGCCCGGGGGATCAGCCCCGCTCGGCCTTGGCCTCACCGGCGTCGACCGGCTCGCGGGAAGGGGCCGCCGGGTCCGGCGCCTCCTTGAAGTCGACCTTGCTCATGTGCCGGTTCATGCTCTTCATCAGCCGCCACACGGCAAGGGCCATCACCGCGAAGACGATGAAACCGAGGACCCCGGGGGTCACCTTGTTCTCGTCCACCTCCTTGGCGAGGGGGACGAGATGCGTCATTGCCAGGCTTGCGCTCATTTAGGCATTGTCGCGGATGCCCGCGAAGAGGTCGTCCTCGGGGAGGGAAGTATCGACGAGGGACTTCGCCAGCTCGTACTCCTCCGTGGGCCAGACCTCCTTCTGGATGTCCATCGGGACCCGGAACCAGCCGCCGTCGGGGTCGATCTGCGTGGCGTGCGCGATCAGCGCCTTGTCGCGGATCTCGTAGAACTCCGCGCACGGCACGTGCGTGGTGAGCGTGCGCTCGACCCGCTCGAACTCGTCCCAGCGCTTGAGCCACTCGCCGTACGGGGACTCCAGGCCGCGGTCCAGCATCGCCTGGTGCAGGGCCTCGGTGCGGGGGCGGTTGAAGCCCTGGTTGTAGTAGAGCTTCTGCGGCTGGAAGACCGGGCCGAACTCGCCCTCCGGGTACTTCTCGCCGTCCGCCGCGCCCTCGAAGGCCACCATCGAGATCTTGTGGGTCATGATGTGGTCCGGGTGCGGATACCCGCCGTTCTCGTCATACGTGGTGATCACCTGCGGGCGGAACGAGCGGATCTGCTTCACCAGCTCGCCCGCCGCCTTGTCCACGTCCTCCAGGGCGAAGCAGCCCTCCGGCAGCGGGGGCAGCGGGTCGCCCTCGGGCAGGCCCGAGTCCACGAAGCCGAGCCACTCCTGCTTGACGCCGAGGATCTCGCGGGCCTCGTCCATCTCCTTCTTGCGGACCTCGTGGATGTGCTCCTGGATGTAGGTGTCACCCTGGAGCTTGGGGTTGAGGATGTCGCCGCGCTCCCCGCCCGTGCAGGTCACGACGAGCACGTCCACCCCTTCGGACACGTACTTCGCCATCGTGGCCGCGCCTTTGCTCGACTCGTCGTCGGGGTGGGCGTGAACGGCCATCAGTCGCAGCTGCTCAGTCAAGACTCGATCCTCGATGAATTGGGCGCCCTCGGTCATCCACTGCAATGGGCGGCTTCTATAGTGACGGAATCGGGGGGTGGAAAATTCCGGCACCCCTGTCCAGTGTCCAGTGGAGGACGAGCATGACCGCGGTCAGCGGCCGTGACACGAGCGGCCCCGCCGCCAGGCCCCCGGAGGGCCGCTACGGCGCCTCCCTCACCGCCGACCAGCGCGCCGACCGCAAGCTGAAGGTCGTGGGCGCGGTCCTCGGCGTCCTGCTGCTCGGTGTCGTCGGCTGGTTCGGCTACGACTCCCTCGCGGGCTCGAAGATCAACGCCGAGATCATCAAGTGGGACGCCGTCTCGGACAAGGCCGTCGAAATCCACCTGGAAGTGCGCAAGGACGCGGACGCCAAGGGCTACTGCACCCTGCGCGCCCAGGCCGAGAACGGGGCCGAGGTGGGCCGCGGGGACTTCCGCTTCGACCAGAACAGCGGACGCATCGACAAGACGGTCACCCTCCGCACCACGGAGCGCGCCACGAGCCCCTCCCTGGTCTCCTGCCACACGGACTGACCCGGCAAGCGGGCCGCCAGGCCCGGGGCACGCGCGGGAAACAGGGCGGTGACCAGCGCTAACGCGTCTCTGATGACATATGTCCTCCCCCTCGGGCACCGAAATTGTTAGGCTCGTGGTTTCGCCCACCCATAGGGGAACATCCTTCTGGGTAGGGCGATGCTTTGTATTCAAGGACCTACGAGGAGCACCTGTGACCCAGACCAGCGACAACGTCACCTGGCTGACCCAGGAGGCGTACGACAAGCTCAAGGAAGAGCTTGAGTACCTGTCTGGTCCCGCGCGCACCGAGATCGCAGCCAAGATCGCGGCGGCACGCGAGGAGGGCGACCTGCGCGAGAACGGCGGGTACCACGCGGCCAAGGAGGAGCAGGGCAAGCAGGAGCTCCGCGTCCGCCAGCTGACGCAGCTCCTGGAGCACGCCAAGGTCGGCGAGGCGCCCGCCGCGACCGGCGTCGTCGCCCCCGGCATGGTCGTCACGATCGCCTTCGACGGCGACGAGGACGACACCGTGACCTTCCTCCTCGCCTCGCGGGAGTACGCGAGCGACGACATCGAGACGTACTCGCCGCAGTCCCCGCTCGGCTCCGGTGTGAACGGCAAGCGGGTCGGCGAGGACGCCCAGTACGAGCTGCCGAACGGCAAGCTCGCCTCGGTCAAGATCCTGGAGGCCAAGCCCTACCAGGGCTGAGCACGCCCCGATCCGCCCGGAGCCCCCGGCACGCACCCCGCGTGCCGGGGGCTTCGCCGTGCGTCAGGACGTCGCCGTGCGGTACTTGCGGACCGCGAGCGTGCGGAATATCAGGATGATCAGGATCGAGTAGAGCACCGAGGCCCAGACGGGGTGCTGCATGGGCCAGGCGTCGGACTGGGACACTCCGGGGTTGCCGAAGAGCTGGCGGCAGGCCTGGACGGTGGCGCTGAAGGGATTCCACTCGGCGAGGTGCCGCAGGAAGGTGGGCATGTTGCCGGAGTCCACGAACGCGTTCGAGATGAACGTGACCGGGAAGAGCCAGATCAGGCCGCCGGACGTGGCCGCCTCCGGGGTGCGCACCGACAGGCCGATCAGGGCGCCGATCCAGGTGAACGCGTACCCGGACAGGAGCAGCAGGCCGAAGGCGGCGAGCGCCTTGGGGAAGCCCTCGTGGATCCGCCAGCCGACGAGGACCGCGACCACGGCGAGGACGAGCAGCGTCAGGGCGGTCTGCACCAGGTCGGCGATGGTGCGGCCGGTGAGGACGGCGCCGCGCGCCATGGGCAGCGAGCGGAACCGGTCGATCAGGCCCTTGTGCATGTCCTCTGCGATGCCCGCGCCCGCTCCCGCGGTGGCGAAGGTGACGGTCTGGGCGAAGATGCCCGCCATCAGGAAGTTGCGGTACTCCTCGGCGCTGGTGCTGGAGCCGATCTTCATGGATCCGCCGAAGACGTAGCTGAACAGGACGACGAACATCACCGGCTGGATCAGGCCGAACAGGATGATCTCGGGGATCCGGCTCATGCGGATCAGATTCCGCTTGGCGACGACGAGGGAGTCGCGGACGGACGAGCTCATGCCGCCCGCGGGCCTCGCGGCGGGTGCGGTGTCGCTGAGGGCGCTCACTTGTCGGCCTCCTTCGTGCGCTTGTCCTTGGCGGCCGCCCGGGGCTTCCCGGGGGCGGCGTCCGTGCCGTTCCCCTCCTCGGCCTCGGCGATGTGGCCGGTGAGGGAGATGAAGACGTCGTCGAGGGTGGGGCGGCGCAGACCGATGTCGTCGATCTCGATGCCGCGGGCGTCGAGGTCGCGGATGACCTCGGCGAGCAGCTTGGCGCCGCCGGTGACGGGCACGGTCAGCTTGCGCGTGTGCTGGTCGACGGTGGTCTCGCCCTTGCCGAAGCCGGTGAGGATGTCGCGGGCGACGGCGATGTGGTCGCGCTCGTGCACCACGACCTCGACGCGCTCGCCGCCGGTCCTGGCCTTGAGCTGGTCGGAGGTGCCGCGGGCGATGACGCGGCCGTGGTCGATGACGCAGATGTCGTGCGCCAGATGGTCGGCCTCCTCCAGATACTGCGTGGTCAGGAGCAGGGTCGTGCCGCCCGCGACGAGCTCCTGGATGACCTCCCACAGGGCCTGGCGGTTGCGCGGGTCCAGGCCGGTCGTCGGCTCGTCCATGAACATCACCGGTGGCGAGACGACGAGCGCCGCGGCGAGGTCGAGGCGGCGCCGCATGCCGCCCGAATACGTCTTGGAGGGGCGGTCGGCGGCGTCGCTGAGATTGAAGCGCTCCAGGAGCTCGCCCGCCCGGGCCTTGGCCTGCTTGGTCGGCATCTGATAGAGCTGGCCGACCATCTGGAGATTCTCGCGGCCGGTCAAGTACTCGTCCACGGCGGCGAATTGACCGGAGAGTCCGATCGAACGCCGCACCTCGTTCGGATGTTTCAGTACGTCGATTCCGGCGACGACCGCCTTGCCGCTGTCGGGGGTCAGCAGGGTGGTCAGACAGCGGACCGCGGTGGTCTTCCCCGCGCCGTTCGGCCCGAGGAGGCCGAGGACGGTGCCTTCCGGGACATCCAGATCGACGCCGTCCAGAGCCCTTACGTCGCCGAAGGTCTTCACCAGACCTTCGGCATAGATGGCGCCTGGCATAGAGGTCTCCCATAGTTTGGGTCGGTACCTGGCGAAAAGCCTAGATTCGCCGGACCTCGCTCGCCCGGCGGCCAGTGGAGTGAGTCACACAGTAACGCGATACATCGCGTCTCCTCAACTGGTTCTGCCAAGCCTGTGGAAAACTCTGACGCCGCTCGCGCCGGGGGCGGCCCACCCCTGTCTGAAGCCCGGCCGGGCGCGGGCGCGGCCGGTCAGTCCAGGACCGTGTAGCCCGCCTCCCGCAGCGCGGCGCCCACCTCGGCGCAGTGCTCCGGCCCCTTCGTCTCCAGGTGCAGCTCCACCTCGACCTCGGTGAGCCCGAGCCGCGGGTCGGTGCGGACGTGGCTCACGTCGAGCACGTTGGCGTCCGCCACGGACAGCGCGCCGAGCAGCGAGGCCAGGGCCCCGGGGCGGTCGGGCAGGCGCAGCCGCAGCGACAGGTAGCGGCCCGCGGCCGCCATGCCGTGGCGCAGGATGCGCTGCATCAGGAGCGGGTCCACGTTGCCGCCGGACAGCAGGGCGACGACGGGCCCCTCGAAGGCCCGCGGCGCGCTCAGGAGGGCCGCGACCGGGCTGGCGCCCGCGGGCTCGACGACCATCTTGGCCCGCTCCAGACACAGCAGCAGGGCGCTGGAGAGGGCGTCCTCGGAGACGGTGACGATGTCGTCGACGAGCTCCTCGACGAGCTGGAAGGGCACGTCGCCCGGGCGGCCCACCTTGATGCCGTCCGCCATGGTCACCGGGTTGTCGATCGACACCGGCCGACCCGCGGCCAGCGAGGGCGGGTACGCGGCGGCCCCCGCCGCCTGCACGCCCACCAGCCGTACGTCGGGGCGCAGCGCCTTGACGGCCACGGCGATGCCCGCGGCGAGCCCGCCGCCGCCCACGCCGATCAGCAGCGTGCGCAGCTCGGGGCACTGCTCCAGGACCTCCAGGCCCACGGTGCCCTGCCCGGCGACGATGTCCGGGTGGTCGAAGGGGTGGATGAAGACGGCGCCGGTGGTACGCGCGTACTCCTGCGCCGCGGCCAGCGTCTCGTCGACGACCTGGCCCTCCAGGCGCACCTCCGCGCCGTAGTCCCGGGTCGCCGCGACCTTGGGCAGCGGGGCGCCGACCGGCATGAACACCGTCGAGCGCACCCCGAGCAGCGCGGAGGCCAGCGCCACGCCCTGGGCGTGGTTGCCCGCGCTGGCCGCGACGACGCCCGCCGCGCGCTCCTCCGGCAGCAGCCCCGCGATGCGCACGTAGGCGCCGCGCAGCTTGAAGGAGCCGGTCCGCTGGAGGTTCTCGCACTTCAGGTGGACGGGGGCGCCGACGAGCCCGGAGAGGTATCTGCTGCCCTCCATGGGCGTGACCCGGGCGACGCCGCCCAGCATCTTCTGCGCGCCGCGCACGTCGTCCAGGGTGACGGCCGGCAAGGAGCGTGTCGTGCGGTAGCTCATGACGGCAGTCTCGCAGTTCACGCCAGTCTCCTCCTCGTCCGACCAAGCGGCGAGACGGGTTTGCGCAGCGCCGGTACGGGTAGCGCCCGGACCCCGTACCCTGTCCCCCAACCCACCACCCTTCCCATGAAGTGAGCCCACGGCCATGCCCACAACTCCGGACATGACGACCGCCAGCGATCCCGGCCTCCTCGACACGCTCCAGCACCAGGTAGCGGTGTTCGCGCGGCGCGCCGAGCAGACCCGTCTTGGCGGCGTCGGACAGGTCCGCAACTCCATGGACCGAGCCGCGTATCTCCTGCTCAACCGTCTCGACAAGGAAGGCCCGATGGGCGTCAAGGCGCTCGCGGCGAGCATGGGCATCGACTCCTCGACGGTGACCCGCCAGGTCGCGCCGCTCGTCGACACCGGCCTGGTCAAGCGCACCTCGCACCCCGAGGACGGGCGTGCGGTGGTGCTCCAGCTCTCCCCGCGCGGCCAGTCGCGCCTGGACGACGTGCGGTCCTCGCGCCGTGAGCTCATGGCCGAGCTCACGCAGGACTGGACGCCCGAGGAGCGCTCGGGCTTCACCGCGCTGCTCACCCGCTTCAACACCGCGCTCTCCGCGCGGCAGAACGCCCACGCGGTGCCCGACCCTGCGGCGCAGGCCGACTCCTGAGCCCGGGGCCGCGGTTCGCCGACTGCCGCGGCCCCGGCCCTCGTACGGGAGGGCGCTGACGAGCGCCGACCGCGCGGAGTCCGCTCCGCACGGCCCGTACGGGGGCGTGGCTCACGACGACCTGCTCCACCCCCAGGTGCCCGAGCGCGCGGTTCCGCTCGCGCCGGGCTCTTGACCTGGGCGCCGTGCCTGGCCTCAGATGAAACCGAGTCCCCCTACGCCGGACGGCGGGAGGCACGGTGCGAGAGCGGCAGGCCGCCCAACAGGCCCGCCGCGCCCGGGAGTTCCAGGCGTTCGTCGCGGGCGCGGCAGGGCGTCTCCTGCATGCCGCCACGCTGCTCACCGCTGAGCCGCCGGACGCCAACCCCCGCGCGCGGGCGCTGCTGACCCGCGCGCTCGCCGCGACGTACGCCTCCTGGGACCGCATGCGCGGCGAGGACCCCTACGACCGCACCCGTACGCACGTGGCCGTGCACTACGCGCGCGGTGCCTGGTGGCGCTACCGCGGCCACGGAGGGCTGCTCGCCCGGCTGTCCCCCCTGGAGCGGCTCGTCCTCGTCCTGCGTCTCTACGAAGGCGTCGCCGAGGAGCAGACCGCGGCGCTGCTCGGGCTGCCGCCGGAGCGCGTACGCGCCGTGAGCGCCCGCGCCGTGGCCACCGTCCTGCACCCGCCCCGGGGGCCCGCCCCCGCGGTACCGGCCCTGGGGGAGGCGACCTCGTCATGAGTCAGCAGGAGCGCGGCGAGGCGGCCGTGCGCCAGCTCCTGGACGCGGGGGCGCCCGCGTCCGTGCCGCCCGACCTGCACGCGGACGCGGTCCGGCGCGGCACGCGCTCCCTGCGGCGCCGCACGGCCGTGCGGCGCCTGCTGTGGGTGCTGCTGCTCGCGGCCGCGGTGGCCTTCGCCGTGTGGGCCTCGACGGCGCAGCCGTGGGTGGAGCCGCCGTCGCGGACGACGCCGCCGCTCACGCGCTGGTAGCCCGCGAGCGGCGGCCCGGGGTCCGGGCGACCGGACTAGCCCAGAGCCTGCTTGAGGTCCGCGAGGAGGTCGTCGACCGCCTCGATGCCGACCGACAGGCGCACCAGGTCGGCCGGGACCTCCAGGGCCGAGCCCGCCACGGAGGCGTGCGTCATGCGGCCGGGGTGCTCGATGAGGGACTCCACGCCGCCGAGGGACTCGCCCAGCGTGAACAGGCGGGCCCGGTTGCAGACCTCCACGGCCGCCTCCTCGCCGCCCTCGACCTGGAACGACACCATGCCGCCGAAGGCCTTCATCTGCTTGGCGGCGATCTCGTGGCCGGGGTGCGAGTCGAGGCCCGGGTAGAAGACGTTGGTCACGCGCGCGTGGCTGGTCAGCATCTCGGCGACGCGGGTCGCGTTCTCGCTGTGCCGGTCCATGCGGACGGCGAGCGTCTTGACGCCGCGCAGCACCAGCCAGGAGTCGAAGGGCCCGGCGACCGCGCCCATCGCGTTCTGGTGGTACGCGAGCTCCTCGCCCAGGGCGTCGTCGTTGACGATCAGGGCGCCGCCCACGACGTCCGAGTGGCCGCCCATGTACTTCGTCATCGAGTGCACGACGACGTCGGCGCCGAGGGCGAGCGGCTGCTGGAGGTAGGGGCTGGCGAAGGTGTTGTCGACGACCAGGCGGGCGCCCGCCTCGTGGGCGATCCGCGCGACCGCGGCGATGTCCGTGATGCCGAGCAGCGGGTTGGACGGCGTCTCGACCCAGACGGCCTTCGTCTTGGGGGTGAGGGCCGCTCGTACGGACGCCGGGTCCGAGGTGTCCGCGACGGACCACTCCACGCCCCACCGCGCGACGACCTTCGCGAAGAGGCGGAACGTACCGCCGTACGCGTCGTTGGGGATGACCACGTGGTCACCGGGGGCGAGCAGCGTACGCAGCAGGCAGTCCTCGGCGGCGAGGCCGGAGGCGAAGGCGAGGCCGCGGCGGCCGCCCTCCAGGGCGGCGAGGTTCTCCTCGAGCGCCGTGCGGGTCGGGTTGGCGCTGCGGCTGTACTCGTAGCCGCCGCGCAGGCCGCCGACTCCGTCCTGCTTGTACGTGGACACCTGGTAGATGGGCGGGACGACGGCGCCCGTGAGCGGGTCGGCGGTGTTGCCCGCGTGGATGGCTACGGTCTCGAAGCTCTGGCTGCTGTGCGAGTCACTCATGCGGCCTGAGCGTAGTGCGAGGCGGCGCCGCGGGCCGGGCGGGGCGGCCGCCACGAGCCGTTTGGCCTGCGCGGACGGTCAGGTTGGCCAATTGTCACAGGCGTCTGGTTCGCTTGGAGGCATGGAGATTCTCTGGGTCCTGATGGCAGTGGTCATGATCGGGGCGGTCCTCGGGCCGGTCCTGCTGCGCAGGCGCGCCGGAATCCGCCAGGTGCACCCGGGCGCCCCGGACGCCGCGGACCCGGCGAACTACGGCTTCGCGCGCCAGGAGGACCTGGACATCCGCATGCCGGGCCCGGACGCGGACCTGGTCGAGGTGCTCGACCTGGTGCAGCGCACCCAGGACTGGCGCGGCGCCTCCCAGCTCCTCGCCGGGACGGAGGTGCACGGCGAGCAGCGCTGGCAGCGCGTGCAGGCCTTCGCGGGCGCCGCGTCCCTGGAGCTGCAGCGGCGGCCCGGCGGGGTCAGCGACACCCCGGGCGGCCAGTGGCTGCGGGTGTGGCGCGCGGAGGCCGAGAAGGACGCGGGCGGCGCGGCCGTGCACGCGGAGTTCCTGGTGCAGCAGGCCTGGCGCACGTCGACACCCGGGACGGACGAGTTCCGCATCATCCTGGAGGAGGCCAAGGCGGCCTGCGGCCAGGCGGCGCTGCTCTCCCCCGGCGACCCGATCCCGTACATCATCGAGCTGTCCATCGCCCGCGGACTCGCCTATCCGCGCGCGGAGTTCGAGCAGCTGTGGCTGAAGATCCTGGACCGCGCGCCGGCGCACATGGGCGCGCACCTGGCGGCGCTGCACTACTGGTGCGAGAAGTGGCACGGCTCCCGTGCGGAGGCCTTCTCCTTCGCCGAGGCGGCCGCCGCCCGCGCGCCCCGCGGCTCGCTGCTCTCCGCGCTCCCCCTCTTCGCGGTGTACGAGCACCTGCCCGAGGTCAACATGGTGCGGGGTTTCTACCAGAGCGAGGTCGTGACCAAGGCCGTCGAGGGCGCCCAGTTCGCGGTGCACTCGGCCCGGCCCGACGACCCGATGCTGGCCCACGTCCGGCACCTCCTGGTCTTCTTCCTGGTCCGCGGCGAGCGCTGGGGCGAGGCGATGCACCAGCTGGTGCTCGTCGACGGCCATGTGGGGGCGCTGCCCTGGACGCTGTCCGGGGATCCTGCGGCGGACTACGCGGTGTACCGCGCCCTCGCGGTCGCGGGCTATGAGGCGAATGGGGGGAGTCCTGCGACGCTGCGGCACTAGCGCTTCGCTGGGGTTCCCCGCTAGGCCGTCGGTCGTCCGCTGGTCCGTCGTAGCTGGTCGCGCCCGCGCGGCGGAGCCGCAGATGAGCACAGCCCCGCGCCCCTTCGGGGCGCTCTCCGTGCCGCGGCGGCATGTGGTCCGGCCCAGGAATTCTCGGCCGCCCCCAGGCGTTGAGCATCATGCCGACACCTGCTCCAGGAGGAACCGATGATCTTCGGCCGCACCCCCGTGCTCCCGACTCCCGAGGAGGCCCTGAAGGGCCGCGAGACCCCCGAGTTCGAGGTCCCCTCCCGGCACACCGTCCTCGGCACCGCCCTCCAGGGTCCCTATCCCGACGGCCTGGAGGTGGCGGACTTCGCGCTCGGCTGCTTCTGGGGCGCGGAGCGCAAGTTCTGGCAGACCCCCGGCGTGTGGACGACCCTGGTCGGCTACCAGGGCGGATACACGAAGAACCCGTCCTACGACGAGGTCTGCTCCGGCCTGACCGGCCACGCCGAAGTGGTCCGCGTCGTCTTCGACCCCGCCAAGGTCACCTACGCCGAGCTCCTGAAGGTCTTCTGGGAGTCGCACAACCCGACGCAGGGCTTCCGCCAGGGCAATGACGTGGGCACGCAGTACCGCTCGGCGGTCTACACCCACTCCCCCGTCCAGGAGGAGACGGCCGCCGCGTCCCGCGAGGCCTATCAGCAGGTCCTCACGGCCGCGGGCCTCGGTGAGATCACCACGACGGTGCTGCCCGCCGAAGACCGCCCCTTCTGGCCCGCCGAGCCCTACCACCAGCAGTACCTGGACAAGAACCCCGACGGGTACTGCGGCATCGGCGGCACCGGCGTCGAGCTGGCCAGCCCCTCCGAGACGAACTGGGGCCGGGCCTGCCCCACGGGCATCGCCCCCGCGCCGGAAGCCGCGCGGTAGGTCATGCCCTTCGCCCACGCCGCCGACGGCACCGCGCTCGCGTACGAGGTACGGGGCTCCGGTGAGCCGCTGGTCCTGCTGAGCGGCCAGTCCAACAACCGGCACTGGTGGGACCCGGTCGTGGCGGACTTCGCCGCCGCGTTCACCGTCGTCACGCCGGACTGGCGCGGGACCGGCGAGAGCGACCGGCCGGACACGGACTCGTACAGCACGCGCGGGTTCGCCGACGACGTCGTGGCCGTCCTCGATGACGCCGGGATCGAGCGGGCCCACGTGTACGGCACGTCGATGGGCGGGCGGGTCGCGCAGTGGCTCGCCGCCGACTGGCCGGACCGCGTGGACCGGCTCGTCCTGGGGTGCACCTCACCGGGGGCGCCGCACGGCGTGGAGCGCGGGCCCGAGGTCCGGCGCGCGCTCACGCAGCCGGACCAGGAGGCGGCGGCGCGCGCCCTGCGGGAGCTGATGTACACGCCCGCGTGGCTGGCCGCGCAGGAGGCGGCGGGGCGCACGGAGTTCCCCACGCTCGGGGATCCGTCGATGCCCGCGCACGCCCGGCGGCGTCATCTGCGGGCCAGCGCCCGCCACGACGCGTGGGACGCGCTGCTCCGGATCAAGGCGCCGACGCTCGTGGTGCACGGCGCCGACGACGCCTTCAACCCGGCGGCCAACGCCCCGCTGCTCGCGGAGCGGATCGCGGACGCCCGGACGCGGCTCGTCCCGGGCGCCCGGCACGCCTACTTCGAGGAGCTCGCGGACGTGGCGACGCCCCTGGTCCTCGCGTTCCTGCGCGGGGAGTGACGCGCGCTGTGCCTCGGGGCTCCCCTCACGCGTCCCCGGATCCGTACGGCCTGGTGATGATCTCCAGCTTGTGGCCGTTGGGGTCGTCCCAGTAGAGCCCGCGGCCGCCGTCGTTCGTGTTGATCGCGTTCTCCCGCGTGTGGTGCGGGTCCGCCCAGTAGGTGAGGCCCCGCTCCTTGATGCGGCCGAAGATCTCGTCGAACTCCGTCTCCGAGACCATGAACGCGTAGTGCTGCGGCACGAACGGTTCGCCGTCGCCCTCGTAGTAGTCGAGCGTGACGCCGTTGGGGATCTCCACGGGGATGAACGGGCCGTACTGGGGGCCGACTTGGAGACCCAGGATGTCGGCGAGGAACTGGGCGGATGCCTTGGTGTCCTCGGCGTGGACGATGGTGTGGTTCAGCGCGATGCTCATCGTGCGGACCTCCTCCGGAGCCCGGCCGGGCCGCCCCGGTCCCGGCTCTCTCTCGTCTGTCGTGCTGACACCTGGAACGCTACGGCTGGGCTGCCCGCCGGGGCATCCGTCACCGGCCCGGCCGTCGCTGCGCCATGCGTCCTAGTCCCCCGGGACCAGAGGGCCCTCGCGGGGCGCCCCGCTGCGTCCATTAGCGCGCTCCGCGCGCGGGCGCCCCTTCCCGAACTGGGGGCTCCGCCCCCAGACCCCCGCTCCTCAAACGCCGGAGGGGCTGGATTTCCAGCCCGTCCGGCATCAGATCGTCGCGGCGTCGATGACGAAGCGGTAGCGGACGTCGCTCCCGAGGATCCGCTCGTAGGCCTCGTTGATCTGGTCGGCGGTGATCAGCTCGATCTCCGCGCCCAGGCCGTGTGCGGCGCAGAAGTCCAGCATCTCCTGGGTCTCGGCGATGCCGCCGATGGCGGAGCCCGCGAGGGTCTTGCGCTGGAGCATCAGCGAGAAGACGTTGAGGGACACGGGCTCCTCGGGGGCGCCCACGTTCACCAGGGCGCCGTCGGTCTTCAGCAGGCCCAGGTACTTGTCGAAGGGCAGCGGCGCCGACACCGTGGAGACGATCAGGTCGAAGGAGCCCGCGAGCTGCTCGAACGTGGCGTCGTCGCTGGTGGCGTAGTAGTGGGCGGCACCCAGGCGCAGCCCGTCGTCCTTCTTGCGCAGGGTCTGCGAGAGGACGGTCACCTCCGCGCCCATCGCGTGCGCGATCTTCACGGCCATGTGGCCGAGGCCGCCGAGCCCGACGACCGCGACCTTCTTGCCGGGGCCCGCGTTCCAGTGCGCGAGCGGGGAGTACGTGGTGATGCCCGCGCACAGCAGCGGCGCGGCCACGTCCAGGGACAGGCCGTCGGGGATGCGCAGCGTGAAGGCCTCGTCGACGACGATCTGCCGGGAGTAGCCGCCGTAGGTGGGCTCGCCGTTCTTGTCGAGCGCGTTGTACGTCTGGATGTTGCCCTTGGCGCAGTACTGCTCCAGGCCCGCCCGGCAGGCGTCGCACGCGCGGCAGGAGTCGACCATGCAGCCGACGCCGACGCGGTCGCCCACCGCGAACTTGGTGACGCCGGGGCCGACCTCGGCGACGATGCCCGCGATCTCGTGGCCCGGCACCATCGGGAAGATGCCCTCGCCCCAGCCGTCACGGGCCTGGTGGATGTCGGAGTGACAGATTCCGGCGTACTTGATGTCGATCAGCACGTCGTGCTCGCCGACGGGGCGGCGCGGCACGGTGGTGCGCTCCAGGGGCGCGGAGGCCGCGGGGGCGGCGTAGGCCGGGACCTGGTGGGCACCGGTGGTGGGGGTGGTGGTCTGCGGAACTGTCTGTGCGGTCATGCCACTGAGCCTGGCAGCGGCGCTGCCGGTCACCCAGACCTCCGCTGTGCCTACGCACGGTGTGCGTACCACTGCTGGTATCAGGCTCAGGAGCGTACGCACAGCCGGGCGCCGGAATACTGGTAGGCATGGACGTGAACGCCGCCCCCGAGGGCCTGGACCGCCGGGCCGAGCTGAGCGAGTTCCTGCGCACCCGCAGGGCGCGCCTGCGGCCCCAGGACGTCGGCCTGCCCAGCTACGGCAGGCACCGGCGGGTCCCGGGCCTGCGCCGCGAGGAGCTGGCGCAGCTCGCGGGCGTCTCGGTGGCGTACTACACGCGCCTGGAGCAGGGCAACGGCCGCAATGTGTCGGCCGAGGTCCTCGACTCCATCGCCCGCGCCCTGCGGCTCAGCAGCGCGGAGCACGCGCACCTCACGCACCTCGCGAAGCCCACGGCGCACAAGAAGAAGCGCGTCGCGCGGACGCAGGCGCTGCGGCCCGCGGTGCAGCAGCTGCTCGACGCGATGGACACCGTCCCGGCGTACGTGGGCGGGCGCCGCTCCGACATCCTCGGCTGGAACCGCATGGCCGTCGCCGTGTTCGGCGACTGGGGCGCGCTGCCGCGCGAGCAGCGGAACTGGGCCCGGCTCGTCTTCCTCGACCCGGGCATGCGCGAGCTGTTCGCGGACACGTGGGACCAGAAGGCGTCCGACATGGTCAGCTTCCTGCGGATGGACGCGGGCTGCTATCCGAACGACCCGCAGCTGTCGGCGCTCGTCGGGGAGCTCTCCGTGAAGAGCGATACGTTCCGGCGGCTGTGGGCGGCGCACGACGTGCGGGAGAAGGGGCACGGGGTCAAGCAGCTGCGGCATCCGCTGGTCGGCGGGCTGACGCTGTCGTACGAGACGATGCGGCTCGCCGACGACACGGAGCAGTCCCTGATCACCTACCACGCCGAGCCCGGCTCCCCCTCCGCCGAGGCCCTCCGCCTCCTGGCCAGCTGGAACGCGGAGTCCCCGGCGGGGGTTCGCTGACGGTGTTCCCGGCGCCGCGCGCCTCGTCCTCAAACGCCGGACCGGCTTGATTCACCGCGTTCCGGTACGTCAAGGGCGGCCGCGCCCCAGTCCCAGAGGGCCTGGAGCACCGGACCCAGCTCCCTGCCGTGCGGGGTGAGCCGATAGGTGACGGTGGGCGGCCAGCCGGGCGTCCGCGTGCGCCGGACCACACCGGCGGCGGTGAGCTGCGCCAGCCGCTCCGCAAGCACCTTGTCGGACAACTCCGGTAGCGCGGCGGCCAGTTCGCTATACGCGTACACGTCAACCGCGAGCAGCTCCCGCACCACGAGCGTGGTCCAGCGGCCCCGCAGCGCCGCGAGCGTGACCTCCACGGGGCAGTCGGGGCTCGGCGCCACCACCCGGGCGCGCGGGTCGTCGGGGAGCCCGGGCCGCCCCTCGCGCACGCCCTGACCTGCCTGACTTACCGTTCGGTGAGCCACGAGGGCGCCTCCTACCGTGCTGTGCATGACCGAACCGAGCACCCCCATCCTGCCTCCGACGCCCCTGCCGACGCGGGCCGAGGACGTCCCCGCCGCGTTCGCCGCGCGGTTCAACAGCGGTGATCCGGAAGCGGTCCGCGCGCTGTACGAGCCGCGTGCCGCGTTCGTACCGGAGTCCGGCGTACCGGTGCACGGGGACGCCGCGATCGCCGCGCAGAACGCCCCGTTCCTGGCCCTCGGCCTGCCCATCTCCGTGCGCACCCGGCAGGTGCACATCGCTGGTGACGGCGACATCGCACTGCTCGTCGTGGACTGGGAGATCGGCGGCGAGGTGCGCGCGACGGCCACGGACGTGGCACGACGCGGCGCCGACGGATACTGGCGATATGTGATCGACAGTCCGTTCGGCGCCGCGCCCCGAAGCGACTAACTCACGTGCCTCACGTACTCAGGCGACCGACTCACTTGCCGTAGTACGCGTTGTAGATCGACAGCGTCGACTTGTTGCCCTTCTTGTCGCTGATCTTGGCGTGGAAGGAGATGCCCTTGCCCGCGGCCGGGTTCTTCACCGAGATCTTGCCGTGCTTGACCTCGACGGGCTTCCAGTTGCGGCCGTAGTCGTAACTGACCCAGACGGTCAGGGACTTGAGGTTCGCCCCGGCGGCCGCGCCCTGCACGGTCACCGGCACGGACTGCCTCTTGTCCGCGGGCACCCGGCTGTCGAGCCCGACGGCCGCGTTGAAGCGCACGCCGGAGACGGGCAGCTTGGTGACGGCCGTGGTCTTCTTCGAGCGGAACGAGTAGCTCGCGTCGATCCGCGTGGAGGCCGCGGCCACGGCCACGCTGCGCTTGACCGAGGTCGACAGCTGGTACTGCGCGTCGCCCGCGGGCACCTTGAAGGCCTCGCCGGTCAGCGGGTCGGTGTTCTCACCGAGCTGCGTGCCGTTGTGCTTCAGGGTGGTCTTCACGGACGTGTACCGGGAGCTGCCCGCGTGCGTCTGGCCGTCGGCGAACAGCGGCAGGAAGCCGGAGATCTCGTTGCCCTTGCGGAAGACGCCGAAGTCGCCGCCGATCCGCGGCCCGAAGACGGCCGTGTTGAACTTCTTCTCGTACGTCTTGCCCGCCGTGAAGGTCTGCGGGGCGCCGAGCGAGTACGAGGCGTCGGAGACCGGGGCGCCGTCGTCGCCCGGGGCCCCCAGCTGCTCGAACTCCAGGGTCCACTTGACCTTGTCGATCGCGGAGACGTACAGGGTGCGCGTGCCCGGGGCCTTCTGCGGCACGCCGAGCGCGACGCTCAGATCGCTGCCCGGCAGATAGCCGAAGGCGGCGACCGTGGCCTTCTTCCCGCTGGACGCGGCGCCGAGGCCGACCTTCACCGTGGCGAGGTCGGACTCCTTGTAGTGCTTGGTGTAGCCGGTGGCGAACTGCTTGACCTTGCCGCCCGACACGACGTCGTACTCGGTCTTCTCGCCCTTGGTCCAGCGCGCGTCCCAGCTCTGCCGCAGCGAGCCGTCGGTGACGGCCGGGCCGAGGTGCGCGGTGCGGAAGCCCGCGTAGGAGTCGAGGAACCAGCCCGAGGCGAAGTCGGCGGCGTCGGTCGTGATGCCGTAGAGCGGCAGCGCCAGCTCGGGCTTGGCGTCGGCGGCGGGCACCGTCACGTCGACGGGCTTCGCCGTGCGCGCGTCCACGGTCACCGTGGTGTCCTTGGTGACGTTCAGCTTCGGCTGGACGACCCAGTCGATGCCCTTGGTGGCGTCCTGCGGGTCGACGAAGACGCTGGCGTCCAGGGCGTAACCGCCCTTGGGCACGCGGACCTTGGCCGTGCCGGACGGGTCGTAGACCTCGAAGTCCTGCTGGGCGGCGAGCCCGGAGAGGCCGAAGAGGGACGAGCCGTAGGCCGTGGCGGCCCCGCCGTCGCGGCCGATGTGCTTCACCGTCACGTCGTACGACTCGACCTCGCGGTTCACCGCGGCGGCCGTGCGCACGGACTGGCCGCCGCCGCTCGCGGTCACGTACGCGGAGTACGCGCCATCGAGGGTGCCGCCCAGCTTGGTGTCGCTGGTCAGGTCGACCGAGGCGGTGCCGCCCGCGGGGACGGTGACCTTCTTGGCGCCGAGCTTGTAGAAGCCGGAGGGCGCCGGGTTGCCCTTGGGGTCGGCCGTGGTGAGGGCCAGGTCGAGGGTGACCGCTGCGCTGCCGAGGTTGCGGTACGTGACCTTCTTGGTGACCGGCTTGTCGTCGGTGTGCGGCCACGCCTGGGTGCCGAAGCTCACCGACACCGGGTCGGCGATCACGGACTGCTTGATGGCGTTGTCGACGGCGATCCGGCCTGAACCCTGCTGGAACGGCGTGTACTTGCCGGGCTTGGTGGACGCGGTGAGCGCGCCCTTCAGCTCGGCGTACTTCCAGTTCGGGTGCTGCTGCTTGAGCAGCGCGGCGGCGCCCGCGGCGTGCGGCGTCGCCATCGAGGTGCCGGAGATCGTCAGATAGCCCTCCGGCTTCTGCCCGACCTCCTTCTCGATCTCGCTGCCCGGGGCCGCGGCGGCGGTGATGTCCACGCCCGGCGCCGTCACGTCGGGCTTGATCGCGCCGTCGCCGACGCGCGGGCCCTGGCTGGAGAACTCCGCCAGCTTGTCCTTGTCGTCGACCGCGCCGACCGTCAGGGCCGCGTCCGCGCTGCCCGGCGAGCCGACCGAGGCGGGCGCCCCGTCGTTGCCCGCGGCGATCGCGAAGAGGATGCCCTTGTCCTCGGAGACCTTGTTGACGGCGGCCTCCAGCGGGTCCACGCCGGGCGTGTCGCCGCCGCCGAGGCTCAGGTTCACCACGTCGGCGCCCTCGGCGGCCGCCCACTCGATGCCCGCGATGATCCCGGAGTCGTCGCCGGAGCCCTCGTCGCCGAGGACCTTGCCGTTCAGGACCTTCGCGCCCGGGGCGACGCCCTTGTAGGCGCTGTTCTTCGTGCCGGTGCCCGCGGCGATGGAGGCGACATGCGTGCCGTGGCCGACGCGGTCCTTGGCGTCGGGCGACGGGGTGAAGTTCTTCGCCCCGACGACCTGTTCCTTGAGGTCGGGGTGGGTGGCGTCGACACCAGTGTCCAGGACGGCGATCTTCACGCCCTTGCCGTCGTACCCGGCCTGCCAGGCCTTGGGGGCGCCGATCTGCTTGACGCTCTTGTCGAGGCTCGCCCTGCGGGTGCCGTCGAGCCAGACGCGGCTGATGCCGGACGCGGTGGTGCGGGCCGCGCCGCGCTCCGCGGTGAGCGCGTCCCAGAGCTTCGCGGCGTCGCGCTTCGGGGTCTGCACGGCGTCGGCGTTGAGCGTCTTCAGGGAGCGGCGGAGCTTGGTGCCGCCCGCGTCCCGGACCTCGGCCTTGGCCGCGGCGGCCGCGCCCTTGTAGGCGACGATGACCTTCAGGCCCTGCTTCTGGGACGCGCGGCTGCTCTTCTTGCTCAGCTCGGTGATGTCGAAGAGCCGCTGGTCGAGCTTGCCGTCGGCTATCAGGCGCTGGGCGTCGGCCGGTACGACGAGGGTGTGGCCGTCCGCGCGGGTGGTCCGCACGGGTATGTGCGCCCGCCCCTTCCCGGGGGCGAACCCGGTGACGCGCCCCTTGGTGTCCACCGTCACGCGGTCCCCCGTGAGGAGCGTGACGTGGTGTTTCACCGGTGTCTTGACGCGATCGTGCTCAGGTGCGGCGGAGCCGGAGCCCGCCTGGGCCGGGCTGGTCATGCCCGCGGCCAGCGCTACGGCCGCCGCGGCCGCGATGGTGGCCGCGCCCGCGCGACGCGCGGTGACCGGTCGTCTCGCTTTCTTCACTTGTCTGAGCAAGTTTCCCCCTCAAAGGTGAAAGCTCTGAGTCACGCAGTATGTCGAGGAGGACGATATCCGTTCAACTATGAGACAGAAGTGAATAGTTGAGCTTGTTGGCCGGTTCAACATGGTGCCGCAACGCCACGGACACGGAGCGCGGGCCCCGGCGCCGCCGCCACGACCCGCCGCCGCACGCGCGACGGGCCCGTCCCCAGACGCGCGACGGGCCCGCACCCCGGGCGGGGTGCGGGCCCGTGCGGACGGCCCGGAGGCGGTGGGTCAGAGGGCGGAGCCCGCCTTCCACTGCGCCCAGCTCATGTTCCAGCCGTTCAGGCCGTTGTCCGGGGCGATCGTCTTGTCGCCGGTGTTGCGGACGTCGACGACGTCACCGGTGATCGTGTTCTCGAAGAACCAGGAGCCCGGGGTCGACTTGTCGCCCGCGCCCTTCGCGTCCTGCAGGCCGATGCAGCCGTGGCTGGTGTTCACATTGCCGAAGATCGACCGCGAGCCCCAGTAGTTGCCGTGGATGAAGGTGCCGGAGCTGGACAGGCGCATGGCGTGCGGCACGTCCTTGATGTCGTACTCGCCCTTGCCGTCGCTGTCCGTGAAGCCCACGGTCGCGCCGTTCATCCGGGTCTCCTTGAACTTCTCGGAGACCACCATCTTGCCGTTGTACGTCTTGTTGTCGGGCGACCCGGCGGAGATCGGGATGGTCTTGACGACCTTCCCGTCGCGCGTGATCTTCATCTGCTTGGTCTTGACGTCCACGACGGAGACCTGATTGCGCCCGATCTTGAACTGGACCGTCTTCTGCTGGACGCCGAACACCCCGTCGGCGCCCTCGACGCCGTCCAGGGCCAGCTTCAGCGTGACGGTGGTGTGGGCCTTCCAGTAGTCCTGGGGGCGGAAGTCCAGGCGCTGGTTGCCGAACCAGTGGCCGACGATCTCCTGGCCGGAGGTCGAGGTCACCTTGACCCCGCTCTGCACGGCCTTCCTGTTGGTGATCGGCTTGTCGAAGTTGATCGACACCGGCATGCCCACGCCGACCGTGGAGCCGTCCTCGGGGGTGAAGCTGCCGATGAAGCTGTTGGCCTTCGACACGGTCGTGAAGGACGAGTTCTCGTGCGCCTTGCGGCCCTCGGAGTCCGCGGCGGTCGCGGTGATCTTGTACGTCGTGGCCCGCTCCAGCTGGGTGCTGGGCTTCCAGGTCTTCTTGTCCGCGGATATCCGCCCGGCGACCGCGGCGCCGCCCTCGGCCTTCATCACGACGTTCGTGAGCGTGCCCTCGCTCACGGTGACCTTGGCGTCCTTGTTGATGCTCGCGTTGTCGGAGCCGTTCTTCGGCGCGATCGCGATCTTGGCCGCCGAGGTCTTCTCCGCCGCCGCCTCGTCGACCTGGCTCTGCGACTCCTTGCCGCCGGAGCCCTTCTTGTCGCCGTCGTCACCGCTACAGGCGGAGAGCACGAGCACCCCGCCGACCAGGGCGGACACGGCCACCAGACCTCTGCGCCGCTTACTGTCCGTCATTACACGCATCTCCATCGTTGCCGAATCCACACAAGACCCAGGGGGTCCCGTAATCCCGCTTCACGCCTAACGCAGTTCCCGGTGCTCCGCGTTCCATTTCCACCCTAGATGTGGGGAACGCCACGCCGGGCGGGACGGCCGGGACCGCCGTGCGCTCAGGAGACGACGGAGCCCCGGGCGGCGGTCGCCGTCCGGGGCTCCGTCCCGCTTTCCGGTACTGACCGGTGCGCGGTGCCGCGGGTGAGCCCTAGGGCTCCTCGCCGTCCTCGGCGTCATCATGCTCGTCCGGGTCCCAGTCCGGCGAATCGGGGTCGTAGTCGATCACTTCGCTGCTCCAGGACGCCTGGGTCAGCTCGATGCCGGGCAGCTCCTTGACCAGGTCGAAGGGGTCCACGAGATAGGCGAGCGCCTCGGCGTCGTCCTCCTTGACGGTGGACTCGGCGTGCGTGCGCTCGTCGTCGGGCAGGTGGGGGTCGTCCACGACGCGCTTCAGGGCGGCGGCGGTCAGGTCGCCGGACCCGTCCACCTCGACGATCAATTCGGCACGCAGCCGTACAAAGCGTGATGTTTCGTTCACGTTCATGGGAGGGAGGGTACGGCCCGTGCCCGGCTCGGCTTCCGCACGACCCGCGCCTTTCATTAGCATCGCCCCAGACGGCCAATTCGCCAGCTCCACAAGGGGGATCCGCTTCCCGTGACCGCACTTCGCCCGCTGCTGACCGCGGCCGCCGCCGCGGCCCTGCTCAGCGCCCTGTGCTTCGTCCCCTCCGCGAAGGCGGCCCCGGCGCCCGACGCGCGCCACCACACCTCCGCCGCGGCCCGGGCGACCGCCACCGAGGCCCGGCTCGCGGACACGGGCGGTGCCGACACGAGTGGCGCCGACACCACCCCGTACGTGGTGGGCGGCACGGCGTTCCTGGGGCTCGGGGCGGGTTTCGTGGCGTATTCGGTACGCCGGTCATGATGACGTCCGCTGCTGTACGGGAGCGCCCCGAAGGGGCGCGGGGAACTGCGCGACCAGCCACGATGAGGCCGCAGACACCCGACGGCCCGTCGGCGTGCTGCCCCTCCCCTCCGCCGGTCGGCCCCTGCGGACCAGGGGCCCCTCAGGCATGGAGCAGAGCCGACAGCTGAAGCCCCAACCCCCGCTTTCGTCCTACCTCTTGGGCCCGGCAGCGATCGATCGTACCGTTGTCGATCGGCCGTGCCGACCGTCGCGCCCAGGAGGCTCCCATGCCGGAGAAGGGCTTCGTACGCCGCGTAGGCCCCTTCCAGGCCACCGCCATCAACATGAGCCAGATGTGCGGCATCGGACCTTTCGTGACGATCCCGCTGATGGTCGCGGCGTTCGGCGGGCCGCAGGCGGTCACCGGGTTCGTCGCGGGCGCGCTGCTCGCGCTCGCGGACGGCCTGGTCTGGGCCGAGCTGAGCGCCGCCATGCCGGGCTCGGGCGGCAGCTACGTCTATCTGCGCCAGGCCTTCCAGTACCGCACCGGGCGGCTGATGCCGTTCCTGTTCGTGTGGACGGCGATGCTGTTCATCCCGGTGGGCATGTCCACGGGCATCGTGGGGTTCGTGCAGTACCTGGGCTACCTCGCGCCCGGCATGGGGCGGACGACGGGCGATCTGATCGGGCTCGGGGTGATCGCGCTCGTCATCGCGCTGCTGTGGCGCGGCATCGAGCACATCGCGCGGATCACGGCGGTGATGTGGGTCGTGATGGTCGCGTCGGTGGGCTGCGTGATCGTCGCCTCGCTCACGCACTTCGACGCCGACCTGGCGTTCACCTACCCGTCCGGCGCCTTCGAGCTGACCAGCGACCACTTCTGGATCGGCTTCGCGGGCGGCCTGACGATCGGCATCTACGACTACCTCGGCTACAACACGGCCGCCTACCTGGGCGCCGAGATCAAGGACCCGGGGCGCACCCTGCCCCGCGCGATCGTCTTCTCGATCCTCGGCATCATGACGATCTACCTGCTGCTCCAGATCGGCACGCTCGGCGTCATCGACTGGCACCGCATGACGGACCCCGACGACGTGGCCTCGACGTCCGTCGCGTCAGCCGTACTGGAGGAGACCTGGGGCAAGGGCGCGGCGGACGCGGTGACCGTGCTCATCCTGATCACCGCGTTCGCGTCCGTCTTCGCGGGGCTGCTCGGCGGCTCCCGGGTGCCCTACGACGCGGCCCGCGACCGCGTGTTCTTCCGGCCGTACGCGAAGCTGCACGCCCGGCACCGCTTCCCGGTGCTCGGCCTCGCGACGATGGGCGTGGTGACGTCCGGGGGCTTCCTGCTCGGCCGCCACACCGACCTCGCGACCCTGATCCAGCTCCTGACGGCCGTGATGGTCCTGGTGCAGGCGCTTGCCCAGATCCTCGCCCTGAGCGTGCTGCGCCGCCGCCAGCCGACGCTGCGCCGCCCCTACCGCATGTGGCTGTACCCGCTGCCGAGCCTCGTGGCGCTCGCGGGCTGGCTGGTCATCTACGGGTACGCCGACAAGAACGCGCCGGGCCGCCGCCCCATCGAGTGGTCGCTCGCCTGGGTCGCGCTCGGCTGCGTGGCGTTCGTGGTGTGGGCGCGCCGGGAGAAGGTGTGGCCGTACGGGCCGAAGGAGATCAGCGAGGACTTCCTGACGGCGAGCACGGCGGACACCACGGGCCCGGCGGACACGACAGGCCCGGTGGGCACCACGGGCCCCGCGGACACCACAGGCCCCGCTGACGACGACCCGGCTCCGGGCGAACCGGAGCCGGTGCCGAAGCCGTGATCAGGCCAGCGGACCCGTGACCTGCTCCGCGGCGGTGACGAGCTCGCCGCCGCGGACGAACTTCTCCGCCGCCGCCAGGTCCGGCGCGAGGAAGCGGTCCGGGCCCGGGCCCTCGACGCCCGCCTTGCGGACGGCCTCGATGACGGCGCGGCTCGCGGGGGCGGGGGTGAGGCCCTTGCGCAGCTCGACGGCGCGCGTGGCGGCGTACAGCTCGACGGCGAGGATCCGGGCGAGGTTGTCGACGGCCGTACGCAGCTTGCGCGCGGCCGACCAGCCCATGGAGACGTGGTCCTCCTGCATGGCGGAGGACGGGATCGAGTCGGCGGAGGCCGGGACGGCGAGCCGCTTCATCTCGCTGACCAGGGCGGCCTGCGTGTACTGGGCGATCATCAGGCCGGAGTCGACACCGGCGTCGTCGGCGAGGAACGGCGGCAGGCCGTGCGAACGGTTCTTGTCGAGGAGCCGGTCGGTGCGCCGCTCGGCGATGGAGCCGAGGTCGGCGGCGGCGACGGCGAGGAAGTCCAGGACGTACGCGACGGGCGCGCCGTGGAAGTTGCCGTTGGACTCCACGCGTCCGTCCGGCAGGACGACCGGGTTGTCGACGGCGGCGGCCAGCTCGCGCTCGGCCACGGTGCGGGCGTGCGCGAGGGTGTCCCGGCCCGCGCCCGCGACCTGCGGGGCGCACCGCACCGAGTACGCGTCCTGGACGCGCGGCGCGTCGTCCTGGTGGTGCCCGGTCAGGCCCGAACCGGCGAGGACGGCCAGCATGTTGGCCGCCGCGGCCGCCTGCCCCGGGTGCGGGCGGATGGCGTGCAGCTCGGGCGCGAGGACCTTCTCCGTGCCGAGCAGGGCCTCCAGGGAGAGCGCGGCGGTGATGTCGGCGGACTTGTACAGGACGTCCAGGTCGGCGAGGGCCATCACCAGCATGCCGAGCATGCCGTCGGTGCCGTTGAGCAGCGCGAGGCCCTCCTTCTCGCGCAGCTCGACCGGGGCGATGCCGTGCTCGGCGAGCAGCTCGGCGGCGGGCCGCACCGTCCCGTCCGGGCCCTCGGCGTCGCCCTCGCCCATCAGGGTCAGGGCGCAGTGGCTGAGCGGGGCGAGGTCGCCGGAGCAGCCCAGGGAGCCGTACTCGTGGACGACCGGGGTGATGCCCGCGTTCAGGACGTCGGCCATGGTCTGCGCGACCTGCGGGCGCACCCCGGTGTGGCCGGAGCAGACCGTCTTCAGGCGCAGGAACATCAGCGCCCGCACGACCTCGCGCTCCACGCGCGGGCCCATGCCCGCCGCGTGCGAGCGGACGATGTTCCGCTGGAGCTGGGCGCGCAGGTCGTGGTCGATGTGCCGACTGGCGAGGGCGCCGAAGCCGGTGGAGACGCCGTAGACCGGCTCCGGTTTGGCGGCGAGGGCGTCGACGATCTCCCGGGCCGCGGTGAGGGCGACGACGGCGTCGTCGCCGAGCTCGATGCGGGCGTTTCGGCGGGCGACGGCCACGACGTCCGCGGCGGTGGTGCCGGACGTCCCTACGACGACAGTCTGCATATCCATATTCAGGAGCGTACGCATTGAAACTCCCCGTGTCACTGGGGAACTCCGCACGGTTCCCTGCGGACGACCGCAGGGTTCCCCGGGGGAACACCGCAGGACAGGGGGAACACCACAGGAGGGGTGCGCCCCGGCCCCGCGCGGGTCAGCGGCCGCGGAAGCGGCGTCGCTCGCCGTGCGCGGGGGTCGCCGCCTCGTCCGCGAGGCGCACCACGGGGTCGTCCGCGCCCTCGCGGCCCGCGACCACCGGCTTCAGCGCCCGCGCGCCCTTGGCCCGGTACTGCGCCGCGTCCGCGAGCCGGAACAGGCGCCGGGCCGACCGCACCGGACCGATCGGGTCCCCCGTCGACGCGACCCCGCAGGCGACCCCCTCGCCCAGCTCCAACTCGTACGCCCGCAGGCACAGTTCGTCGGCGACCCGCACCACCTCGTCCGAGGAGGGGCCGACCGACAGGAGGCAGAACTCGTCGCCGCCGAGCCGGGCCGCGAGGGCCCCCGGCAACATCGCCCCGCACAGCGAGAGCAGCGAGCCGAAGCGCTCCAGGAGCCGGTCGCCGACCGCGTGCCCGAGCTGGTCGTTGACCTGCTTGAGCCCGTTCACGTCGCAGACGACGAGGCTGACGACGACACCCTCGACCCGGTGCCGCGCCACGGCCTCGTCGAGCCGTACGTCGACCGCGCGCCGGTTGGCGAGGCCGGTGAGGGAGTCCGTGAAGGCGAGGCGCCGGGCCTCCTCCAGGCGCTCGGTCTGGGCGATCCCGGCGGCGACCACGGCCGCGAGGACGGTGGCGAAGTCCGCGTCGGTCCGGTCGAAGACCGGCGCGCCCACCGGCCGCGCCACGTACAGCTCGCCCCAGGCGCGCCCGCGCAGGACGATCGGGGCCACCACGCAGCAGCCGCGCCCGCGCCTGCGCAGCGCGGCGACCCGCTGGTGGCAGTAGCCCGCGCGCTCGCCGCCCTCGGGCCCCTGCGCGGTCTCCACCCAGGCGTGCGGCTCGCCACCGCCCGCCCAGCGCTCGTGCAGGAACTCGGTGATCTCCGGGAACTGGTGGACGGGGTAGGCCTCGCCCTCGGGGAACTCCTCCTCCCCCGCGGCCAGCTCCCCGACGTTGGCGAGGACGCGCAGGCGCCCGCGCTCGCGCTCCCACACGGACAGCGCGGCGAAGCTCCCGTCCAGGGCCCGCCGGGCGCCCTGGGCGGCCGCGCGCCAGGACCCGCGCGGGGTGTGCGCGGCGGCCATGCCCTGCGCGAGCGCCACGACGGCGCGCAACCGAGCGTTGCTTCCCATCACTCCAGGTTACGGACAATCTGGGCAAAGGGAGACACGGGGGCCGGGCCCCGGGGCCCCTCTACGCTTCGCCGGATTGCCTCGATGGGCTGTCGGGCGGCTGCGGCGTCATCGTGGCTGGTCGCGCAGTTCCCCGCGCCCCTTCGGGGCACGAGCCCCCGGGGCGCTAGCCCCCGGACGGTCCTACTCCCCGGGCCACTCCGGCTTCCGCTTCTCGTTGAACGCTGCCACGCCCTCCGCCCGGTCCCCGGAGAACGCCACCGATCGCCAGGCCGCGTCCTCCACCTCCAGGCCCGCGCGCAGGTCGAGCCCGTGGCCGAGGCGCAGCGCGCGCTTGGCGGCGCGCAGCCCGACGGGCGAGTTCGCGGCGATGCGGGCGGCGAGCGCCAGGGCCTCGTCGCGGTCCTCGCCCTCGCCCGCCACCAGGTCGACGAGCCCGAGCTCCTTGGCCTCCGCCGCCTCGACGCGGCGCGCCGAGAAGATCAGCTCGGCGGCCCGCGCGGCGCCCACGCGCCGGGGCAGCAGCTGGGTGCCGCCACCGCCGGGCAGCACGCCCACGGACACCTCGGGCAGGCCGACGACGGCCGTCGGGTCCGCGACGATGACGTCGCAGGACAGCGCGAGCTCGAAGCCGCCGCCGAGGGCGTAGCCGTGCACGGCGGCGACGGTGGGCATCGGCAGGTCGAGCACCCCGGTGTACGCGGCCCGGCTGACGGGCCGCTGGCGCACCAGCTCCGCGTCGGTGAGGGAGTTGCGCTCCTTGAGGTCGGCGCCCACGCAGAACGCGCGCTCGTGCGTGGAGGTCAGCACCACCACGCGCACGTCCCGGTCCGCGCCGAGCGCGTCGCAGGCCTCGCTGATGGAGCGGGCCATGGCGCTGGACACGGCGTTCATGGCCTTGGGCCGGTCAAGCGCGAGTTCCGCCACGTGCCCGTGTCGGCGTACCCCCACGAACTCCCCGAACCGCAGCTCACCCATGACCCCTCCAACTCCCGGTTAACGGCCGTTACCCCGCGATCATGTCAGCAGGACCGCGCCTTGGGTACCCGTCCCCGGGCGGGCGTCAGCCCCTGCGGGTGAGCAGCCAGGGCTCGACGATGCCGAGGCCGCGGACCGGCCGCTGCCACATCGGCTGGAGCGCGAAGCGGTACCCGGGCGGCTCCTCGCCGTCCTCCTCGGCGCGCTCGGCGAGCGCCGCGGCCTCCGTCTCGGACGCGGGGGCCTCCCCGGTGCGGGTCAGCTCCTCGGCGAGGGCCCCGTCGACGAGCACGGCGTCCCGGGGCGCTATCGAGGTGAGGCGGCTCGCGAGGTTCACGGTGGTGCCGAACACGTCGCCCATGCGGGTCGTCACCGTGCCGAAGGCGATGCCGACGCGCAGCTCGGGCATGGTCTCGTCGTTCGCCATGGTCTCGATGAGCCGCAGCGCGATCTCGGCCGCGATCCCGGCGTCGTCGGCGGCGAAGAGGACCTCGTCGCCGAGGGTCTTGATGAGCCGTCCGCCGTGCGCGGCGACCAGGTCGGCGGCCGTCGTCTCGAACGCCTCGACCAGCTCGCCGAGTTCCTCCTCCTCCATGCGCCGCGTCAGGCGCGTGAAGCCGACGAGGTCGGCGAAGCCGACGGCGAGCCGCCGGTCGACCATCTCCTCGTCGTCGGCCGCCTGGACGACCCGGCCCGTGGCCGCGGCGAGCTGCCGCCGCCACACATAGATGAGGAACTCCTCCAGCTCGGGCAGCAGCAGTTCGACGAGCGGATACGTGACTTCCGTACGGGTCATGCCCGGCTCGGGCGGCTCGGTGAGGCCCTCCAGGAACGAGTCGATCTGCCACTCCGCGAGCCGGGCGGTGGTCTGCCCGGTGGACCGCGCCACCTGCACCGCCATCGCCTCGCTCAGCAGGCCCGCCTCGACGAGGCCCGCGAGGCGGCGCAGCGCCAGCACGTCGGCCTCGGTGAGGGCCTTGGCCTGGCCGATGTCGGGGAAGCCCATGGCCCGCCAGAAGCGGGACGCCAGCTCCATGGAGACGCCCGCGCTGCGGGCCGCCTGGAAGGGGGTGTAGCGCCGGTCGGCCCCGAGGATCAGCTGCTCCAGGCGCAGCGCCAGGGGGTCCTTGTCGTCGTCCGGGTCATCCGGCTTGCCTGGGTTCGCCGTGCGGTCGAGGGCCGCCGCCAGGTCCGGCTCCGCCGGGCGGTAGGAGTCGTCCGGCTTGTCGTCCTGGGCGCCCGCCGCGCGGGGCTCACCGTCGGGGGCTGGGTGTGCGCCCTGGCCGGAGCCGGTGTCGTCGACGGTCACGCCTGCTGCCCTTCCGATCTGCCACGGTCAGATATCGACCGGCGCCAACTTTACGGCAGGTGTGCCCCAGCTCACTCCCGACTCGGCTCCCTGGGGGCTCGGCCCCCCTGGGGGCCGAGCCGGAGATCTTTCAGCCCGTCCGGCGTTTGAGGACGAGGCGCGGAGCGCCGATACGGGGGTCCAAGGGGCGGAGCCCCCGGTCAGCCGGTGCCCCGCACGTGGACCACGTCCCCCGCCGCGATGGGCTGCCGCACCCCGGCCCCCGTAGCCAGGACCAGCCGCCCGTCCCCATCCACCGCCACGGCCTCGCCAGAGACCGCGCGCCCGCCGGGCAGCTCCGCCCGCACCGCGCGCCCGAGCGTCGCGCAGCCCGCCGCGTAGGCCTCCTGGAGCCCGCAGGCCGCCGGGTCGCCCCCGGCCCCGCGCCAGTCCCCGTACCAGCGCTCCAAGCTGCGCAGGACGGCCCGCAGGAGGGGGTCGCGGTCGGTGCTCACGGCGCCCGCGAGGGCGAGGGAGCCCGCGTGCGGCACGGGGAGCTCGGCCGCGCGCAGGGTGACGTTGACGCCGATGCCGACGACGACCCCGGTGGCGCCCGCGCGTTCGGCGAGGATGCCACCGGCCTTGCGCTCGTCCCCGTCGACGGTCACGAGCAGGTCGTTGGGCCACTTCAGCGCGGTGTCGACCCCGGCGGAGCGGGCCAGGCCGGTGGCGACGGCGACGCCGGTGAGCAGCGGCAGCCAGCCCCACCGCTCGACGGGCACCTCGTCCGGCTTGAGCAGGACGGAGAAGAACAGGCCCGAGCGCGCGGGCGCGGTCCAGCGCCGGTCCAGGCGGCCGCGCGCCGCGCTCTGCGCCTCGGCGACGAGCACGGCGCCCTCGGGCAGCTCGTCGGCGCGGGCGGCCAGGTCGCTGTTGGTGGAGCCGGTGGACGCCACCACGTCCAGGGAGCGGTAGAGCCCGCCGTCGCGGACGAGCGCGCGGCGCAGCGCGGCCCCGTTGAGGGGCGGGCGGTCCAGGTCGCTCCAGCGGTTCCCGGTGTTCTCTGGGTCATTCGACGGCGTCATGCAAGCCACCCTAGGTGTGGTAAACGCCGCACTGCACAGGCGTATCCGCGCCGATACGCTACGAGTCAGTAGCCAGCGCCGTAAGCCCCTCACCGTCCCCTTTGAGCAGGCAGGGAGCCGCGTCCCGATGTCCGAGCCGCACGAGCCCAAGCAGCCCTCCGCGCAGCCCCAGGAGCCTCAGGAGTCCCCGGAGCCCCCCAAGGGCGATCCCGGCGCCGACATCCACACGACCGCCGGGAAGCTGGCCGACCTGCGGCGCCGCATCGACGAGGCGAAGCACGCCGGTTCGGCGCGCGCGGTCGAGAAGCAGCACGCCAAGGGGAAGTTGACGGCGCGCGAGCGGATCGAGCTGCTGCTCGACGAGGGCTCGTTCGTGGAGCTGGACGAGTTCGCCCGGCACCGCTCCACCGACTTCGGCATGGAGCACAACCGCCCGTACGGGGACGGCGTGGTGACCGGCTACGGCACGGTCGACGGCCGCCCGGTCGCCGTCTTCTCGCAGGACTTCACGGTCCTCGGCGGCTCGCTCGGCGAGGTCTTCGGCCAGAAGATCATGAAGGTGATGGACTTCGCCCTGAAGACGGGCTGTCCGGTCGTCGGGATCAACGACTCGGGCGGCGCCCGCATCCAGGAGGGCGTGATGGCCCTCGGGATGTACGGCGAGATCTTCCGCCGCAACACGCACGCGTCCGGGGTGATCCCGCAGATCAGCCTCGTCGTCGGGCCGTGCGCGGGCGGCGCCGTGTACTCCCCGGCGATCACCGACTTCACGGTGATGGTCGACCAGACCTCGCACATGTTCATCACGGGCCCGGACGTCATCAAGACGGTCACCGGCGAGGACGTCGGCTTCGAGGAGCTGGGCGGCGCCCGCACGCACAACGCGACCTCCGGCGTGGCGCACCACATGGCGGGCGACGAGAAGGACGCGATCGAGTACGTCAAGTCGCTGCTCTCGTACCTGCCGTCGAACAACCTCAGCGAGCCCCCGGCCTTCCCCGAGGAGGCGGACCTGGAGGCGACCGACGAGGACCGCGAGCTCGACGTGCTCGTGCCCGACAGCGCCAACCAGCCGTACGACATGCACACGGTCATCGAGCACGTCCTGGACGACGGGGACTTCTTCGAGACGCAGCCGCTGTTCGCGCCGAACATCCTCACCGGCTTCGGGCGCGTCGAGGGCCACCCGGTGGGCATCGTCGCCAACCAGCCGATGCAGTTCGCGGGCTGCCTCGACATCGACGCGAGCGAGAAGGCCGCGCGCTTCGTGCGCACCTGCGACGCGTTCAACGTGCCCGTCCTGACCTTCGTGGACGTGCCGGGCTTCCTGCCCGGCGTCGGCCAGGAGCACGAGGGCATCATCCGCCGCGGCGCCAAGCTGATCTACGCGTACGCGGAGGCGACGGTCCCGCTGATCACCGTGATCACGCGCAAGGCCTTCGGCGGCGCGTACGACGTGATGGGCTCCAAGCACCTGGGCGCGGACCTGAACCTGGCCTGGCCGACCGCGCAGATCGCCGTGATGGGCGCGCAGGGCGCGGTGAACATCCTGCACCGCCGCACCATCGCCGCGGCCGGGGACGAGGCCGCCCAGGAGGAGACCCGGGCGCGGCTCATCCAGGAGTACGAGGACACGCTCCTGAACCCGTACACGGCCGCCGAGCGCGGCTATGTGGACGCGGTGATCATGCCCTCCGAGACCCGCTCGCACCTCGTGCGCGGCCTGCGCCAGCTGCGCACCAAGCGGGAGTCCCTGCCCCCGAAGAAGCACGGCAACATCCCGCTGTAGCCGAGCCGCACACGTCCGTGACCCGTCCCCCGAGGAGTCCCTTCGTGATCAAGGTCGTACGGGGCAACCCGACCCCCGAGGAGCTGGCCGCCGCCCTGGCGGTGGTCCAGGCGCGCGCCGCGGCGGCCGCGCAGGTGCCGTCCGGCGCGCCCCGCACCCCGGACGCCTGGGCGGACCCGGCCCGCGTGGCCCGGGAGCGCCTTCCGCAGCCGGGCCCCGCGTCCTGGGGCCGCACGTACTGGCCCGTGTGACGGGCCCGGTGGGGGGCGCGGCCCGCACCCCCCACCACGGCGGTTCAGCGCCCGAGCACGGACCCGAACCGCTTGTTCTGGTACGTCAGGCCGAACGCCCTCTCGCTGAGCGCGTACGCCCCCGCGGTGCCGATGCCGCCCTTCGTGCCGCGCAGCACCCAGGCGGAGCCGTCGTTCCACCGCGCGCCGGGGAACACGTCCTCGCCGGACGCGGCGACGACCACCTCGGCCCTGCCGTCGCCGCTGGTGTCCCGCACCTGGACCGCGGAGCCGAAGCGGTCGTCGTCCTCGGCCACGCCCGGCACGCCCGGCGTGTCCTGGCCGAGGCTCTGTGCGCCGGTGCCGGTGAGGCCGGTGGCCGAGCCCTTGAGCACGTACACGGCGCCGGTGGCGTTCCTGCCGTCCGCGCCCTCGCCCGGGGTGCCGACCGCCACGTCGGCGTAGCCGTCGCCGTCGACGTCGCCGACTGAGGCGCTCGCGCCGAACGCGTCGCCCTCCTCGCCCTCGTCCGGCACGCCGGGGCTGTTCTGGTCCAGGACCGTCGCGCCGCCGCTGCCGGGGCCTCGCCCGCCGCCGTAGTAGACGCCGACCGCACCGCCGTCGGCGGCGGCCTTGTCGGTGATCACTACGTCGTCGTAGCCGTCCTTGTTCACGTCGCCGGAGCCTTCGAGGCCGGTGCGGGTCGCGGGCAGCGCGGCGGGCGGGCGCGTGAACGTGACGCCGGTGCGGCCGCCCTTCCAGTAGCCGACCCAGCCGTCGAGGACGTCGCCCTCCGCGTTCGCGATGCCGGAGGCGAGCAGGTCGTCGTCGCCGTCGCCGTCGTAGTCCCCGGCCTCCAGGCGCTCCACGAGGCGGAAGGCGTCGTCGCCGTGGAGGTGCAGGCGCTGCTGCTTCGGGGCCCGGGTCCGGGTGAAGCCGTCGCCGGAGAGGCTGACCGCGCCCCAGTAGGAGTGCGTGGCCACGTGCTGCTTGCCGTCGCCGTCGAAGTCGCCGACGACCACGGACCCGCCGTAGTGCACGTCGAGGCCCGCGCGCGGCGAGGTCATGCTCAGACCGCCGTGGACGAGCCCGCCGCGGCCGCCCCACAGCACGGTGATGAGGCCGCGCTGGTCGTTCTCGCCCGGCACCCCGACGACCAGGTCCGCGTACCCGTCGCCGTCCAGGTCCCCGGTGTCGTACGCGGCGCCGAAGCCATCGCGCTCCTCCGGCGCCCCCGGCACCTTCGCCGACGCCTGGCTGATCAGCTGCCTGCGCCCGCCCGCGACGCCGTCGGCGGAGCCGTACAGGACGGCGACGTGCCCGGCCTTCTTGACGCCGTTCACGGTCGCGTCGGGGGTGGCGAGGACCACGTCGCCGTAGCCGTCGCCGTTGAAGTCGGCGGCGCCCTTCGCGGCGGGCGTGGCCGCGGCCGGGCCCGCGAGCGGGACGACGAGGCCCCCGGTGGCCACGGCCGCCGTCGCCACCGCCATCACGACCTTGGTGCGCAGTGCGCGCATATCAGAACGCTCCCCTCCCAGACGACCAACGCGTAGTTGACACCGGACACCGGCGCGGGGTTGTACGGGTGAACGAACGATCTGCGGAACTTAGGTACGCGTACTCAGGCGCGCACCCGCCCCGGCGCGCACCATCGGAGCCATGCTGTGGTCCGACCCGGAGAACGACCCCCCCAAGGACATGCGGGACATGCAGGCGAAGATGCGCCGCGCGGGCGTGCTCCTGGCGGTGGCCATGCTCCTCGCGATGCTGATCCTGGGGATCGTCTGAGCGAGCGGGCCCCCGCGTCGACCCACCGGACAGGCCCTAGGCTGACCGCATGAGTGATCAGCCCACCCGCCGTCTCGTCCTCGCCTCCCAGTCCCCCGCCCGCCTCGGCCTGCTGCGCCAGGCAGGGCTCGCCCCCGAGGTGGTCGTCAGCGGGGTCGACGAGGACGCGGTCACCGCCCCCACCCCGGCCGAGCTCGCCAAGGCCCTGGCCGGGGCGAAGGCGTCGGTGGTCGCCGCGCGGCCGGACGTCAAGGGCGCCCTGGTCATCGGCTGCGACTCGGTCCTCGAGCTGGACGGCCAGGCCCTCGGCAAGCCCGCCGACGCCGAGGAGGCCACCGCCCGCTGGAAGGCGATGCGCGGCCGCGCGGGCGTCCTGCAGACCGGGCACTGCGTGTACGACACGGCCTCGGGCCGACACGTCGCCGCCACCGCCTCGACGGTGGTCCGCTTCGGCGAGCCCTCGGACGAGGAGATCGCGGCGTACGTGGCGAGCGGCGAACCGCTGTACGTGGCGGGCGCGTTCACCCTCGACGGCCGCTCGGCCCCGTTCATCGACGGCATCGACGGCGACCACGGCAACGTGATCGGCCTCTCCCTGCCGCTCCTTCGCCGCCTCCTGGCCGAACTGGGCGTGGGCATCACCCAGTTGTGGGCCGACTAAGCGGTCTTGTGGAAGTGTGGTGCGGTTCGGCAGCGCCCCGAAGGGGCGCGGGGCTGTGCTGATATGCGGCTCCGCCGCGAAGGGGGTCCCCCCTGTTCGAGCGAAGCCGAGAACTTGGGGGAGCGACCAGCCACGACGGACCCGCAGGCGATCGACGGCCCATCGCGGCAATTCCAGCGAAGCGCTTAGCGCGCGGCCGCCAGGGCCCGGCCCTCGTGGCGGTCGTAGGCCATCAGCGTCAGCACGACGAGGCCAAGGACCAGCATCGTGAACGCGAACGCGAGCCAGCCCACCAGGCCCACCGCGAACGCGCCGAGCAGCGCGTGCACCACGGCCGCGCTGATCAGCACGGCGTGCCCGAACCCGCCCGGCGCGCGGTCGAGCACGGCGGTGCGCGCCAGCAGGAAGCCGCACAGCGCGAGATAGAGCCCGAGGACGGCGCCCGCGAGCCACGTCGCCACGGTCATGGCGTGCGGGTCGAGCCCGGCGAGGGACATCTTCTGCTTGTCGACGACCAGGCCGAGGAACCAGTTGAGGAACGCGATCCCGGCCGCCTCCGCCCACAGCACGACCGCGCCCGCCCACGCCACTGGTCTGCGCGCCACGGCACTCCACCCACCTTCCACCGACCGCTGTTACCGCAAGTACGTACGAGCCATCGGGCACGCTACTAACGGGTAAACCCGGGGACAAGAGCCGTGCCGGAGGCAAAGATTCATTGGGCCATTCGTAGGGACTCCACAAAGAAAGCTCCGATGCCGCAGCGCGCCCTCACAGAGACCTTGAGCACACCGGAGGGCTACGCTGCCGGGAAGGGACCCTGCGTACCACGGTGCGACAAGGGATTTCGGGGGTCTGGCGCGCCTCGGATCACGCTCCGTGTGGGCAAGCTCACCAATGGGGACGGGTCGAAAGGGCGTGTCGGCAGTCCCTAAACTCGGCTTGTTTCAAGGAGGGAGCCATCGTGCGCAAGGTGCTCATCGCCAACCGTGGCGAAATCGCTGTCCGGGTCGCCCGGGCGTGCCGGGATGCGGGGATCGCGAGCGTCGCCGTCTACGCGGACCCCGACCGGGACGCGCTGCATGTGCGGGCCGCAGACGAGGCGTTCGCCCTCGGCGGTGACACCCCGGCGACCAGTTATCTGGACATGGCGAAGGTGCTCGCCGCCGCCAAGGACTCCGGGGCGGACGCCGTCCACCCCGGCTACGGCTTCCTCTCCGAGAACGCCGAGTTCGCGCAGGCCGTCCTGGACGCGGGCCTCACCTGGATCGGCCCGCCGCCGCAGGCGATCCGGGACCTGGGGGACAAGGTCGCCGCCCGGCACATCGCGCAGCGCGCGGGCGCCCCGCTGGTCGCGGGCACCCCGGACCCGGTCTCGGGCGCCGACGAGGTCGTCGCGTTCGCCGAGGAGCACGGCCTGCCCATCGCCATCAAGGCGGCGTTCGGCGGCGGCGGCCGCGGCCTGAAGGTCGCCCGCACCCTCGAAGAGGTGCCGGAGCTGTACGACTCCGCGGTGCGCGAGGCGGTCGCCGCCTTCGGCCGCGGCGAGTGCTTCGTGGAGCGCTACCTGGACAAGCCGCGCCACGTCGAGACCCAGTGCCTCGCCGACCAGCACGGCAACGTGGTCGTGGTCTCCACCCGTGACTGCTCGCTCCAGCGCCGCCACCAGAAGCTGGTGGAGGAGGCCCCGGCGCCGTTCCTCTCCGACGCCCAGGTCGAGGAGCTGTACAGCGCGTCGAAGGCCATCCTCAAGGAGGCCGGGTACGTGGGCGCGGGTACCGTCGAGTTCCTCGTCGGCGCCGACGGCACGATCTCCTTCCTGGAGGTCAACACCCGCCTCCAGGTGGAGCACCCGGTCACCGAGGAGGTCGCCGGGATCGACCTGGTCCGCGAGATGTTCCGCATCGCCGACGGCGAGGAGCTCGGCTACGGCGACCCCGAACTGCGCGGCCATTCCTTCGAGTTCCGCATCAACGGCGAGGACCCGGGCCGGGGCTTCCTGCCCGCCCCCGGCACCGTCACCAAGTTCGCGGCCCCCTCGGGCCCCGGCGTCCGCCTGGACGCGGGCGTCGAGTCCGGCTCGGTCATCGGCCCGGCCTGGGACTCGCTGCTCGCCAAGCTGATCGTCACCGGGCGCACCCGCAAGGAGGCCCTGGAGCGGGCCGCCCGCGCGCTGGCCGAGTTCGAGGTCGAGGGCATGGCCACCGCCATCCCGTTCCACCGCAAGGTGGTCGCCGACCCGGCGTTCGCGCCCGAACTGACCGGCTCCGACGAGCCGTTCACGGTCTTCACCCGGTGGATCGAGACCGAGTTCGTCAACGACATCCCGCCGTTCGCCCCCGTGGGCGGCGACGCCGAGGAGGAGGACGGCGACCGCGAGACGATCGTCGTCGAGGTCGGCGGCAAGCGCCTGGAGGTCTCCCTGCCCGCGGGCATGGGCATGTCCCTCGCGCGGACGGGCCTTTCGGCGGGCGCCAAGCCGAAGCGCCGCGCGGCCAAGAAGTCGGGCCCGGCGGCGTCCGGCGACACCCTGGCCTCGCCGATGCAGGGCACGATCGTCAAGGTCGCGGTCGAGGAGGGCCAAGAGGTCAAGGAGGGCGACCTCATCGTGGTCCTGGAGGCCATGAAGATGGAGCAGCCCCTCAACGCCCACCGCTCCGGCACCGTCAAGGGCCTCCAGGCCGAGGTGGGCGCGAGCCTCACCTCGGGCGCGGCCATCTGCGAGATCAAGGACTGACCTTCCCGGCGCGGGCCCCCGGGCCCGCGCCACCGCCTGGCGCCCACCCGCCCCTTCTGGGGCCGGTGGGCGTTAGGCTTTCCGCCCGTCCGGCGACCGAGGAGGCCGTATGCGCGCCGATGCCCAGCGCAACCACCAGCGCCTCCTGAAGGAGGCCCGCTCCGCCTTCGCGGAGCACGGGACGGACACCTCCCTCGAAGACGTCGCCCGCCGCGCGGGCGTGGGCATCGGCACCCTGTACCGGCACTTCCCCAACCGGCACGCCCTGATGAGCGCCGTGTTCGAGGAGGCGGTCAGCGACCTGCTGAGCCGCTCGCGGGAGCTGCTCGGCGCCCCGCAGCCCTGTGCGGCCCTCGTGGCGTGGCTGCGCGCCCTGGTCGCGCACGCGAGCGAGTACCGGGGGCTCGCGCGGGCCCTGATGTCGGTGTCGCGGGACGACAGCACCCCGCTGGGGCGGTGCAGCCGCCCCATGCGGGAGGCGGGCGCGGCCCTCCTCGCCCGCGCCCAGGCGGCGGGCGCGGTGCGCGACGGCGTGTCCATCGAGGACCTGCTCCAGCTGACGAACGCGATCGCCCTGGCCGCCGAGGAGTCCCCCGACGACCCGGAGCTCGCCGACCGTCTGCTCACCCTGACCCTGCGCGGCCTCAAGGCCCACCCCGCGGGCTGATCCGGCGCCTGGGGGCGGGGCGCGGAGCGCGCCCCGCCCCCAGGCCTACCGCCGCCGGAGGTCGGCCACCCGCGCCGCCCGCTCCCCGGGCTGCTGGTCGCCCAGGACCGCCGCACTGCGCAGCTGCGGCCCCTGGCCCCCGTGCCCCCGCCGCTGACCGGGCAGCGGCACGTCCCTGCGGGGCTGGCGGCCCGTGGGCACGGAGTCGACCCCCGGACCCTGACCGGGGCCCGCCGCCCCACCGGCCACGGCGATCTGCACGCCCTGGTCCGCCAGGGCCTGCAACTCGGTGGCCGCGCGGTCGTCGTGGGCGGGCGGTTCGTCGGTGACGAGTCGGGTGATGACGTCCGTCGGCACGGTCTGGAACATCGTGTCCGTGCCGAGTTTGGTGTGGTCGGCGAGGACGACGACCTCGGCCGCCGCCTGGACGAGCGCGCGGTCCACGCTCGCGGACAGCATGTTCGACGTGGACAGGCCGCGCTCGGCGGTCAGGCCACTGCCGGACAGGAAGGCGCGCGAGACCCTGAGCCCCTGGAGGGACTGCTCGGCACCACTGCCCACCAGGGCGTAGTTGGTGCCGCGCAGGGTGCCGCCGGTCATGACGACTTCCACTCTGTTGGCGTGGGCCAGGGCCTGGGCCACGAGCAGGGAGTTGGTGACCACGGTCAGGCCGGGTACCCGCGCGAGCCGGCGGGCCAGCTCCTGCGTGGTCGTACCCGCCCCGACGACGATGGCCTCGCCCTCTTCGACGAGACCCGCCGCGAGATCGGCGATGGCCGTCTTCTCGGCGGACGCGAGATGCGATTTCTGCGGAAAGCCGGACTCCCGCGTGAATCCGCCCGGCAATACCGCACCGCCATGCCGGCGGTCGAGGAGTCCTTCTGCCTCCAGCGCGCGCACGTCCCGCCGTACGGTCACTTCGGAGGTCTGGACGACGCGGGCGAGCTCACGGAGCGACACAGCCCCGTTGGCCCGCACCATTTCGAGGATCAATTGGCGACGTTCTGCAGCGAACACGAAACTGACAGTAACCCCAACGACCGTCTGCTTTCAGCAGTTTGCGCCGAATTACAGAAGTTGTACGCACGACAGGGGTGGGAGTGGTATAGGGGTACTCTGCGCGCCTATGCCGGACGCATGGACGGCAACAGGCTGTGACCTGCGGAGAGTTGATTCCGGCCGCCGGAGGGATCACTTCCGGCGGCCGCGCGCGGCACCCGGGGACGCCGGAATCAGGCCTCGCCGCTCGTCTTCCGCGTGTGCAGCTGCCGGGCCACCTCGGCGATCGACCCCGAAAGCGAGGGGTACACGGTGAAGGCGTTAGCGATCTGCTCCACCGTCAGATTGTTGTCGACCGCGATCGAGATGGGGTGGATCAGTTCCGAAGCGCGCGGCGCGACGATCACACCGCCGACCACGATCCCCGTGCCGGGGCGGCAGAAGATCTTGACGAAGCCGTCCCGGATGCCCTGCATCTTCGCGCGCGGGTTGCGCAGCAGGGGCAGCTTGACCACCCGGGCGTCGATCTTGCCCGCGTCGACGTCGGCCTGGGTGTAGCCGACGGTGGCGATCTCCGGGTCGGTGAAGACGTTCGACGAGACGGTCTTCAGGTTCAGCGGGGTCACCGCGTCGCCCAGGAAGTGGTACATCGCGATGCGGCCCTGCATGGCGGCCACGGAGGCGAGGGCGAAGATGCCGGTGACGTCACCGGCCGCGTACACACCGGGGGCGGAGGTCCTGGACACCCGGTCGGTCCAGATGTGCCCGGAGTCCTTCAGCTTGACCCCGGCCTCCTCCAGGCCCATGCCGCTGCTGTTGGGGATGGCGCCGACGGCCATCAGGCAGTGCGTGCCGGAGATGACGCGCCCGTCGGCGAGGGTGACCTCCACGCGGTCGCCCACGCGCTTGGCGGAGGCGGCGCGGGTACGCCCCATCACGTTCATCCCGCGGCGGCGGAAGACGTCCTCCAGGACGGCGGCGGCGTCCGGGTCCTCGCCCGGCAGCACGCGGTCGCGCGACGACACGAGGGTCACCTTGGACCCGAGCGCCTGGTAGGCACCGGCGAACTCGGCACCGGTGACGCCGGAGCCGACCACGATGAGCTCCTCGGGCAGCTCGTCGAGGTCGTACACCTGCGTCCAGTTCAGGATGCGCTCGCCGTCCGGCTGCGCGTCCGGCAGCTCGCGCGGGTGGCCTCCGGTGGCGATGAGCACGGCGTCGGCGGTGAGCCGCTCCTCGGACCCGTCGGCGGCGCGCACGACGACGGTCCGCGACCCGTCCATGGCCTGCTGGCCCTCCAGGCGCCCGCGGCCGCGCAGCACGCGCGCGCCCGCCCGCGTCACGGAGGCGGTGATGTCGTGCGACTGCGCGAGCGCGAGCCGCTTCACCCGCCGGTTGACCTTGCCGAGGTCCACGCCCACGACACGCGCGGCCTGGTCGATGTGCGGGGTGTCGTCCTCGACGATGATCCCGAGCTCTTCATACGACGAGTCGAAGGTGGTCATCACCTCGGCCGTGGCGATCAGGGTCTTCGACGGCACGCAGTCGGTGAGCACCGACGCCCCGCCCAGACCGTCGCAGTCGACGACGGTCACCTCCGCGCCGAGCTGGGCCGCGACCAGCGCCGCCTCGTATCCGCCGGGTCCGCCACCAATGATCACGATCCGAGTCACGTACTCCATTCTCCCGCACCCACCCCCACCCCGTTGACCCGGGGCCGATTCCCCCACGAGACGCCCACCGATCAGCCGCACCCAACCAAGCCCGTCCGGCGCTTGAGGACAAGCGCGCAGCGCGACAATCAAGCCCGTCCAGCGGACGAGCACGCAGCGCAACCATCAAGCCCGTCCGGCGCTTGAGGACAAGCGCGCAGCGCGACAATCAAGCCCGTCCGGCGCTTGAGGACGAGCGCGCAGCGCGAACACCCCCGCACCCAAGAACACCCCCGAACCCCCAGGAATGCCGGGAATGGGGGCGCAGCCCCCAGAACGGCAACCGCGTAGGGCGCCCCCGCCAGAAACCCGTACTCTCGACGACATGTCGCTCTACGCCGCGTACGCCGGCAATCTCGACGCGCGGCTCATGACGCGCCGCGCCCCGCACTCGCCGCTGCGCGCGACCGGCTGGCTGAACGGCTGGCGGCTGACGTTCGGGGGCGAGCACATGGGCTGGGAGGGCGCACTGGCCACGATCGTGGAGGCCCCGCGCTCCCAGGTCTTCGTCGCCCTGTACGACGTGGCGCCGATGGACGAGGACTCCATGGACCGCTGGGAGGGCGTCGGCCTCGACATCTACCGGCGCATGCGGGTGCGGATCCACACCCTGGAGGGCGAGGAGCCCGCGTGGGTCTACGTCCTGAACGGCTACGAGGGCGGCCTGCCGTCGGCGCGCTACCTCGGCGAGCTGGCCGACGCCGCCGAGTCCGCGGGCGCCCCCCACGACTACGTGATGGAACTGCGCAAACGCCCCTGCTGACCCGCTCCGACACAAGCCGGGCGATCAGCTTGTCGGAAACGACAAAGCAACGATCCCATTCCCGTGAGCCTCGTCATCTACGCGCGTAGGGCGTAAGCGGCTACCCTCGTCGGCGTGAACGCTTCAGTTATTCCGGACGACATCCAGGGCGACCCGTACGCCGCCGCCGACGCCGCCGCCACGCGCCTGCGTGAGCTGACGGGCGCCGAGACCCACGACGTCGCCCTCGTGATGGGCTCCGGCTGGGCCCCGGCCGTCGACGCGCTCGGCGCCCCCGAGGCCGAGTTCCCGGTCACCGAGCTGCCCGGCTTCCCGCCGCCCGCCGTCGCGGGCCACGGCGGCAAGATCCGCTCCTTCAAGGTCGGCGACAAGCGCGTCCTGGTCTTCCTGGGCCGCACGCACTACTACGAGGGCCGGGGCGTCGCCGCGGTCGCGCACGGCGTGCGCACCGCCGTCGCCGCGGGCTGCAAGACCATCGTGCTGACCAACGGCTGCGGCGGTCTGCGCGAGGGCATGCGCCCGGGCCAGCCGGTCCTGATCAGCGATCACCTGAACCTCACGGCGACGTCCCCGATCGTCGGCGCGAACTTCGTGGACCTCACGGACCTGTACTCGCCGCGCCTGCGCGCGCTGTGCAAGGAGGTCGACCCGACCCTCGAAGAGGGCGTGTACGCGCAGTTCCCCGGCCCGCACTACGAGACGCCCGCCGAGATCCGCATGGCCCGCACCATCGGGGCGGACCTCGTCGGCATGTCCACCGTCCTCGAGGCCATCGCGGCGCGCGAGGCCGGGGCCGAGGTGCTCGGCATCTCCCTGGTCACCAACCTCGCCGCGGGCATGACGGGCGAGCCCCTCAACCACGAGGAGGTCCTCCAGGCGGGCCGCGACTCGGCGACCCGCATGGGCGAGCTGCTCGGCAAGGTCCTCGACCGCCTCTGACCGCGCCGCCCCCAGGTGTACGACCCCCCTCACGGAGAGGCTGACCACACGTGCAGGACCACCAGGAGCACGACGTACTCATCGCCCGGGCCCGGACGTGGCTCGACGAGGACCCGGACGCGGACACCCGCGAGGAGCTGACGAAGCTCATCGCGGGGGCTGCGGACGGCGCGGACGTCCTGGCCGACCTCGCGGCCCGCTTCGCCGGCACGCTCCAGTTCGGCACGGCCGGGCTGCGCGGCGAGCTGGGCGCGGGCCCGATGCGGATGAACCGCTCCGTGGTGATCCGCGCCGCCGCGGGTCTGGCCGCGTACCTGAAGGGCAAGGGCCACGCCGGCGGCCTGGTCGTCATCGGCTACGACGCCCGCCACAAGTCGGCGGACTTCGCGCGGGACACGGCGGCCGTGATGACCGGGGCGGGGCTGCGCGCCGCCGTCCTGCCCCGGCCGCTGCCGACGCCGGTCCTCGCCTTCGCCATACGGCACCTGGGCGCCGTCGCGGGCGTGGAGGTCACGGCCAGTCACAACCCGCCGCGCGACAACGGCTACAAGGTCTACCTGGGCGACGGCTCGCAGATCGTGCCGCCCGCCGACGGGGAGATCGCGGCGGAGATCGACGCGGTGGCGAGCCTGCACGACGTGGCGCGCCCGGAGTCCGGCTGGGAGGTCCTCGGCGAGGAGGTCCTCCAGGCGTATCTGGCGCGTACGGACGCGGTCCTGTCCCCAGGCTCGGCCCGGACCGCCCGGACCGTCTACACGGCCATGCACGGCGTCGGCAAGGACACGCTCCTCGCCGCCTTCGCGCGGGCAGGCTTCCCCGAGCCGGTGCTCGTGGCCGCGCAGGCCGAGGCCGACCCGGACTTCCCGACGGTGGCGTTCCCGAACCCGGAGGAGCCGGGCGCGATGGACCTGGCGTTCGCCGCGGCCCGCGAGGCACGGCCCGACCTGGTGATCGCCAACGACCCGGACGCGGACCGCTGCGCGGTGGCCGTGCCCACCGACGCCGAGCGCACCGCCTGGCGCATGCTGCGCGGCGACGAGGTGGGCGCGCTGCTCGCGGCGCATCTGGTGCGGCGCGGCGCCGAGGGCGTCTTCGCCGAGTCGATCGTGTCGTCGTCGCTGCTCGGCCGGATCGCGGAGAAGGCGGGCCTCGGCTACGAGGAGACCCTCACGGGCTTCAAGTGGATCGCCCGCGTCGAGGGCCTGCGGTACGGCTACGAGGAGGCGCTCGGCTACTGCGTCGACCCCGAGGGCGTCCGCGACAAGGACGGCATCACGGCGGCGCTCCTGATCACCGAGCTGGCCTCGGAGCTGAAGGAGGAGGGCCGCACGCTGCTCGACCTCCTCGACGACCTGGCGCTCGCCCACGGGCTGCACGCCACCGACCAGCTGTCGGTGCGCGTGGAGGACCTGTCGCTGATCGCGGCCGCGATGCGGCGCCTGCGCGAGCACCCGCCGGTGCGCCTCGCCGGGCTCGCGGTGACGCGCGCGGAGGACCTGACCGAGGGCTCCGCGCAGCTGCCGCCCACGGACGGGCTGCGCTACACCCTCGACGGGGCGCGCGTGATCGTGCGCCCGAGCGGCACCGAGCCGAAGCTGAAGTGCTATCTGGAGGTCGTGGTGCCGGTCGCGGACCGCCCCGGCCTGCCCGCGGCCCACGCGCGGGCCGCGGAGCTCCTGGCCGCCCTGAAGCGGGACTTCGCGGAGGCGGCCGGAATCTGAGCCCCGGGGCTCCACCCGTACGGGTGGTTCCGCGCGGCAACTGACGCAGCGTGCAGGTGCGCCGCCGGTCAACCCAGGAAGGGTCCGACCGGTAGCGCACCTTCTCGTTTGTCACGCTCCGGGAGCCCGAGTGCCGTACGGACCCCACGCCCCCCTGCCCGGCCGCACCGCCGACGCGCCGTCCCGTGTGCCCGCCTCGCGCCGCTCCCGCACCACCGTGCGGCTGCCGCCCGGCCCGCGCGCCCGGGCGGCCGCCGCGCTGCGGCACGCGGCTCCGGCGCTCCTGGGGTACGCGGCGGTGCGGGTCTGCGGTCTGCTGGTGTTCGCCCTCTGGGCGCGCCGCGAGCACCGCGGCGTCTGGCACCTGCTCGCCGAGTCCTGGGACTGCGACTGGTACTTGAAGATCGCCGAGCACGGCTACGCGGACACGCTCGGCCATACCTTCGACGCGAACAACCTGGCGTTCTTCCCGCTGTACCCGCTGCTGATCCGGGCGGGCGAGCACCTGGTGCCCGCGCCGCGCGGCGCGGTGGGCCTGGCGATCGCGTGCGCGGCCTCGTTCCTCGCGGCCTGGGGGATCTTCAAGGTCGGCGACCGGCTGCACGGGCGGCGGACCGGGGTGCTGCTCGTGCTGCTGTGGGCGTGCCTGCCGGTGGCCCTCGTGCAGTGGATGGGCTACACGGAATCCCTGTTCACGGCGTTCGTGGCGTGGTGCCTGTACGCGGTCCTCACCGGGCGCTGGGTGGCGGCGGGAGCCCTTGCCGCGCTCGCGGGCCTGACCCGGCCGACGGGGATCGCGCTCGCCGCCGCGGTGACCGTGACGGCCCTGCTCGCGCTGCGCCGCCGCTTCTCCGCGGCCGCGCTCGCGGGCGCCGTCCTCGCGCCCCTCGGCTGGCTCGCGTACGTCGGCTGGGTGGGGGTCAGGCTCGGCCGCTGGGACGGCTACTTCGCGGTGCAGAAGTGGTGGCACAACGAGTGGGACGGCGGCGTCGGCACGCTGCGCTGGGTGAAGAGCCTGTTCGTCGTGGAGCGGCCGCAGCTGTTCCTGGTGATGGTGACGCTGGTGCTGTGCGGCGCGCTGGTGCTGTTCGCGATGTCGGTGGCGGGGCGCGAACAGCCGCTGCCGCTGCTGGTGTTCACGGGCCTGCTGCTCGCGATCGTGCTCGGTTCCCGCGGGGTGTACTTCCCCCGGGCACGGTTCCTGATGCCGGGCTTTCCGCTGCTGCTCCCGGTGGCGCTGGCGCTCGCCCGGGCCCGGGCGCGGGTGGTGGTGCCGGTGCTCACCGGCGCGGCCCTGACGTCGGCGGCCTTCGGCGGGCACATGCTCCTGGTGTGGCTGGGCCCGCCGTGAGGCGCGCGGCAGGGCTTGGGGCCTGAGGGGGCGCGCGACCGGGCCCGGGGCCTGAAGGGGGCGCGCGGCCCGGCCCGGGGGCGCACCCGGGCGCATGGGTGCCCACTGCATCCCGGCCTCGGCCGTGCTGAATCCGGTCCGGTTCCCCGGGAGTCGGCGCCCGTCCGGCCCCTCGGCGGCCGCGGGCGGACGACGATGCCGCACTATGGAAGCGCTGTCCGGCGGCTCCCCGGCCCCCCAGCGGGAGCCGACGGATCAGGCGCTCCGCTCACCCCCCTTGCGGAGCGCCGCCCGGCCGGACACGGCAGCGGCCGTGTCCGGCTCCCCCACGGCCCCGGGGGCTCAGCCGGTCGCGAGCAGGACGGCCAGGACGACCGCTCCCGCGAGGCTCGGGGCGAGGATCTCGTACGCCCAGCGCACCAGCGGCTCGCCCTGCGCGGTCTCGGCGCCCTCGCGGCGCTCGGCGATCTCGCGCAGGTCGTCCATGGCCTGGTCGCCAGGGGTGCGCGTGCTCTCGTGCCCGGTGCCGGGGCGCGCCAGGCTCGCGGACGGGTCGTCCGACGCGACCTGCCGCGCATGCCGCTGCGCGGCCCTCTTGCGGCCGCGCAGGGAGACCGGGATGGCCCAGAGCTGGTACTTGGTGCCGTCCTGCGTGAAGACCTCGTTGGAGTACCCGGAGCGGAGCCCGGAGACCGCGCCCCACGGCAGGACGATGGTGCGGAAGGGGTTGCGGACGCGCAGCCGGTCCTCGCTCGCGTACACGGCGGGCCGCACGGTGAAGGCGACGACGAGCGGCACCGCGAGGAGCAGCCCGGCGAGGGCCACCCAGGGGGTGCGCCCCTCGCCCCGGATCAGCGCGTCGATGCCCAGCCAGGCGCCGATGGCGAGCAGCATGACGCCTCCGGCGATGGCCGCGTGGGACCGGTAGACGCGGTCCTTGTACGCGGGGGTGGGCTCCGCCGGGGTGGGCTGCGGGTCGCTCGTCATGGGGCTGATTCTGCCTGACGCGTTCCCGGCCGCCGCGCGCGGCGGGGGTATGGCGATTGGTCCAGACCTAGTACCGTCGAGGGTTGTCATGTACGCCTAACCATCGCCCGGCGACGCGGCGGCCCGGCCCCGCACGGCACCTCCCACACGAACCCCCCGTACGCACCCCGAGGAGTCACCCGCAACGACCCACCCCCGAGGAGAGCCATGACCCCCACCGGAAGAGGAACCAGAAGCACGCCCGGACTCTTACGCAGAGCGGCCGCGGCCCTGCGCGGCAGGACCGCCGTGCTGCTCGCCGCCCTGCTGCTCCCCGCCGCCCTGCTCACCGCCCTCTCCGCGGCCCCCGCCATCGCCGCGGGCGGCCTCACCGCGGCCTTCAGCACCGAGGGCAGCGGCGCGTCCTGGCAGGGCAAGTACGTCGTCCGCAACAGCGGCTCCACCGCGGCCACGAGCTGGACCCTGGAGTTCGACCTACCGCCGGGCGTCACCGTCAGCGGCCACACCCACGGCGAGGCGACCGTCTCGGGCAGCCACGTCACCGTGAAGAACGCGTACTACAACGGCCGCGTCCCGGCGGGCGGCTCCACCGAGCCGTACAGCTACCAGTTCACCGCGCGCGGACCGATCGGCACGCCCACGGGCTGCACGGTCAACGGCGACAAGTGCGACGGCACGCCGGACAAGCCCCCGACCGCGCCCGGCACCCCGACCGTCACCACCACCACCTCGCGCACCATCTCCCTGACCTGGCCCCCGGCCGGTGCGGGCGACTACCCGGTGACGACGTACGAGGTGCTCAGCGGCACCAGCGTGGTCGCGAGCTCGGCGACGAACAGCGCCACCGTCACCGATCTGACCCCCGCCACCCGCTACTCCTTCACCGTCCGCGCCAAGGACCGGCGCGGCAACACCAGCCCGGAGAGCCCGCCGGTCAGCGCGACCACCGTCGACCCGTCGACCGACCCGACCCCGCCGACCGCGCCCGGCAACCTGCGCACCACCGGCAAGACCCAGGTCTCGGCGTCCCTCGCCTGGGAGAAGTCCACGGACAACGTGGCCGTGGCCGCGTACGACGTCTACCGCGGCAAGGAGCTCGCGAAGACCGTCCCCGCCTCGGCGACCACCGCGACCGTCGAGGGCCTGACCCCCGCCACCGCCTACAGCTTCACCGTCAAGGCGCGTGACACCGCCGACAACGAGTCGGCCGCCTCGAACGCCGTGAACGTCACGACGGACGACGCGGCGGGCCCCGGCAACCACCTCACGGTCGGCTACTACGCCCAGTGGGGCATCTACGGCCGCCAGCACTTCGTGAAGAACCTGGACACCTCCGGCCAGGCGGCCAAGCTCGACGTCATCAACTACGCCTTCGAGAACGTCGACCCGGTCAACCACACCTGCCTGGCCGGCGTGGTCAAGGGCGTCTCCGGCAAGCCGCAGGACCCGGACGAGGGCACCGGCGCGGGCGACGCCGAGGCCGACTACGGCCGCGCCTTCTCCGCCGCGCAGTCGGTGGACGGGGTCGCGGACGACGGCTGGGGCAAGCTGCGCGGCAACTTCAACCAACTGAAGAAGCTCAAGGCCAAGTACCCGCACCTGAAGGTCGTCGTCTCGCTCGGCGGCTGGACGTTCTCGAAGTTCTTCTCGGACGCGGCGGCCACCCCCGCCTCGCGCGAGAAGTTCGTGAAGTCCTGCGTGGACGTGTGGATCAAGGGCAACCTGCCGGTCTACAACGGCGCGGGCGGCCCCGGCACCGGCGCGGGCATCTTCGACGGCATCGACATCGACTGGGAGTGGCCGGGCTCCGAGGGCCACCCCGGCAACCACTACGGCCCGGCGGACAAGGCCAACCTGACGGCGCTGCTCGCCGAGTTCCGCAAGCAGCTGGACGCCACCGGCGGCAGCCACAAGCTCCTGACCGCGTTCACCCCGGCCGACCCGGCGAAGATCGAGGCGGGCTGGGACATCAAGAAGATCTTCGAGTACCTGGACTTCGCCAACGTCCAGGGCTACGACTTCCACGGCTCGGGCAGCGACGACTCCTGGGAGCCCAAGCGCACCGGCCACCAGGCCAATCTGTACCGCGACGCCCAGGACCCCTACTCCTTCGACTTCAGCATGGAGAGGGCGATCAAGACCTATCTGGACGCCGGGGTGAACCCGCGCAAGCTCACCATCGGCTTCCCGTTCTACGGCCGCGGCTGGAAGGAGGTCGCCGACGGCGGCGTCAAGGGCGAGTGGCAGTCGGCCAACGGCGCGGCCCCCGGCCAGTTCCCGGAGGAGGCGGGCACCAGGGGCTACCAGAACCTGATCACCAGCGTCCCGAACATGACCGTGTACCACGACGAACAGTCCGTCTCCACCTACGGCTACACCGGCAACAACGGCCAGTGGTGGAGCTTCGACGACACCTGGTCGATCGGCAAGAAGACCGCCTGGGTCAAGTCGAAGGGCCTGCTCGGCGGCATGGTCTGGGAGATGTCGGGCGACACCCCGAACGGCACGCTCATGACGGCGCTGGACAACGGCCTGAAGTGAGCCGTCGGCACCACCTGATCCGACCCACACCCGATGAGTGATTGTAGTTCGTGCCGCGAACTAATATAGTTCGCGGCACGAACTACGAACACGCACTCAGGGTGGGGAAATGAACGAGAAGCACACGACCGTCGCGGTCATCGGCGGGGGATACGGCGGCGCCGCGGTGGCCAAGGCGCTCGACGAGCACCTGGACGTCGTCCTGATCGAGCCGAAGGACGCCTTCGTGCACGCGGCCGGATCGCTGCGCGCACTGGTCCGCCCGGAGTGGGCGGAGCACATCTTCTTCCCGTACGACGGCCTCCTCCGCCGCGGCCGGATCGTGCGGGAGTACGCCGCGTCGGTCGACCCGTCCGGCGTCACCCTGGCCTCCGGCGCCCGGGTCGAGGCCGACCACATCGTCCTCGCGTCCGGCTCGGGCTACCCGTACCCGGCCAAGACCGACACCGACGTCACCGCCGAGGCCCTGGACCGCCTGCGCGCCACGCACGACGAGCTCGCGGGCGCCGAGCGGGTGCTGCTCGTGGGCGCGGGGCCCGTGGGCCTCGAACTGTCCGGCGAGATCAAAGCGGTCTGGCCCGACAAGCAGGTGACGCTGGTCGACCCGGCCGACACCCTCCTGCCCGGCTTCGACCCGGCCCTGCGCGCGGACCTGCACCGCCAGCTGGAGGAACTGAAGGTCGAGGTGCGCCTGTCGACGAGGCTGACGCGGGAGCCGCCGACGGCCCCGGGCCGGGCCAGGGCCTTCACCGTCACGACGACCGACGGCGAGGACCTCACCGCCGACCTCTGGTTCCGCTGCTACGGAGTGCGGACCAACGGCGACTACCTGAGCGACGGCAGGCTCACCACCCGCACCCCGGAGGGCCGCGTCCGCGTCACCGAGCGGCTCACCGTCGCGGGCCACGACCACGTGTACGCGCTCGGCGACATCACGGACCTCGCCGAGGCCAAGATGGCCGGATACGCGATGCAGCACGCGGAGGTAGTGACCCAGAACATCCTCGCGCGGGCCCGCGGCGAGGAGCCCACCGCCACCTACCGCCCCTCCCCCGTCCCCGCCGTCCTGCTCCCGCTGGGCCCGACGGGCGGCGTCGGCCAGTTCCCGTCGGAGGACGGCCCCCAGGTGCTGACCCCGCAGGCAGTGGCCGAGTACAAGGGCGCGACCCTGTTCACGGAGCGCTTCGCGGAACTCTTCGGCACGGACCGCTAGTCCGCGAAGACCACCGGCACCTCGTTGTCGAGCACGAGCCGCCCGAGGAGCTGAACGAGCTGCTGCCGCTCGGCCTCGCTGAAGCCGAGCGGCAGCTCGTCCATGCGCCTGCACGTGGCCGCGTAGAACTCCTCCACCAGCGCGCCGCCCTCGTCGGTGAGCGCGACCCGAATGGCCCGGCCGTCCATCGGATCCGGCTCCCGGCGCACGAGCCCGCGCCGCGCCGTGCGGTCGACGAGCCCCGTCAGACTCGACTTGGCGAGCCCGAGCGCCGCCCCCAGCTCACTCATCCCGTACGGCTGCGCCATCAGCACGCACAGCAGCTGCCCCTGCTGAGCGGTGAGCCCGTACTCCCGACTGCACTCGGCGTACACGGCGTTCACCAGAAACGCGGACCGCACCAGAGCGGTAGCGACCCCCATGGGCCCATCAGCTTTCCCCATAGACCTCAGCGTACGATTCTCGGCCCCCGTCCAGCGCTGACGGGCGATGCGCGCAGAGCCGATGCCGATAGGCCCGGGGTCCCAGGGGCGGCAGCCCCTGGTTTCGGGAAGGGGCGGGCCTGGGGCGCCCCGCGAGGGCCCACCCCCACCGCACTCGCCCCCTGTACAGGCCGCTACGCGCGTAGATATGCTCCCCTCGTGACTATGCCGACGACGACATCACCCCCAGGGGCAGCCGGGGCGGCCGCGCCCACCGGCACCCCCTTCGCCGACGTCACGACGTCGGCCGCCACGCTGCACCGCTTCCTGCACGGCCTGCCCGGCGTGGACGCGGTCGGCCTCGAAGCCCGCGCCGCCGCCCTCGGGACGCGGTCGATCAAGACGACGGCCAAGGCGCACGCCATCGACCTGGCCATCTCCATGATCGACCTGACGACCCTGGAGGGCGCCGACACCGTCGGCAAGGTCCGCGCGCTCGGCGCCAAGGCCGTCCACCCGGACCCGACGGACCGCTCAACCCCGCGCACCGCCGCCGTCTGCGTCTACCCGGACATGGTGGCCACCGCGAAGGAGGCCGTCGCGGGCTCGGACGTGAAGGTCGCCTCGGTCGCGACCGCGTTCCCCGCGGGCCGCGCCGCCCTCGCGGTGAAGCTCGCGGACGTCCGCGACGCCGTCGCCGCGGGCGCCGACGAGATCGACATGGTCATCGACCGCGGCGCGTTCCTGTCCGGCGACTACCTGAAGGTGTACGAGGAGATCGTCGCCGTCAAGGAGGCCTGCGAGCACGCCCGCCTCAAGGTCATCTTCGAGACCGGCGAGCTGTCGACGTACGACAACATCCGCCGCGCGAGCTGGCTCGGCATGATCGCGGGCGCGGACTTCATCAAGACGTCGACCGGCAAGGTCGGGGTCAACGCGACGCCCGCGAACACCCTGCTGATGCTTCAGGCGGTCCGCGACTTCCGCGCGCAGACCGGCGTCCAGGTCGGCGTGAAGCCCGCGGGCGGCATCCGCACGACGAAGGACGCCCTCAAGTTCCTGGTCCTGGTGAACGAGACCGTCGGCGCGGACTGGCTGGACAACCACTGGTTCCGCTTCGGCGCCTCCAGCCTGCTCAACGACCTGCTGATGCAGCGCCAGAAGCTGGCCACCGGCCGCTACTCCGGCCCTGACTACGTGACGGTGGACTGATCGCCATGGCATCGATTTTCGAGTACGCACCGGCTCCCGAGTCCCGCTCGGTCGTCGACATCGCCCCCTCCTACGGCCTGTTCATCGACGGCGAGTTCACCGAGGCGGCCGACGGCAAGGTCTTCAAGACCCTCTCGCCGTCCTCCGAAGAGGTCCTGTCCGAGGTCGCGCGGGCGAGCACGGAGGACGTCGACCGCGCGGTCAGGGCCGCCCGCAAGGCGTTCGAGAAGTGGTCCGCGCTGCCCGGCGCCGAGCGCGCGAAGTACCTCTTCCGCATCGCCCGCATCATCCAGGAGCGCAGCCGCGAGCTCGCCGTCCTGGAGACCCTCGACAACGGCAAGCCGATCAAGGAGACCCGCGACGCGGACCTCCCGCTGGTCGCCGCGCACTTCTTCTACTACGCGGGCTGGGCCGACAAGCTCGACCACGCTGGCTACGGCGCCAGCCCCCGGCCGCTCGGCGTCGCGGGCCAGGTCATCCCCTGGAACTTCCCGCTCCTGATGCTGGCCTGGAAGATCGCCCCGGCGCTCGCGACCGGCAACACGGTGGTCCTCAAGCCCGCCGAGACGACCCCCCTGTCCGCCCTGTTCTTCGCGGACATCTGCCGCCAGGCGGGCCTGCCCAAGGGCGTCGTCAACATCCTTCCCGGGTACGGCGACGCGGGCGCGGCCCTCGTCGCGCACCCCGACGTGAACAAGGTCGCCTTCACCGGCTCCACGGCCGTCGGCAAGGAGATCGCCCGCACGGTCGCGGGCACGGACAAGAAGCTCACCCTCGAACTGGGCGGCAAGGGCGCGAACATCGTCTTCGACGACGCGCCCCTCGACCAGGCCGTCGAGGGCATCGTCACGGGCATCTTCTTCAACCAGGGCCAGGTCTGCTGCGCGGGCTCGCGCCTCCTGGTCCAGGAGTCGATCCAGGAGGAGCTCCTGGACGCCCTCAAGCGCAGGCTCTCGACGCTGCGCCTGGGCGACCCGCTCGACAAGAACACCGACATCGGCGCGATCAACTCCGCCGAGCAGCTGGCCCGCATCAGCGCGCTCGCCGACCAGGGCGAGGCGGAGGGCGCCGAGCGCTGGTCCCCGGCCTGCGAACTCCCCTCCTCGGGCTACTGGTTCGCCCCGACGCTGTTCACCGGCGTCACCCAGGCGCACACCATCGCCCGCGACGAGATCTTCGGCCCGGTCCTCTCGGTCCTCACCTTCCGCACCCCGGACGAGGCCGTCGCCAAGGCGAACAACACGCAGTACGGCCTGTCCGCGGGCATCTGGACGGAGAAGGGCTCGCGCATCCTCGCGGTCGCGAACAAGCTCCGCGCCGGGGTCGTCTGGGCCAACACGTTCAACAAGTTCGACCCGACCTCGCCCTTCGGCGGCTACAAGGAGTCGGGCTTCGGCCGCGAGGGCGGCCGCCACGGCCTGGAGGCTTACCTCGATGTCTGACGCGCGTCTCAGTGTCTTCAAGACCTACAAGCTGTACGTGGGCGGCAAGTTCCCGCGTTCCGAGAGCGGCCGGGTGTACGAGGTGACCGACGCAAAGGGCAAGTGGCTGGCCAACGCCCCGCAGTCCTCCCGCAAGGACGCGCGGGACGCCGTGGTGGCGGCCCGCAAGGCGTTCGGCGGCTGGTCGAACGCGACGGCGTATCTGCGCGGTCAGATCCTCTACCGCGTGGCCGAGATGCTGGAGGGCCGCCGCGAGCAGTTCGTGCGCGAGGTCGCCGACGCCGAGGGCCTGTCGAAGTCCAAGGCCGCCGCGGTGGTCGACGCGGCGATCGACCGCTGGGTCTGGTACGCGGGCTGGACCGACAAGATCGCCCAGCTCGCGGGCGGGGCGAACCCGGTCGCGGGCCCGTTCTTCAACCTCTCGACGCCCGAGCCGACGGGTGTCGTCGCGGTGGTCGCGCCCCAGGAGTCGTCCTTCCTGGGCCTGGTGTCCGTGCTCGCCCCGGTGATCGCCACGGGCAACACGGCGGTCGTCATCGCCTCCGAGAAGGCCCCGCTGCCCGCCCTGTCCCTGGGTGAGGTGCTCGCCACGTCCGACGTCCCCGGCGGTGTGGTCAACATCCTCTCCGGCCGGACGGCGGAGCTCGCGGCCCCGCTGGCCGCCCACCAGGACGTGAACGCCATCGACCTGACGGGCACCGCCGCGGACCTCGCGAAGGACCTGGAGGTCGCGGCGGCGGACAATCTGAAGCGCGTGCTGCGTCCACAGGCTGTGGACACGGACTTCACCGCGTCCCCGGGCACGGAGCGCCTCACCGCGTTCCTGGAGACGAAGACGGTCTGGCACCCCACGGGCTCGCTGGGCGCGTCCGGCTCCTCGTACTGACGCCCCCGCACCCCGCGAGCGCCGGACGGCCTGCCCCCGGGCCGTCCGGCGCTCGCCGTTGAGCGGGGGCCGTCACCCGGGCAGCAGCCCCGCCACCGTCCCCGTCACGGGCAGGTCGCCGAGCGCCCCGCCCTGCGTCAGCGGCCCCGTCGCCATCGCCGTGCTCACCGGCTGGAAGTCGGCGACCTGCGTACCCACCCCGTTGTCCAGCGGATCCACGCCCGTCCCGGCCAGCGGGTCGAGCTTCAGCCGCTTCGCGGGCCCGAGCGCGGGCCCCAGGGCCGCGGCGGCCGCCTGCACGTCCAGGTTCCCCAGGCCACCGGCCTGCGAGGTGACGGGCGGCGGCGCGTGCTCCGCGGCGCTCGCACCGGCCGCGCCGACACCGAGGGCGGCCCCCGCCGCGGACACGGTGAGACCCGCCCGCAGCAGCGCCCGCGCGGGAGCGGAGGACGACCTCGACGCGGCGCCCCGCGCCGCGGACCGAGCTGGGTTTCGCGCCATCTGGACCATGTGGACCACCTAACGAGCTCTCCGTGCGTAACCGTGCGCGCACACAGAGTAGTCACGCGAGCGCATTCCCACCAAAGCCCGCCCCGCCGGGGCGCCGCCAGGACGGGATGCCGCACACTGTTCTCTCGTGAGTTCCCATCCTCCGATACCCACGCGCGTCGTCCTGCTCACCGGGCCTTCAGGTTCCGGCAAGTCGTCGTTCGCCACCCGCAGCGGGCTGCCCGTGCTGTGCCTCGACGACTTCTACAAGGAGGGCACCGACCCTTCGCTGCCGCTGGTCGAGGGCAGCTCGGACATCGACTGGGACTCGCCCCGGTCCTGGGACGCGGACGTCGCGGTCGCCGCGATCGAGGAGCTGTGCCGCACGGGCCGCACCCGCGTACCGGTGTACGACATCGCGACGAGCGCGCGCGTTGGCGAGGAGGCGCTCGACATCGAGCGCACGCCCCTGTTCATCGCCGAGGGCATCTTCGCCGCGGACATCGTGGACCGCTGCCGGGAGCTCGGCGTCCTCGCGGACGCGATCTGTCTGCGCGGGCGGCCTTCGACGACGTTCCGGCGCCGGCTCCTGCGCGATCTGCGCGAGGGCCGCAAGTCCGTGCCGTTCCTGCTGCGCCGCGGCTGGCGCCTGATGCGCGCCGAACGCGCCATCGTGGCCCGCCAGACCGCCCTCGGCGCGCACGCGTGCGGCAAGGAGGAGGCCCTGGGCCGCGTCGCCGCCGCCGCGGCGGGGCGCTGCGTGAAGGCACGCGCGGGCGCCGCGTAACCCCGTCCACCGGCGCAAAAAGCGGGACCGGAAAGACCCCCCGGCCTTCCGGTCCCGCAGTGTTGCCCCCGGAGATCCCCCGATCCCCGTGGCCCCCGTGGTTCCCCTCCCTTTCCGCCGCTTCCCCCCTAGGAGCGACGGCCCCCGTGCTTTCCCCCGTGTTCCCCCCTCATCCTCAGGCGACCAACTCGCCGAAGGACTCCTCCTGGTCACGGCCGAAGCTGAGGACCTCGTCCTCGCGCATGCGGCGCAGGGAGCGCCAGATGCTGGACTTCACCGTGCCGACGCTGATGTCGAGGATGTCCGCGATCTCCGGGTCCGTACGGCCCTCGTAGTAGCGCAGGACCAGCATGGTGCGCTGGAGCTCGGGCAGCCGGGCGAGCGCCTGCCACAGGACGGCGCGCAGCTCGGTGCCGCGCATCGCGTCCGTGTCACCGACGGTCTCGGGCAGTTCCTCGGTCGGGTACTCGTTGAGCTTGCGGCGGCGCCAGGCGCTGATGTGCAGGTTCGTCATGGTGCGCCGCAGATAGCCGCCGACGGCGGCCTTGTCGCTGATCCTGTCCCAGGCGCGGTACGTCGAGAAGAGGGCGCTCTGCAGCAGGTCCTCGGCCTCGAAGCGGTCGCCGGTCAGGTGGTAGGCGGTGGCGTACAGGGAGGCGCGGCGCTCCTGGACGTAAGCGGTGAACTCCGCTTCCGAGCGGGACGCCTGCTCCCCCGATGCCTCCCTGTACGCGGCTCCCCCGTGAGCTCCCCCGTCACCGCCGCCCTTGAGCGCGTCAACCACCGTCATATAGGCCTGGCGGCCCTGCTTCGCAGCCGCGGTGTGCTGACGCCCGGTGCCGCGAGCGCACCCCCGCCCGCTCACGGCACCGGACTTCTCGTGCTTCTCAGAACTCCGCCCCAGGTCGTGCAGACGCGTGACAACTGCGCTCGAGCTGGTGCTGTGCAGCGTGTTCATCTCGCGCCCCCCGTCGTGGAGTCTGGGATTTCCGTGTGCCCAAAACTCTGCACGAGCGACTTCATGGCGGTGTCCGCCGACTGTCACAGGCCTGTCACAGGGGTCCACCGGCCCCTGTTCAAGATCAGCGGCGGCGTTCGCTCGTGTGGGTGCGGTGTGAGACGCCCGCCAACAGTCGAACTGCGCCCGCGCCATGGGACAGAATGACGTTCGTGCCTTCCCTGTTGCTGATCGAGGACGACGACGCCATCCGGACGGCCCTGGAGCTCTCACTGACGCGCCAGGGCCACCGGGTGGCCACTGCTGCCACCGGCGAGGACGGCCTGAAGCTCCTGAGCGAGCAGCGGCCGGACCTGATCGTGCTGGACGTGATGCTGCCCGGCATCGACGGATTCGAGGTGTGCCGCCGCATCCGGCGCACCGACCAGTTGCCGATCATCCTGCTGACCGCGCGCAGCGACGACATCGACGTGGTCGTGGGCCTCGAGTCGGGCGCCGACGACTACGTGGTCAAGCCCGTGCAGGGGCGCGTGCTCGACGCCCGGATCCGGGCGGTGCTCCGCCGCGGCGAGCGCGAGGCGAACGACGCGGCGACCTTCGGCTCCCTCGTGATCGACCGCGCGGCGATGACGGTGACGAAGAACGGCGAGGACCTGCAGCTCACGCCGACCGAGCTGCGCCTGCTCCTGGAGCTGAGCCGCCGCCCCGGCCAGGCCCTGTCCCGCCAGCAGCTCCTGCGCCTGGTGTGGGAGCACGACTACCTGGGCGACTCGCGGCTCGTGGACGCGTGTGTGCAGCGGCTGCGCGCCAAGGTCGAGGACGTGCCGTCCTCGCCGACGCTGATCCGTACGGTGCGTGGTGTGGGTTACCGGCTGGACACGCCTCAGTGACCCCACCGCACGACAAGCTCCGCGGGCTGCCCGCGGCCCGCAAGGCGATCTGGTCCGGTCTGCGCTTCACGAGTCTGCGCCTGCGGCTCGTCGTGGTCTTCGCCCTGGTGGCGCTCACGGCGGCGGTGTCCGCGTCCGGCATCGCGTACTGGCTGAACCGCGAGGCCGTCCTGACGCGGGCGCAGGACGCCGCGCTGAAGGACTTCCGGCAGCAGATGCAGACCCGCGCGGGCGCGCTGCCGCCGAACCCGACGCAGGACGCGTTGCAGGCCGCCGCCGGGCAGATGGCCAAGAGCAGCCAGCGCTACAGCGTGCTCCTGGTCGGCAAGAACGCGCGGGGCGAGATGGTCTACGGCTACTCCGACCTGGACGCGTTCACGCTCGCCAAGGTGCCGAAGGCGCTGCGTGACGCCGTCAAGAAGCAGCAGCTCGGCGACGGCGACAAGAGCCCGTACCACCTGTACTGGCAGCGCACCGTCGAGCACGGCACTCCGTACCTCGTCGGCGGCACGAAGATCGTCGGCGGCGGGCCGACGGGCTACATGCTCAAGTCGCTCGAACCGGAGGCCAAGGACCTCAGCTCGCTCGGCTGGTCCCTGGCGATCGCCACGGCGCTCGCGCTCGTCGGCTCCGCGCTGCTCGCGCAGGCGGCCGCGACGACCGTCCTGAAGCCGGTGCACCGCCTCGGCGTCGCCGCGCGCCGCCTCGGCGAGGGCAAGCTGGACACCCGCCTCAGGGTCTCGGGCACGGACGAACTCGCGGATCTGTCGCGTACGTTCAACCGGACGGCCGAGAACCTGGAGAAGAAGGTCGCGGACATGAGCGCCCGCGACGAGGCGAGCAGGCGCTTCGTGGCGGACATGTCGCACGAGCTGCGCACCCCGCTGACCGCGATCACGGCGGTGACGGAGGTCCTGGAGGAGGAGCTGGACGCCGAGACGGGCAGCGTCGATCCGATGATCGAGCCCGCGGTCCGGCTGGTGGTCAGCGAGACCCGGCGGCTGAACGACCTGGTGGAGAACCTGATGGAGGTGACCCGCTTCGACGCGGGCACCGCCCGTCTCGTCCTCGACGACGTCGACATCGCCGACCAGATCACGGCCTGCATCGACGCCCGCGCCTGGCTGGACGCCGTCGACCTGGACGCCGAGCGCGGCATCATGGCCCGCCTCGACCCGCGCCGCCTGGACGTGATCCTCGCGAACCTCATCGGCAACGCGCTCAAGCACGGCGGGTCCCCGGTGAAGGTGTCGGTGCGCCTGGACGGCGAGAGCCTGGTCATCTCCGTGAAGGACGGCGGCCCGGGCATCCCCGAGGACGTCCTGCCGCACGTGTTCGATCGCTTCTACAAGGCCAGCGCGTCCCGGCCGCGCTCGGAGGGCAGCGGCCTCGGCCTGTCCATCGCCCTGGAGAACGCGCACATCCACGGGGGCGAGATCACGGCCGCGAACGCGCCCGCCGGGGGTGCCGTGTTCACGCTGCGGCTGCCCCGCGACGCCTCGCCGCTGACGGCGGAGCCGGAGCCGGAGCGGGCGGCGCGCGAGGGGGCCGGGCAGGCCCCGGACCGTTCCGAGGAAGACGAGGAAGAGACATGACCAGGCGACGGCTGCGCGCCGCGCTCGCCACCGCCGCGCTCGCCACCGTGCTCTCCGGCTGCGGCATCCGCTCCACCGAGGTGCCCACCGACTTCGGCGCCGCGCCCTCGCGGGTGCCGTGCGGAGCGGCGGCCTCCGGCATCTCGGCGCGTGACCAGGCGACCGGCGTGCCCGTGCAGATCTTCCTGCTGTGCGCGGGCCGTCTCGTCGCCGTCGACCGTACGGTGCGCATCCCCACGGACCGGACGGGCACGGACCGCGCGCGCATCGCGCAGGCCCTCCTGAACGAGCTGTCCACGCCGCCGTCGGAGGACGAGCGGCAGGCCGGGTACGCGACGGAGCTGCGCCGCGGCATCACGGTCGCCGGACCGCGCCCCGCCGACCCGAACGAGGCCCTGCGGCTCAGCAGGCAGCCCCAGGAACTGCCGACGGCCGCGCTCGCGCAGCTGGTGTGCACCTACGTGGACAGTGCCGCCTCCGACGGCGGCTCGGTCATCCTGGGCGGCCCGGCGGGCACCCGGCTGCGGCGCTACGAATGCACGCCGGAGTCCCGGGACCGGCCCGGCACGGTGCCGCCGCCGTCGCGGCCCCTGGAGTCCTGAGGGGCCGGGCCGCGGCGGCCCGACGTCCCGTTCGCCCGGCCTTTATTACTCGCGCGGAACCGATCCCGCCGCCCGGCGCGTCTTGGGGAGCGTGCGTCAAGGCTCGGGCGGGCGCGGTGCCGCCATTCGCTTGCGCGCGGCGGGAGGGGTCCTCCTCGTCGCGCACCTCCTGGTCGTCGCGTGGATCACGCTGCGGCCGCTGGACGTGCCCTGGGTGAGCGCGGCGAACCTGGAGCCGCTGGCCGGCATCAAGGCGGACCTGGAGCGCGGCCCCGAGCAGGCGATCCGGCAGATCGGCGGCGCGCTGCTGCTGCTCGCCCCGCTGGGGGTGCTGCTGCCGCTGGTGGGCGGCCGCCTGGACGTGTCGCCGCTGGCCTCCCTCGCCCGGACGGTCGCGGCGGGCGCGCTGCTCTCCCTCGGCATCGAACTGCTCCAGACCGGGGTGCCGGGGCAGGTCGTGGACGTGGACTCGCTCCTTCTGAACACCGTGGGCGTGGCGCTCGCCCATCTCGCCGTGGTGCCCGCGGCCCGGGCCCGGCTGCGCCGCCGCGGCGCACGCCCCCGGGCGCGCCGGGCGCGGGAGGAGGCCCCTCAGGGGGCGACCCCGAAGATTCCCAGGGTCGGGATCGCTCCGTAGCCCGATGCCTCCTCCCCCGGGTGCTCCTACCGTGGAGTCATCGGGGCCTCGCAGAGCCGGGGCCCGACCGACGACCCGACCACGGTCCTTGAAGGAGCCACCATGACCGCCCTTGTCCGCCCTTCCGAAGGCCGCATGATCGGCGGAGTGTGCGCTGCCCTCGCCCGCCGCTTCGGCACCTCGGCGACCACGATGCGTGTGATCTTCGTGCTGTCCTGTCTGCTGCCCGGCCCCCAGTTCCTGCTCTACATCGCGCTGTGGATCCTCCTGCCGAAGGAGGGCGGCAAGCCCAAGACCGCCTGGTGATCCCCGTGGGCGTACGACGACGGGGCGCACCCCGAGGGTGCGCCCCGTCAGTCGTGTACGGCGGCCGTCAGAGCGGCAGGCCCAGGCCCTGCGTCGGCAGCCCCTGGGTCTTCATCTCGCCGGTGGGCAGCCCGCCGAGGAGCTGGCCCACGGGGTCGCCGGGCTTCGGCGCGGCGGCCCGGCCGCCGTCCTCGCCCTGGTCGTCGGCCGACTCGGTGGCGGCGCTCGCGGCGCTCTCCAGGGTCTGCGTGGACAGGGCGGGGAGGAAGTGCTCGACGGCGGGCTCGGTGGCGGCGAGGCCGCTCGCGAGAGCGCTCTGCCCGGCGGCGAGGGACTCGGGCGCACCGGCGGGCAGGGTGCTCGCGGCCTGGTCGAGCGGCAGCGTCGAGGTGACGGTCTCCAGGGCGGTGGAGGGGTCGGGGACGGTGGCCGGGGCCGCGTTCGCGGCGCCCGCGCCGACGGCGGCGAAGGCGGCACCGAGCGCGGCGACACCGAGGGTCTTGACGGCAGACTGCTTCATCGTGAATGCGTCCTTGCTACGGGGGCGTTGAGCGGTGCCCGACGTTAAACACCCTCAAGCTGGGGCCGCAAACAGCCGAAAGCGGCCGGGAGTGGGTACTCCCGGCCGCTTCCTTGACGTACAAAATCCGCTTAGCTGTCGACGGATCCGCTGGTGGAGACGGTCTGGCGGAACAGCCATTCGGACTTGAGCTCGGCATAGCCGGGCTTGATGACGTCATTGATCATCGCGAGGCGTTCATCGAAAGGAATGAACGCCGACTTCATGGCATTGACGGTGAACCACTGCATGTCGTCGAGCGTGTAGCCGAAGGTGCCGACCAGGTGCTCGAACTCGCGGCTCATGCTGGTGCCGGACATCAGGCGGTTGTCGGTGTTGACGGTCGCCCGGAAGTGCAGGCGGCGCAGCAGGCCGATCGGGTGCTCGGCGTACGAACTGGCGGCGCCGGTCTGGAGGTTGGAGCTCGGGCACAGCTCCAGCGGGATGCGCTTGTCACGCACGTAGGAGGCGAGGCGGCCGAGCTGGACGGTGCCGTCGTCGGCGACCTTGATGTCGTCGATGATGCGCACGCCGTGGCCGAGGCGGTCGGCGCCGCACCACTGGAGGGCCTGCCAGATGGAGGGCAGGCCGAAGGCCTCGCCCGCGTGGATGGTGAAGTGGTTGTTCTCGCGCTTGAGGTACTCGAAGGCGTCGAGGTGGCGGGTGGGAGGGAAGCCAGCCTCCGCGCCCGCGATGTCGAAGCCGACGACGCCCGAGTCGCGGTAGCGGTTGGCGAGCTCGGCGATCTCCAGGGCGCGGGCGGCGTGCCGCATCGCGGTGAGCAGGGCGCCCACCCGGATGCGGTGGCCGTTGGCCTTGGCGCGGCGCTCGCCCTCGCGGAAGCCCTCGTTGACGGCCTCGACGACCTCTTCGAGGGTGAGACCGGCCTCCAGGTGCTGCTCGGGGGCGTAGCGGATCTCGGCGTAGACGACGCCGTCCTCGGCGAGGTCCTCGGCGCACTCGGCGGCGACGCGCTTCAGGGCGGCCTTGGTCTGCATCACGGCGCAGGTGTGCGCGAACGTCTCCAGGTACCGCTCCAGGGAGCCGGAGTCGGCGGCCTCGCGGAACCAGACGCCGAGCTTGTCGGGGTCGGTCTCGGGGAGGCCCTCGTAGCCGCAGTCGCGGGCGAGGTCGACGATGGTGCCGGGGCGCAGACCGCCGTCGAGGTGGTCGTGGAGCAGGACCTTGGGCGCGCGGCGGATCTGCTCGGAGCCCGGGACTCCCGGGGCGGTGCCACGGCCCGTGTGACCGCTTCCTTCAGTGATCTTCCTGATCTGGCTCGTCATTTCCGCACTCTAACTCCTACGCGCGTAGAACTCACTGGTCGATACGTAACAGTGACCAGGCGGACGGGTGGCATCCACACGGACTTCTGACACTGTTCTGGCATGGCTCAGCAAGCGACATCGCGACCGGCGCGTACGGCCAGGCTCGGGCGGGTGATCGCCGCGCGGCCCTCGACGGTGAGCGCGGTGGTGCTGCTCCTGCCGGGCGGCCACGCGACGTCGGCCCGCAAGCCGTCGTTCCTCGCCGCGTCGGCGGTGCGGTCCCTCGGGCGTCGGCTCGCCCGCGCCGGGCGCGCCGACGGGCTCGCGGCCCACGTCGTGCACTACCGCGCGAGCGGCTGGAACGGCGCGGAGGCGCAGCTCGCCCGGGACGCCGAGTGGGCGGCCGACGAGGTGGTGCGCCGCTACGGCGACGTGCCGGTGTGCCTCGCCGGGGTGGACATGGGCGGCCGTGCGGCGCTGCACGCGGCCGGGCACAGCGCCGTGCAGTCGGTGCTCGCGCTCGCTCCGTGGCTGCCCGAGGACGACGTGGCCGCGCCGCCCGAACCGGTGAAGCAGCTGGCGGGGCGGCAGGTGCTCATCGTGCACGGCACGAACGACGAGCGGACGGATCCGGAGCTGTCGTTCCGGCTCGCGGAGCGGGCGAAGAAGGCGAACCGGAGTGTCTGCCGGTTCGAGGTCCACTCCGACGGCCACCGGCTGAGCCAGCACCGGGGTGAGGTGCTGGCGCTGGCCTCCAATTTCGTGCAGGGGTCGTTGTACGGGTACCCGTACGCCCGGCCTCTGGAGGACGCGCTCGCGGCTCCGCCGCCCATCGGGTTACGGATGCCGCTTGCCTCCGGCTTCGGTGGGAGGTCGCGGGGCTGAGCTGTTCGCTGTCGGCCGCGGGTGCGTCGTGGCTGGGCGCGCAGTTCCCCGCGCCCCTTTCAGGGCACTGAGGCGCGGGGAACTGCGGGCTTACGGCAGGCGGATCGACTGGGCGTGGCGGAAGATGTCCTTCGGGTCCCAGGCGGCCTTCGCCTTCTGCAGGCGGGCGTAGTTGTCCTTGTAGTACAGGCTGTTCCACGCGGTCGACGAGGTGTTCCAGGCGGCGTCGCCGAGGTCCTTGTCGGGGTAGTTGACGTAGCAGCCGTCGTTGATGTCGCCGGGCACCGGGACGCCGCCGGTCTCGGCGTACACGTCCTTGTAGAACTCGCGGATCCAGGCCACGTGCTTGGCCTCGTCGGCCGGGTTCGTCCAGTAGGTCTGGTACTGGAGCTTGAGCACCGAGTCGCGCTGCGGCACGGCGGTGTCGCCGGGCTTGACGCTGTTGATGCGGCCGCCGTACGAGTCGATCTGGACCAGCGCGTCACCGTTGCTGTAGTCGGTGCGCGTCAGGTGCTTGTACATCGCCTTGATCTGGGTGGTGGAGAAGCCCTTGCGGGCGTACGCCGACTTGTACTTGCCGTACAGCGTGGGGTTGCCGCCGCTGAGGTAGTCGGTCGCGATGTACCAGGGCAGCGTGCGCGGCTTGGCGAACTGCGGCATGGCCGCGTGCTCGCCCGCCCGCTGGGTCATGGCCCGCAGGGTGGCGCCCACCCCGGCGAAGACCGCGTTCAGGTAGTCGTCAAGGAGGGCCTGGGCGTCGGGGACCGTGGCGTCCATCTGCGTGAGCAGGGCGATCTCGGAGTTGGCCCCGGCCTTCTGGTTCAGCTTCAGGAGGCCGAACAGCGAGTTGTACTTGGAGTCCGGCGCGCTGTTCTGCTCGTGCCAGGTGCCCCAGTTCTGCAGGAGGCGGGTGAAGGACGCCTCGGTCAGGTCCGCCCACTTGACGGCCGTGGCGTGCACGAAGACCTCGGACGGGGGCTTCGGCAGGAGCTTGGTCGGGTCGGTGCCGGTGGCGCCGGGCGAGCGCAGCCAGTAGCGGGTGATCAGGCCGAAGTTGCCGCCGCCACCGCCGGTGTGGGCCCACCAGAGGTCCTTGAGGCTGGCGTCGGTGGAGTCGCGGGTCGCGACGACGGCCTTGGCGGTGCCGTTCTTGTCCACCGTGACGACCTCGACGCCGTAGAGGTGGTCGACGGTCAGGCCGTGCAGCCGGGAGAGCAGGCCGTAGCCGCCGCCCGATATGTGGCCGCCCGCGCCGACGGAGGCGCAGGATCCGGCCGGGAGCGTGACGCCGTACAGCTTGTAGAGCGTCTCGTAGATCTGGAGGTTGGAGGCACCGCCCTCGACGGCGAAGGCGTTCTTGGCGCTGTCGTAGTAGACCTGGGTCATCCCCGACATGTCGATGACGACCTGGACGTCCTTGTTGAAGACGAAGTCCTCGTAGCAGTGGCCGCCGCTGCGGACGGTGAGGCGCTTGCCCGCGGACACCGCGTCCTGGACGGCACGGACGGCCTGGGCGGTGGTGGTGACCAGGCGGACGTAGTCGGGCTTGGCGACCCAGCGCTGGTTGGTTCCGCGCACTAGGTCGGGGAAGCGCGGGTCGCTGGGGCTGACGGTGATGTAGTCGGACGTCGCGGTGGCGTCGGCGGCCGCGGTGGCCGCGGCGGCGCGCGGGGCCGCCTGGGCGGTCGCGGGCAGGGCCGAGCTGACGGCTGCTCCACCGGCGACGGCGGCGGCACCGGTCAGGAGGGATCTACGACCCAGGGATCTGTCGTTCTTTGCCATGTATGCCTCACTTGTCTCGCACCAGGCCACACTCCCCCAACGGGCATGGCCACACAGGAAGTTGAAGACCCATCGAACGATGATCGATCAAAGCCTAGACCAGTGTTACTGGTGTGACGCAACACCTCGATCGATAAAACTGTCCGAACTGCCAGTGAAAACGTATTTGGTTGCAGCATGTGCAACTCGTCCTACTGACAAGTCCTGTCGATAATCGGGCGATTGGGGAATTCCGGTCCCCTCGTGGCCGTCCGCAGCCGTGCGCGGCCGTGTCAGCGGGGCAGCAACTGGCCCCGCCTGCTGAGCAGGAACCGCTTGAACGCCGCCACCGGCGCGGTGTCCGGATGCCCGTCCAGCCACGCCACGCCGACCTCGCGGACCGCCCGCTGCCCGGTGACGGTCAGCTCCACCACCCCCGGCCGGGCCACGGCGGGCGGCGGGAGCAGCGCCACGCCGAGCCCGGCGGCCACCAGGCCGCGCAGGGTCTCGGCCTCCTCCCCCTCGAAGGCGATCCGGGGCCTGAACCCGGCCTCGGCGCAGAGCGCGTCGGTGATCCGCCTGAGGCCGTACCCCGGCTCCAGGGTCACGAAGGCCTCGTCGGCGGCCTCCGCGAGACGCACCCGCTTGCGCCCGGCGAGCCGGTGGTCGTCCGGCACGACGAGCCGCAGGCGCTGCTCGTCCAGGCGGCGGGCCACCAGGTCGGGCGCGTCGGGCACCGGCGAGGTCAGACACAGGTCGAGCTCCCCGGCGCGCAGCCGCTCCAGCATGGCCTCGCCGTAGTTCTGCACGAGGCTGAACCGCACGCGCGGGTGGTCGGCCCTGAAGGCCCGGATGAGTCCGGGCACCGTCTCGGAGCCCATCGTGTGCAGAAAGCCGAAGGCGACCTTGCCCGAGGCCGGGTCCGCGTCGGCCCGCACGGACTCGGCGGCCCGGCCGACCTCGGCGAGCGCGCGCTCGACCGAGCCGAGGAAGGTGCGGCCCGCGGGGGTCAGCGACACCGTGCGGCCGTGCCGCGCGAACAGGTCGACGCCCAGGTCCCGTTCGAGCCTAACGAGCACGCGCGACAGGGTGGACTGCGGCACCTGGAGCTCCTGGGCGGCGCGCGTGACGTGCTCGGTGCGGGCGACCCCGGCGAAGTACGCCAGGCGCGGGGCGAGCAGCCGCACGATGTGATCCGTGTCCTGTGTGTCACTGTTCTGCGACAGCCGCGCCTGTGACCTGTGCTGATGCTGCATGGGATGGATTATGGCCGGTCCATGCATTGGACGCATGAGGCGACGCGTCCTACGTTCGTGACATGCCTCCTGCCAGTAGCGGGGCGTCCGCCACCCACGCGGTCGCCCTTCCCCCGTCGTCCCCCGCTCCCGAACCCACCCCCGCGCGCGACTCCCGCATGGCACCCGGAGGCCCCGGCTACCGCCGCATGAGCTTCGCGCTCTTCCTCGCGGGCGTCGCCACCTTCGCCCTGCTGTACTCCACGCAGGCGCTGCTCCCCCTGATCTCCGCCGACCTGGGCGTGAGCGCGTCCACCGCGAGCTGGACGGTGTCCGCCGCGACCGGCGCGCTCGCCCTGTTCGTCCTGCCGCTGAGCGCCCTGTCGGAGCGGTACGGCCGCCGCACCCTGATGACGGCGTCGCTCGCCGTCGCCGTCGTGGTCGGCCTGCTCGTGCCGCTCGCCCCCTCGGTGGGCGCGCTGATCGCGCTGCGCGCGGTGCAGGGCGCGGCCCTCGCCGGCCTGCCCGCCTCCGCGATGGCCTACCTCGCCGAGGAGGTGCGGCCCAAGGCCCTGGTCGCCGCGATCGGCATGTTCGTGGCGGGCAACTCCATCGGCGGCATGAGCGGCCGCATCGTCACCGGCTGGGTCGCGCAGGCCTGGGGCTGGCGCTGGGCCCTCGCCGTGGTCGGCGCCGTCGCGGTCCTGTGCGCGCTCGCCTTCCGCGCGCTGTTGCCCGCGCCGCGCCACTTCACGCCGGGCACGCTCAGCCCGAAGTCCCTGGGCCGCACGGTGCGTTCGCATCTGTCGAACCCGCTGCTGCGCCGTCTGTACGCGATCGGCGCGCTGTTCATGACGGTGTTCGGCGCGGTCTACACGGTGATCGGCTACCGCCTCACCGAGGCTCCGTTCTCGCTGCCGCAGGGCGCCATCGGCTCGATCTTCCTCGTCTACCTGGTCGGTACGGTCTCCTCGGCCGCGGCCGGGAAGCTGGTGATGCGGCTCGGGCGGCGCGGCGCGCTGTACCTGGCCGCGAGCACCACGGCCGCGGGCCTGCTGCTCTCCCTCGCCTCCGACCTCCTCCTCGTCCTGCTCGGCCTCGTCCTGATCACGGCGGGCTTCTTCGCGGGCCACGCCGTGGCGTCCTCGTCGGTGAGCCACACGGCCACGCGGGGCCGCGCGCAGGCCTCCGCGCTCTACCAGTCCGCGTACTACGTCGGCAGCAGCGCGGGCGGCACGCTCGGCGCGGTCGCCTTCCACTCCGGCGGCTGGGGCGGGACCGTGGCGCTCGGCGTGCTCGCGGTGGTGGGGGTCGTGGGGATCACGCTCTTCGGTACGCGGGCGGCACGGCGTGTGACGCCGGTGGCGCGCGCCTGCTGACGGGGCCCTGGGGGCCCGGGGGGCCGCGCGGGGAGCCCGGGGTGGGTGCGCGGGCGCGCGCCCATAGCGCAAACAACCCCCGTGAACTGCCGTTTCCGTCGCTCCGGAGGCCGTTGTCAGTGGGCTGCGGTAGCTTCCGGGGTGCTGGGGCGTCCGCGTCGGCGAGGCAGAGGTACAGGGGTGGGTTGGGATGAGCCGGACCGTTGGAGCGACCACCGAGCTGGACGCGAGCCTGGAGAAGCACCGCGTCGAGCTCACGGGGTACTGCTACCGCATGCTGGGCTCGGCCTTCGAGGCCGAGGACGCCGTGCAGGACACGATGGTCCGCGCCTGGCGCAGCTATGAGAAGTTCGAGGGCCGCTCCAGCCTCCGCTCCTGGCTGTACCGCATCGCGACGAACGTCTGCCTGGACATGCTGAACGCGGGCAACCGCCGCGCCCGCCCCATGGACCTGACCGCCGCCACGCCCCTGGCCCAGGCGGCCCTCAACCCCCGCGCGGACAACGTCTGGCTGGAGCCGATACCGGACGCGCGCGTGCTGCCCGCCGTCAGCGGCCCCGAGGAGGCGGCCGTCGCCAAGGAGTCCGTGCGGCTCGCCTTCGTCGCCGCGCTCCAGCAACTGCCCGCCAAGCAGCGGGCGGTGCTCATCCTGCGCGAGGTCCTCGCCTGGAAGGCCAGCGAGGTCGCCGAGCTGCTCGGCACGACGGTCGCCTCCGTGAACAGCGCGCTGCAGCGGGCCCGCGCGACCCTCGCCGAGCGCCCCGCCGACGACACCGCGACCTCCGACCCGCTGGACGACGAGCAGCGCAAGCTCCTCGACCGCTATGTGAAGGCCTTCGAGGGGTATGACATGGCGGCGCTCACCGCCCTGCTCCACGAGGACGCCGTCATGACGATGCCGCCGTTCGACCTGTGGCTGCGCGGGCCGCGGGACATCACCGGCTTCATGTCGACGATGGGCGCGGCGTGCGCGGGCTCCCGGCTGCTCCCGGTGGAGGCGAACGGCACGCCCGCGTTCGCGCAGTACAAGCCCGACCCGGACAACGGCGGGTTCATGCCCTGGGCGATCCAGGTCATCGAGCTCTCAGCGGGCCGGGTCGCCGGATTCCACTGCTTCCTCGACACCGAGCGGTGGTTCCCGCTGTTCGGGGTGCCCCTCCACCTCGACGCATAGCTCCGCGAGGCCGACGAGGCGCAGCAGGGCCCACAGGGCCGGGGTGGGGCCGCGCAGGCGCAGCCCCACGCCCGCCCTGCGGGCGGCGAGCCGCAGCCTGGCCACGGCCTCGACGGTGGCCAGGTCCGCAGTGGTGACGCCGCGCAGGTCGCACACCACCGGGCCCTGGCCGGGCCCGGCCCGCCGGTCGAACTCAGCGCACAGCGCCGGGATGTCGTCCTTGCGGACGGGGCCGGTGATCACCATCTGGTTCGCGGGGGTCTCGTCGGAAGCTGCCACGTAGGAGGGACCGGCGGGGTCGGGCGAACTCATCGGTGCGTACTCCTCCCCCCACCCCGCCCCTTCCCGAAACCAAGGGGCTCCGCCCCCTGGACCCCCGCCAATCGGCCTTCGGCCTCGTCCTCAAACGCCGGACGGGCTGAAAGATCTCCGGCTCGGGCCGTGGGTATTCAGCCCGTCCGGCGTTTGAGGACGAGCGCGCCAGCGCGATAGGCGTCAGCCCACCCGCTCCAGGACAATCGGCTTCGCCGAGAACGCCGTGCCCTCGGGGGTGATGTCGTACGCGCCCTCCAGGGATTCGAGCGCGTAGGCGAAGCGCTCGGGGGTGTCCGTGTGGAGGGTGAGGAGGGGCTGGCCCGCGGTGACCGTGGTGCCCGGCTTGGCGTGGAGTTCGACGCCCGCCCCGGCCTGCACCGGGTCCTCCTTGCGGGCCCGGCCCGCGCCGAGGCGCCAGGCCGCGACGCCCACGTCGTACGCGTCGAGGCGGGTGAGCACGCCGGAGGACGGCGCGGTCACGACGTGGGTCTCGCGCGCCACCGGCAGCGGCGCGTCGGGGTCGCCGCCCTGCGCGGCGATCATGCGGCGCCAGACGTCCATCGCGGAGCCGTCGGCGAGGGCCTTCGCCGGGTCGGCGTCCGGCAGGCCCGCCGCGTCGAGCATCTCGCGGGCGAGTGCGAGGGTCAGCTCCACCACGTCGGCCGGGCCGCCGCCCGCGAGGACCTCGACGGACTCGCGGACTTCGAGCGCGTTGCCCGCCGTGAGGCCGAGCGGCGTGGACATGTCCGTGAGCAGGGCCACCGTGCGGACGCCGTGGTCCGTGCCGAGGCCGACCATCGTGGCGGCCAGCTCCCGGGCGTCCTCGATGGTCTTCATGAACGCGCCGGTGCCGACCTTCACGTCCAGGACGAGCGAGCCCGTGCCCTCCGCGATCTTCTTGGACATGATGGAGGAGGCGATCAGCGGGATCGCCTCGACCGTGCCCGTCACGTCGCGGAGCGCGTACAGCTTCTTGTCGGCGGGGGCCAGGCCGTCGCCCGCCGCGCAGATCACCGAGCCGACGCCGTCGAGGACGTTCAGCATCTCCTCGTTGGAGAGCAGGGCGCGCCAGCCGGGGATCGCCTCCAGCTTGTCCAGGGTGCCGCCGGTGTGGCCGAGGCCGCGCCCGGACAGCTGCGGCACGGCCGCGCCGCACGCGGCGACCAGCGGGGCGAGCGGCAGCGTGATCTTGTCGCCGACGCCGCCGGTGGAGTGCTTGTCGGCGGTGGGGCGTGACAGCGAGGAGAAGTCCATGCGCTCGCCGGAGGCGATCATCGCCGCCGTCCAGCGGGCGATCTCGGCGCGGTTCATGCCGTTGAGCAGGATGGCCATGGCCAGGGCCGACATCTGCTCGTCGGCGACGGCACCGCGCGTGTACGCGTCGATGACCCAGTCGATCTGCTCGTCGCTCAGCTCGCCCCGGTCCCGCTTCGTACGGATGACGGAGATGACGTCCATGGCATTCCTTCCGGCAGTGACAGTCGTGCGTAGACGGGACTCTACGCGCATAGAGAAGGGGTGTTGAAGAAGGCCCCCGCCGACGGCGGGGGCCTTGCTCAGTCGAGGTTCTCGGGGCCGAACGCGTCCGGCAGCAGCTCGGCGAGGCTGCGGACGCCCGAGGCCGTCTCGATCAGCAGCCCGGGCCCGCCGAACTCGTACAGGAGCTGGCGGCAGCGGCCGCAGGGCATGAGGATGTCGCCCTTGCCGTCCACGCAGGTGAAGTGGGTGAGGCGGCCGCCGCCGGTGAGCTGGAGCTGGGAGATCAGGCCGCACTCGGCGCACAGGCCGAGCCCGTAACTGGCGTTCTCCACGTTGCAGCCGGTGACCGTGCGGCCGTCGTCGGCCAGGGCCGCCGCGCCGACGGGGAAGCCCGAGTAGGGCGCGTACGCGCGGGACATGGCCTCGCGCGCGGCGTCCCGCAGGGCCTCCCAGTCGACAGCGGTGGTCACTTCCCTTGTCCCTTCCGGTACGGCAGGCCGTTCGCCTTCGGCATCCGCAGGCGTTGGGCCGACAGCGACAGGACCAGCAGCGTCACGACGTACGGCGTGGCCGTCACGACCTGGTTCGGCACCTCGTCGGTGAGGCCGTACCAGGCGAACATCAGCGCCGAGATCGCCGCGGTGATCGCCGCGGGGACGTAGCGCTTGCGCCACACCAGGTAGAGCGCACCGATGACCAGAAGGATGGCGATCAGGAGCAGCAGGGCGTGGACATTCGTGCCGCCGCCCCGCAGCTTCAGGCTGTCGGTGTAACCGAACAGGCCCGCGCCGATGGCGAGTCCGCCCGGCATCCAGTTGCCGAAGATCATCGCGGCGAGGCCGATGTAGCCGCGGCCGCCGGTCTGGCCCTCCAGGTAGATGTTCGAGGCCACCAGGGACAGGAAGGCGCCGCCGAGCCCGGCGAGGCCGCCGGAGATCACGACCGCCAGGTACTTGTACTTGTAGACGTTGACGCCGAGGGACTCCGCGGCGACCGGGTTCTCACCGCAGGAGCGCAGGCGCAGGCCGAAGGCCGTGCGCCACAGGACGAACCAGCTCAGCGGCACCATCGCGATGGCGATGAGCGTCAGCGGCGAGACGTCGGTGAGCAGCCCGCCGAGCAGGCCCGCGAGGTCGGAGACCAGGAACCAGTGCTTCTGGTTGAGGTCCACCAGCCAGTCCGAGAGGCCCGGCACGGAGAACTTGCCGAGCGAGTCCACGCCCGGCGACTGCTTGGACGTGCCGCCGTCCGTGCCCTCGAAGGCGTACGTCGACAGGTAGCGGGTGGTGCCGAGGGCGAGGATGTTGATCGCCACGCCGGACACGATGTGGTTGACGTTGAACGTGACCGTGACGATCGCGTGCAGCACGCCGCCGATCGCCCCGCCGAGGATGCCGAAGACGATGCCGACCCACGGGCCCCACTGGTAGCCCGCCCAGGCGCCGAACCAGGTGCCGAGGATCAGCATGCCCTCGAGGCCGATGTTGACCACGCCCGCGCGCTCGGCCCACAGGCCGCCGAGCCCCGCCAGTCCGATCGGCACGGCCAGGCGCAGGGCGCCGGACATCTGCCCGGTGGAGGTGATGCCGTGGGCGTCCGTGATCAGCCGCACGACCGAGGTCAGGACGAGTACGCCCGCGATGATCAGGAGCAGGACGGGGAGCGAGATCCGGCGGCGGCCCGGCGCGGTCTTCGCGGGCGCGGCCTTGGTGACGGTGGCGGTGCTCATCGCGCGGCCACCTCCTTCACGGAGTCGTTGGTGCTTGCCGCGGACGCGGCCGCGGCGAGTTCCTCACCGACGCGCTGCTGCTGGCGGCGCAGCCCCCAGCGGCGCACGGCCTCGTACGAGACCACGACGGCGATCACGATCAGGCCCTGCATGATGACCGCGATCTCCTTGTCGTACCCCTTGTAGTCAAGCGCCGGGGACGCCTTGTCGAGGAACGAGATGAGCAGCGCGGCGAAGGCGATGCCGACCGGGTTGTTGCGGCCGAGCAGCGCGATGGTGATGCCGGTGAAGCCGAGACCGGTGGGGAAGCTCAGGCTGTAGGTGTGCACGTCGCCGAGGAGGATCGGCATGCCCGCGAGGCCCGCGACCGCGCCGGAGATCAGCATGGCGGTGAGCACCATGCGCTTGGCGTTGACGCCGGACGCGGCGGCGGCCGACTCGGAGGCGCCGGTGGCGCGCAGATCGAAGCCGAAGCGGGTGCGGTTGAGGACGAGCCAGTACAGGACGCCCGCGAGCACGGCGACGACCACGAAGCCGTAGATCTCGCCGGAGGAGCCCATGTCGATGCCGGGGAACCAGCCGGAGGAGTGCATGACGCCGGTGGTCTGGTTGTTGCCGACCGGGACGCCGAAGTTCTCGTCCAGGGTGAGATAGCCGATGACGCTCGTCGCGATCGCGTTGAGCATGATCGTCGCGACGACCTCGCTGACGCCCCGGGTGGTCTTGAGGACGCCCGCGATGCCCGCCCAGAAGGCGCCGGTGAGCATCGCCACCAGGATCAGGAGCGGGATCTGCAGCCCGGAGGGCAGCGAGACGTGCACGCCGACGACCGCGGTGACCATCGCGGCGAGGCGGTACTGGCCGTCCACGCCGATGTTGAACAGGTTCATGCGGAAGCCGACGGCCACCGCGAGCGCGGCCAGGTAGTACATCCCGGCCTGGTTGACGATCAGGACCTGGATGTCCGAGTAGGTCGCCTGCTCGAACATCAGGCTGTACGGCTCGATCGGGCTCTTGCCCGAGGCGACCAGGACGACCGAGGTCAGCACCATGGCCGCGACGAGCGCGATGACCGGCCCCGCGAGGGCGAGGAGCACGCGCTCCTTGTCGAACTTCTTCATCGGGCCTCGTCCTCCGGACCGGCGTCTTCCGTGACGTCCTCCGCTGCCGCGGCGGACGTGGTGTTCTCGGGCTCCTCCACGTGCTCCAGGTGACCGGAGGCCGCGCCCGTCATGGCCGAACCCAGCTCCTCCGGAGTGACCGTGGCCGGGTCGGCGTCCGCGACGAGCCGGCCGCGGTAGATCACCCGCAGCGTGTCGGACAGGCCGATCAGCTCGTCCAGGTCGGCGGAGATGAGCAGCACGGCGAGGCCCTCGCGGCGGGCCTCGCGGATCTGGTCCCAGATCTGCGCCTGCGCGCCGACGTCCACGCCGCGGGTGGGGTGCGCGGCGATGAGGAAGCGCGGCTTGTGGCTCATCTCGCGGCCGACGATCAGCTTCTGCTGGTTGCCGCCGGACAGCGAGGCCGCGGTCACGTCGATGCCGGGCGTACGGACGTCGTACTCCTCGACGATGCGACGGGTGTCGGCCTGGGCGCCCTTGGGGTCGAGCCAGAAGCCCTTCGCGTTGGGCTTCTCGGTCACGTGGCCGAGGATGCGGTTCTCCCACAGCGGGGACTCCAGGAGGAGCCCGTGGCGGTGGCGGTCCTCGGGGATGTAGCCGACGCCCTCCTCGCGGCGCTTGCGCGTCGCCCAGGCGGTGATGTCCTCACCGGCGAGCCGGACGGCCCCGGAGTCGGCGTGCTTGAGGCCGATGAGGGCGTCGATCAGCTCGGTCTGGCCGTTGCCCTCGACACCGGCGATGCCGAGGACCTCGCCCTCGTGGATGGTGAAGGAGATGTCGTCGAGGAGCGCTCGGTCCGAGTCGGCCGCGAGCAGCTTGAGCCGGTCGACCTCCAGCATCGGCCGGTCGGTGACCGTCGACTCGGCGGTCTCCGGCGTCGGCAGCTCGCTGCCCACCATCAGCTCGGCGAGCTGGCGCGGGGTGGTCTTCGACGGCACGGCCGTGCCCACGGTCGTGCCGCGCCGGATGACGGTGATGTCGTCCGCCACGGAGAGCACCTCGCCCAGCTTGTGCGAGATGAAGATGACGGACAGGCCCTCGGACTTGAGTTCGCGCAGGTTGTCGAAGAGCGCGTCGACCTCCTGCGGCACGAGCACGGCGGTCGGCTCGTCGAGGATGAGCGTGGTGGCGCCCCGGTACAGGACCTTGAGGATCTCCACGCGCTGCCGGTCGGCGACGCCGAGGTCCTCGACGTGGGCGTCCGGGCGCACCCCGAGGCCGTAGCGCTCGGATATCTCCAGGACCTTGCGGCGGGCCCCGGCACCGATGCCGTACAGCTTCTCGCTGCCGAGGACGATGTTCTCCAGGACGGTGAGCTGGTCGGCGAGCATGAAGTGCTGGTGCACCATGCCGATGCCGCGCGCGATGGCGTCGGCCGGGCTGGCGAAGGCGACCTGCTCGCCGTCGACGGCGATGGTGCCCTCGTCCGGCTTCTGCATGCCGTAGAGGATCTTCATCAGGGTCGACTTGCCGGCGCCGTTCTCGCCGACGAGGGCGTGGACGGTGCCCTTGCGGACGCTCAGACGGATGTCGTGGTTGGCCACGACACCGGGGAACCGCTTGGTGATGCCGGTGAGTTCCACCGCGCACGTGGTGGCGGTGGACGGAGGGGTGGTGGACGCGTCGATGGCGCACTCTCCTCGGGGACTTAAAGGAAAGGGGCCTGCGCCGCGCACGCGGTGTGCCCCCGCTTCACGCCTCAGACGCCACCACGCCCCGCCAACTGCGGTGCGCTGTACGGTGGTTGAGGCTGGCCGCGCGAACGGGGCGCGAGCGGACCGTTCGGTCCCTGGTGCCCACACCCCGTTCCGCGGCCGTGACGCCGCTCGTTACAGCTTCGTCTTGACCTTGATCTTGCCGCTGCCGATGCCCTGCTCGGCCTTCTTCAGGGCGGCCTGCAGGTCCTTCATCTTCATGAACTCCGGGTTGGAGTCGGCGAGGCCGACGCCGCCGGACTTGAGGTCGGCGCGCACGACGCCGCCCTCGGCCTTGCCATCCTGAACCGACTTCACCAGGTTGTACACCGCGCCGGCGACGTCCTTGGTGGCCGACGTCAGGATGTACTTCTTGTACTTGTCGAGGGCCTTCTGCTGGTACTGGTCGGAGTCGACGCCGATCGCCCAGACCTTCTTGGCGGCGGCGGCCTCGATCACGCCCTGGCCGGAGAGACCGGCGGCGTGGTAGACCACGTCGGCGCCGCCCTCGATCTGGCCGCTGGCCGCCTCCTTGCCCTTGTCCGGGCTGGAGAAGCCGCCGTCCTCGGCCTTGTCCGTGAGGAACTGGCGCTTGATCTTGACCGACTTGTCGGTGGCCTGGACGCCCTGGACGAAGCCCGCCTCGAACTTGCGGATCAGCGGGTTGTCCACGCCGCCGACGAAGCCGACGGTCTTGGACTTGGTGGCCTTGGCGGCGGCGACACCGGCCAGGTAGGAGGACTGCTCCTCGGTGAAGACCAGGTCCGCGACGTTCTTGGCGTTGATGGTGGCGTCGTCGACGATGCCGAAGGTGACGTCCGGGTTCTTGGCCGCGACCTCCTTGATGGCGGGCGCGTACGCGTAGCCGACGCCGATGACGGGGTTGTAGCCCTGCTTGGCCAGCTCGGTGAGGCGCTGGATCTTGTCGGCGTCGGACTCGCCGTCGTTGGGCTCGACGGCCTTCTTGCCGATCTTGAAGTCCGTGGCGGCCTTGTCCATGCCCGCCGTGGCGGCGTCGTTGAAGGACTGGTCGCCCGCGCCGCCGACGTCGTAGGCGAGCGCGACGCCCTTCTTCTTGCCGCCGTCCTCGTTCTTGGCGGCGTCGCTGGAAGTGCCGCCACAGGCGGAGACGGTGACGGCGAAGGCGGCGGTCGCGGCGGACGCGAGCGCGAGTCGGGACACCCGGCGCATAGGGACGAACTCCTTTTGACAACGACCTGACGAGTACGCGGGTACGGCCGCCACGCGTGCGGGGGTGCGCTGCTGCGCGTGCACACGCTGCGGATACGTACGGAGGCGTACGCGAGGACGTACGTGAGGCGCGCCTCACCCGGCGCGATTTCGCCGCAGCGTAACGCGCGTAGACCTGACATAAGAACCCTTCTGTCCGGTCCGTTATCGAGCTGTGGCCGCCGGGCGTCGGCCAGGTGACACCTGGCCGACGCGGCGGATGCACTGGGGCGCAATGGGTTATACGTACGACGTGCCTGCGGGGGGCACCAGGGGTTATACGTACGACGTGAACCTGCCCACGGAGGCTGGCCGCTGGCCCCGAACCGGCTGCGGCGCGGGCCCTCCGCCTCGGGGCGATCGGCCTTCGGCCTCGTCCTCAAACGCCGGACGGGCTGGATGTCCTCGGCGCTCGCCCTCCATGGGCCTATGGCTTGATCTTGACCATGACCTTGCCGGTGGTGATGTCCTTCTTCGCCCGCTCGACCGCGGCCACGACGTCCGTCATCCGCCGGTACTCGGGGTTGGAGTCGGAGAAGCCCACGCGCCCCGACTTCAGGTCGTACCGCTGCGTGCCGGTCATCGGCTTGCCGCGGACGACCGACTTCGTCAGGTCGTACACCGCCCCGCCGACGTCCTTGAAGGCCGAACCGAGGATGTACTTCTTGTACTTGGCGAGGGCCTTCTGCCGGTACTGGTCGGAGTCGACGCCGATCGCCCACTTCTTCTGCGACCCGGCCTCCTGGATCACGCCCTGCCCGGAGAGCCCGGCCGCGTGGTAGAGCACGTCCGCGCCCGCTTCGAGCTGGCCGCTCGCGGCGTCCTGGCCCTTGTCGGGGCTGGCGAACCCGCCCTCCTCCGGTTTCTCGGTCAGATAGCGCCGCTCGATTTTGATCTTCGGATCGACCGACTTCACGCCCTGGACGAACCCGGCTTCGAATTTGTGAATGATCGGAATGTCGACGCCGCCGATGAATCCGACGTGTTTGGCCTTGGTCGTCTTCGCGGCGGCGACTCCCGCGAGATAGGAGCCCTGTTCCTCGTGGAAGACGAGATCGGCGACGTTGTCGGCCTCCACGGTGTTGTCGTCGATGATCCCGAAAGTGGTGTCCGGGTACTTCTTCGCGACGTCCTGGATGGCGGGCGCGTAGATGAAGCCGACGCCGACCACCGGGTCGTACCCCTGGCGGGCGAGCTGTTCGATGCGCTGGGTCTTGTCGGCGCTGGACTCGCCGTCGCCGGGCTCCATGTCGACGCCGCCGATCTTGAAGTCCTTGCGGGCCCGCGCGTAGCCGCTGTGGGCCGCGTCGTTGAAGGACTGGTCGCCCTGCCCGCCGATGTCGTACGCGAGTCCGATGCCCTTGCCCTGGTACGCGCCGCTCTTCTTGCCGCCGCCGTCGTCGTCCTTGGCCGCGTCGCTGCTGGTCTCCCCGCAGGCGGTGGCCACGAGGGCGAGGGCGGCGACCGCCACGGCCGTGCGGGAAATGCTTCGTTGACGGGTGGTGCGAATCTGACGACGTCGACGCATAGGACGTACCCCTTACGTTCCGAACGTTCCCCGACGCACCTGGAACGGCGCGGATTCCGGCGCACACTAACGCGCGTAGAAAGGGAGGGAAACGGTTTCGGCGGGGGCCGTTATCGATTCGTGGCGGGATGGCCGCGGGGTTCGTTGCGGGAGGGCCGCGGACTTCGTGGCCGGATGGCCGCGGGGTTCGTTGCGGGAGGGCCGCGGACTTCGTGGCCGGATGGCCGCGGGGTTCGTGGCGGGATGGCCGCGGAGTGGATCCCGGGGGGCGGGCCGCGGCGCCTTGTGGGTGCCGACGGCGACGCTTCACGGGATCCCGGCCGGGTGGCTTCTGGCAGTGCGGCCGTGGGGCGTACGGGCCGTGCGAGGGCGGGGCCCTCAGGGTTCCTCGGGGGTCCTCAGGCGGTGCGGTCGACCGCGTCGAGGAGCGCGGCCGCGGTGAAGAGCTCCACGCCCACGGTGATGGCGTGCTCGTCGGCGTCGAAGTCGCCCTGGTGCAGGTCGCGTACGCCGCGCTCGCCGGGCGTACGGACGCCGAGTCGCGCCATGGCGCCCGGGACGTGCTCCAGGTACCAGGAGAAGTCCTCGCCGCCGAGGCTCTGCTCGGTGTCCTCGACCGCGTCGGCGCCGCGCCGCGCGGCCATCGCGTCCCTCAACAGGTCCGTGACGACGGGGTCGTTGACGACGGGCGGCACCCCGCGCACGTAGTTGATCGCGGACTTGGCGCGGTGCAGGTCGGCGATCTCCTGGACGGCGGCGTGCACGATGTCGGGGGCCTGCCGCCACGCGTTCAGATCGAGGCAGCGGATGGTCCCCGACAGTTCGGCGTGCTGCGGGATCACGTTGCACGCGTGGCCCGCGTCGATGCGGCCCCAGGTCACGGAGACGCCCGAGCGGGCGTCCATGCGGCGGCCGACCAGGGCCGGGACCTCGCTGACGACCTTCGCGGCGGCGGTGACCAGGTCGGTCGTCAGATGCGGCCGGGCGGTGTGCCCGCCGGGCCCGTCCAGGGCGACCTCGATGCGGTCGCAGGCGGAGGTGATCGGACCGTGGCGCAGGCCGATGCGGCCCGCGTCGACGCGGGGGTCGCAGTGCACGGCGATGATGCGGCCGACCCCGTCGAGCGCGCCACAGGCGACGGCGTCCGTGGCGCCGCCGGGGAGCACCTCCTCGGCGGGCTGGAAGACCAGCCGCACCGGGTGCGGCAGGCGGCCCTCGCGGGCCAGCTCGGCGAGGACGAGCCCGGCGCCGAGCACGACGGTCGTGTGGACGTCGTGGCCGCAGGCGTGGGCGCGGTCCGGGACGGTGGAGCGGTACGTGGCGCTGGTCTTGGTGTCCGGAATGGGCAGGGCGTCGATGTCCGCACGCAGCGCGAGCACGGGGCGTCCGGCGGTGTCCGGGGTGCCCCCGACGTCGCAGACGAGCCCGGTCCCGACCGGGAGCACGCGGGGCGTGAGCCCGGCTTTCTCCAGGCGCGTCTTGATCGCCGCGGTCGTGCGGAACTCCTGGTTTCCGAGCTCCGGATGCATGTGCAAGTCACGCCGGAAGGCGATGAGTTCGGCGCGCAGCCCTGCTGGCAGCGCGCCGGGCAGATTTCCGGGCGGCGCGGATTCGGCTCCTTCGGGCGCGTCCGTGGACGCGCGGGACATCAATTGGTTCACCCTGTGAAGGGTAAGGCGCTGCACCCGTCAACTAAGCCTCGATCAACAAAAGTTCAGCCAGATTGAGGTAAGTTCACTGGCCCACGAGCGCATGCGCGGCTGGTACGGAGGGTATGAAGGTAGGTTACGTTCCGCACACGCAGAGGGATCACCGCAGGTCAGAGGTCTCCACCTTTGGGGTGGGTCGTCATCCCTAGGTCGGATACTACGGACTTCACCGCGTTTGGGCGATCCTGCGATGCCGGGGTGGCGGTCGAACGTGCGGGCGGGATGGGGGCTTGTCCTGTGCCGGGACAGGCCTGACCGCCGCCTTGCAGTTTTCGAACGGATGTGCCCGTCCACTGCCGTCACGCCACGACCTCCAAGGCCAGCCCCGGGGCCACCACCTCGAACCAGAGCAGCTTGCCGCCCCGGCCGAACAAGTCGTCACCGAGCGGGAAGCCGCCCCACGCGTCGGCGCACAGCCGGACGAGATGCAGCCCACGGCCATGGTCTGCACCCGGTGGGGCGGGTCGGAGGGGCGGGCGGTGCGCGGGGGTCGCGTCGAACGGGGGCGGGATGCGCGGGTCGGTGTCCCACACGCCCACCCGGATCCCATGGCGCGGGCCGTCAAGACCGCGTACGCGGAGGGCGGCGGGCCCGGACGTGTGCCGGTAGGCATTGGTGACGAGCTCGGACGTCAACAGCTCGGCCGCGTCGAGGAGTTCGACGGGCCCGTGCGCGGCGAGGGCCGCGCGGAGGGTCATGCGGGCGACGCGGGGGGCTCTGGGGTCGTGCGGGAGATGGAGAACATATGACCAGGCTGGAGCGGGGGCTGTGGTGGGCATGGGTGGCTCCTGGGGCGGTGGAGGTCGGGCAACGGGCCGGTCGGGCCCAGCGACGGCATGCCGCGATTCGCTACGGTGCGTTGCGCTTCTGGCTTCTGGAGCGCGGCAGTTGAGGCCGAGCACGACAACCGTAGGCTGGCCGATGGCCTATATTCCATCGGAAGAGAGGAATAGGGCTCATCGTCACTCGTGTGAGTGACGGGGCCCTTCCCTGCGCACCCGAGAGGTGACGGATATGCCGCCTGGCAAGCAACCCACGCTGCGGCAGCGGCGGCTCGGCGCCGAGCTGCGCAAACTACGTGATCGCGCCGGACTGTCCACCAATCAGGCCGCGTCCCGACTCGGCGTCAACCAGTCCCGCGTCAGCAACATCGAGGCAGGCCGCTACGCCGTCGGACCTGACCGCGTACGCGCCATCGCCCGCAACTACGCCTGCGCCGACTACAGCCTCATCGAGGCTCTGGTCGGCATGACGGGCGGCCGGACGCGCGGGTGGTGGGAGGAGTACCGCGGTCTGCTACCACACGGCCTGCTGGACCTGGCCGAAGTCGAACATCACGCCGCCGCACTACGGGTGGCGCAAGCACTGCACATCCCCGGGCTGTTGCAGACCGCCCAGCATGCCCGCGCCCTCTTCGGCGACGCGGTCCCGCCCCTGCTACCGCATGAGATCGAACACCGGCAGTCGTTCCGGATCAAGCGACAAGCCGTTCTGTACGGCGATGCGCCACTCCGCTACACGGCTGTCATCCACGAGGCAGCTCTGCGCATGCAGGTCGGCGGTCCCACCGTGGCCGCCGAGCAGCTGGCCCACCTGGCCGAGATGAGCCAGCTCGACAACGTCACGGTGCTGGTGATTCCGTTCGGCCGAGGAGCCTTCCCCGGCTCAGGGCAAGGGCTCGACTACGCGAGCGGTCCCGTTGCGCAACTAGACACCGTCCAGATCGATACCGAACATGGGAGTGAATTCATCGACGCTGCCGCTCAGTTGGAGCGGTACAGAACAGTCCTGGACCGCCTGGAAGCGCTCGCGCTGTCCGCCGAGAAATCTCGCGCACTGATCCACCAAGCAGCAGCCCGAGCCTGAAGGAACCCCTTATCTCATGCTGAACTGGCAGAAGTCCTCCTACAGCTCAGAGGCATCGTCTTGCGTCTACGTGGCCGCCGGCCCCAACGGCACCGTCCTCCTCCGGGAAAGCGACGACCCCCAAACGATCCTCACCACCCACCCGGCCCCACTCGCCACCCTCATATCGGCCCTCAAGACCGGCACCGCACCCACCCGAGGGCGCACATCCCAGCCGTAGACCAGATTCAGTGCGCCGCCTTCGCTACCTTCGCCACCTGGGCCTTGACCAGCGCGCGGTCAGGCTTCGTGACCTTCCAGGGCGCCTCCAGGTCGGTGGCGTTGAAGGTGACGACGGTCGAGCCGCTGCGCACCACGGTGAAGAGGGCACCGGCGTCCTCCCCGTGCGCGCCACCCCACACCACGTACGAGACCGACTCGTCCCCTAGGCCCTCGGGGGACTGCTCCTGGACTTCGTCGTACGCGCCATTCCCGCCTTCAAAGCCGCTTCCGCACGTCGTCACCGCGGCCCGCAGTTTCGCCAACACCTTCTTGGCACCGGAAACGTCGTGCGCCGCGAGGCCCACAACGAGCTTCGTGCCCTTCGGCGCGTCGTACGTGGAGCCCTTCTCGACGACGGAAAGGGGATGGAACGCCTTGGGCTCGGGGCTGGACCCGTACGACAACATGTCGTCCAGCGGTCGGCACCGGGCCGGGTCGGCGATGGATCCGCCCTTCCCGTACGCCGCCGCCAGCGCGTTGTTCATCGGCCTGATCTTGCGCCCACCCACGTCCTCGGCGGCGAGCGCCATCTCCTTCAACGCCGCCCGACGGCCCCCACCCGCCTGCGCCCGCCCGTCCGCCCTCTCGGCCTTCACGCCCTGCGCAGCATCGCGGCTCTTCCCGTCCCCCGCCCGCTCCCCCTCCCCATCGGAGCCCGCGCCACAGGCGACCACGCCCAGAAGAACCGGCGCGACCACGGCACCCGCACACCACGAACGCCGCCTGCGAAAAATACGCATAAGACTCTTTCCATTCTGCAGATCATCAATGACTGGCAAACGTGAAAACATCCTGCTGACAAGGTCGCACCCCCCTGCACCCGGGCGTCGCGTTCTGGAATCGCGCTCCTCCCCGTGAGGTACCTCCGGTAGCGGACGGACATACTCGAAACCTGCCCATCCGGCCGCCGCACGGACGGTTGCGCTCGGATCTCGTACCCGGCACCCGCAGCCTGCTCCACAGGTCCGGCATCGGCGGTCGACAGCTTTTCCATCAGCTCACTGCGCACCTGCACCCAGGGCCGGTCGGCGGTAGCACGAAAGGCCTGCAACTGGATCGCCGTACGTCGTCCCGATACAACGGTGACCCCGATGACCTCCCTGCCCGTACCCGGCATCGGCTTGAGCACCACATCCGCACCGTCGGGAACAAGCAGGCCCCCAAGCCGACATACCCTTCGCCCGCCTGCTTCTCGGCCACGTCCCAGGGCCCCGACCCCTCACCACGCCTGCCCGAGCGGCTGACCACTCCCGTCTCCAGAACCTCTTGGTACGCGCTCATCGCACAGCCAAGGAACTCTTCCACCCGCCGCAGCCGTAGTCCGCTGACGTTGTCGTCAAGACCGCAAGAAGCCCCGCCGCGCCAGAATGAATCCGGCGGCGCTTCTTGCGGATCATATTAGTGATCCGGCTCTGGCAATTCGAGTCCGTCGCGGTGAGCCCTCGCAAGGGCACTCTCTTCGATGCCAATTTTCTCTTCACTGGAAAGTCGAAGGAGAGCGGTTCTCATAGATGTGTAATCAACGTGCGGCGGCACATCGATTGCCCACAGAGAGCCGGTTTTATCAATCTCCCAGGAACATTCAAAGGCGCGGAGCATGGCGTCGACTTCCTCCCCCACGCCGTCACCTTTAATGATGATGCGAACCGCTGAATGCCCAGACTCAGAAACGAACTCCTCGAACACGAGCTCCCTGCGCTCGTGATCAGCCCTGACCCTCACGATATCCCCGAAGGCAACACCCTTCACGTAGAAGGGAGTGTTCCGAACCTGAACTTCCATCTTCACGGAAGTCTTCCCGGTCCAGAGTCGCTCCGCAGACGCACGCGCCCAGTGGGCCGTCTCCTCAGGGAGGTCGAAGGCTACCTTGTACAGCCTCTCAGGCCTATCGTCCGACGCCGACTTCCCGACGCTAGTCATCGAGGAATTCTCTGAGCTCATCGTCCCAATCCTCCAGAGGCTTCGTGGATTTATCCCTGTTGCATCGACGGCAGGCCACAGCGCCATTATGGTCGCCGCCATGTCCACCCCTGGCCCTCGGCTCTATGTGGTCGATCTGGGCATCGTCGGGCCTCCCCTTGATGGCGTTCCCATTGGCATCTCGCGATGCGCGCCGTTCCACCGTCTGCCCACAGTAGTCACACTTGTATTCGCCGCCATTCTTCGCGGCGTTAGCGTCGTAGACCTTCTGCCTCTCAGCATCAGTGAAATCCAAACCAGCTCTGTTGCAGTTATGCACAAGAACCGGCGCAGCGGCCGCCAGCACATAGTACGTATGCAGATCCGCAACCGTAAGGTTGTGCACCGTCGCCGACCGGGTCCAGCGGGTGACCGCGGTGATCTGTACGTGCGTTCCCGCGCTCGTGCGGAGCCACTGGCCCGGGCGGAGGTCCGTCGCGTCGATCCACTCGCCGAGTTCCGGGACCCAGAAGGGGTGGCCGTCCGTGGCGGTGACGGAGGCGGTCCTGGGGCCCTTCTTGCCGTCCGTGTCGATCGTGATCTTGACGAGGCGCTTGGCGCCCTTGCCCTTGATCTCGGCGGTGACCGTCTCGACCTTCGTCTTGCCGGTCTTCGGGTCGGCGGCCAGGACCTTGTCGCCCACGTCGACGTCTCTGATGGCCTTCGTGCTGCCGTCGGCCATCAGGACTCTGGTCGTGGGTGTGAAGCTGTTCCCGGTCGCGCAGCTCGACTTGGCGGCCGCGGCCTCCAGTTTGTCGGCCCGCTTGTCGAGGGTGCGCCATTTGCCGACGCTGTCCTTGAGCTGGCTGAGCAGGCCCCAGATCCGTTTGCCGAGGGCGACTCCCTTGCGCCAGTTCAGCACGTACTTCTTGGCCAACTGGCCGACCTTGGCGCCGATCGCGCTCGTGACGACGTTGAGGATCGTCGCCCCGCAGGAGCCGAGGCTCCCGGTGCTGAAGCAGTCGAGCGCGTCCGTGATGCCGAGCTCGTCCTGGATGATCTTGCCGAGTTCCTTGGCGGCCAGGACGGCGCGGCTCTGCTGGATGTCGGCCCGGGTGCGGGCGACGATGGCCTTCCGCTGCGCCGGGGTCTTGTCGAGCTGGTAGTACCGGTAATAGGTCTTGGTGGGCTTGACCTCCCAGCCGCCGTTGTCCTTCAACCGGCATGTGACGCCCATGTAGATGCAGTCGTCGGGCCTCTCGCCGGTCGGGTCGGACAGCGTCACCGGGCTGTTGTTGGCGTACGCGTAGCCGTTGATCTGCTGCGGATCGGTGAAGTCGATCAGCGGGTCGGCCGAGACGAAGCGGCCGTTCTCCGGCTCGTACTCCCGTGCGCCGATGTGCGTCAAGCCCGTGGTCGCGTCGACCGACTTGCCGAGGAAGCCCTTGTCGTCGACCCACGGCTCGACCGTGCCGGTGTCCCGCGCGTTGCCGAAGGGGTCCATGCGGCGCCGCGTGACCTCGCCCGACGCCGCGTCGACGGCTGCCAGCGAAGTCCCGTGGTGGTCGCCCGCCAGGAACCGCACGCCCTTCGTCGTGCGCATCGCCACGGTCCGGCCGCCGAAGCCGTAGTAGCGGGTCGCCTGCACCGCCCGCGTGGCGGTGTTCAGGCTGAGCTCCATGCCCGGCAGGTACAGCGTCTGCTCACCGGGTTCCTTGCGCAGCAGCCGGTTGCCGGAAGCGTCGTACGAGAAGGCCGTGGCCTCCGTGTCCGGCTTCGCCGACTTGGTCAGCCTGCCTTCGGCGTTCCAGGTCAGGTCCTGCGTCGTGCCGTTCAGCACGCGCTGGCGGGTGTTGCCCGCCGCGTCGTAGGCGAAGGTGTCCTGCGCCTTGACCGCGGGACCGCTGCTGCTGGCCGGGGTGTCCTTCACGACCTTGGTGAGGGTGTGCGGGCCGCCGTTGCCGTCCGCGTCCTTGCCGTAGCTGTACGTCCGTGTGACGTCCGGCTTGCCGCTCACGCCGTGCAGGACCTGCTTGCTGCGGTTGCCCGAGGCGTCGTAGTCGAAGTCCTGCCAGTAGGCTCCCGGGCCGCCGAGCGTCGTGGGGCTCGGGTCGCTCGCGCACGCCTTGTCCTGCTTGCCGGTGCCCGCCGCGCCGTCGGAGGAGTTGGACGTCGCCCAGGCGGCCTTCAGGCGCCGCTGCCAGTCGTAGCGGAAGCACTGGACGTCCGCCTGGCCGCCCTGGGGGGTGTCGGCGATCGAGGTGACGTTGCCGGAGGCGTCGTAGGTGTAGTCGGCGTCGTAGGTCACCGCGTCGACACCCGAGACGTCCACGCTGGAGTTCTTCAGGCGGTCGGTGCCGCGCTCGTACTCGTAGGTCAGCCAGGTCTTCTTGCCGTCCGAGCCGCCGACCGTGCCCAGTTCCAGCTGCTGGAGCTGGGAGGTCGGGGCGTACGACGCCTGTCCGACGTACGCTCCCTGACGCTTGCCGTCCAGGGTGGACAGGAGCTGCGTCGGACGCTGCAGCGCGTCGTACGTATAGGTGAGCGTCTCGGAGCCGAGGCCGCCCGCGGCCGGGATGCTCTGCGACTGGACGGTGCCGTCCGGGTTGTACTGGGTGCCGAACTCGTAGGTGCCCGCGAGCTCGGAAGCCGTGTCACCACCCAGCGCCACCTTGGTCAGCGTCGGCTGGTACAGCTCGTCCAGCTGGACGTTGAGCGTCGAGGTCTGGACCTTGCCGTTCTCGTACTTGTACGTGCCGTACGTCTGGCCCTTGGCGACGTGGTCGTAGGTCGTCGCGGTCAGCTGGGTGCCCTTGTCCGGCTCGCCCTCCCACGTCGACGTGGGGCGGCCCAGCTCGTCGTACTTGGTGGACGTCGACTTGCCGCGCATGTCCGTGGTGGAGACCAGGCGGTCCAGGGCGTCGTAGGTGTACGTCGACTTGCCCGTGTCCGGGTCGGTGGCCGACGTCTTGCGGCCGCGCTGGTCGTATCCGTACGACCAGGTGTTGCCCGCCGGGTCCTCGACGGACTTGAGCTGTCCGGCCGGTGTGTACGTGTACGACGTGGCCTCGTAGTCCTCCGACGTGCCCGTCGGGGAGGGCTTGTCGCCCTTGTAGCGGCGGATCTCGGTCGTCCTGCCGCGGCCGTCCGTGAGCGTGGTCGTGGGTGCCGTGCCGGGCGGGGGGTCGACGTGCACGCGGTCGCCGTCGTAGGCGTACGTCGTGCGCCACTTCTCCTCTTCGGCGACCTTGAAGATCTCGGCCTTCTTGCGGCCCGCCCCGTCGTACCGCGTGATGGTCTGGCCGTCCACCTCCCCGACGGGCTTGAAGACCGTGGCGGCGGGGGCACCGGCGGCGTAGTAGTCCGCGGCCGTCTCGACGACGTTGCCGAGGCCGTCGCGGTGCGTGTCGGCGACGATCCTGCCGCCGTTCGGCCCCTCGGACTGCTGCTGGCGGGGCCGCAGCAAGCCGTCGTAGATCGTGTACTCGGTGCCGTAGGACGTGCCGTTGTTCTCGATCCGCTCCGTCTTGACCGCTGTCGACGCGGTCTTGCGGATCAGATAGGTGTACTTGATGGACGGAGTGAAGTCCTTGGCCCGGGACCGGTCGGGCAGCCAGACCGAAGTGAGGCGGCCCAGGGCGTCGTAGCCGAGGTCGCTGCGCTTGCCGTTCATGTCGACCTGCGCGGCCGGGACGCCCCACGAGCGCACGTACTCCGTGGAGACCTCCCAGCCCAGCGGGTTCGTCTCCGTCTGCTTGGTCGTCAGACCGTCGGTCTCCGTGTACGCGAACTTCGTCTCGATGCCCTTGGCGTCCTTGACCTTCAGCGGGCGTCCGAACTTGTCGAAGTCGGCAGTCGTGGCCTCGGACACCGTCTGGTAGGTGGGCGTGGTGCCGTCGTGCTTGGAAAGGCGCTGCACCTTCGTGGCATCGCCCTTGGTCGGGGCCTCGCCCAGGCCCTTGCCGTCGTAGAAGGTGAGCTCGTCGGAGATGACCTGGGTCTTGCGGTCCGGCTTGGCGTCACAGGTGACGGCGACCTTCTCGGCACGGGAGACCAGGTCGTAGATGTTCTTGGCCTTGTTGTCCGCGTACTCGGTGCGGGCGCACAGGTTGTCGCCGCTGTCGCCGATCTTCCCGAAGTCGTCGGTCTCGACCGCGCGGCCGGTGGCAGCGTCGTAGCGGGTGGTGGCGGCCACCTCCTGCCACTTGCCGCCCGGCAGCGCGGTGTACGTCCGCGTGGTCTGCGGGCGTACGTAGTAGGCCTTGCGGGTGCCCCAGTCCTTCACCCGGGTCGCGGTGGCCCGGGTCCACGTCGTGCTGATGCTCTTCGAGACGATCTTGTCGGCCGCGTAGCCGCCGTCGTAGGTGATCGTCTCCAGTTCCTGGCCGGAGAGTTCCTCGTCGTCGGCGTGCTTGGTGCCGGTCGAGTCCGTGACCTCCCCGCCGAGGCCCCGCAGGAAGACGTGCTCGGTGCGCTGATCGGCGGAGCTGACGGTGCCGTCGGACTTGGTCACCCGGACCGTGCCGTAGCCGCGCCAGTCGCTGTGCGTGCGGTACTCGCTCTTGGTGATGCCGTCGGCCCGGGCCTTCTTCCAGCCCGCGTCGCCCTGGTAGTCGTATTCACTGACGTTGTCGGGCGTGTCCGCCGTCATGTCGTCCTCGACGACACGGGCGACGAGGTACTTGTGGAACCAGTCGGTGATCGGGTCCTCCGCGCCCGGCGGATTCCACTTCACCGGATAGCACGCCTTCTTGGGGCTGTCCGCGTCGGGCAGGGACGCCGCCTTGCACTCAGCCTCGCGGTAGAGGATGTCCAGCCGACCGCCGGAGCCGTTGTCGACCCCCGCGATGCGGAAGCGGTTCATCGCCTGGATGTGGTCGCCCGGCTTGTCGACGCGGTTGGGCAGCTGCTGACCGAGGAGTTCGACGGCCGGTGTGTCGGCCGTCCCGGAGCCCGCGTGCCCGGTCTGCTTGATGGTGTTGAGCCACAGCGACTTCGAACTGTCGCCGTTGTCGGTGAAGAGGTGGCCGAGGCTCCACGAGTCGACGTCGGCGTAGCCGTCGCCGTAGCGGATCTGCGTCGTGACCTTGCTGAGCTTCTTGCGGGTCCAGAACGTCGGGCTGTTCTGCCCCTTGCACTTGGTGTCGGCCTTGCAGTTGAGGTCCCAGGGCACGTCCGGCCAGCGGCCCGCCGTCGCGTCCGTGAGGTCGCCGGGCTGACAGTCGGCCGCAGCGGCCAGACAGCGCTCGTCGGTGTCGAACACCATGCGGGCGGCGGCCGGTGTGCTGTAGACCTTGCCGTCGCGCTGGCCGTAGTCGATGCGCTTGAGGTACCCCCCGCGCGTGTACGACTTGCCGTTCTCGTCGGTCTTCAGGCCCTGCGTGTAGTAGTTGGTCTCCTTGCCGTAGAAGTACGACATGGCGTTGTCGTGCGGGTCGACGACGTAGTCGAGGTTCCACCGCCAGGCCTGCTTGCAGTGGGCGTTGGCGAGGGTCGCGTCGTAGCAGGGCTCGCCCGAGTCGTCGCCGTAGACGGGAACCGTCCAGGTGGAGCCGGTCTGCTCCTTGCCCGAGGTGTAGCCGGGCAGGTTGTCCAGGCCGAAGTAGTACTGGGTGCCGTCGGTCGTGGTGACGCGCCAGTGCTCGCCGTTGTCGTCGCCGTTGCTGGCTCCGGTCAGCTTCTCGACCTTGCTGTTGTCGTCACCGCTGACCCGCCACTCGCCGGTGTCGTCGTCCTTGATCAGCTCGCCGGAACTGCCCCCGGCCAGCTGAATGGTGGCGTTGTCGTACGCCCAGCACTGGTCGCCGTTGGTCTTGGCCTGGCCGTCGTCGGCGCACGGCTTGTACCGCCGCTCGATGAAGCCGGGCTCGTAGCCGAAGCCCTGCCCGATCCAGGAGCCCTGGTTGTTGGTGGCGGCCGTCTGACCGTCGACCGACTGGGAGTTGTAGCCGAGCGCGACGGACGGCACGAGCCCGCCCGGCGCCGGGGGCGTGCGCAGCGGGTACGTCCAGTTGAACGCGCCGGAGGAGTTGGAGACGCTCCACTCGGCGGACGGCGCGAGCGGGGTGGCGCCGAAGCTGCCCTGGTCGCCCGAGGCCCCGGCGGTCGCCGCGAGGACGGTGGGGGCGGACCGGGCTCCCCGCGCCGCGACGGGGACGTCCGCGCTCAGGGTCCTGGCGGCGGTGTCGTTGGCCGTGGGCAGCTCGCGCGGGGCGGCGCAGCCGCGCTTCTGCGGTGTGGTCAGGGCACACTGCGGCAGCTGCACCAGGCGAAGGCGGGAACCGTATCCGGCGCCGTAGGCCTCGGCGAACCCCGAGTAGTCGAGGGTGACGCGGACGGCACCGGGGCCGTCGGTCCGGCCCGCCCGCCCTGCCTTGCCCGCGTCGGCGACGGTGAGCAGGACGCCGTCGATGCCCGCGGCCTTCGTCTTCTCCCGGCCGACCACGTCGACCTTGACGGTGTCCGGCGTCTCCGGTCTGGATCTCCCGCGCTTCTTGGGCGGGCCGATCTCCAGCGGCAGGCCCTCCGCCTTGGCCGCACGGCTCGCGGAGCCCAGCGACACCGCGTCGCTGCCGGGCTTCGGCCAGTCCACCGCGGCCGCCCGGTCCACCCGGGCCCGCTCGGCCGGGTTGGCTCTGGGCCGCTCGCCCTTGAGGTCCTTGCCGGGCACCGGCTTGCCCAGGTCCTGGACTTCGGGCCGGGTCCGGCCCTTGTCGTCGGCCGCCGCGTCCGGGGCGTACTGCGGAAGCAGCCCCACGGCCAGTGAGACGCCGAGCGCGAGGACGATCTGGCGGCGTGCGCCGCGGCGCGCGGACCAGGAGGGCAGGCGGAACCATTTGGACGTAGACATGACATATCTCCGGGAAGTGTGGGAAGCGGGCTGTGCCCGCGGGGCGGCCTGCCGGGCGGGACGGCCGTGGAGCCGTCCCGCCCGCGTGCCCTCGCCTACGTCACCGTTCCGTCCAGGTTCACACCGGACTCGAGCCTCGCCACCGTGGCGACCAGCGGCTCGTCGAAGGCCCCTTCGAAGAGCCGCACTTCGTCGATCGCGCCGGAGAAGTACGCGGAGCCCGACGTCAGCCCCGAGCGGCCCACCTGCACACCGGTCTTGGCGAAGTCCCAGTCGTTGGGCCACTTCACGACCTGGTCCGTCCACTGGCCGTTCACATACAGCCGGACCTCTTCGAAGAGGGCGTTGTAGGACAGGGCCAGATGGTCGCCGTCACCCGAGGTGCTGGGCTGGACCCCCTTGGCGATCGCCTCCTGCGCGGGCGCGTCCGGTGCGTCCTTCTCGGTCAGCCGCAGCTGCCAGCGGCCGGACTCCTTGTCGAACCGGACCGTGGCCGCCGAGCCCTCGGTCCCCGGCAGCGCGAACACCGTCTGGCTCGCCGTGGCGTCGGGCGAGCTGAGCCTGGCCCGGGCCGTGACCGTGAAGCTGGCCTTGGACTTGAGCAGTCCGGCCGGGCGGCTCGCGTAGCCGTCCTTGCCGTTCAGGGCCAGGTGGCCGTCGCCCCACACGGGCTGCTCGGCGGGCTTGCAGTTCGGGTCGAGCTCGTCGCAGGAGTCGTCCGGCTGGTAGAGGGAGGCCCCACCGCGCATCGTCAGCCCCTTGCCGCCCGAACGGTCCGGCACCACGCCCCCGTCAGCCTCGTCCATGTCCCAGTAGGCGAGCTGCAGGGGCGGAATCCCGCCCAGGCTCCGGGTCTCGCCCACGGCGAGGACGCGGTCGAAGACCTGTACGTCCGCCACCGTCCCCTTGAGGTGCGCGGTGTACCCGTCGGGCTCCAGCGCGCGTCCGATCTGGAGCGAGCCGGTGGCGTTCCAGGTGGTCGGGCGCTCCTGGACATCGCCCTGCACCAGCGTGCCGTTGACGTACATGCGCATGGTGCCGTCCGAGCCGGACTTGACCTCGTCCTTGTCGTAGACGCCCACGAGGTGGGTCCACTCACCGGGTACCGGCCTCGGGCCCTGGACCTCCCACGAGGTGACCGACCCGATCTCGCTGTCGGGAGCACGGAAGGCCCACCGCCGGGAGGTGGCGTCGTACCCGAGCGAGAAGCCGGACTGGGCGGAGCCGTCCTGGCTGATGACCGTCATCGAGGTCTTCGGCAGTTCGGGCAGCTGCACCCAGCCCGCGACGGAGAAGGTCTTGTCCGTGTCGACGACGTGCTGACCGGCGTTGAGGTAGGCGCCGCTGGAGCCGTCCAGGGTCGCCGCCGTGCGCACCGAGCCGTGCGGCCCCTTCCTGCCGAAGGTGACGCCGGAGCCTGCCGTGGCCGCCGCGGTGTTGTCGTTCCCCGCGGCCTGTGTGGACCCGACGGGGTCCGCGAGGGCCCAGGAGGCCTTGGCCGAGCGCCCCTTGGCGACCCGGAAGCGGTAGGACCTGGTGATCTCCCTGCTGTTGCCCGCCCGGTCCACGGCCTCGACGTACAGCGTCGTCGGAGCCTCCCGCTGGGGCATCCAGCGCAGCGTGACCGGTCGGCCCGGCGCGCTGGGGGTGACGGTCTTCTCCGCCTCACCCGTGAACTGGTAGCGGTACTTGACCGCGTCCGTGCCCTCGGAGTGCAGCTCGAAGGTGCCGTAGTCGCCCACGCCCGCATGCCACTTGCCGTCGTCCGGGAACCTCTCCGACTTCACCTCGGGCGCGTCGGGCGCGGTCTCGTCGAGAATGAACTCGCACCGGGTGCCGGATCCCTCGTGGCTCCAGGGCCCCCAGGACTCGTCCGAGCCGCCGATGTCGTCACCACCACGCACCCACCAGCCGATCACGGTGTTCTGCGGCACCGAGAACTCCCCCGTGCCGTCACCGGTGATGTCCTTGCCGACCGTGTAGGTGAACTCAGCGAAGCCGCTGTCGCGGCCACGTCCGTTGCCCGACTGCTCGTAGTGGGTCGTGACGACGCGTTTCTGCTCCTTGCCGTTCTTGTCCGTCCAGAAGATCTCGAACTGGGCCCTCAGCCGCTCCGTGTTCCCCTGCGCGTCACCGTGGTCCGGGTCCCACACGATCGCCGACAGTGTCGGCGCCTTCTTCGTGTAGTGCTTGGTGGCCTCCCCGTAGGTGCAGCGGCCACCGGGGTTCATGGACAGCTCGTCCATCTTCGGCTGGTAGGGCGCCCTGTTGTACGTCACTTCGAGTGCGGCGTTGTTGCAGAACCGCTTCCATGACGCGTAGGAGTCCTCGCTGGCGGCCTGGAGCCCGAACGTGGTGGTGTCCCAGCCGCTGGACGCCGCCTTCTGCACGGTGCCCTTGACGTTGAAGCGCACGTTCTGGTTGGTGGCCGAGCAGGAGCCGGTCGGGTTCGTCGGCGACTCCGAGGTGATGTGGTCCTTGCTGGACGGCCTGTTGGACCAGTTCGTACGGGAGTTGATCGCGCTGCCGCCGGAGCTGTTCACCCGGTGCAGCTGCACCGAGCGCGCCTCGCTGTTGTACGTGTGCACCAGGGTGATCGCGAACTCGGCCTTGAGGATCTTCTTGTCCTCGAAGCTTCCGGTCGGCAGGGCGTAGTACTGGCGCTGCACGTCGTCGTTACCGGTGCAGCGCACGGAGTAGTTCGCCGGGCAGCGGCCGACGCCCTTGCCGGACTCGACGCCGTCGTCGGAGTTGGGGAACTTCCAGCCCTCCAGGCCCGGCTTCGCGGACGACACCCAGGTCCAGCCCGTGCGGCCCTTCGTCCTCGCGACCGGGTCGATGATCACCGGATAGCGCGTGTTCGCCCCCCTGAGCAGGTCCAGGTCCGGCTTGAGGACCATGGCGTGCTCGCGCAGGCCGAGCTCGACGTCCGCGACCCGGGCGCCGTCGCCCGGCGTGACCTGCGGCACGGTGGCGGCACGCTTGCGCGGGCCCGCGGTCCGGCCTTCGCCGCGCGAGTCCCACATCACCGGCTGCGCGGCTTCGAAGACCGTGCCCCCGGTCTGCTCGTCCTTCACCACGAGCCCGCCCTCGGCGTCCTTGCGGACGTCCAGGCCCTCGGCGTCGATGGGCAGCTCGACGGAGGCCAGCTCGGGATCGGCCGCCGCCGCGGCGGACTTGACGACCAGCATGTGCGCGAAGCCCTCGGGCTCCGCACGCACGACCAGGTCGACGTCCGGCAGCACCGAGCGGTACGTGGCCGTGGGGCCCTCGACCTCCGGGGCGGGCAGCTTGCCCGGCCAGGAGAGGGAGAGCTTCCTGCCGTCCCGCGCCATCGTGGCGAACGGGCCGTCCCCACCACCCGAGATGGTCACGGCGGTGGGGGTGGCCCTGGGCGCGAGCGCACCGCCGGGCCGCCGGACCAGGGTCGTGTCGATGTCGGTCCACTCGCCGTCCTTGCGCGTGCGGACCGGCTCCACGAACTCCTTGGCGGTGAAGGTGCCGTCCGGGTTCGCGAACGTCTGGCTGCGTTCGGTGCGCCTGCTGAGGACCTCGACGCGCTTCCCGGCCTCGTCCGCGCGCCGGGCGGCCGCGTTGTCCGTGAGCTCCGTACGCGGTGCCGCGGTCGGGGACGCCGACGGCCGTTCGGACGGTGCCGCGGTCGCCGTCGGCAAGCCGGTGATTCCGGCGGCCAGTACGGAAGTGATCACTCCGGCCACGGCGACCGCTCTTCGCGCCCGCCCCCCTGCCCTGCTCTTCACGGTTCCCCCTGCGTCGAAAGCGCTTGCGTCGTGGGCCGGAGGCGGCGCGAACTCCCTCGGGGCTCGCGCGGCCGGGCGCCGCCTACCGGATGTCCGAGCCGAACGCCTTGCCTTCGTCCGGGATGCCGCTCGCCCCCGGCTTCACCGTGCGCACCGACCCCGCGCCCCCGTCGATGTGCTTCCAGGACGTCGCGTACACCAGGCCCTTCCGGTCGCCCGGCGTCTTGCTGTACGGCACTCCCACGTACAGGTCCCTGTACGTGCCCCACAGGCCGAGCCCCGTGAAGTCGCGTGCCTCGGCGGTGCCCGGCAGGCCGTGGCCCCGCGTGAGGACCTTGCCTCCCGCCGTGGGCGGACCGAGGGGCGACAGGACGTGCACGGCGCCCGCGTTCTCCGCGGACCCCACCTCTTGGTTCGGGACGCTGACGGCGAGCTTGATCGTCTCCGCCGTGGCGGTCGCGCCCGGGTCCGTGTTGGCCAGGGCGACCCGCTGGCCGAAGAAGTCCGCCGCCGCGGGGCGCTCGTCGCCTCCGGAGGCCAGTCGGTCGACGAAGTCGACTTCGGTGACGGCCCCGGACGGCTTGACGCGGATGACGGTGACGGCGCCCGCGTCAGCGACCGTGCCCACGTTCTCGTTGGGCGCGCCGACGGCCAGGAGCGCGTCCGTCTCGGAGTCCGCCCCCGACGGCCGGTAGGGGATCATGGACAGCGCGGTGCCGAAGCGGTCGTCCTTGGCGGCCGCGCCCGTCACCAGGGCCGGATGGTTCTCGTCCACCCCGTCGAGGGAAGTCGGCCGCCCGTCCTCGATGGTGTGGTTGAACAGCGTCACCGCCCCGGCGAACGACTCGTCGCCGATCGCCTCGCCGGGCGCGCCCGCGGCGATGAAGCGGCTCGTGGCCGCGAGCGTCTGGCCGAACCGGTCGTTGGCCTCCGCCACCCCGGGCACATCGGGATCGTCCTGGTTGACCGTGGTCTTGGTGGCGCCCTGGACGTAGTGGATGCATCCGGCGTCGGAGATCTGGCCGATGGCTTCGCCCGGTACGCCGATGGCGAGGTACGGCTTGCCACCCGCCTTGGTGCCCGCCGCGAGCGCGTAGCCGAAGAGGTCCCCGGCCTCGGTCGCGGTGTCTCCGTCAAGTCCCGCCTGTGTGTAGCTCTGGACCCTTGAGCCCTCGCCGATGCCGGAGGGCCGTCCGTGGATGACGTACACGGCACCGGCGTCCGCTTGGGCCCCGTCGGCGGTCTTGACGTCCTCGTAGGGAGCGCCGACCACCAAGTCGTCGCACCCGTCCTTGTCGGCGTCGTACACCGCGAGCGACGCGCCGAACTTGTCGCCCGTCTCCGGGTCCGCCGTCATCCCGCTCAGCTTCTGGGAGATCTCGGAGACCCCCTTGTCGCCTCCGAGGACGACGCGGACGAGCCCCGCTCCGGCCTTCCCCGCCACCGTGGCCTCGGGGTCGGCGACCGCCATGTCGCGGATGCCGTCGCCGTTGAAGTCCGACCCCGCCCCCTCGGTGCACGTGGCGGCGGCAGCGGGCGACGCTCCCACGGAGAGCGATGTCGTGGCCGCCGCCACGAGAGCCGCTGCCACTCCCCACCCGGTCACCCGCACGCCTCGGCGCGCGCCTCGACTCAACTCCACAACCCCACCCCAGAGTTACAGACAACGGTCACAGAATGTTCACAGGTGAGGGAGTAAATGCTCGGCGCACCCAAGAGGTCAATGTGACTCAGGACACATGACCTCGCGTGTCGCTGTGCATCTGTGACTGACCGTGTCCGTGCGTGGCGAGTCCCAGCCAACCGCATCGACCCCCGTGAAACCTGCCCACGAGGCGCCTTGTCGGGCGGACGCGCCACCGGACTTGCTACGGATTTCCATAAGCAAGCGCCATGGAGGTTCGCCGTCCGGTCGGCCCGAGGGACATTAATCGGCCACTCCGGCGTGGAGGGGAGGCATCCGTATCACCGAGCGCAGCCAGAAGTTTTTGCCAAGCGCCCCGGGACCCACACCCACCCCACTCCCCGGCCGGTTTGGGACACAACGGTTGTGTAGGGACAAACGCAGTGACCGGACGGGGAGCGGGGGCGGGGCGGGGGCCGCGTTCGCGTCTGGGGACGGAGGCGCGGTGCTCTTTCATGGTGCGTCAGGGTGATCAACGGGCTGTCAACAGGTGTTGAACAGGGGCGGGCTCCGCCCGGGGCGGGGCCCTGGCGGAGCCCGGCGGATCCCTGGCGGGTCAGGCCGGGGCCGGGGTCTGGCGGGTGGGCTGGGTGGGGAGGGCCGGAGCCGGGTCGGGGTGCTGGAGGGCGGCCAGGCGGTGGACGTCGCGCGCGGTGCCCGTGACGCCGGAGAGGAAGCCCTGGGCCCGGGGGGACGCCTTGTCGGTCAGCCACGCGGGGTCGATGTCCATGACCGCGACCTTGACCTCCGTACCCGCCAGGGCGAGGGGAAGGGTGTGGACGACCGTGGAGGGGAAGCTGAGGATGGTGCGGCCGATGGGGCCCCGGCGGGCGATGAGTTCCAGCGGGAGGTCGGGGCGGATCACCTGGAGGCCCGTCTCCACGGCCAGGCGGTGCAGCTTCTCGGCGCTCTCGCGGCGGTGCGCGAAGTAGCGGGCCGCCCCGTGCGTACGGGCGAGGGCGCCCACCGCCTCCAGATAGCGGTCGAGGTCCACCACGCCGGTCTCCACCAGGGACGTGCCGACCAGGTCCGCGCCCTTGGTGATGCGCGGCGGGCCGAAGCGGGCCCGCGTCCACGCGAAGGAGTTCACCGTGACGTGGACGCCCTCGGGCGCCGCGTCGATGGGCATGGAGGAGAAGACCTCCACGCGGCGGCGGCCCTTGGGGTGCGGCGTGAGGCGGCGGCGGGCCGAGGAGGAGACGGGCAGGAAGACCATGTCCCTGGGGCCCGGCCTGCCGCCCCTGCGGTGCCAGCGCACCAGGCGTTCGCCGTTGGCCAGCTGGGAGATGAACTCCATGGTGGCCGTGCCGTCGTCCACCACGACGAGGTCCCGCGCCCGGGTGATGGTGAGCAGGAGCTGTACGTAGCGCGAGAAGGGGTCGCCGATCACTATCCGGGCGGCCCTGCGCAGCGGGCCCGCGAGACCGCCGATCGTGTGGAACGGCGCGGTCGTGCCGCCGCGCGCCTCCTCCCAGCGCACCGTGTGCCCCTCCGCGCGGGCCAGCTCGGCCATGCGGCGCAGCTGGCCCCGGGTCATGGGGTCGGTGGGGGCGAGCACCACGAGGGTCAGATCACCTGGACCGGACTCGGGGTCGGCCGCCGTGGGCAGCGCGGCCTCGGCTTCAGCCGCCGTGGATGCCGAGGCCCCGGCGTCGGCCGCCGTGGACAGCGCGCGCTCGGCGTCAGCCGCCATGGATGCCGAGGACTCGGCGCCGCTCGCCGTGGAGAGTGCAGCCCCGGCCTCGGCTGTCGCGGACGACTCAGACTCGGCCTCGGCCGCCATGAACGGCACGGATCCGGCGCCCGTCGCTGGGGATGGCGCCCGCTCGGCATCAGCCCCCGCGGACGGCCCGGACCCGGCACCGGCCGCCGTAGACAGCGCGGCCCCCGCCTCCGCCGTCGTGGGCGGCGCCGCCGAGTGCGCCCACTCCAGCACGTTCAGCAGCTGCACCGGCGACTCCACGAACGCCAGCGTGCCGTGCGGTGTCCTCGCGGCGCGCCGTGCGCTCCGTGCTGACATGGGTCGGTCCTCCCGTACGGGATGGGGCGGGTCGGTCCGGGCCCCGGCCCTCCCGTGCGGGAGGGCCGGTGGGGGTCGTGCACAGGCCACCCGGGAACGCGTGGCGCGGGAGCGGCGCCGGTGCGCTCCCGGGGGCGCCGGGGGCCGACGGGCGGGGCGCGCCCGTCCGTCGGCGTGCGGCGGTCGGGCCTCAGACCGCCACGGGCTCGCGGTCCGCGGCCTCGGCGACGACGCCCGCCACGCGGCGGAGCTTCTTCATCGGGCCGAGCTCGGACTCGTAGACCTTCTTAACGCCGTCACCGAGGGACGCCTCGATGGTGCGGATGTCGCGGACGAGGCGCGTGAGGCCCTGCGGCTCCACGGACGCGGCCTGGTCGGAGCCCCACATGGCGCGGTCGAGGGTGATGTGGCGCTCGACGAAGGTGGCGCCGAGGGCCACGGCGGCGAGGGTCGTCTGGAGGCCCGTCTCGTGGCCGGAGTAGCCGATCGGGACGTTCGGGTACTCGGCCTGGAGCGTGTTGATCACGCGCAGGTTGAGCTCCTCGGCCTTCGCCGGGTACGTCGACGTGGCGTGGCAGAGCAGGATGTTGTCGGAGCCGAGGACCTCGACCGCGTGGCGGATCTGCTTCGGCGTCGACATGCCGGTCGAGAGGATGATCGTGCGGCCCGTGGCGCGCAGGGCGCGGAGCAGCTCGTCGTCCGTCAGGGAGGCGGAGGCGACCTTGTGCGCGGGAACGTCGAACTTCTCCAGGAAGGCGACGGCCTCGGTGTCCCACGGCGACGCGAACCAGTCGATGCCGCGCTTGGCGCAGTGCTCGGTGATGGCCTGGTACTCGGACTCGCCGAACTCCACGCGGTGGCGGTAGTCGATGTACGTCATCCGGCCCCAGGGGGTGTCGCGCTCGATGTCCCACTGGTCGCGCGGCGTGCAGATCTCCGGCGTGCGCTTCTGGAACTTCACCGCGTCGCAGCCCGCGTCGGCGGCCACGTCGATGAGCGCGAGGGCGTTCTCCAGGTCGCCGTTGTGGTTGATGCCGATCTCACCGGTGATGTAGACGGGGTGACCGGGGCCCGCGGTCTTCGAACCGAGGGTGCGCAGGCGGTTGGCGGAGGCCGTAGTGCTCATGGCAGGAACTTTCCTTAACTGTTGAGGGAGGGGCCGAGGATCCAGGCGGCGATCTCTCGGATCGCGCCGTCACCGCCGGGGACGGAGGTGACCGCGCGTGCGGCGCCGCGTACGACGTCGTGGGCGCTCGCGACCGCCACGGGCCAGCCGACGAGGCCGAAGCACGGGAGGTCATTGACGTCGTTACCGACGTAGAGCACGCGCTCGGGAGCGATGCCCTGCTCCTCGCACCACTGCTTCAGTGCGAGGTCTTTGCGGTCGATGCCGTGCAGCACGGGGAGCTTCAGCTTCCGTGCGCGCGCGGCGACGACCGGGTTCTGTTCCGTGGACAGGATCAGCATCTTCAGGCCGGACCCGCGCAGGGCCGCGATGCCGAGGCCGTCACCGCGGTGCACAGTGACGAACTCCCGTCCGTCGGAATCGATCAGCACCCGGTCGTCCGTCTGGGTGCCGTCGAAGTCGAGTACGACCGCGTCGATGTCGTCGCGGGTCGGAAGGGCCGCCTCGTCGCCCGAGCGCACCGCGTCGAAGAGCGGGGCGAGGGCGCGGGCGCGGGCCAGGTCGTGCGGGTCGTCGATCTCCAGGACGCGCGCGGGGTCGGTCCGCACCAGTTCGGTGTGGCCGAAGAAGCGGTGCTTGTGCGCGCGGAAGCCGGTCGCGTCCATGCCGTAGGCGGCGCCGGTCTCCAGGAGGTCCTGGGGGCGGTCCTGGCGGCGGGGGCGGAAGGACTTGTCGTGGTTGACGCCGTAGCCGCCGGAGGTGACGGTGTCGGTGACGACCTTGGTCGAGCCGCCCTCCTCGGTGGTGCGCTCGCTCTCGATGGCGGGCGGCTCGTCGCCCGCGTCGCGCCAGACGAAGCCGTGGAAGGGCGCCACGGTGTGGGCCGTGTCGGCGCCGCCCTCGACGATCGCCTCGACGATGCCGTCGACGTCCTCGCGGGTGATGAAGGGGCTGGTGCACTGCACGAGCAGGACCACGTCCACCGGTACGCCGTGCAGCGCCTCGTGCGCGTCCATGGCGTGCAGGACGGCGGCCTCGCTGGTCGCGGTGTCGCCCGCGATGGCGGCCGGGCGCAGGACCACCTCGGCGCCCGCCGCGCGCGCGGTCTCGGCGATCACCGTGTCGTCGGTGGACACGACGACGTGGGTGACCAGGCGGGACGCCGTGCACGCGCGGACCGCGCGGGCCACCAGCGGTACGCCGCCGACCGGTGCGAGGTTCTTCGCCGGGACCCCCTTGGAGCCGCCCCGCGCGGGGATGACGGCGAGGACGCGGCGTGCCGCCGCCCCCTGTGGGTGGGCCTTGGACATGGAGGCTCCTTCAGTGGTGCCAGGTGCGTCAGGGATGCCTGGTGGGGGGTTCTGGCCTTGCTGCGGGATCACGGCCCGGCGCTCCGGGCGCGGCCCGGTCACAGCTCGCCCATCCGCCGGATCACCGGCGCGACGCGCTGCACTCCGTGCCGGTAGGCGCCGCGCGCCGCGCTGCGGACGGCCTGCCGTACGGGGCCCGGCTCGCGGTCGGCCGTGGGGGCGCCGGGCAGCGGCGCGCCGTCGGGGCCGAGGTGGTGGCGGGCGAGGATGCCGGGCAGATAGCCGGGGGCCGTGACCTGGGTGTAGTACGGCTCAAGGGGCGGCAGGCCGCTCTCGGCCGCGCGGCCGACGAGCTCCGCGACCCGCTTGCGGGCCTCGTCGAAGGCCGTGTCGTACGTGCCGTCGGCGGCGACGCCTTGGCGCGCGACCCAGGCCGGGTCGGGCTCGGGGACGTGGCCGGTGTCGAGCTGGTCCCAGGAGGCGAGGCAGCCCGAGCCGATGAAGTGGTGGTTGCCGTGCGCCTCGCGGATGCCGAAGTCGGTGAGAACGGCCGTCGGGACGCGCCGGTGCAGGGCTTCGAGCGCGGCCGTGGAGCTGACCGTGACGAGCAGGTCGGTGCGGTCGAGTACCTCGCCCATGTGCCCGTAGACGAGGCGGAAGTTGGGCGGCGCGTCCATGCCCCTGACGAGCTTCTGGTACGGCAGTTCCTCGATGTGCGTGGTGTGCTCGCCGGGCTTGCTGCGCAGCTTGAGCAGGACCTCGCGCTCGGGGTGCAGCCGCGCGTGCCGGACGAGGCGGTCGAGCAGGTACGTGCGCTCGGCGCGCTTCTCGGGGACGGAGGGCTGGGCGGCGAAGACGACCGTGTAGGGGTCGCGGGGCGCGTAGGGCTCGCCGCCGAGGAAGGGCAGGGCGGCCTCCGTGACGCTGTCGGCGTCGGCGCCCACGCCCTCGTACACCGCGCGGAAACGCTCCGCGTCCTGGCGGGAGTTGGCGAGGACGACGTCCGCGCCGTGGCGGAGCAGCAGGCCGTCGGCGAGCTTCTCGTAGACGACGCCGACGTAGCCGGTGACGACGACGGGCCGCCGCCGGGTGCCCGCCCAGTCGCGGGCGAGGCCGTGAAGGACGGCCTGGACGCCGCCGCCGACCAGGGCGAGCACGAGGACGTCGTACTCCGCGGCCCGGCCCCGCATCGCGCTCAGGAACTCGATCGCGGTGACCTCGCGCAGGCTGTCCGCCCGCACGCCGACCTCTTCGAGCTGGCGGGGCGTCGGGGTGGCCCGGCCGCGCAGCAGGTATCCATCGAGGTGCACGTCCTGGGGGGCGGCCTGGGCGCCGGTGGATCCGACGAGGCGCCGCGCGGTGAGCGCGCCCCACTTCCACCGGGTGTCGGAGTCCGCGAGCACGGCGACCCGCGTCGTCTTGTTGCTTACTGGCACAGCGAAGACGCTAGGAAGGCATTCCGATTGGCGGCCCAACTCAGGTGCAACAAACGGTTAACAGCGTGCCGACGAATGGCGAAGCAGCATGGCAAAGGTGTGACGGGAAGCCCGGTTAACCATTCCGCCACGCTTCGTTCACCTGACATCCCACCGCGGGTCAAGACGAATGCCGGGCCGACACCTAACGTCTCGCACGTGGTTAAGCTCTCCGTCATCGTGCCGTTCTACAACGTGCAGCAATACGCGCCCGACACCTTGAAGTCTTTGCGTGCGAACGCGCGTGACGACTTCGAATTCATTCTCGTCGACGACTGCTCGACGGATGAGACGCCGGACATCCTGGAGCGGGCCGCGCGCGAGCTCCCCGGTGCCGTGCACCTCAGACACGAGCAGAACGGGGGCCTGGCCACCGCCCGCAACACGGGTCTGGACGCGGCCCGCGGCGAGTACCTCACGTTCCTCGACGGCGACGACTGGCTCGCGCCCGGGTACTTCGGGCAACTGGTCGCCTCCATCGAGGAGTTGGGGTGCGACTTCGTCCGCACCGACCATGTGCAGTGCACGGCGCGCGCCCGCAGCGTGCACCGCGTCCCGTACGGCAGGCGCGGGGTGGTGATGAGCCCGCGCGACGTCATACTGCCCGCGGACCGCTCCACGTCCGTGGACTACGCGTTCGCCTGGGCGGGCGTCTACCACCGCCGCCTCCTGGACCGGGGGCTGCTGCACTTCACCCACGGTCTGCGCACCGCGGAGGACCGGCCGTGGATCTGGCGGCTGCACCGCGAGGCGGAAACGTTCGCGGCGGTCAGCCTCTTGGGGGTCTTTTACCGGCGCGGCGTTTCCTCGTCGCTCACGCAGATCGGCGATGTGCGCCAGCTCGATTTCATCAAGGCCTTCGACCAGGTGGTGCGGGAGACGGCCGAGGACCGCGACGCGGACAAGTTGCTCCCGAAGGCCGTCCGTACATATTGCGCGATCATCTCCCATCACTTGGGATCAATCGAAAGGTTCGAGCCGGCGGTGGCGCGAAAGCTGAAGACGCTGAGCGCGGCCGCGCTCAAGCGGATGCCGCAGGGCGTCCTCGACGAGGCGCTCGACTCCATGGACCTCCAGCGGGCCACCCGCCTGCGCCGCCTCCGCCGCCGTCCGGTCGGCGCCGGGGAGGTGGCCGCGTGAGCGCCGCCGGACTGCCGGGCGCCGGGGCCGATGTGCGCGATCCGCACACCGCCGCCATGGTCGCCGCGACGCCCGACCACCGCCGGGGCACCACGCAGATCTTCCTGGCGTCCACGCTGTACGGCATCGCCACGCTGGCCGCCGCCCTGGACACCGACCGCTTCGGCCCGGCCGACCGGCGCGTCCTGCTGATCGCCAACAACGCGGCGACGCCCGAGACCACGCCGTCCGTCGCCACGATGCCCGGCTTCGAGAAGCTGCGGACCCGCTTCGACGACGTGGTGTCCTGGAACGAGACCATCTCCCCGTTCCACCCGGGCGGTTGGTCCCCGCGCGGCGACGACCTGCCGCTGTGGGAGCGGTACGTGCGCCTGGCCTGGGGCCTCGGCGACGACCGGGTCGAGCTGGCCGTCGAGTCGATCCAGGTCAACCCGGCGCTCGCGGTCGCGCGCATCTTCGAGGGCGCGCCGGTCGACGTCTACGCCGACGGCCTGATGAGCTACGGCCCGACCCGCAGCAAGCTCGACCCGCTGGTCGGCACCCGGGTGCGGCGGCTGCTCCACCTCGACCTGGTGCCGGGCCTGAAGCCCCTGCTGCTCACGGAGTTCGGCGTGGAGCAGGAGGTCGTCCCGACCGAGACCTTCGTGAAGGTCCTCGCCGAGCTCGCCGACGACGAGTCCCACACGGGCGCCATCGACGCGCTCCCCCAGATCAGCGAACCGGCGCTGCTGCTCGGCCAGTACCTGTCCGCGCTCGGCATCCTCACCGCGGAGGAAGAGGAGGAGCTGCACGGCGCCATGCTGCGCGGCGCCGCCGAACTCGGCCACACCCGCGTGGTGTTCAAGCCCCACCCGACGGCTCCGGCGCGCTGGTCGCGGCAGCTGGAGAAGGAGGCCGAGCGGATCGGCGTCGAGCTGACGGTCCTGGACACGCCGGTGCTCGCGGAGGTCCTCTACCAGCGGATGCGGCCCGCGCTCGTCGTCGGCTGCTTCTCGACGGCGCTGCTCACCGCGTCCGCGTTCTACGACCTGCCCGTCGCCCGCGTCGGTACGGAGCTGCTCCTGGAGCGCCTGAAGCCGTACGAGAACAGCAACCGCGTCCCGGTCACCCTCGTCGACGCCCTGCTGCCGGACCTGGCCGACCGGGACGCCGTCGCCCACCAGGACGCGCGCCCCGACCTGCGCGCGCTGACCGGTCTGGTGCGCGCGGTGGGCTTCGCCATGCAGCCCAAGATCTACCCGGGCCTGCGGCCTGCCGCCGAGGCGTATCTGGCGGCGCACCTGAGCGACCGCACCTGGCGGTACTTCAAGAAGCGCCGCCTTACTGCGCTTGCGCTGCCCGGGGGGATTCCGGTGCAGCTGGCGTTCATTCCTCGCAACGCGGCCGTACGGAAGGTTGCGCGGCGGGCGCGGTCCCTGAAGCGGGCTGCCCTGGGCTGAGCCCAGGGCTGGTCCCGGGCTGGCCCCGGGTGCCCCGGGCGGGCCCCGGCCGGGTGTGCCGGGTGCGGGGCGCGTGCCCCGCACCCCCCGTTCCCCCTCCCCCGTTCCCCCTCCCGCCGTTTCCGCTCGCGTTCCCGCATCGCGCTAGCGCGCTCGTCCTCAATCGCCGGACGGGCTTGATGGGGCGCCGCGCAGAGTTGCTCCGATTCCCGTCACCACTGCCGCGAGGCCCGTCTCGAAGCCGTTCTCGTAGCCGCGGAACATCTCCTCGCCCGCGGCCACGGCCAGGGGGTAGTCCTTCAGGCGCTCGGCGCGGGCGGTGAGGTCGAGGCCGTCCGGGGCCGTGGCCTGCTCCTCGATGACGTAGCCGATCGTGTAGCTGTACGCGGTCAGCCAGGCGCGGGCCGCGGCAGCCGGAGTGAAGCCCGCGCGGGTCAGGCGGTGCAGCTGGGCCTCCATCGGCGCGGCGTACGAGATGTCGGTGAAGTGCGTGCCGCTGTAGACCTTCGCGCCGTCGCGGTAGCGCAGCAGGTGGCGGCGCAGCGCGCGCATGGCCCCGGTGAGGGCGGCGCCCCAGTCCCCGTCGGCCGGGTCGGGACCGTCCGCCAGGTCCGCCGCCATGCGGCGCAGCATCTCCGTCGCCATCTCGTCGAGCAGGGCCTGCTTGTCCTTGAAGTGCCAGTACAGGGCGGGGGCCTTGACGTCGAGGCGCTGGGCGATCGCGCGCAGGGTCAGCCCGTCGAGGCCGGTCTCGTTCAGCAGGTCGAGGGCGACGCGCGCCACGCGGGCGCGGTCCAGTCGTGTCGTAGCCACCTTGACAATTTAACACCGTTAAGCGCATGCTCCGGGCATGGCACTTAACATCGTTAAGGAAACGGACGTCCTCATCGTGGGCGCGGGCCCCACCGGCCTCGCCCTGGCCGTGGACCTGGCCCGGCGCGGCGTGCCCGCGCTCGTCGTCGACCGCGCCCCGGGGCTGTTCCCCGGCTCGCGCGGCAAGGGGCTCCAGCCGCGCACCCTTGAGGTCCTCGACGACCTCGGCGTGATCGGCGCCGTCCTGGAGGCGGGCGGCCCGGCCCCGGTGGGCATGCGGTGGGACGGGGGCAGGCGGCAGGGCGAGTACCGCATGTTCGACGAGCCGAGGGCCACGGAGGCCGCGCCCTACGGCGGACCGTGGCTGCTGCCGCAGTGGCGCACGCAGGAGATCCTCTACGCGCGCCTGACCGAGCTCGGCGGCGCGGTGGCCTTCGGCACGGAGGTGACCGGGCTCGACCAGGACGCGGCCGGGGTCACCGCGTGCCTCGCGGACGGCTCCGCGGTCCGGGCCGCCTACGCCGTCGCGGCCGACGGGGGCCGCTCCGCGGTGCGCCACGCGCTGGGCATCGGCATGACGGGCGAGACCGTCGACCCCAAGCCGATCCTCGTCGCCGACGTCCGCGTCCGCGAGGCCGCGCTCGACCGCGACAACTGGCACGTCTTCCCGCCGTCGCCCGGCACGGGCTTCACCGCGCTCTGCCCGCTGCCGGGCACGCCCGACTTCCAGCTCACCGCCCAGTTCGCCGAGGGCGGGGCGCCCGACACCTCGCCCGAGGGCGTGCGCGAGGCCGTGGCCGCGCGCACGCACCTGGCGGCCGAGGACGTCACCGAGGTGCGCTGGGCCTCCGACTTCCGGCCGCGCGCGGCGCTCGCGGACCGCTTCCGGGCGGGCCGGGTGTTCCTGGCGGGCGACGCGGCCCACGTGCACTCGCCCGCGGGCGGCCAGGGCCTCAACACGAGCGTGCAGGACGCCTACAACCTGGGCTGGAAGCTCGGACTCGTCCTGCGGCACGGGGCCCCGGACGCGCTGCTCGACACGTACGAACAGGAGCGGCTGCCCACCGCCGCGCGGATGCTGGACCTGTCCACCCGCATCCACCGCGGCCAGGCCCGCAGGGGCGCGGCCACGCGCCAGCTCGGCCTGGAGTACCGGGACTCGCCCCTGTCCCTGGCCACCCGGACCCCGCTGCCGGACGGCGGCCTCCGCGCGGGCGACCGGGCCCCGGACGGCCGCCTCGGCACGGGACGCGTCTTCGACGCCTTCCGCGGCCCGCACTTCACCCTCCTCGCGGTGGGCGCGGAGGCCGAACCCCCGTCCGTCAACGGTGACTTGGTGCGCACCCACCGAACGGAATCCCTGGACGGCTACGGCGCGGGCCTCTTCCTCGTCCGCCCGGACGGCTACGTGGCCTGGGCGGGCCGCGGTGGAAAGGATCTCCAGAGCCAGTTGACCTCAAGCAAACTTGAGGTCCTAGTTTCTTGGTCATGACGAACGACACGAACGCCACGAAGCCCGCATTCACCCCCTCGCACAGCGACGCCGAGCTGGTCAACCAGCCCATCGGCTACTGGAGTTCCGCCGCTGGCCAGGCCGTCGTGCACCACATCCGCACGATGCTCGCCGAGGAGGGCCTCACCCAGCCGCAGTGGTGGGTCCTCAACCAGGTCCCGGTGGACGGCCCCCGCGACCGCGCGGAGATCGTCGGGGTCCTGCGCGGCTACCTGGAGTTCGGCGAGGGCGGCATCGAGCACAACATCGACGCCCTGCTCCGCCGGAAGCTGCTCACCGAGGAGACCGAGGGCGGGGCGCGCAGACTGGCCCGCACGCAGGCCGGTCACGAGCTCCAGCAGCGGGTCGCCGCGCGCCAGTCGGAGACCCGGCAGCAGATCCACGAGGGCATCGACGACGCCGAGTACGTACGGGCGCTCAAGGTCCTGCAGCGGATGATCCACAACGTCAACGGCTCGGCCTGGCACCACTGAGCCCCAACAGGCCCTCGTCGAGGCGTGGTTCACAATCCTTAGCGGGTGGGAAACACTGCGGAGGGTTGGCCATCGCAGTGACACGAGGTGACGTGGGGGATCCATGAGCAGGGTCGCGAAAGCCAGGGGCCGCGCGGCGGCGGGTGCCGTCGTCGCACTGACCCTGGCCTGCGGATGCACGGCGCAGGCCGTCGGCACGGCGGGGCGGGACGGCGGGGGCGACGCCAAGGCCGCGCCACCGAAGCGCACGGCTCCCCGCGCCCCCGACCCCACCCCCACGCGCTCCCCCACGCCGAAGATCAAGTCCCCCGTCTCGCGGGCCGAGCTGCCCCCGTCCAAGCTGCCGAAGCCGACGCCGCCGCCGTCGTGGACCCCGCCCCCGCCCCCGCCGAAGACGACGCCGCCGCCCCCGCCGGGCCCGGTGATCATGGCCCAGGGCAAGCGGGGCGAGCGGGTGCGCGAGCTCCAGGCCCGGCTGCGGCAGCTCAGCTGGTTCCACCAGTACCCGACGGGTCTGTACGGTCCGGCGACGGCCGCCGCGGTCAAGGGCTTCCAGAGCAAGCGGGGCCTCGCCCCGACCGGCGCGACGGACACCCGCACCTGGGCGCGGCTCCTGCGCATGACGGACGAGCCGACGCGCTACGCCCTGTACCCGGACGGCGGCATGCCGCCCGCGAAGCCCGACCGGCGCTGTCTGACCGGCCGCGTGCTGTGCATCAGCAAGGGGAGCCGCACGCTGACGTGGATGGTCGACGGCAAGGCCCTGTCGACGATGGACGTCCGCTTCGGCTCGGAGTACACCCCGACGCGCGAGGGCGTCTTCACGGTCTTCTGGAAGTCCCGCCACCACGTCTCGACCCTGTACGACACGCCGATGCCGTACGCCATGTTCTTCAGCGGCGGCCAGGCCGTGCACTACTCGTCCGACTTCGCGGCGCGCGGGTACGCCGGGGCGTCGCACGGCTGCGTGAACGTCCGCGACGAGGGGCGGATCGCCGACCTCTTCAAGAAGGTCCGGGACGGGGACCGGGTGGTCATCTACCGGTAGCCGGTGGCCGGTGGTCCGGCCGATGGGGCGAGTGAGGGCGCGGGCGGAATCGGGGGAACGAATTCCGCCCGCGCCAATGGCACGGAGCCGTAGGTACGGGGGGAACCCCGGCTCGTGCGCGGGCCGATGACCAGTCGGCTCACTCTGTACTGCGCCGGGGGGCCGGAAAGTGTCACAGGGGCCGGGTGCGGCTTGCGTCACACCGTGGCGGTGGGCCCGGCCGACGTCATCGGCGCTCCGCGCCTCGTCCTCAAACGCCGGACGGGCTGGAAGTCTCCGGCGCGCACCGTGGGTATCCAGCCCGTCGAGGGGGTACCCCCTGCTCCTTAAGGGCTTGGGGGAGTTTGAGGACGAGCGCGCCAGCGCGACAAAGGGCGCGGGCGGGTTCGGGGGACGCCGCGTCAGCGGGGGGGGCGGCGTCAGAAGACCGGGGCCGCCGTGTACGACGGGACGGGCCGGGGACGGTGCGGCAGGGTGACGGGCGGAACCTGGCTGCCGCCCCCGGGGCGGCCCCCGTGGTGGCCTCCGCCGGGCAGATGCCCACCACCGTGGTCGTCGTCCTCGTCGTCCCCGTCATTGCCGTGCCCGTTGCCGCCACCGTTCCCGCGGCCGGGCTTGTCGTCGTCCTGGTCCCGGTCCTTGTCCTTGCCCTTGCCCTTGCCGTCCAGGACCCGCTCACAGAACGCGCGCACGCGCTCCGCGCCACGGGCGGCCTCCTCTAGGCGGCGGCGCTTGTCGGTGGCGAGGCCGCCGCTGCGGTAGTCCCGGCAGGCGGAGACCACGTGCTTGTACCACTTGCGGTCGTTGCGCTTGCCGTCCTCGCCCGGGTCGACGGCGTCCGTGCCGGGCGAGCCCGTGGCGCCCCGGTCGCGGCCGTCGTCCGGGGCGGCGGAGCGCTCGGGCCCCGCCGACGTCGCCGAGGGGTCCGGCTCGGCGGACGTGTCGTCGCCGAGGGGGGAGTCCTCCTCGTCGGGCAGCTCGTCGGGCGGCGCGGCGGCGTCCGTCGAGGGGCTGCGCAGCGGCCGGTCGGGCGTCTGCACCGGGGACGCGCTGGTGGCGGGCGCCCGGTCGGCCCGGTGGAACGGGGAGGGGATCACACCGGTGCCCGCCGCGACCGCGACCCCACCGGCCATGCAGGCCGCGAGCGCCGCCGCGACGCCGAGCCGCAGGGGGCGCCCCCAGCGCACGGGCCGGGGCACGGCGGCGGAGCCGCCGATCCGCACGGGTGCGTCGACCGGGTCGGGGGCGCCGCCGGGCACACCGCCCGAGGCCGCGCCCGCGCCCGTACCGACCGCACCAGCGGCCCCGGTGGCCCCAGCGGCCCCTGCCGCGCCGGACGCGAACGTCTGCCCGCTCCGCGCCGCCCGGAAGGCGGCCAACGCGCCGCACTCACCGGGGAGTTCGCCGTCCTCACCGGTCTTCGCGGGCTTGCCCGCGGACAGCGCGGCGAGGGCCTGGGCGAGCCGCTCGGCCCGTTCGCGGTCGTGATCGCCGATGCCGTCGAGCCGCTCGCCGCGCAGCAAACGCTCCGCCGCGACACGGTCCAGCCACTTGTCCTGCTCGTCGGCCATCACATGTCCTTCTGCGTCCGCGTACGCGAATGCGTCACACAGGGGGACGGGGGCACCGCGCGTCCGTGCGGGTCCGGCTGCGGGGGTACGGCGCCGAGCCCGCGCGCCCGCGCGGCGTCGTCGGCGCCCATCAGTTCGGCGAGCCGCTTGAGCCCGCGGTGGGCCGCGGTACGCACCGCTCCGGGGCGTTTGCCGAGCGTCTCGGCCGCGCTCTTCGCGTCCAGGCCGACGACGACCCGGAGCACGACGGCCTCCGCCTGGTCCTGCGGGAGCTGGGCTATCAGCGCGAGCGCCGCGTCGGTGCCGAGCGACTCCATGGCCTCGCCCGCGGTGTCCGCGTCGGCGGGCTTTCCGGTCAGCTCGGTCTCGTCGCCGCCGATCGCGGGGCGGCGCCCGCGCATGCGGATGTGGTCCAGGGCGCGGTTGCGGGCGATGCGCGCCGCCCAGCCGCGGAACCGGTCCGCGTCGCCGCTGAACCGGTCGAGGTCACGGGCGATCTGCAGCCACGCCTCGGACGCCACGTCCTCGGCGTCGAGATCACCGACGAGCGTCCGTACGTAGCCGAGCAGCCGCGGGTGCACGGCGCGGTACACCGTCCGGAACGCGGTCTCGTCCCCGGCCTGCGCCGCGAGCACGGCGGCGGTCAGCTCGGCGTCGTCCTCCCCCTGCACTGCGGGCCCCTCTGCGCCTGGCCAGGCGCGGCTCTCACGGGTCTCATGGCGCGCCGTCCGCCGCTCGCGGTCCGCCCGGAAGCGGCCCACGGTGATGGGTCGCGACACGGCGCGAAACTGCACGCTACGGCGTGAAAGCCGTGCACGTCCATGTTTGTACAACCCGCAACTAGCGGGTGACTCCGTGAGGTGTGACAGAAAACGCACCCCCGACGCAGTAGGGAGTACGGACCGCCACGCGGTTCGTGCCGTGTGACGGCCGGGGCCTCTCCTGTGGGGGGTGGCGGCCCCGGCCGTTCCCACGTGTTCTCCGGGGCGGTGGGTCAGACCTGGAAGAGGCCGGTGCCGTTGCCGAAGCCCTGGAGTTCGCTGGCGTCGATCGTTTGGGCGGCGGGTGGGGCCTTCGCCTCGACCGGCTTGTCGTAGTCGGAGATCCGCATGGTCATGCGGTCGCCGCCGGTCTCCTCCAGCTCCATCGCGACCAGGTACGGCTTGCCCCGCGCCGCGACGTAGACGGTGGTGTCCGTGCCGTCCTGCCGCTCCACGAGGGGTATGACCCGGCGGCCGTAGCGCCACGTCGCGTCCTGGGCGCGGATGGTGGTGGTGCCGCCCACGCCGTCGAGGTGGCCGAGCACCTCGTCCAGGTCGCACTGCGCCGACGGCATCACGCGTCGGCCCGAACTCCCGTCGCCCGTGGGGAACTTCACGTACTTCCCGCGCAGCAGCCCGATGCGCCGCTCCATCTGCGCGGCGACCGCGGGGCCGCGCTGCCGGGCCAGCGAGCCGAGGGCGTCGAGCGAGGAGTCCTGGAAGCGCACATACGTCGTGCGCCCCTCGATCATGATCAGGTCGCCGCGCATGATGCCCTCCTCGACCGTGCCGGTGCAGTTGCTCTCCCGGTCGACGTGCAGCGTCACCTCCTGGCGCCGCGCGGTGCCTGCCGCCACGGACCCCTTGGTCTGGGCGACGTTGATCCGCATCGAGTGCGTCGCCTTCATCAGCTCCAGGGCCCGCAGGGTGAGCTGCTGGCCGCGCGCCTCGTCGCGGGGCAGTTCCTTCTCGAACGTGCCGCCGCTCAGGCGCACCGGCTCCCGCTCGCCGCCGCAGGCCGTCGTCGCCGACGCGAGCGAACCGGCCACGAGCGCGAGGGCCGCCGCCCGCGTCCACCGGCGGCGCGCGCCGCCCCGAGTACCGTGCCGCGCCCTGAGCCCCACAGTTCCCACCGTCTCCGCCCCGCTCTGCCCGCGCGCCCACGTGTCCGCGTGTCCGTCGGCCTTCTCATACGTTTCTCATGAACCCTGCGCACAGGAGCGCTCGGATGTCACACCACAGGCGTGCGGGATACATCACGCGCCGTTTCCCGCCACCCCGTACAACCCTCCGCCCCGCCCATAAGTCTTACGAACTCGTTGATTCAGCGGGAGTTCGCTACACGAGCTCAGGAGTTCTCAAGGGGTGGGGTACGTGACCCTCAAGCACAAGGCCTGGCTCGCCGTGGGCAGCGTCGTCCTCGGCGGCGCCGCCGTCAGCGGCACGGGAGCGGTGGCGCACGCGGCCACCGGCGCCGCGACCGGCACCGCGACTGCGGCCGACGCCGCGGACCTGGTGGCGGGCATGCCCCGGGCGGGCGGTTCCACGGGCGCCCTGACCGTCCTGCCGGGCGCCGCCGACGGCCCCGACGCCACCGCGCGCAAGAACCTCACGCAGTCGAGCCCCGGCGTCCCCGGCCTGGACGAGCCGGGCGACGAGTGGGCCGCCGCCACCGCCCGGGGCGATCTGAACGGCGACGGCCACCCGGACCTCGTCATCGGCGCGCCCGGCGAGGACGACACCGCGGGCCACAAGGACCGGGGCGCGGTCACCATGCTGTACGGCCCGGACTACGCCTCGGGCACGGACATGCAGCTGTCGGAGGACTTCGCGTACGGCGGCGCGCGCTTCGGCTCGGCCGTGGCCGTCGGCGACTTCAACAAGGACGGCAGGGCGGACGTGTTCGCCGCGGCCACCGGGACGGGCGGCAGCTGGGCCGCGCGGTTCTCGGCGGACCAGGAGGCGGCGGGCACGATCACCTCCGCCGAGCAGGCGATCTCCTTCCCCGCCGCCGCGTCCGGCGACTTCAACCACGACGGGTACGCGGACGTGGCCCTCTCCTACCGGGACCCGGCGGGCCGGGCCAAGGCCGTCTGGTTCCGGGGCACCCGCTCGGGCCTCAGCCGGGTCGGCACGATCGCCACCCCCGGCGGCCGCTCGGTCGCGGCGGCCGACGTGAACGGCGACGGCTACGACGACCTGGTCATCGGCCAGCCGTACACCGCCGAGTCGGACGCGCACGCGGGCGGCCAGGTCACGGTCGTCAACGGCGGCTCCGGCGGCCTCACGAGCACGGGCGCGCGGACCGTCCACCAGGCCACGGCCGGGGTGCCCGGCGCGGCCGAGGCGGGCGACGCGATGGGCTGGTCGGTCGCGGCGGCCGACGTGGACGGCGACGGCTGCGCGGACGTGCTCACCGGCGCCCCGGGCGAGGACATCACGCGCGCGGGCAAGGCCCGTACGGACGCGGGCACGTCCCTGCTGCTCAAGGGCTCGCGCTCGGGCCTGACCGGTGCGGGGGCGCTGGCTGTCAGCCAGGACGAACCGGATGTCCCCGGTGTCACGGAGAGCGGCGACCGGCTTGGCTCCTCGGTCTCGCTCGGCGACTTCGACGGCAACGGCCACCCTGACCTCGCGGTCGGGGCCGAGGGGGAGGACAAGGGCGACGGGACGGTGCTTCAGCTCGACACCGGGGCCGATGGCACTGTCGTGCGGACGAGCGGGGTCTACTACGCGCGGGCCCAGGTCGGGACTCCTGCGGGGGCGCACCTTGGGCAGGTGCTCGCGCCGTAGTCATCCGCGCCGTGACCCGTCTGCGGGTGCGTCGTGGCTGCTCGCGCAGTTCCCCGCGCCCCTTGAGGGGCGCTTCCCTAAGGGGTGCTCCTCGCGCGGCGGGATACCGCTGCTCGCAGCACCCGGCGGCCCTCCGTCGACACGTCGAGCACCTGGCGCAGGCCGCCGCCGGGGGCGCTCCCGGCGAGGAGTTCCAGGACGCGTATCTGGCGGCGCAGCTCGGCGGCGACCAGCGGGGCCACGCGCCGCCGGGGGCCCTCGTCGGTGGTGTCGAGCAGGCGGTGGACCTGGAGCGCGGCGGCGGAGCAGCCGTCGGCCCAGGTCCGCAGCGCGCCCGCGGTGCGCCGCGCGGGCACGGCGGCGAGCATGCGCCGGGCGAGGGCCGCCGCCTCACCGCCCCCCGGACACGCGGGCCCGGCCCCGCCCTCCCCCGCCGCCAGCGCCCGCCGCGCCCCGGCGAGCGCCCCGTCCCACGCCGTGCCGTGCGCGAGGTTCGCCCACAGCGGTCGCAGGACCTGTTCGTCGACGCCGTCGCCGAACAGCGGCACGCACCGGTCGAGGCAGGCGAGCCCGCTCGCGGCGAGAGCTGTCTCATCGGCCTGGGCGATCAGTTCCACCAAGCTCGCACGTGACTCTTCTGGCTTCACATGCCCTTACAGCGTCCGACGGCCCGTTTCCGTCACTGCGGCCGAAAAGCGCTGGTGGGCCGGGGCTACTGCGGCAGCACCCCGAGCCGGTCGAGGAACCGGAAGAACAACTGCTCCGCGGACGGCTCGGCATCGGCGCGCAGCACGTCGAGCAGCGCCGCGGAGCGCGCGGTGCGGTCCGCCTCGGCGGCCCAAGCGACGGCGCGCTCGGCGGCGTCGCGCGGCTCCAGGAAGTAGTCCTCGACCGTCAGGTCGCTCGCGGCCAGGTACCCGGCCATCGCGTCCCGCGCCAGGCACGTCGTCCACACGCCGCTCTCCGGCGCGGCCGCCTCGACGACCACGCAGTCGCTGTCCATCACATAGCCGAAGAGGGCGGGCGCGCCGGTCTCCGCGGCGAGCGCGTTCATGCTCCCGACGTCCCTGGCCTCCTCGGTGGCCTTGCTCGGGCACTCCCACACCTGCCAGCCGTCGGGCCGCCGCTCCAGGAGTTCGAGCTCGTCCCGCGCCCCCGCGAGCGCCGCGCACTCCCCCAGTGGACGCGCGCTCCTCCCCACGACGTAATAGCCCCAGTAACCCATCCCCGCCCCCGTCGTACTCGCACCCGTGCCTGTGCTGCCGTGGCCGCACACCCTAGAGGGCCGTGCCCCTTTCCCCCCTAGGTGGCCCGCACAGGCGTGTCCTCAAACTCCGGCGGGCCGTCAGCCGCCGCTCTCCACCCGCCCCGCGAGGTCCACGAAGCCGCGCCACGGCAGCGAGGGCCGCCGCGCGTCCCACAGCTTCTGCGCCGTCGCCCGCAGCGGCATCCGGATGCCCCGGGCCACCTGCTCCTGCGTCTGGGCCCCGGCGAGGTCGCACCAGACGGCGAAGACCCCGCCGAGGATCCGGTCGTCGTACGCCGCGTCGACCGGCCGGGTGCCGCGCAGGACGCGCGGCGTCCACTGTTCGTAGACGCGCTGCCCGGTGGGGTAGGCGAAGTCGTTCGGCTCCCCCAGGACGTAGTAGAGGTACTCGTCGTTGTAGTTGACGACCTCGCGGCCCCCGCGCAGGTACTCCACGGGGTCGCGGGCGCCGAGTTCCTTGCCGGTCCAGTACGCGACCTCGACGCGCTCGTCGACAGCCGTGACGCCGCCGCGGAAGAAGCCGTCGTTCCAGGCCCGGACCGCGCGCGCCGGGCCGACCGCCCGCGCCCGGTCGTTCAGCCACCGCGTCGCCAGGTCCTGGATCCGGGCGCCGGGGCCGAGCCGCTCGCGCGCGGCCGCGGCCAGGCGCGGATAGGACGCCTCCGGGTCGCGGACGACCAGGGCCTGGTACTCGTCGGCGCCGATGTGCCACTGCCCGCCGGGGAACAGCTCGCCGTACTCGCGCAGGAGGTCGTCTACGATCCGGGCCGCCTTCGGATTCGCTATGTCCACGGCCCCCCGCGTCGCCACGCCCCGGGTGTCGCGCAGCTGGAGGTCCGGGTGGGCTTTGAGGACCGCGCCCAGGTGCCCGGGCGAGTCGATCTCCGGCACGACCGTGATGTGGCGGCTCGCGGCGAGGTCGACGATGCGGCGCACCTGCTCCTTGGTGAGGTGGTCGGCCGACACCACCTCCGGGTGCGACTCCGAGGCGACCCGGAACGCCTGGTCGTCGGAGAAGTGCAGGCCCAGCTCGTTGTACTTGAGGTCGCCGAGCTCCGTCACGCGCCGCTCGATCCACTCGGCCGAGAAGGGCTTGCGCGCGATGTCGACCATGAACCCGCGCCGCGGCTTCGCGGGCGCGTCCCGTACGACGCCCTCGGGCGCGGCGCCGTCGGCGCGCACGGCCTGCTTCAGGGTGCGGGTGCCGTAGAAGACGCCCGCCTGCGCGGGGGCGCCGATGCGGACGATCCGGTCCTTCACGGTGAGCGTGTACGCCTCCGGGTTCCCGCCCGCCGGGCCGTCCTCCAGGTCGAGCCGTACGTCGCCCCGGCGGGGCCGCGCCTCGCCCCCGTACCGCAGCCGCAGCTCACCGGCGAGGAGCCGGGCCTCGTCACGCAGCTCCGGGGCGCCCACGACCACGCGGCCCCCGGGCCCGGGGCGCCAGCCGGGGCCGCGGGCGGGGGTGTGCTCGCGCACGGCGGGGATGGTCCGCGGGGCCTTGGACAGGGCGTAGGACCGCGAGGGCTCGGCGGAGGTGGGGGCCCGGCCGCTCCGCCGCCCGCCGTCGCTGCCGCCGCCGTCGGGCCACGCCACCAGGGCCACGACCACGGCACCGGCCGCGACGACGCCTCCGCCGATGAGGGCCGCGCGCCGCCGCGTCACCGCCGGTCACCTCCGTCAGCGTCGGCTGTCGCGGCCCGCGGGACCCCCGCGGCTCGGACGGCTCGCACCGCCCCCACGACTCGGACGGCTCGCACCGCCCCCACGGCTCGCACGCGTATCAAGGCGTCCACACCCCCACGCTAAGCCCCGTCTCCCCGGCCCCGCCCGTCCACTCGGTGCCGCCAAACTCTCCCATCCGGATGAATTCGCCGCGCCGATTCCACAGAGCGCACGGACACCCCTCCCGCCACCCCGATAGCGTGGCGCCCCGTCACTCACCCGTTTGCCCTCCGCCGAGGAGCCCCCCTGCCGTCGCACCGCGCCATACCGGCCCCCTCGGGACCTCCGGCGTCTCCGGGACCGCTGGAGCCCCTGAACACCGCGTCCGCCGACGAGGCCCAGCGCACCCTTCTGACCGCTTGCGGAAGCAGCCACTGGGCCCGCAGGCTCGCCGCCCACCGGCCCTACCCCGACCTCGACGCGCTGCTCGCCGCCGCCGACGAGGCCGCGTACGACCTGACCCCCGCCGACCTCGCCGAGGCCCTGGCCGCCGAGCGGTTCGAACCGGCCGTGGCGCCGGGCAGCGCCTACACCGCCGCGGCCACCGCCCTGCGCGCCGCCCACGCCGCCTACGAGAGCCGCTTCGGCCACGCCTTCGTGATCTGCCTGGACGCCACCGCGCCCAGCGAGGCCCTCGACCACCTGCTCGCCTCGCTGCGCGACCGGCTCGGCAACGACCGGGAGGAGGAGCTCGCGGTGGCCGCGGACGAGCTGCGGCGCACGGCTCGTGCCCGACTCACCCGACTCGTTCACAACTGGCCGGATATTTCCGTTCCGCGCCCGTCCCGGCAGCCGGATCCGCCCCGCGCGACGCGCAGCGATAGCCCGTACGTACCAGTTTGATTGCCTGTTTGATCACACCCGAGGACCCCGGGCGAGGGAGCCGACAACTCGTCGATACGATGACGAGCGGCCGGTGGACCGTACCCGGCCGGGCTCGTCCGACAGAGAAGCCGGCCGGCCCCAATCCCCGCTCCCGGAGGGTTCTTCCGTGCCGGCTGGAACGCTGTACCGCGGCCGGGAAGGCATGTGGTCATGGGTGGCTCATCGAGTCACCGGTGTCCTCATCTTCTTCTTCCTGTTCGTACATGTCCTCGACACCGCTCTCGTCCGTGTCTCCCCCGAGGCGTACGACGAGGTCGTGGCGACCTACAAGACGCCGATCGTCGCGCTCCTCGAGTACGGCCTGGTCGCCGCCATCCTCTTCCACGCGCTCAACGGCCTGCGTGTGATCGCCGTCGACTTCTGGTCGAAGGGCCCGCGCTACCAGAAGCAGATGCTCTGGACCGTCGTGGGCATCTGGGTCGTCCTGATGGTGGGCGCGCTGTACCCGGTCCTCGGCCACGCCGTCCGTGAACTGTTCGGGAGCTGAGGCCAGACATGTCCGACACCACGCTTGAGAAGTCCGGAGTGGGCCCCGTCGAGGGTGACTCCCTCTACGACGCCGACCACCCCGCGCCCGTCATCGAGGCCCCCCGCAAGCGCACGTCGAAGACGCCTCGCGCCACCCGCGGCAACTTCGAGATGGCCGCCTGGCTGTTCATGCGCCTGTCCGGCGTCGTCCTCGTCGTCCTCGTCATCACGCACCTGCTGATCCAGCTGGTGCTCGACGGCGGTGTCTCGAAGATCGGCTTCGCGTTCGTCGCGGGCCGCTGGGCGTCCCCGTTCTGGCAGGTCTGGGATCTGCTGATGCTGTGGCTCGCCATGCTGCACGGCGCGAACGGCCTGCGCACGGTCATCAACGACTACGCGGAGCGTCCGAACACGCGCCTGTGGCTCAAGGGCCTGCTGTACACCGCCACGGTGTTCACCATCCTCCTGGGCACGCTGGTGATCTTCACCTTCGACCCGAACATCCGCTAAAGCCGAGGCGACCCCAGTGAAGATTCACAAGTACGACACCGTCATCGTCGGCGCGGGCGGCGCCGGCATGCGCGCCGCCATCGAGGCGACGAAGCGCAGCCGCACCGCCGTGCTCACCAAGCTCTACCCCACCCGCTCCCACACCGGCGCGGCGCAGGGCGGCATGGCCGCCGCGCTCGCCAACGTGGAGGAGGACAACTGGGAGTGGCACACCTTCGACACGATCAAGGGCGGTGACTACCTGGTCGACCAGGACGCCGCCGAGATCCTGGCGAAGGAGGCCATCGACGCGGTCCTCGACCTGGAGAAGATGGGCCTGCCGTTCAACCGCACCCCGGACGGCACCATCGACCAGCGCCGCTTCGGCGGTCACTCCCGCAACCACGGCGAGGCGCCGGTGCGCCGGTCCTGCTACGCCGCGGACCGCACCGGCCACATGATCCTCCAGACCCTCTACCAGAACTGCGTCAAGGAGGGTGTGGAGTTCTTCAACGAGTTCTACGTCCTCGACCAGCTCATCGTGGAGGAGGACGGCGTCAAGAAGAGCGCGGGCGTCGTCGCGTACGAGCTGGCCACCGGCGAGATCCACGTCTTCCAGGCGAAGGCCGTCATCTACGCCTCGGGCGGCACCGGCAAGTTCTTCAAGGTGACCTCCAACGCGCACACCCTCACCGGCGACGGCCAGGCGGCCTGCTACCGGCGCGGGCTGCCCCTTGAGGACATGGAGTTCTTCCAGTTCCACCCGACCGGCATCTGGCGCATGGGCATCCTGCTCACGGAGGGCGCCCGCGGTGAGGGCGGCATCCTCCGCAACAAGGACGGCGAGCGCTTCATGGAGAAGTACGCGCCGGTCATGAAGGACCTCGCGTCCCGTGACGTCGTCTCGCGCTCCATCTACACGGAGATCCGCGAGGGCCGCGGCTGCGGTCCCGAGGGCGACCACGTCTACCTCGACCTCACGCACCTCCCGCCGGAGCAGCTCGACGCCAAGCTCCCGGACATCACGGAGTTCGCGCGCACCTACCTCGGCATCGAGCCCTACACGGACCCGATCCCGATCCAGCCGACCGCGCACTACGCCATGGGCGGCATCCCGACGAACGTCGAGGGTGAGGTCCTGGCGGACAACACCACCGTCGTCCCGGGCCTGTACGCCGCTGGCGAGGTCGCCTGCGTCTCCGTCCACGGCGCCAACCGCCTGGGCACCAACTCGCTGCTCGACATCAACGTCTTCGGGCGCCGCGCGGGCATCGCCGCCGCGGAGTACGCCGCGAAGGCCGACTTCGTGGAGCTGCCGGAGAACCCGGCGCAGCTCGTGGCCGACCTGGTCGAGCAGCTGCGCGGCTCCCGGGGCACCGAGCGGGTCGCGGAGATCCGCAAGGAGCTCCAGGAGACGATGGACGCCAACGTGATGGTGTTCCGCACGGAGCAGACCATCAAGACGGCCGTCGAGAAGATCGCCGAGCTGCGCGAGCGCTACAAGAACGTCTCGGTCCAGGACAAGGGCAAGCGCTTCAACACCGACCTCCTGGAGGCCATCGAGCTGGGCAACCTGCTCGACCTCGCCGAGGTCATGGCGGTCTCGGCCCTCGCCCGCAAGGAGTCCCGCGGCGGTCACTACCGCGAGGACTACCCCAACCGCGACGACGTCAACTTCATGCGCCACACCATGGCGTACCGCGAGGTCGCCGACGACGGCAAGGACTCGATCCGCCTCGACTACAAGCCGGTCGTCCAGACCCGCTACCAGCCGATGGAGCGTAAGTACTGATGGCAACCCCGACGATGGACAAGGTCGAGGCGGACGCCGCGGCCTCGTCCCACCTCATCACCGTCACCTTCCGGATCCGCCGCTTCAACCCGGAGGTCTCGGCGGAGGCGACCTGGCAGGACTTCCAGCTGGAGATCGACCCGAAGGAGCGCGTGCTCGACGGTCTCCACAAGATCAAGTGGGATCTGGACGGCTCGCTGACGTTCCGCCGCTCCTGCGCGCACGGCATCTGCGGCTCGGACGCCATGCGGATCAACGGCAAGAACCGCCTGGCCTGCAAGACCCTGATCAAGGACATCAACCCGTCGAAGCCGATCACGGTCGAGCCCATCAAGGGCCTGACGGTCCTGAAGGACCTCGTCGTGGACATGGAGCCGTTCTTCCAGGCCTACCGCGACGTGATGCCCTTCCTGGTCACCAAGGGCAACGAGCCGACGCGCGAGCGCCTGCAGTCCGCCGAGGACCGCGAGCGCTTCGACGACACGACGAAGTGCATCCTCTGCGCCGCCTGCACGTCCTCGTGCCCGGTGTTCTGGAACGACGGCCAGTACTTCGGCCCGGCCGCGATCGTGAACGCGCACCGCTTCATCTTCGACAGCCGTGACGAGGCGGGCGAGCAGCGCCTGGAGATCCTGAACGACAAGGACGGCGTGTGGCGCTGCCGCACCACGTTCAACTGCACGGACGCCTGCCCGCGTGGCATCGAGGTCACGAAGGCGATCCAGGAGGTCAAGCGCGCCCTGATCACCCGCCGCTTCTGAGCCTCCGGCCCGGCCCGCAGTGAGGGCCCCGCTCCCCGGTTCCGCACCGGGGGCGGGGCCCTCACTCGTTCTGGTGAACGATTCGGCTCCGGACGCCCGGGCCTGGTTCGTCCTACGATGATGCTCTCGACACCAGCCCACAGGAGGCACGCGATGTCCGCAGCATCCGTCGAGCAGCCGCACGACGACCGACCGCTGATCGCCGAGGCCAACAGGCTCAGGGACCGCAATCCGGGCTACCGCGTCGAGATCATCGGAGGCCAGATCCTCGTGACCCCGCCCGCCGACGGCCCTCATGCCGTAGCCCTGACCGACCTCATGATTCCTTTCCTCTCGGCGGGTCTGCACACGACGGACAGCAAAGTGGTGCAGGCCATCGGCCTCTGGCTGCCCACGGGCGTCGAGGACTTCGCCATCCCGGACCTGGCGGTGGTGGACGCCGACTACGGCGACCACTACATCGAGAACAATTGCTACGACCCCACAGTCTTCCGCCTGGTCCTAGAGGTCACCTCCAGCAACTACCAGACGGACCTGCGCACCAAGGTCTCCGCGTACGCCGAGGCCAAGGTCCCCGTCTACGTCATCGTCGACCGCAAGCACCAGCGGCTCCACGTCCTCACCGACCCGGCAGCTGACGGCTACGCCAGCCACCAGGTCCACGCCCCCGGCCAGATGGTCGCCCTTCCCGACTCGATCGGCGCCAAGGTGTCCCTGGACGTGACGGCCCTCCTGGAAGCCGGGAAGCGCTAGCCCCGCTACGAATCCACCCGCTCCCACCCCCGCCGCTCCGCCGAAGCCTCACAGCATGGGCCCCGTGCCCACCGCCTCCAGGAGTTCCAGGTCGTACGTCAGGGGGCCGTTGCCGAGCATGATGTGGCGGGCCTTGGAGGCGTAGCCGGGGGCTGTTGCCGCGAGGAGGTAGACGCCGGGGGCGGGGGCCGACAGGTGGTAGGAGCCGTCGGCCAGGGACGAGACGCGGTCTAGCTGGCGGCCGCTCTTGGACAGCAGGGTCATGGTCACGGTGTGGATGGGCTCGCCGTCGGGCGTGATGATGAAGCCGTGCACGACGTGCGCGCCGCGCTCCTGCGGGGCGGGCAGGCCGGGGGCGGGAGTCTCGTCGTCGGCCGCGTAGGCCGCGTCGTACGGGTCGTACGGGTCGTACGGGGAGAAGTCGCCGCGGGCCGTCAGTGGGTCGACCGCACCGCACGTGCCCTGGGCCGCGCACGCCTCGGGCGCCGCACACGGGTCCGGCGCGGGGCCCGCCGGGCCGAGGGCGGCCGCCACCAGCGCCTCCAGCTCCTCGGGCGCCGGGGGCACGGCGTCCCGCGGCTCGACGGCGAGGTGCGGAAGGCGCCGGTCGAGCCAGGGCGGGAGCCACCAGTTGGCGCGGCCGAGCAGCTGCATGGCGGCGGGGACGAGCGCGGTGCGCAGCACGAACGCGTCGAGCGCGACGGCCGCGGCGAGGCCGATGCCCGCCGTCGCGCCCTCCAGGTCGCCGCTGAGGACGAACGCGGAGAACACGCAGATCATGATGAGGGCCGCGCAGTTGATGACCCGGCTGGTCTCCCCGAGGCCGACGCGCACCGCGCGGGCGTTGTCCCGGGTGTGCACCCACTCCTCGTGCATGCGGCTGACCAGGAACACCTGGTAGTCCATCGACAGGCCGAAGAGCAGCGACAGCATGACGACGGGCAGGAACGCCGTGATCGGGCCCTCCTTGGCGATGCCGAGCGCCTCCGCTCCCCAGCCCCACTGGAACACCGCCACCAGCACGCCGAAGGACGCGGCGGCCGCGACCAGGTTCATGACGGCCGCCGTCAGCGGGACGACGAGGGAGCGGAAGGCGACGAGGAGCAGCAGGAAGCCGAGCACGACGATGGCGCCCACGAAGTACGGCAGGCGGTCCGCCGTGACCGTGGCGAAGTCCTTGAACACCGCGGTCACGCCGCCGACGTGCGCGTCCACGCCCGCTCGCGGAAGGACGTCGGCGCGCAGCCGGTCGATCAGGCGGTCCGTGGCGGCGGACTGCGGCGAGGTGGTGGGGACGACCTGGATGACGGCGGTCCCGCCGTCGGCCGAGGGCGTCGCGGGGGCGACGCGCGCCACGCCCTCCGTCGCGCGGATGCGCTCCACCAGAGCCTCGGTGGCGGCCGGTTCGGCCTTCGCGACGACGACTTGGAGGGGCCCGTTGAAGCCGGGCCCGAAGCCCTCGGCGAGCAGGTCGTAGGCCTGTCGGGTGGTGCTGGACTCCTGGTGGTTGCCCTGGTCGGTGGCGCCGAGGCGCAGGGAGAGGAGCGGCAGCGCCAGGGCCGCCATGACCGCGACGGCGAGCAGCGCGACCGCGCGCGGGCGCCGCTCCACGGCCGCGGCCCAGCGCGCCGCGAGGCCGGTCGGCTCGTCCGGTTCGGGCCCGGTGGCCGCGAGGCGGCGCCGCTGGCGGCGGCTGAGCACGCGGGAGCCGAGCAGGCCGAGCATCGCGGGCAGCAGGGTGAGGGCGGCGAGCACGCTGAGGACGACGGTGAGGGACGCGGCGATGACCACGCCGTCCAGGAAGCGCATGTTCATCACGAGCATCCCGGCGAGCGCGACGCACACGGTGCCGCCCGCGAACAGCACGGCGCGGCCCGAGGTGTCGAGGGCCCGCGCGGCCGACTCCTCGGGGGTGAGGCCGCGCAGGATGCCCCGGCGGTGCCGGGTGACGATGAACAGGGCGTAGTCGATGCCGACGCCGAGCCCGATCAACGTGCCGAGCAGCGGCGCCACTTCGGGCACCGCCGTGACGTGGCTGAGCAGCATCGTGGCGAGCAGCCCGGCGCCGACGGCGAACACGGCGGTGAGGATCGGCAGGAGCATCGCGAAGAGCGAGCCGAAGGCGAGGAAGAGCACCACGGCGGCGGCCGCGATGCCGACGGCCTCCGCGGTGCCCGCGGGCGGCTCCTGGATGCGGGCGACGGCCTGGCCGCCGAGCTCGACCCGCAGGCCCGGGCGGGCGGCGGAGCGCGCGGTGTCGACGACGTCCTCGACGAGGCTCTTCGAGACCTCGTTGGCCTGCTCGGTGAAGGTGATCTGCGCGTACGCGACGCGTCCGTCGCGGCTGACCCGGGCGGCGGCCTCCGGCCCCGGCGCGTACGGGCCCGCCACCTCGCCGACGCCCTTCATCCCGGCGATCTCGGCGAGCACCGGTTCGATCCGGCCGCGCACGGCGGCGTCCCGCGCCGAGCCCCGCGCGGTCTTCCACACCACGGTGTCCGTGTCGCCGCTGCGCTGGGGGAACGCCTTCTCCATCAGGTCACCGGCGCGCGTGGAGTCCGTGTCGGGGGCGGAGAAGACGTTCGCGTAGTCGGTGCCCGCGGAGCCGCCGACGGCCCCTAGACCGACCAGTGCCGTCACCCACAGCACCAGGACCACCAGCCGGTGCCGGTAGCACCAGCGTGCCCATGCGACCACGATGTACGCCCCTTCGTCCCGACGGCCCGGTCTCTTCGCCGGGCCGTGCCGTCCGCCGCCGCCCGGCCCCGCGGCCCCTTCGCACGCGCGAAGGACCCCCAGCATCAGCGGCGGACGGACCGTGCGCGCGGCAAAGGCCGGGATTCTCAAGCAACTCCAAACCACGGAGCGGCCCCCCGGTACAACGAGCACCCCGATACTGGGGACATGAGCCACGCCGAGGATCCCCGGGGAACATCTGTCGCAGAGGCCGCCCCCGTGGCGGGCGCGGCCACCGTGCTCGTCGTGGAGGACGAGCCGAGCATCGCCGACGTCCTCAGCCTCACCCTGCGCTTCCACCGCTTCGACGTGATGACGGCGGGCTCCGTCCGCGAGGCCCTCGCGCTCACCGAGCGCACCCGGCCGGACTGCGCGCTCCTGGACGTGATGCTGCCGGACGGCGACGGCCGGGCGCTCGGGCGTGAACTGCGCGCGCGCAGGCCCGACCTCGCCCTGGTGTTCCTCACCGCCCGCGACGCGCCGACGGAGGTCGTCGGCGCCCTCGGCTTCGCCGACGACTACATCACCAAGCCGTTCCACATCGACGAGGTCGTCGCCCGCATCGGCGCGGTGCTCCGCCGCACCCGGCCCGGCGACGTGCTGCCGCAGCGGCCGCCGCTGCGCTACGGCGACCTGGAGCTGGACGAGACGACGTACCTGGTGCGCAGGGGCGGCCGCGAGGTGCAGCTCACGCCCACCGAGTACGCCCTGCTGCGCTTCCTGGTGCGCAACGCGGGCCGGGTGGTGCCCAAGGAGCAACTGCTGCGCCACGTCTGGCACATCGAGCACGCGGCGGAGTCGACGGTCGTGGAGACGTACATCAGCTATCTGCGGCGCAAGCTCGACCAGGTGGGGCCACCGCTGATCACGACGCGGCGCGGCGTGGGATACGGGCTGGCATGAGGAAGCGGGCGCACACCGGCCCGCGGCGGCTCTTCGGGAACTCGCTGCGCGCCAAGCTCACCCTGGTGAACGTCGTCCTGCTCGCGCTCGGCATCGCGGCCGCGACCGCCGTGAGCATCATGGGCATGAAGCACTACCTGCTGAACAGCGTCGACTCCGAACTGAAGAGCTCACGCGCGGCGTTCAGCGGCATGCCGGTCACCCTCGACCATCTGAGGAAGATCAACAGCTTCAAGAAGTCGCTGATCGAGCTGCCCCAGCAGGTCGGCAAGGAGACCGAACTGACGCCTTCCTCCTCGCTGTTCGTCGCGGTCGACATCGACGACAGGCCCGTCAACTTCGGGTACGTCGGCTCGACGGAGCTCCAGCTCCAGCTCGCCCAAGCCGTCGGCGACGCGCAGGAGTTCGCGGACAAGGAGACGCCGAGCGACGTACGGCTGGGCGGCGACTCCTACCGCGCCCTCGGCATGCGGATCGCCGACGGCACGGTCCTCGTCATCGCCACCTCCACGGAGGACGTGCACGCGAGCGTGCGCCAGGCGCTCCGGGTCGACCTCGCCTTCGGCGTGCTGCTGCTCGCGCTGCTCGCCGTCCTCACGATGATGTCCGCGAGCCGACGCCTGCGGCCCCTGGAGGACATGGTCGAGACGGCCTCCGCGATCGCGGAGGGCGATCTGAAGCGGCGCGTGCCCCGCAGCCGGACCGAGGTGCGGGAGACCGAGCAGCTGCGGCTCGCGCTCAACTCCATGCTCCAGCAGGTCGAGGCGGCCTTCGCGACCCGTGAGCGCAGCGAGGCCCAGCTGCGGCAGTTCGTCGCGGACGCCTCGCACGAGCTGCGCACCCCGCTGTCCGCGATCCGCGGCTACCTCCAGCTCTACGACAACGGCATGCTGACCACCCCGGAGGACCGGAGCCGCGCCTGGTGCCGCGTCAACGCCGAGACCGACCGCATGAACCACCTCGTGGAGGAGCTGCTCACCCTGGCCCGCCTCGACCAGCAGCCCGAGCTCCGCCTGCGCCCCGTCGACCTGAGCCGTCTGGTGCGGGACGCGGCCGACGACCTGCGGGCGCAGGACCCGGGCCGTCCGCTCACGGTGTGCGCGGACGGCGCGATCCTCGTCCGGGCGGACGAGCAGGGCCTGCGCAAGGTCCTCGCCAATCTGCTCGCCAACGTCCGCGCCCACACCCCCGCCGAGACCCCGGTGCGGCTCGGCCTTGAGCGGCGGGGCCAGGTGGTGTGCCTGACCGTGGCGGACGAGGGTCCGGGGCTCGGCGAACAGGACGCGGCCCGGGTCTTCGACCGCTTCTTCCGTACGGGCCGCAGCGGGGGCAGCGGGCTCGGCATGGCCATCGTGCAGGGCGTGGTGGCGGCCCACGGCGGCCGCGTCCAGCTCCGCACGGCACCGGGCGAGGGCCTGACCGTCGTGGTCAGCCTCCCGCGCGTGCCGTCACCGCCGTCGCGGCCGCGCCCGAAGGAGCCGCGGGAGCCGGTCGCCCTGCTCACGCCGCACGCGACGCCAGCTCCACCACCGTGATGTCGGACGGGGCCCCCACCCTGACGGGCGGGCCCCACGCCCCGGCGCCGCGGGTGACGTACAGCTGGGTGTCGCCGTAGCGCTCCAGGCCCGCGAGCGTGGGGTTGGCGAGGTCGGCGACGACGTTGTTGGGCCAGAGCTGGCCGCCGTGGGTGTGGCCGGAGAGCTGGAGGTCGACGCCGTGCTCGACGGCGTCGTGGATGACCACGGGCTGGTGGGCGAGGAGCACCGAGGCACGCGTGCGGTCCCGGTCGCCGAGCGCCTTGGCGAAGTCGGGCCCCTGGCCCTCGTCCTCGCCCTGTACGTCGTTGACTCCGGCGAGGTCGAAGTACGGCAGTTCGGTGCGGGCGTTCTCCAGGGGGCGCAGGCCGAGCGAGCGGACGTGCTCCACCCACTGCTCGGCGCCGGAGAAGTACTCGTGGTTGCCCGTGACGAAGAAGCTTCCGTGGCGTGCGCGCAGGTCCGCGAGCGGGCGGGCGGCGCCCGCGAGGTCCTCGACGTCCCCGTCCACCAGGTCGCCGACGATCGCGATGAGGTCGGCCTGGGTGGAGTTGACGGTGTCCACCACGCGCCGGGCGAAGCCCTCACCGAGCACCGGGCCCAAGTGGATGTCGCTGACGACGGCGATCCGGAAGCCGTGCGCCGCACGCGGCAGCTTGGCCAGGGGGACGGTGATCCGCTTCACGCGGGGGCCTCGGAGCACCTCGTACGTGCCGTAGCCCACGGTCGCCGCCGCCACGGTGGCTGCGCCCGCGGCTACCGTTCTGGCCACGAAGACGCGGCGGGGCAGGTCACCGCCGGGGCCCGTCGGCTGGGGCTGCGCCCCTTTCCCCGCCTCGTTGGCGCTTCGCGCCTCGTCCTCAAGCGCCGGACGGGCTGATTCGCTCGCTGGCCACCGGTTCAACAGCGGGCGTACTAGCTCCCCCACCAGCAACGCCAGGAGCAGGTACAGCGCGAACGCCATCCACAGGAAGCCCGGCCACGCCAGGACCTGCTGGAGCAGGAACGGTGCCCCGGTGCGCTCCGCCGCCAGCGCTCCGAACATCAGCAGGGGTCCCGCGAGGAACGCCGGAGTGCCCAGGCGTCTGCCCCACGAGCCCTTGATCGTGGTGTCGCGCACCGTCCGTCGCCACACGTACCAGAGCAGGCCGCCGAAGACGGCGGCCGCACCCAGGGCGACCAGGGCGAACCCGAGGACGCCCACCGCTATGAGCTTCGGCGCAGTGCGCGCACCCCACGCAACCCGATGGTCCCGACCACCGTCCCCAAGACAAAGGAGACAACGGCGAGCGTCAGGTGCACCCAGAAGTACGCCGTGGGACGGCCGTCGTCGAAGGCGAGCCCGCTGCCGTCCTTCCACAGGTTCTTGACGAAAGTGATCCAGATGACCCAGCTCCACGCGCCGAAGGCGAGCAGGAACCAGGAGACGGGGCGGCTGAGCTTCATACGCTCAGTATCACCAGGCGCCCTCACGGACCGCCTTCGGGGTGGGGGCCGCCGGGCGGGGCGGACCTCGGCACAAACGGGCGCCGCCACGCCCTGTACGTTCTCGTCCGTGCCTGCTGTGAAGAAGACCGCCCTGCTCATCGCCACTGCGACCCTGGTGTCCCTGTCGGCGGCCACGCCCGCGCTCGCCGACGGCAAGCCGGGCGGCGACAAGGACAAACAGCCGAAGCCGCCCGCGCACATGTCCACGGTCGGCGGCGCCCGCCTCGGCAAGCCGGGCACCCAGGTGGATCTCCAGTCGGGCGCGCCAGTGCTGCCCAAGGACCTGTCGGCCCGCTCCTGGATGGTCTCGGACGCGGAGTCGGGCGAGGTGCTCGCCGCGCACAACCCGCACTGGCGCCTCGCCCCGGCGAGCACCCTGAAGATGCTGTTCGCGGACACCGTGCTGCCGAAGTTCCCCAAGACCCAGAAGCACAAGGTCGCGCTGACCGACATGCAGGGCATCGGCCCGGGCAGCAGCCTGGTCGGCATCAAGGAGAACGAGACGTACTCGGTCCACGACCTGTGGCTGGGCGTCTTCCTGCGCTCCGGCAACGACGCGGTGCACGTCCTGTCCGCGATGAACGGCGGCGTGCCGCGGACCGTGCAGGACATGCAGAAGCACGCCGAGGAGCTCCAGGCCCTCGACACCCACGTCGTCACGCCGGACGGCTACGACGAGAAGGGCCAGGTGTCGTCCGCGTACGACCTGAGCCTGTTCGCCCGCTCCGGCCTGCAGAAGAAGGACTTCCGCGAGTACTGCGCGACGGCCACCGCGGAGTTCCCCGGCGCGACCGTGAAGGTGAAGAAGGGCAAGGACAAGGGCAAGACGAAGCGCGAGTCCTTCGGCATCCAGAACACCAACCGCCTGCTCACCGGGGCCGACGGCGTCGAGGCGTACAAGGGCATCGCGGGCGTCAAGAACGGCTCGACGACCAACGCGGGCAACACCTTCACGGGTGTCGCCGAGCGCGACGGCAAGGTGCTGCTCGTCACCGTCATGAACCCCTCGTCGGGCGAGCCGCACGCCGTCTACAAGGAGACGGCCCGGCTGCTCGACTGGGGCTTCGCGGCGCACGACAAGGTGAAGCCGGTCGGCGAGCTGGTCCCGCCGAAGGGCGCCGCCACCGGCGCGGGCAAGGGCGCCCCGGGCGACGGCGGCACGAACGCGAAGAACGTGGCGCACGCCTCGGGCAGCAAGTCCAGCGGCATGGGCGTCGCGCTCGGCATCACGGCCGGGGTGCTCGCCCTGGTCGCGGGCGGTCTGTTCCTGCTCAACCGTCGCTGGCCGCTGCGCCGGGGCTGACGGGCTCCCCGGCCTGCCGGGCCGCGCTGTCCGTCGTGCGCTCCTCGGGGCGTTCCGTCTTCGGCACGGCCGTCCAGGCGGCGCAGAAGAGGAGCAGCTTCGCGGTGAAGTTGATCCACAGCAGCAGCGCGACGGGCACGCCGAAGGCGCCGTACATGCTCTTCGCGGCGACGCCCTTCATATAGCCGCCGAGCAGCAGTTTCAGGAGCTCGAACCCGGCCGCGCCGAGCAGGGCTGCGACGATCAGCGCGCGCCGGGGCGGCTGGACGCCGGGCAGCAGCGTGAGGACGTACAGCAGGAGCAGGAAGTCGGCGAGGACGGCGACGGCGAACGCGGCGAGCTGGAGCAGGACGCCGCCGGGGCCGTCCTTGTCGACGCCGAGCTGTTCGGCGGTCCAGCCCACGGCGGTGGAGGCGACGGCGGAGGCGATCAGTGAGGCCAGCCCGGCGCCGCCGAGCCCGGCGAGCACGCCGAGGTCCTTGAGCTTGCGCAGGAAGGGGTTCTCGTCGGTGTCGTCGAGCAGCCACACCGCGCGCAGGCACTCCCTTATCGAGCCGACCCAGCCGACGCCGGTGAACAGCAGCAGGGCGCCCGCGACGAGGCCGACGGTGCCCGCGTTGGCGACGAGGGCGTCCAGGTCGAGCTGGTCGGAGATGCCGGGGACCTGCTCGGAGATCTTGTCCTCGATCTTCTGCGTCTGCTTCGCGGAGAGGGTGGCCGCGGCGATGGCCGCGGCCACCGTGATCAGCGGGAACAGCGCGACGAAGCTGATGAAGGTCATGGCGGCGGCGAGCCTGCTCCAGTGGACCTCGTCGAGCCGTTCGTAGGAGCGCCACGCGTGGGTGCGCGTCAGCCGTTCGACGTACGGCCCGATGCCCGGCAGCTTCTTCAGCCAGTCCATGTCCCCTGCCCCGTTCCTGGTGCGGTCTGTGCGGCCCGCGGGGTCCCCGTGACCTGCGGGATCCGTGCGGCCTGTGAGCGGAATACCAACGTCCGGGTACCCCAAAACCGCAGGACAGTGGCCAGTGCCATGCCGATTCCCGCACCGGATACCGTGTCCGCCCGGCGCGAGGTCAACCCGAGGCCGTAGTGGGAGACGGCGATGCACAGGAGCTGGACGAGGGCGCCCGCGACGTTGACGGCGCAGAAGACGGCGTACTGGCGCAGCCGCGAGGCCCCTCCCGCTTCGGTCCGGCGGTAGGTGCCGAGCGCGTTGCCCGCGTACGCGACCGTGCACCCGGCGACGAACGACAGGGCCTTCGCGGTCAGCGGGTCGAGCCCGACGGGCCCGCGCAGCCACAGGAACAGACCGAGGTCGGCGGCGTACGCGCAGAGCCCGGCGGCGGCGAAGCCGAGCAGCTCGCGCGCGGCGGGGCGCACGCGCCTCACCAGTCCGCGACCGCGAGCCCGTACATGGCGAGCCAGCCGAGCCCGATCACGGCGAGCGCGCGGTCGTGCAGGACGACGTCCTCGGGCTCGCCCGCGGTGCCCCGGTCGGCGAACACGGCGTAGCGCAGGACCGCGAGGATGAAGGCGACCATGGACAGCTGCCGCCACGGCAGCACGCCGGTGCCCGCGGCGGAGCCGGACTCCATGGCCCACAGGCAGTACGCGAGCACGGCGACACCCGCCGCGAGCTGCCAGACGAACCGCAGGTAGCCGGTGGTGTACTCGGTCAGGAGCGCCCGGGTCGCGCCCGCCCGGCCCGCCATCTGCACGGCCTCGGAGTACCGCTTGGCGGAGACCATGAAGAGCGCGCCGAAGCCGGTCGTGATCAGGAACCAGCGCGACAGCGGAATCCCGAGCGCGATCCCGCCGATCATCGCCCGCATCAGGAATCCGGTGGTGACGACGGCGAGGTCGACGACGAGCACGTGCTTGAGGCTGACGCAGTACGCGAGCTGCATCACCACGTACGCGGCGAGCAGACAGGCCGTCAGCGGCGTGCACAGCGCGGCGGCCGCGAGCGGCGCGGCCACGGCGAGCACCCCGCCCGCGGTGTACGCGACGGGCACCGGGACCACCCCGGCCGCGACGGGCCTGCGGCACTTGGTGGGGTGGGCGCGGTCGGCGTCGGCGTCGCGGGCGTCGTTGATCAGGTAGACGGCGGCCGCGGCGGCCGTGAACAGGGCGAAGACCAGCGCGAGTTGGCCGAGCGCGTGGCGCGAGAACAGCTCGCCCGCAGCCGCCGGGGCCGCGATGACCAGGACGTTCTTGATCCACTGGCGGGGCCGCGCGGTCTTCAGGAGCCCGAGCGGCAGGCCCCCGGGGCCGGGCTTCGGGGCCTGCGGGGAGCGGGGCGGGGCGAGCAGGGCGGTGGTGCGGTCAGCCATCGTGACGGCCTCCGTTCGGGCGCGGGGCGCGGGTCCCGCGCAGCCAGGGGACTCCGGCGCACGCGGTGGCCGCGCCGAGGGCCGCGCCCACCGCCACGTCCGAGGGGTAGTGCACGCCGACGACGAGCCGGGAGAGGCACATCGCGGCGGCGAGCGGCGGGAGCAGCCGGGCGCCCGTCGGCCGCAGCGCGCCGTACGCCACCGCGGCCGCGACCGCCGACGTGGCGTGCGAGCTGGGGAAGGAGTGCCGCCCCGCGGTCCGTACGAGCGGGGTGACGTGCGCGGGCCGTGGACGCCGGACGAGCCGCTTCACCCCCATGCTGGCCAGGTGCGCGGTGGCGGTGAGCGCGGCGGCCCGCAGCCAGGCGGGGCGCCGCTCGCGGTCGAGCGCGGCCCCGGTCAGGCCCAGGGCGAGCCACAGCGCGCCGTGCTCACCGCTGTGGGACAGGGCGCGGGCGGCGGCCGCCACGCGCGGATCGCTCCCGCGGGCGCGCAGGGCCGAGAGCAGCCGGTGGTCCATGTCGTCCATACGGACAGGCAACACCCCGCGAATTGCAGGATTGTTGGGTGACACTCTTTTAATCGCCCATTCCGGTGAGAGTAAGGACGATTTAGGAAGAACAGTCCCTCATAGGGAGCAAGCGGCACATATACGGGCGATACGGTCGCGCCATGCCTGCCGTGCCCGCCGCCGCGCCCGCCGTGCCCGCCACGCCCGCTTCCCCTGCTCCGCCCGCTTCTCCGGCCCCGCCCGCCGCCGCTCCGCCCGCCGCCTCCGCTCAGCCCGCCGTGTCCGACGCGCTCGCCGCGCCCCTGTCCGGCTGGGGCCGCACCGCTCCCACGGCGGCCCGCCTTGTGCGCCCCCGCTCCCGCGAGGAGGCCGTGGCCGCGCTGCACGCCTGCGCGGAACGCGGCGGCATCGCGCGCGGGCTCGGCCGCGCCTACGGGGACGCCGCGCAGAACGCGGGCGGCGCCGTGCTCGACATGACGGGCCTGGACCGGGTGCACACCATCGACGCCGACACGGGCACGGTCGTGTGCGACGCGGGCGTCTCGCTGCACCACCTGATGGAAGTCCTGCTGCCGCTCGGCTGGTTCGTGCCGGTGACGCCCGGCACCCGCTACGTCACCGTCGGCGGAGCGATCGGCGCCGACATCCACGGCAAGAACCACCACGTCTCGGGCTCGTTCTCCCGCCACGTACGCTCCTTCGACCTGCTCACGGCCGACGGCGCGGTCCGCGCGGTGAAGCCCGGCAGCAAGCTCTTCAACGCCACGGCGGGCGGCATGGGCCTGACCGGCGTCATCCTCAAGGCGAAGCTGCGCTGCCTGCCGGTGGAGACCTCCTACATGTCCGTGGACACCGAACGGGCCACGGACCTGGACGACTTGATGGCCCGCCTCACCGCCACCGACCACCGCTACCGGTACTCCGTGGCGTGGATCGACCTCCTCGCGCGCGGCGCCGCGACGGGCCGCGCCGTCCTCACGCGCGGCGACCACGCCCCCTTGGACGCCCTGGACGCCCGCGCCCGCAGGGCCCCGCTGGCCTTCCGCCCCCGCAGGCTCCCGCCCGCCCCGGCCTTCCTGCCCGAGGGCCTCCTGCGCCGCACGACCGTCGGCCTCTTCAACGAGCTCTGGTACCGCAAGGCGCCGCGCTCCCGCACCGCCGAGATCCAGCGCGTCCCGGCCTTCTTCCACCCCCTGGACGGCGTCCCCCACTGGAACCGCGTGTACGGCAAGGGCGGCTTCCTCCAGTACCAGTTCGTCGTCGGCCACGGCCAGGAGGAGACGCTGCGGCGCATCGTGCAGCGCATCGCCCGGCACCGCTGCCCGTCCTTCCTCGCCGTACTCAAACGCTTCGGCGACGCCGACCCCGGCTGGCTCTCCTTCCCCGTGCCGGGCTGGACCCTGGCCCTGGACATCCCCGCGCACCTGCCCGGCCTCGCCCAGCTCCTGGACGGCCTGGACGAGGAGGTCGCCGCCGCGGGCGGCCGCGTCTACCTGGCCAAGGACTCCCGCATGCGCCCCGAGGTGCTTGCCGCGATGTACCCCCAGCTCCCCGCCTTCCGCGCGCTGCGCGCGGAACTGGACCCGCGGAACGTCTTCCGCTCGGACCTGTCGCGCCGCCTGGATCTCTAGCAGTACCGGGGAATCAGCCCGTCCGGCGATTGAGGACGAGGCGCGAAGCGCCGATAAAGCGGGGGCACGGGGGCGGCAGCCCCCGGTTCGGGAAGGGGCGGGCCTGGGGCGCACCGCGAGGGCCCCCCCACGCACCCCACCCAAGGAGAGCCATGAAAGACGCCTTCGGCACCCCCCAGTCCCTCCTGGTCCTGGGCGGCTCATCGGAGATCGCCCAGGCCACGGCCCACCGCCTGGTGACCCGCCGCACCCGCGACATCTGGCTGGCGGGCCGCCCGTCGCCCACCCTGGAACGCTCCGCGCAGGCCCTGCGCGACCGGGGCGCCGACACCAGGACCGTGCCGTTCGACGCCCTGGACCCCGAGTCCCACGAGACCGCCCTCGGCAAGGTCTTCGCGGAGGGCGACGTCGACATGGTCCTGCTGGCCTTCGGCACGCTCGGCGACCAGGCCCGCGACGAGGCCGACCCCGTCGCCGCGGCCCGCGTGGCCCAGACGAACTACACCGGCGCGGTCTCCGCGGGCCTGGTCTGCGCCCGCGCCCTCCAGGCCCAGGGCCACGGCTCGCTCGTCGTGCTCTCCTCCGTCGCGGCCGAGCGCGCCCGCCGCTCGAACTTCATCTACGGCTCCAGCAAGGCGGGCCTCGACGCCTTCGCCCAGGGCCTGGGTGACGCGTTGCACGGCACCGGCGTGCACGTGATGGTCGTGCGCCCCGGCTTCGTGCGGTCGAGGATGACGGCGGGCCTGGCGGAGGCCCCCCTCGCGACGACGCCGCAGGCCGTGGCCGTGGCCATCGAGGCGGGCCTGCGCCGCCGCGCGGAGACGGTGTGGGTCCCGGGGAAGCTGCGCCTGGTGATGTCGGCCCTGCGGCACGTGCCGCGGCCGGTCTTCCGCCGCCTGCCGGTGTGACCGGTGCGGCCGGAGTGACCCGTGCGGCCGGTGTGGCCCGTGCGGGCGCGGCGGGTCAGCGGGCGGGCAGGGTGTCCCGGGCCGCGGCCTGCGGCGGCACCGTGGACCCGCCGAAGGTGAACTCGCGCAGCTTGCGCCACACCCCGTCGGCCCCCTGCTCGTACAGCGCGAAGCCGGTGCAGGGCCACTCGGCCTCGTAGTCGGCGAGTTCCTCGTACGCCCGGTCCATGGCCTCTTCGGCGATGCCGTGCGCCACGGTGACGTGCGGGTGGTACGGGAACTGCAGTTCGCGCGCGAGCGGCCCGGACGCGGCGCGGACCCGCTCCTGGAGCCAGGAGCAGGCGGAGCCGCCCTCGACGACCTGGACGAAGACGACGGGCGAGAGGGGACGGAACGTGCCGGTGCCGGAGAGCCGCATCGGGAACGGTCTGCCCGCCGCCGCCACCGACACGAGGTGGTGCTCCACCGCGGGCAGCGCCGCGGCGGCCACCTCAGTGGGCGGCAGCAGCGTGACGTGCGTGGGGATGCCGTGCGCGGCGGGGTCACCGAAGCCCGCACGCAGCTCCTGGAGCAGGCTGCCGTGTGGCTCCGGGACCGCGATCGACACACCGATCGTTACGGTCCCCACGTCGTACTCCTGTCGTCGTGTGGTGGGCAGGGGGGTGCCGCCGTGCCGGGGAACGGCGGCCGTGCTGCTCGGCCTGTGCTCGGGTGGAGCTCAGTGCTTGGCGGGCAGGAAGCCCACCTTGTCGTACGCCTGGGCGAGGGTCTCCGCCGCGACGGCGCGCGCCTTCTCCGCGCCCTTGGCCAGGATCGAGTCGAGCGTCTCCGGGTCGTCCAGGAACGCCTGGGTCCGGTCCCGGAAGGGGGTGACGAACTCGACCATGGCCTCGGCGAGGTCGGTCTTCAGCGCACCGTAGCCCTTGCCGGTGTACTTCTGCTCCAGTTCCGGGATACCGGTACCGGTGAGCGTGGAGTAAATGGTGAGGAGGTTGCTGACGCCCGGCTTCTGCTCCGTGTCGTACCTGATCACCGTGTCGGTGTCGGTGACCGCGCTCTTGACCTTCTTCGCGGTGGCCTTCGGCTCGTCGAGGAGGTTGATCAGGCCCTTCGGGGTGGACGCCGACTTGCTCATCTTGACCGTCGGGTCCTGCAGGTCGTAGATCTTCGCCGTCTCCTTGAGGATGTACGGCTTGGGGACCGTGAAGGTCGCGCCGAAGCGGCCGTTGAAGCGCTCGGCCAGGTCGCGGGTGAGCTCGATGTGCTGGCGCTGGTCCTCGCCGACCGGGACCTCGTGGGCCTGGTAGAGCAGGATGTCCGCGACCTGGAGGACCGGGTACGTGAACAGGCCGACGGAGGCCCGGTCCGCGCCCTGCTTGGCCGACTTGTCCTTGAACTGCGTCATGCGGGAGGCCTCGCCGAAGCCCGTCAGGCAGTTCATGACCCAGGCGAGCTGGGCGTGCTCGGGCACGTGGCTCTGCACGAACAGGGTGCAGCGCTCCGGGTCGAGCCCGGCGGCGAGCAGCTGGGCGGCGGCGAGCCGGGTGTTCGCGCGCAGCTCGGCCGGGTCCTGCGGGACCGTGATCGCGTGCAGGTCCACGACCATGTAGAACGCGTCGTGGGACTCCTGGAGGGCCACCCACTGGCGCACGGCGCCCAGGTAGTTGCCGAGGTGGAACGAGCCTGCGGTGGGCTGGATCCCGGAGAGCACACGGGGTCGGTCACCGGCGGCGGGTCGGGGACTTTCAGAGGCCATGCCCAGCATTCTCTCAGGTGCCGCCCGTTGGTCGGGAACTGGTACGTGGCGGGCCGGTCCTCTCGGTACGCTGCGTGCGGCCGCACCAGGCTGGACAGGAGGGCGCCATGCCGTACGAAGAGGTCTATGAGGTCCTGTTCACCGAGCCCGCGGCCCGTGACCGCGACCGGCTCGACCCCGTGTGTCGCGCCTCGTTCGACAAGGCCGTCGCCCTACTCGCCCGCGACCCGTACACCGAGCACTCCCGGCCGGTCGGGCCCGGCGAGCAGGACCGTGAGATCCGCCTCACGTCACAGATCGTGGCCGAGTACATGGTCTCGCGCGGCCGTCTGCTCCTGGTCGTGCTGCGGATCTTCGACGACGCCGACATCCTGCTCGTCGAGGACTGACCCGGCGGGCGTCAGCCGGTCGGCAGCCCCGGCGCGGGGAACGCGGACATCAGCTCGGCCACCTCGCCGCGGATCTTCGCCAGCGCGTCCTCGTCCGCGGTCCGCGCCGCCTGGACGCCTCGGTCCACCCACTCCGCGACGGCCGCCATGTGCTCGACGCCGAGCCCGCGGGACGTCAGGGAGGGGGTCCCGATCCGCACCCCGGAAGGGTCGAAGGGCTTGCGGGTGTCGAAGGGCACCGTGTTGTAGTTGACGACGATCCCGGCCCGGTCGAGGGCCTTCGCCGCGACCTTGCCCGGCACGTCCTTGGGCGTGAGGTCCATCAGGATCAGATGGTTGTCCGTACCGCCGGAGACGAGGTCGAAGCCGCGGGCGAGCAGCGCGTCGGCGAGGGCCTTGGCGTTGGCGACGACGGCGTGGGCGTAGTCGCGGAAGGACGGCTGCGCGGCCTCGCGCAGGGCCACGGCGATCGCGGCGGTGGTCTGGTTGTGGGGCCCGCCCTGGAGCCCGGGGAAGACGGCCTTGTCGATGGCCTTGGCGTGCTCCTCGCGGGCGAGCAGCATCGCCCCGCGCGGCCCGCGCAGCGTCTTGTGGGTGGTCGTGGAGACCACGTCGGCGTACGGGACGGGCGAGGGGTGGGCGCCGCCCGCGACGAGCCCGGCGATGTGCGCGATGTCGGCGACGAGCACGGCCCCGGCCTCGCGGGCGATCTCGGCGAAGGCGGCGAAGTCGATGGTGCGGGGCAGCGCGGTGCCGCCGCAGAAGATCAGCTTGGGCCGTTCCTTGAGGGCGAGGTCGCGGACGGCGTCGAGGTCGATCAGCCCGGTGTCCTCGCGGACGCCGTACTGCACCCCGCGGAACCAGCGGCCGGTGGCGGAGACGCCCCAGCCGTGGGTGAGGTGGCCGCCCATCGGCAGGGCCATGCCCATGACGGTGTCGCCGGGCTCGGCGAAGGCGAGGTAGACGGCGAGGTTGGCCGGGGAGCCGGAGTAGGGCTGCACGTTGGCGTGGTCGGCGGAGAAGACGGCCTTGGCGCGGGTGATGGCGAGGCGCTCGACCTGGTCGATGTTCTGCTGGCCCTCGTAGTAGCGGCGGCCGGGATAGCCCTCGCTGTACTTGTTCTGGAGGACGGTGCCGGAGGCTTCGAGGACGGCGGCGGAGACGTAGTTCTCGCTGGGGATGAGGCGCAGGGTGTCGGCCTGGAGCTGTTCCTCGGCGGTGACGAGGGCGGCGAGCTCGGGGTCGGCGGCGGTGAGCGCCGGGTGCCGGGGCGCGGGCGAAGGGGAGGGAGAAGGGGAAGGGTGACTCATGGTGTCCTCCGGGGCGAGCGGTGATGGTGTCCGGTCGGGTCCCGGGGTGCCCAGGCGGGCGGCACCTCGAAGGTGTTGCCTCGCACGGCTTCCTCAGGGTCGCTTCCCTGTGCGCCAGTCGCCGTGCTGTGGAAACCAGGGTAACGGTCAGGCCACCGTGTCAGGGTTCGCGTTCCGAGCGAGCGACGATAGGTATTGGGCCACGAACCCGCTCTGTCCCCTACGACACGCGAGACCTTCCTTGCGCCGTTAGTAGCCGTAGGACTCGCACGACGACGTGCGAACGTGAGAAACGGAGACCCCGTGACTGCTACGGAAGACCTCATCGCCTCGGCCGAAGCGCACAGCGCGCACAACTACCACCCCCTGCCCGTCGTCGTCGCGTCGGCGGAGGGCGCGTGGATGACGGACGTCGAGGGCCGCCGGTACCTCGACATGCTCGCCGGTTATTCGGCGCTCAACTTCGGCCACGGCAACCCGCGCCTCATCGAGGCCGCCAAGCAGCAGCTGGGGCGGGTGACACTGACGTCACGCGCGTTCCACCACGACCGTTTCGCGGAGTTCTGTACGCGGCTCGCCCGGCTGTGCGGCAAGGAGATGGTGCTGCCGATGAACACGGGCGCGGAGGCCGTGGAGACGGCGGTGAAGACCGCGCGGAAGTGGGGCTACCGCGTCAAGGGCGTGCCCGAGGGCCGCGCCCGGATCGTGGTGGCGGCGAACAACTTCCACGGCCGGACGACGACGATCGTCAGCTTCTCCACGGACCCCGAGGCCCGGGCGGACTACGGCCCGTACACGCCGGGCTTCGACATCGTGCCGTTCGGTGATCTGGGGGCGCTGCGGGACGCCGTCACCGAGGACACGGTGGCGGTGCTCATCGAGCCGGTCCAGGGCGAGGCGGGGGTGCTCGTGCCGCCGCCCGGCTATCTGCCGGGGGTGCGGGAGCTGACGCGCGAGCGCGGGGTGCTGTTCGTCGCGGACGAGATCCAGTCGGGGCTCGGCCGCACGGGGCGGACCTTCGCGTGCGAGCACGAGGGCGTGGTGCCGGACGTGTATCTGCTGGGCAAGGCGCTGGGCGGCGGGGTGGTGCCGGTGTCGGCGGTGGTGGCGGACGCGGACGTGCTCGGGGTGTTCCGGCCGGGTGAGCACGGGTCGACGTTCGGCGGCAATCCGCTGGCGTGCGCGGTGGGCCTGGAGGTCGTCGCGATGCTGGAGACGGGCGAGTTCCAGCAGCGGGCGACGGAGCTCGGCGAGCATCTGCACGCGGAGCTCGGGCTGCTCGCGGGCTCCGGGAAGGTGGTGGAGGTGCGCGGGCGCGGCCTGTGGGCGGGTGTCGACATCGACCCGTCGCACGGCACGGGCCGGGAGATCTCCGAGAAGCTGATGGAGCGCGGTGTCCTGGTGAAGGACACCCACGGCTCGACGATCCGGATCGCTCCCCCGCTGGTGATCAGCAAGGAGGACCTGGACTGGGGGCTCGACCAGCTCAGGGCGGTGCTGGGCTAGCCGCCCGCGGTGCCGGGGGGCGGGGCCGCCGTCGCCCGCGCGCGGGCCGCGTCGAAGGCGCGCTGTTCGGGCGGGGGCGAGCCGCCGCCCGACCCGCGTGACGGGTGTCACATCCAAGATCACCTTGACCTTCACACCAGTGTGAGGGTTCGACCATGAGGTCACGCAGGCGGCAGGAAAACACCGCAGGCGGCGGCCCCGCGGGCCGCTCAGGCCACTTCAGAGGGTGATTGTGATGGACAACGAACTCTACGACTACAGCCCCATCGTCGAGCGCGAGCCGCTCCACTGGCCGGAAGGCAAGCGCGTCGCCTTCTACATCGGCCTGAACGTGGAGCACTTCGAGATCGGCAAGCCCTCCACGAGCGTCTACCCCGGCACCGCGGAGCTCACCCCCGACCCGCTCAACCACGGCTGGCGCGACTACGGGGCGCGGGTGGGCTTCTGGCGCACCCTGGAGACCCTGGACCGGCACGGGGTGCGCGCCAGCGTCCTGCTCAACTCCGACGTCGGCGACCGCTACCCGCAGATCGTCGAGGCGGGCCGGGAGCGGGACTGGGCGTGGCTCGCGCACGGCAAGACCAACTCGGTCCTGCACACCGGGATGACCGAGGACGAGGAGCGCGCGTCGCTCAAGGACATCGTCGAGACGATCGAACGCACGACGGGGACGCGGCCGCGCGGCTGGATGGGCCCCGGCCTGACGGAGACCCACCACACCCCGCGGCTGCTCAAGGAGCTGGGTCTCGACTACGTCCTTGACTGGACGGCCGACGACCAGCCGTTCCCCCTGAACGTGCCGGGCGTGCTGAGCGTGCCGTACACGGTGGAGCTGAACGACATCGGCCTGTTCGTCAGCAAGAACACGCCGGGCCCGGACTTCGTACAGATGCTGAAGGACCAGGTCGACCAGTTGAACGCGGAGGCGGAGGCCACGGACAGCGGGCGCGTCATGCCGCTGGCCCTGCACCCCTTCGTCATCGGCCAGGCGTTCCGCGCCAAGTACCTGGACCAGGCGCTCGAGTACATCGTGAACCACCCCGGGGTGTGGGTGACGACGTCGGACGAGATAGCGGAGCACTACCGCGCCACGCGGACCGACAGCGCGAACGGCACGTCCAGCAAGGACGCGTGACGGCGCACGAGCACGGGGGTGCGGCAGGAGCCTCGACGGTCATCAGGGCGGCTGGGAAACTTCCCGGCCGCCCTGACCCGTTTCGCCCCCGCACTGGCCGGATTGCGGCTATAGGCAATGTTTTCGCAAGGAAGACCGATTGGTCCGAGCCGTCTTGAGCTTGGCGATATCTGGTGGTGTGTCAAAACCGGGAGTGCGGTGAGGGTGGGACCCGCCCCCGACGGCGTCCCGCCTCGCGGGGAAGCGGACTGCGAGAGAGGAAGTGCTGACCATGCCTCCGATCCCGATCAAGCCCGGCATCTACAAGATCCACGCCCACATCATCGGCCCGTCGGCCCTGGTGACGGCGACGGAGCACGCCGTCAACCACGGCGCCCCCGTCATCACCGACCGGCTCAACCCCCTGCCGATCGAGCAGGAGTGGCTCATCGAGCCCGCCGAGCCGATCCCCGGCGCGCCCTACGTGATCCGCCTCGCCCAGCACGTGGAGGCGGGCCTGCTGATCGCCGACGACAGGCTCTACGTGAACGCCGTTCCGCGCGAACAGCTGGCGAAGTTCACGTTCGAGACCGTCATCGGCGGCGTCAAGATCCTCTCCGACAAGGGTCTGGCCCTGCGCGCCAACCACCGGGGCGCGCAGATCACGCTGGTGGAGCCGAAGCCCGAGTTCCAGGAGACGTGGACGCTGGAGTTCGTGAGCCCGGGCGGCGAGGAGTAGCACCGGGGCGGACGACGAGCGCCGCCCGCGCGCAGGGGTGCGCGCGGGCGGCGCACGCTTGGCCTTCCCGCTCCGCCCTCCCGGCCACCCAGGGACGTACTCCCTGGTCGCACCGGCCCCTCAGGCGGAACCGTTGCCCCATGACCACCACACGCATTGACGCGCCGCGCCGCCGCCTGGGCCGACTGGCCCTGGTCTCGGGCGCCGCGCTCGCACTGTTCGCCGCGCTGCCCATGAGCAGCGCCCAGGCCGCCGTCGGCCACTTCTACTGGGGGTCGAGCACGGGCGAGAGCTTCCAGATCGACGACCCGATCCTCGGCAAGTGCTACCCCCTCTACAAGGCGACCAGCGCGTCCAACCAGACCAACGCCACCGCCACGATCTTCTACGACGCCAACTGCGAGAGGGACTGGGGCAGCCTCCAGCCCGGCGGCTACTCCAACTACTTCGGCGCCGAGACGTACAGCGTCAGGTTCGGCAGCTAGCCCCCGAACCCCCACACGACGGCGGGGCCTCCCCTTCCGGGCCCCGCCGTTTTCCCGTGCCCGGGCCCGGCACTGGGTCGGGTGAATTTCGGCTGCACGGAACTGGGAGTGGAACGGTGGTTCTAGGCTCGGCGGGGACTATGTGGGTGGGGCTGTTCGGAGGTGGGCTGTGGGTGGCAGCCTCCGGGCCCAGGCGCGGCCACCACCGCCGGGAACAACTCCGCACTGGAGTGGCGCAAGAGCAGCCACAGTACCGCCGACGGGCCCGACTGCGTCGAAGTCGCCTGGGCCAAGAGCAGCCACAGTACCGCCGACGGGCCGGAGTGTGTCGAAGTCGCCTCCGCCATGGGCACGGTCCACATCCGTGACTCCAAGAACCCCGACGGGCCCCGGCTCACCGTCACCCCCGCCGCCTGGGCGGACTTCATCCGTCACCCCGTCACGTAACGCCCCGCGTGGGGCGCGGGTATAGGTTTCCCTACCCCCACCCCGGGTGCCCGCCGGAGTGAGGCCGGGCGGTGGCGGTTCTAGCGTCGGGGGCATGGACGAGCACCCGCGGCGAGCGCCGCGCAAGGCACCTCGACGACGTACCGCGGCGTTCGGAGCGGTGGCGGCCGCCCTCGCTCTCGCCGCCCCGGCGGCGAACGCCCCGGCGGCGAACGCCGCACCGGACCCGGGCGGCGGCCTCGGCCGCTACTACCACCAGCGCCTCCACTGGGGCAGCTGCGCCAAAGGGCCCGGTGACGAGCAGGGGCGGGAGCTGGACGAGGCGGGGGCGCGGTGTGCCGGTGTCACCGTGCCGCTCGACTACGCGGAGCCCGGGGGGCAGACCCTCCGCGTCGCCATCTCCCGCCTCAAGGCCAGCGACCAGCGCCACCGCATCGGCACGCTGCTGCTCAACAACGGCGGCCCCGGCGGGCCCACGCTCGACGCGCCGCCCGCCATCCGCAAGGCCATGAAGGAGACCGGCGCGCGCTACGACCTCATCGGCATGGACCCGCGCTTCGTCGGCCGCAGCACCCCGCTGGACTGCGGCTGGCCGGTCAGCACCGCCGTCTCCTCGGCCGGGAGGAGCCGCGCGGGCTTCGACCGGCAGGTCGCCCGGCAGCGGGACCTGGCCGACCGGTGCCGGGCCACCAACGCCGCCGTGCTGCCGCACGTCAGCACGCGCAACACCGCCCGCGACATGGACGTCATCAGGGGCGCCCTCGGGGAGGAGAAGCTGTCGTACCTCGGGTACTCGTACGGCACGTACCTCGGCACCGTCTACACGCAGATGTTCCCCGGCCGCTACGACCGCGTGGTCCTCGACGGCGCCCTCGATCCCGCGCGCTACCAGCCCCGGATCCTCAGGGGCGCCGAGCCCGAGAACGAGCGGGCCCTCGCGGACTGGGCCGCCTGGGCCGCGCGGCGGCACGGGACGTACGGTCTCGGCCGCACCCGCGCCCAGGTGCTCGCCACCGTCGACCGGATCGTCGCGAAGTCCGCGCGCGGGCTGACGCTCGGCACCGGGGCGGAGGTCTTCCGCATCGACGCATCCCACGTGCCGTTCCTGCTCGTGGAGGGCCTCGCGGACGACTCCGGCGCGGCCCGCGCGGCGCTCGGCGAGACGGTGTCCGCGCTCGCCGGGGCCGCCGCGGGGAGGCCGGTCCGGCCGTCGGAGCGCCTCGCCGCCCTGCTGCGGTACGCGACGACCGGCGTGGACTCCGCCGCGGGCAGCGCGCAGACCGCGATCCTCTGCGGCGACGTGGCCGCCCCGCGCGACCCGGAGAGCTACTGGCGCGACATCCAGCGCGCCCGTGCCCGGCATCCGCTGCTCGGCCCGCTGACCCGCAACATCAGCCCGTGCGCCTTCTGGGACCGCCCGCGCGAGCGGCCCACGCGGGTGCTGCGCGGCGCCCCGGCGCTGATCGTGGCCGCCACCGGCGACCCCCGCGCCCCGTACAAGGGGAGCGTCGCCCTGCGGCACCGCCTGCCCGGCTCCCGACTGCTCACCCTGAAGGGCGCGGGCCGCCACGGGCTGTACGCCGAGTACGGCAACACCTGTGTGGACGACCACGTCAACGCCTATCTGGCGACGGGCGAGCTGCCCGCCAAGGACCCGGTCTGCGTCAAACGGCCCTAGCGGAGCGCCCACTTGAGGGGCTCCTTGTAGAAGCCCTGCGAGTACGTCACCGACTTGACCGTGGCGTCGGCGGGGATCAGATAGGGCTCGCACACCGTGCGCTCCTCGCCCTTCTTCCAGACGTCCTCGCCGCCGAGCTCCCGCTTGCCGTCGTTGCCCACGCAGTCCCGGGGCTGGCTGGAGAGGGCGCCGATGAGGATGAACTTCGTGGCCGGGCTGCCGTCGGAGGTCTCGGCGTTGACGTTGCTCATCACCATCGGCTGCTTCACCGGGGACCCGCCGACGTGCTTGGCCTTGACGTAGATCCAGGCGACCTTCTTGCCCTTGTACTTCTTCTCGTCGTCCAGCTCCTTGAGGTCCGCGGGCTTGCCGACGGTGACCTTCGTCGGCGTGATTGAGAACTTGCCGGTCTTGTCGTACCGGGTGATCTCCTGCACCGGGCCCGCCTGGCCGACCTTCAGGTCCTTCGGGGCCTCACTGGCCCGGGCACCGGACTTGCCGTCCTTGCCCTTGTCGGAGTCGTCCGAGCCGCCGCACGCGGTCAGGGTGACGGCGGTGGCGGCCGCGACGGCCACGAGGCCGAGGCGCCGACGGTACTGGGGTGCTCGCTGAGTGCTCATGTGCTGTGCTTCCTGACTTGTTACGGGCCGCTGAGCCCCCAGTCCTCGACGGCCCGTCGCCGACCGGGGCGGGGGGGTGCGGCGTTCCGCGAAACGGCGGTCAGCCTAGAGAGCCGCTGCTCCGCGCCGCCCACCGGGCTCCCGCCCGCACACCCGCAAACCCCCTCCCCTACAGTCACTTCGTGACTCTTGGGATGATTTGCGCGCTCGGTTCGGCGGTCTGCTTCGGCATGGCCTCGGTGTTGCAGGCGGTCGCGGCGCGCTCGACCGCGCCCGGTACGGGGTCCGGCGTCGACCCCGCGCTGCTGCTTCGCGCCGTGCGGCAGTGGCGGTACGTGGCCGGACTCGCCCTGGACGGGGTCGGGTTCCTGCTCCAGATCGTGGCCCTGCGGTCCGTGCCCATCTACGCGGTGGGCGCCGCGCTCGCCGCCTCGCTGGCCGTGACGGCCGTGACCGCGGCGCGGCTCCTCGGGGTGCGGCTCAGCGGTACGGAGTGGGGCGCGATCGGCGTCGTGTGCGCCGGGCTCGCCCTGCTCGGCCTCGCGTCCGGCGAGGAGGGCGACAAGGGCGGCTCCACGGAGCTGCGGTGGGCGATGCTGGGCGTCGCCCTGGCCGTGCTCCTGCTCGGGGCCGTGGCCGGGCGCCTGCCGGACCGGGCGCGGGCGGTGGCCCTCGGCCTCGGGGCGGGCTGCGGCTTCGGCGTGGTCGAGGTGACCGTGCGCCTGATCGACGACGTCTCGCCGGGGGCGCTCGTCGCCAACCCCGCCGCGTACGCGCTCCTGATCGGCGGGGGCGCCGCGTTCCTCCTCCTCACCTCCGCCCTCCAGCGCGGCTCGGTCACCGCCGCCACGGCGGGCATGGTCATCGGCGAGACCATCGGCCCCGCCCTGGTGGGCGTGGTCTGGCTCGGCGACCGCACCCGCGAAGGCCTCGGCTGGCTGGCCGTCCTCGGCTTCGCGGTGGCGGTGGCGGGAGCCCTGGCGCTGGCCCGCTTCGGCGAGGCCCCGACCGACTGAGACCCGCCCCGGGGAAGGGGCGCGCGGCCGGGGAAGGGGCGCGCGGCCGCTACCCCGCGCCCACGAGCAGCCGCCGGGTGCGCTCCGGAGCCCACTCCGGGAGTTCGGCGAGGAGGTCGGCCAGGGTGACCGCGGCGAGGCTGGTGCGCCAGGCGGTGTGGGCCGCGGCCATCTTCGCCGCGATGAGGCAGACGGCGCGGCAGTCCTCGGCGGGCAGCGCGCCCCGGCCCTGCTGGCGGATCTCCCGGCACTCATAGGGGGGCGCCGCGCCGTCCACCGCCTCGACGATGTCGAGCAGCGTGATGTCCGCGACCGGGCGGGCCAGGCGGAAGCCGCCCCTCGGGCCCGTCGTCGCGGCGAGGACACCGGCCTTGACGAGCGGCTGGAGCTGCTTGGCGAGATAGGCCTGCGGCACGTCGAAGTACCCCGCGAGCTGTCCCGCCGACGCGGTCGCGCCCGGCTCCAGCTGCGCCAGCGACGTGGCGCAGTGCAACACCCACTCCGTACTCACAGGCAGCTTCATGCCGTCGAGTCTATCTCGGACATCCTAGATCCGGGATATTGCGGATACATTTAGTCCGAGATATGGTTCGGGTACCGAACGAAACACCAAGGGACACCAGGACCAGGGGAGATCGTCATGCGCATCGCCGTCGCCGGAGCCACCGGGAGCATCGGGGCCCGCACCGTCGCCGTACTGGAGAAGGCGGGCCACGACGTCGTGCGCGTCAGCCGCTCGCTGGGCGTGGACCTGACCACCGGGGAGGGGCTCGACGCCGCGCTCGCCGGGGTGGACGCGGTCGTGGACACCACCAACTGCACCGCGAGCGACCCCGCGGAGACGGTCGCCTACTTCGGCACCACCACGCGGACCCTGCTCGCCGCCGAGGAGAAGGCGGGGGTCAGGCACCACGTCCTGCTGTCCATCGCGGGCATGGACCGCGTCGAGGGCAACGCGCACTACGTGGGCAAGCGCGAGCAGGAGCGCCTGGTCGCCGCGGGCCCGGTGCCGTGGAGCATCGTCCCGGCCACGCAGTTCCACGACTTCGCCGCGATGGTCGCGGGCTGGACCGAGCAGGACGGCGTCGCCACCGTCGCGCCGCTGCTCCTCCAGCCCGTCGCGCCCGACGACGTGGCGAGCGTCCTCGCCGAGGTCGCGGCCGGCGCGCCCGTCGGCCGCCATCAGGACGTGGCCGGGCCCGACCCGCAGGACATGGTCGACATGGCCCGGCGCACGCTCCAGGCCCAGGGCCGCACGGTGAAGCTCGTCCCGACCTGGTCGGGCCTCTTCGGCCCGGACATGGCGGGCGACGTACTGCTGCCCGCCAAGGACGCCCGCATCATGCCCACCACCTTCGAGGAGTGGCTGGCCACGCAGGGCTAGCCCGAGGCGCCCGGCGCCCGGCCCCGGTCACGGCAGCGAGCGGCACAGCGCGTCGAGGGCCGCGGCCCAGGTGTGGTCGGCGGGCGTGCCGTAGCCGACCACCAGCGCGTCCCGGCCGTCCGCTGCCGCCCCGGGGTGGCGGAAGCGGGACAGGCCCTGGACCGCGAGGCGCTGCCAGCTCGCGGACTGCACCACCAACTGCTCGGTGCCGGGCGGCAGTTGGAGCACCGCGTGCAGTCCCGCCGCGATGCCGGTGACGCGGACCTCGGGCGCGCGCTCGGCCAGGGCGGCCACCAACTGGTCGCGGCGGCGCCGGTAGCGGAGCCGCATCGCGCGCACATGGCGGTCGTACGCCCCGGACGTCAGGAACTCCGCGAGCGTCAGCTGGTCGACGGCGCCGCCCGACGCCCCCGCCCGCTCCTTCAGCTCGGCCACCTGAGAGGCCAGCGCGGCCGGGAGCACCATCCACGCGATCCGCAGGCCCGGCGCGAGGGACTTGCTGGCCGTGCCCAGGTACACCACCCGGTCGGGGTCGAGGCCCTGGAGCGCGCCGACCGCCTGCCGGTCGTAGCGGAACTCGCCGTCGTAGTCGTCCTCCAGGATCAGCCCGTCCGACCGCCGCGCCCACTGCACGGCCTGCGCCCGCCGGTCGGGATGCAGCGGTACGCCGATGGGGAACTGGTGGGCGGGCGTAAGGAGCACCGCCCGGTGCGCGGCCAGCCCGTCGGTGCGCGTGCCGTGTGCGTCGAGCCCGAGCGGCCGGGTGCGCAGGCCCATCCGCTCAAGCCGGTCCCAGTGCAGATCGAGACCGTACGACTCGACCGCGATCTCCCCCGGGCCGCGCGCGCCGAGCAGCTCGCCGAGCAGCGTCAGGCCGTGCACGAAGCCGGGCACGACGACGATCCGGTCCGGTTCGGCGTGCACGCCCCGGGCCCGGGAGAGATACGCGGCGAGGGCCGTGCGCAGCTCGATCCTGCCGCGTGGATCGCCGTAGCCGAGCGCGTCGTTGGGAGCCGCGGCCAGCGCGCGCCGCGCCGCCTTCAGCCACTCCCCGCGCGGGAAGGACGCGACGTCCGGCCTGCCCGGGGTCAGGTCGTGGACCGGGGCGCCACCGGTGCGGGGCGGGCGCGCGGGCGCCACCGGGCGCGGCACGTCACGGGCGGCGACCCGGGTGCCCGAGCCCTGCCGGGCGGTCAGCCAGCCCTCCGCGACGAGGTCCGCGTACGCGTCGGCGACCGTGTTGCGCGCGATGCCCAGGTCGGCGGCGAGCGTACGGGACGACGGCAGGCGCGTGCCCGGCGCGAGCCGACCGCAGCGGACCGCGTCGCGCAGGGCGTCGGTGAGGCTGCGGCGCACCCCGGAGCGGGAGCCCCTGCCGGGCGCGTCGAGATGGAGGTCCACGCTCCAGCCCCCGCTGCGGCCCGAGGGGCCTGAGGTGTCCGCTTCGCCGGAAGTGGCCCAAGATTTCTCCATGGGAATGGACCATACCTGTGGGCCGATCGCCCCGTAGGTTCAAGCCATGACCCACACCACGCAGGCCGCCGCCACCGCCCCGCACGCGCACGCCCACGACGACCGGCTGCCCGAGCACACGCCCCGCCTCAACATGGCCGAGCTGGCCCCGGAGGCGTACAAGGCCATGATCCGGTTCGCCGCGGCCGCCAAGCGCGGTGTCGACCCGGTCCTCTTCGAGCTCATACAGATCCGGGCCTCGCAGCTCAACCACTGCGCGTTCTGCCTCGACATGCACACCAAGGACGCCCTCGCGGCCGGTGAGAGCGTCGAGCGGATCGTGCAGCTGTCCACCTGGGAGGAGTCCAAGCACTTCTACACGGCCCGGGAGATCGCCGCCATCGAGCTGACGGAGGCCGTGACCGTCCTCACCGACGGCTTCGTCCCCGACGCGGTGTACGAGCGCGCCGCGCGCCACTTCGACGACGCGGAGCTGGCCCACCTCATCGCCGCGATCACCCTGATCAACGGCTGGAACCGGTTCGCCGTGACCACGCGCATGGTGCCCGGGCACTACACGCCCGGGTCCACCGCGCACCGGCCCGCCGTGTAGCACCGGCACGTCGCGCGCGCGGCGCGCGTTCCCGCAGCCCCGAGAGGATGAGCACCACCCATGAGCAAGTGCACTGCCGAGGCGTTCGGCGCCCTGCACCACGGACGGGCGCCGGGCGACCCGCTCGTCCTGCCCGGGCCGTGGGACGCGGCCAGCGCCCGCGTCTTCGAGGAGGCCGGGTTCCCCGCGCTCGCCACGCCCAGCGCGGGCGTCGCCGCCGCCCTCGGGTACGCCGACGGGTCCGTGCCGCCGGGCGAGATGTTCGAGGCGGTCGCGCGGGTCGCGCGGGCCGTGTCCGTGCCGGTCAGCGCGGACGTCGAGGACGGGTACGGGCTGCCCGCGCGCGAGCTGGTGGGGCGGCTGCTCGACGCCGGGGTCGTCGGGTGCAACCTGGAGGACTCCTGGGGGGCCGAGGGCGCGCCGCCGGGCGCCCTCAAGGACCCGCGGGAGCAGGCGGACTACCTCGCGGCGGTGCGGGAGGTCGCCGGGCGCGAGCTGTTCGTCAACGCGCGCGTCGACACGTATCTGCGCGGGGGCGCGGACTTCGAGGAGACCGTGGCGCGGGCGCGGCTCTACGTCGAGGCCGGGGCGGACTGCGTCTACGTCATCAAGGCGCCGGTGGCGGTGCTGCCCGCGCTCCGCGCGGGCATCGGGGGGCCGCTGAACGTCATCGGGCTGCCCGGTGGGCCCTCTCCGCAGGAGCTGGGGCGGCTCGGCGCGACGCGGGTCACCTTTGGGCCGGGGCTGCACCGGCAGGCCATGGCGGCCCTGCGCGACATCGCTAAGCAGGTGGCGTAGCCCTGCCGGGGGCTTCCCCCATCCCGCCCCTTCCCGAAACCGGGGGCTCCGCCCCCGGACCCCCGCTCCTCAAACGCCGGAGGGGCTGGAAACCCAGCCCCTCCCACGAGGGTCACTTCGGGAGCCACGCCTTCCACTTGGCCTCGTTGTCCGCGACCCAGCGCTCCGCCGCGTCTTCCGGGGACATCTTCTTATCGGCGATCATCAGGGAAACCTCGTTCTGGTCGGCCTCCGACCAGTTGAAGCGCTTCAGGAAGGCCGCCGCGTCGCCCCCGTTCTTCGCGAAGTCCGCGTTGAAATACTTCTGGAGCGGCGTGTGCGGGTAGGCGCACTTGATCTTCGCGGGGTCGGCGTCGCAGCCCTCCTTGTACGCGGGCAGCTTCACCTCCGTCATCGGCACCTTCTTGAACAGCCACTGGGGCTTGTACCAGTAGGTGAGGAACGGCTTTCGCTGCTTGGCGAACTGTTCGATCTGGGTGATCTGGGCCGCCTCGGAGCCCGCGAAGACGACCTTGTAGTCCAGGTCGAGGTTCTCCACGAGGGCCTTGTCGTTGGTGACGTAGGACGGGGAGCCGTCCATGAGCTGGCCCTTGCCGCCGGACTCCGGGGTGCGGAAGTCCTTCGCGTACTTGTTGAGGTTCTTCCAGTCGGTGACGTCGGGGTGCTTCTTCGCGAAGTACGTGGGGACGTACCAGCCGATGTGGCCGGTCACGCCGACGCCGCCGCCGGGGACGATCGTCTTCTTGTCCTTGATGTAGCGCTGCTCCTGGTCCGGGTGGCCCCAGTCCTCCATGATCGCGTCGACGCGGCCCTGGCTGAGCGCGTCCCAGGCCGGGATCTCGTCGATCTGGACCTTGTCGACGCGGTAGCCCAGCTCGTGCTTGAGCAGGTACTCCGCGACGGCGACGTCGGCCTGCGCGCCCACCCAGGACTGCACGGACAGGGTCACGGTCTTGGCGCCCGCCGCGTTCGCGTACGGGGAGGCCTGCTTGCTCATGTCGGCCTTGCCGCAGCCGGAGAGGGCGAGCAGGGCCGCGCCCGCGCTGACCGAGGCGATGACACGGGTACGCGTACGCATGTCAGGCTCCCTTCTTCGCGCGGCGTTCCGTCGGCTGCGTCACCCGGTCGAGCATCAGGCCCAGGCAGACGATCGCGATGCCGCCGACCAGGCCGGTCGCCAGGTCGCCGCGGGCGAGACCGGCGAGGACGTCGTAGCCGAGCGCGCCACCGCCGACCAGGCCGCCGATGACGACGACGGCGAGGACGAGCACGACGCCCTGGTTGAGGGCGAGGAGCAGGGCCGGGCGGGCCAGCGGGAGCTGGACCTGGCGCAGGACCTGCCAGTTGGTGGCCCCGAGGGACTTCGCGGACTCCATCGCGGCGGGGCTGACCTGGCGCAGGCCCTGCGTGGTGATGCGGACGACGGCGGGCAGCGCGTACACGACGGCGGCGAAGACCGCGGGGGCGCGGCCGACGCCGAAGAGCGCGACGACCGGGATCAGGTACACGAACTGCGGCATCGTCTGGAAGACGTCGAGGACGGGGCGCAGGGCACGTTCGAGACGCCTGCTGCGCGAGGCCGCGACGCCGATCGCGAAGCCGAGGACGAGGGTCACCGCGACGCCCGCGAGGACCTGGGAGAGCGTGTCGAGGGAGGCGTTCCACACGTCGAGCACGCCGATCGCCGCCATCGCGAGGACGGCCGTGAGGGCGGTCTGCCAGGTGCCGATCACCCAGGCGAGGGCCGCGACGATCAGGAGCAGCGACCACCAGGGCAGGCCCTGGAGGCCGTCGCGCACCGGGTCGAGGACGTACGTGGTGAAGTGCGCGGACCAGTCGGCGGTGCCGCCCACCACGGGCACGCCCGTGTAGAGGTGGTCGACCATCCAGTCCTTGGCGGTGTTCACCGGCTCGGCGATCTGCACGACCCAGCTCGTCGGCCACTCCAGGCGGTCGGCGAACCGGGCGGCGAGCGCGCAGGCCACGGTCACGGCGGCGGCCAGCGACCAGCCGCGCCAGCCGCGGAGCGGGGACTCGTCCACGCGCTGCGCGCCGAGGCGTTCGCCCGCCGCGCCCGTGACCCGGTCGAGGACCACGGCGAGCAGCACGATCGGGATGCCCGCGGCGAGCGCCTGGCCGACGTCGACGGAGGCGAGCGCCTGGTAGACGCGGTCGCCGAGGCCACCGGCGCCGATCACGGAGGCGATGACGGCCATGGAGAGCGCCATCATGATCGTCTGGTTGACGCCGAGGAGGAGTTCCTTGCGGGCCAGCGGCAGGCGCGCGGAGAGCAGCCGCTGGCGGCCGGTGGCGCCGAGCGACGCCACGGCCTCCATCACGCCGCCGTCGGCGCCGCGCAGGCCGAGCGCGGTGAGCCGGGCCATCGGCGGAGCCGCGTACACGACCGTCGCGAGGACGGCGGCGGGCACGCCGATGCCGAAGACGAGGACCACGGGCAGGAGGTAGGCGAAGGCCGGGAGCACCTGCATGGTGTCGAGGACCGGGCGCATCATGCGGAAGAGGCGGTCGTTGAGCCCGCCCGCGAGGCCGAGCAGCAGGCCGAGGGCCACGGACGTGAGCACGGCCACGGTCATCAGGGCGAGCGTCTGCATCGTCGGCACCCACATGCCGAGCAGCCCGCAGATCCCGAAGGCCGCGACGGCCGTCACGGCGAGCTTCGCGCCCGCGACGCGCCAGGCGACCGCCCCCGCGGCGACGGTGACGCCCGCCCAGCCCGCGGCGAGAAGGACCAGGTAGACGCCGCGCACGGACAGCACGATGGCGTTGGAGACGTGCCCGAGGAAGTAGACGAACAGCGGGTGGCTGTCGCGGTTGTCGATGATCCAGTCGCTGGCCTTGCCGAGCGGCTCGGACAGGTCGACGGTGAGCGCGCCCGGCCAGGCGCCGGAGGCCCACTTGGCGTTGACGATCGGCACGGTGATCGCTGCCGCGAGGGCGAGCAGCAGGAGCTTGTGCACGGCGCGGTGCCGCAGCAGGGCGCCGAGCCCCGTATCTCGTACGGGCGTGGACGCGGTGGCGGAGGCCATCAGGCGCTCACCTCGCCCGGTACGGCGTCCCCGGGCGTGGCGGGCACGGCCTTCGGGGCCGCCGGGGTCGGCACGCCCGCGACCACGCCGAGCAGGTGCTCCTGGTCGACGACGCCGAGGCACCGCCCGTCGTCCATCACGCGGGCCGGGAAGCCGGTGCGGGCCACGGCCTCGATGGCCTCGGACACGGTGGCGTCGGGCGCGACCGCCGGGCCGCGCTCGTCCTTCTCGGACGCGGGGTCGAGGGGCCGCATGGCGCTGCGGACCGTCATGACCTGCTCGCGCGGCACGTCCCGGACGAAGTCGCGGACGTAGTCGTCGGCCGGGGAGCCGACGATCTCCTCGGGCGTGCCGAGCTGGACGACGCGGCCGTCGCGCATCAGGGCGATGCGGTCGCCGAGCTTGAGGGCCTCGCTGAGGTCGTGGGTGATGAAGACCATCGTGCGGCCCTCCTCGCGGTGCAGGCGCACGACCTCCTCCTGCATGTCGCGGCGGATCAGCGGGTCGAGGGCGCTGAACGGCTCGTCGAAGAGCAGGACTTCGGGGTCGGCGGCGAGCGCGCGGGCCAGGCCGACGCGCTGCTGCTGGCCGCCGGAGAGCTGGCCGGGCTTGCGCGCCTCCAGGCCTTCGAGGCCGACCTTGGCGACGACCTCGGCGGCCCGCTCGCGCCGCTCGGCCTTGCCGACGCCCTGGATCTCCAGGCCGTAGGCGACGTTGTCGAGGACCGTGCGGTGCGGGAGCAGGCCGAAGTGCTGGAAGACCATGGACGCGCGGTGGCGGCGCAGTTCGCGCAGGCGCGCCTTGTCCATGGCGAGGACGTCCTCGCCGTCGATGGCGACGGAGCCGGAGGTGGGCTCGATGAGGCGGGTCAGACAGCGCACGAGCGTGGACTTGCCGGAGCCCGACAGGCCCATGACGACGAAGACCTCGCCCTTGTTGACGTCGAAGGACACGTCCCGCACGGCGGCGGTGCAGCCGGTGCGCTCGCGCAGCGCGGCGGGGGCGAGAGCGGTGAGCTCCGGGTCGCCCGGAACGCGTTCGGCCTTCGGCCCGAAGACCTTCCACAGGTTCCGCACGGCGAACACGGGGGCCGCCGGGGCGGCGCCGCTCTCGTCCAGGGGGGCGGTGGCGACGGCTTCAGTCATCGGCGCTCACCTCGCAATTCGCCGAGCGGGCGGGGTGCGGGAGCGCGCCCCGAAGCGGCGCGGGCCGTGTCGATATGCGGCTCCGCCGCGTGGGCGCGACCAGCCGCGGGTACCTGCCCGAAACGGCGGGTGGGCGGGAGAGAGCCCCAGCGGAAGCGGCTCATCGGCCGTCACCCCCAAGGAGCTCGGCACATTTCTCCCCGACCATGAGCACTCCGATCATCGGGTTCACGGCGGGCATCGTCGGGAAGACGGATGCGTCCGCGATACGGATTCCGGACAGGCCCCGGATCTTCAACTCCGGGTCCACCACGGCGAGTTCATCAGTGGAAGCACCCATTCGGCAGGTGCCCGCCGGATGGTAGACGGTGTGCGCGGCCTTGCGGACCAGCTCGCTGATCTCGGCGTCGTCGGTGACGTGCGGGCCGGGGAAGACCTCCCGCTTGAGCCACTTCTTGAACGGCTCGGCCTCGGCGACCTTGCGGGCCAGCTTGATGCCGTCGACGAGCGTCTGCCCGTCGTAGTCGTCCTCGTCCTCGAAGTACTTGAAGTCGAGGGCGGGCTTGACCTCCGGGTCCGCCGAGGTCAGGTAGAGGCGGCCGCGGGCGCGGGACTTGGGGATGTTCGGCGTCATCGACACGCCGTGCTCGGGGCGTTCGTAGCCGAGGCGCTCCGGGTTGTCCGTGAACGGGATCTGGTAGAAGTGGAACATCAGGTCCGGGCCCTTGTGCTCCGGGTCCCGCTTCACGAACAGGCCCGCGTCGGAGTCCATCGCGGAGTTGCCCGGGATCGGCCCGTCGGTCTCCCAGACGATGACCGACTCGGGGTGGTCGATGAGGTTCTCGCCGACGCCCGGCAGGTCGTGCGTGACGGGGATGCCGAGGGCCTCCAGGTCCTTCTTCGGGCCGATGCCCGAGTGCATGAGCAGGCGCGGGGTGTCCACGGCGCCCGCGCACACGAGCACCTCGCGGCGGGCGGTGAGCAGCCGCTCCGCGCCGTCCTTGGTGCGCACGTGCACGCCGCGCGCGGTCTTGCCCTCAAGCTCCAGCTTGTACGCCCACGTCTCCAGGAACAGGTGGAGGTTCGGGCGGTCACCGGCCTCCATGTGCGGGTGGAGGTAGGCGACGGAGGCGGAGGAGCGCTTGTTGTTCTCCGGGTGGTACGCCAGGTCGAAGAAGCCGACGCCCTCGTCGAAGGGCCGGTCGTTGAAGCCGACGACCTCGGGGACGCCCAGGGCCTCCTTGACGGCCTCGATCCAGTCGCTGGCGATCTGGTTCTGGTCCTTCTTGGCGACGCGTACGACGTTGTTGCGCAGCTTGCCGTAGTACGGGTCCATGGCCTTGGCGTTCCAGCCGGTGGCGCCCGCGGCCTCCCACTCGTCCCAGTCGGACGGCAGCGGCTTGAAGGAGATCAGCGTGTTGTGCGAGGAGCAGCCGCCGAGGACCTTGGCGCGGCTGTGCAGGATGTGCGAGTTGCCGCGCGGCTGCTCGGTGGTCGTGTACTCGTAGTCGAGCTCGCCGCCGAGCAGGCCGAGCCACTTGCGCAGCGTCAGGACGTCCTCGCGGTCGATGTCGCTCGGGCCGCCCTCGATCACCGCGACGGTGACGTCGGGGTTCTCGGTGAGCCGGGATGCGATCACCGATCCCGCGGTGCCGCCGCCGACGATCACGTAGTCGAACTCGGCCGGGGCCTGGGGGTTGTCAGACGTTCCAGTCATGGGGGTACTGCTCCTCGTCGCTGCCAAGGTGCTTGCGCGTAAGGGGGATTGCGGTCGTACGGACTCAAGGGGCCGCGGGCCGGGACGGTCGGGGTCCCGGCCCGGGGCCGTGGGGCCTCAGCCCTTGAACCAGCGGACCGGCGCGGGCGCCAGGTTCTCGTAGACGTGCTTGGCCTCGCGGTACTCGGCGAGTCCGGCCGGGCCCAGCTCGCGGCCGACGCCGCTCTTGCCGAAGCCGCCCCACTCCGCCTGCGGCAGGTAGGGGTGGAAGTCGTTGATCCAGATGGTGCCGTGGCGCATCCGCCGGGCCATGCGCCGGGCGCGGCCGGAGTCGGTGGTCCACACGGCGCCCGCGAGGCCGTACTCGGTGTCGTTGGCGAGGGCCAGGGCCTCGTCCTCGGTGCGGAAGGTCTCCACGGTCAGGACCGGGCCGAAGACCTCCTCGCGCACGACCTTCATCTCGCGGTGGCACAGGTCGAGCACGGTCGGCTCGTAGAAGTAGCCGGTGGCCGGCCTGGTGTCGCTGGGCTCGGGGCGCTTGCCGCCGCAGCGCAGGGCGGCGCCCTCGGCCAGGGCGGAGGCCACGTACGCCTCGGTCTTCTCGCGCTGCTCCTTGGAGACGAGCGGGCCGACCTCGACGCCGTCCTCGGTGCCGCGGCCCAGCTTGATCTTCTCGGCGCGGCGGGCGAGTTCGGCTACGAAGCGCTCGCGCACGGACTCCTCGACGATGAGGCGGCCGCCCGCCGAGCAGACCTGGCCGCTGTGGATGAACGCGGCGTTCAGCGCCTGGTCGACGGCCGTGTCGAAGCCCTCGTCGGTGGCGCAGGCGTCGGCGAAGACGACGTTGGGGTTCTTGCCGCCGAGTTCGAGGGCGACCTTCTTCACGCCGAGGGCCGCGGCCTGGGCGACCTTGGTGCCGGAGGCGAGCCCGCCGGTGAAGGACACCAGGTCCACGTCGGGGTGGTCGGCGAGCCGGGCGCCGACGGTGTGGCCGGGGCCGGTGACGATGTTGGCGACGCCCTCGGGAAGGCCCGCCTCGACGAGCAGCTCGATGAGCGCGACCGTCGTGAGGGGCGTGATCTCGCTGGGCTTGATGACGAAGGTGTTCCCGGCCGCGAGGGCGGGCGCGATCTTCCAGCTGGCCTGGAGCAGCGGGTAGTTCCAGGGCGTGATCATCGAGCAGACGCCGATGGGCTCGTGCACGACGACGCTGTGGATGTCGTCGGACCCGGCGTCGACGACGCGGCCCGCGCCCTCGCCGATCACGAGGTCGGCGAAGTACCGGAAGGCGTCGGCCACGCAGTCGACGTCGACGCGGCCCTCCTCCAGGGTCTTGCCCGCGTCCCGGCTCTCCAGGAGCCCGATCTCCTCGCGGTCGCGGACCAGCAGGTCGGCGACGCGGCGCAGCAGCGCGGCGCGCTCGGCGACGGGCGTGGCGGGCCAGGGGCCCTCGTCGAAGGCCCGGCGGGCGGCGGCGATCGCGGCGTCCGCGTCCTCGGCGCCGCCCTCGGCGATGAGGGCGAAGGGCTTGGCGTCCGCCGGGTCGAGGATCTCGCGCGTTGCGCCGTTCGCGGCCGCGCGCCATTCGCCGCCGACGTGGATGGTCTGTTGTGCGGACACGTCCCTGTTGCCTTCCGTTCCTGGCACTTTCCTGCCTTGCGCCCCACCTGGTCACTCGTGGTAGCCGGGTGCACCTGCCCTGGCCCGGGGAAAGCATGCGCATTCGATGGCCGAAAGTGCGCTGTGTCACTGCGTATGCGGGTACGCGAGGGGAAACGTACGCTCGAAGCACGTTCTGTCACTGGAGGTAGCTCTATGAGGCGAATGTCTCTTATGTCGGCGCGGGCCGCTACCGGGGTCTGTGCGGCGGCGGCCCTGGCCCTGCTCGTCCCGGCCTGTTCGTCGGACGACGACAAGGGCGACAAGAAGGACAAGACCTCGGAGCTCAGCGCCCAGGAGATCTCGGACAAGGCGAAGCAGGAGCTGCTCGACGCCACGTCGGTGCACCTCACGCTCGCGGAGAAGGGCACCGACGCCGAGAAGGACGAACCGGCGGCGATGGACCTGACGCTCGACCGCGCGGGGAACTGCACGGGCAAGCTGACCTTCGCCGCGGGCGGCGGCTCCGCCGACCTGGTCAAGCGGGGCGACAAGGTGTGGATGCGGCCGGACAGCGCGTTCTGGCGCCACCAGGTGCCGGGCGGCGACGGCGCGGCCGCCGCCGAGCTGTTCAAGAACCGCTACATCCACGGCAGCACGAGCGACCCGCTGCTCAAGGGCCTGGCCGAGGTCTGCGACCTCAAGAAGCTCCAGAAGTCGGTCGACGAGGACTCCGACGACGACACGGACAAGCTGAAGAAGGGCGACGTCACCACGGTCGACGGCACGAAGGTCGTGCCGCTCACGTCCACCGAGGACGGCAAGAAGAAGACGCTGTACGTGGCGTCCGAGGGAAAGCCCTATCTGATCCGCGCCACGGAGAAGGGCGACGGCGAGGACAAGACAACCACGCTGCGTGACTATGGCGAGCCGGTCCCCACGGAGACGCCTTCGGCTCAGGACTCTGTGGACATCGCGAAGCTCAAGGATCAGCTTCAGCGGACCTGAGGGCGCCGCTCCGTCGCCATCTGCGGGTTCGTCGGGGCTGGTCGCGCCGTTCCCCGCGCCCCTTCGGGGGCGCGCTTAGAAGTCGGCGGGTTCGTCGCGGGCCGTCAGGCCCGCTACCCACAGGGGCATCAGCCAGTGCGCTACGAAGGCGCAGAGCGTCACCTGGAACACCAGCGCCTTCGCGTCCACTCCGGCGAACCCGGCGACGCCCGTGCCGACCACGGCCGCGAGCAGCAGCCAGGTCATGACCTGGTGGGCGCGGGCCCGCACCCGGTCGCGCTCGCCGCGCTGGCGCTCGTCGAGGGCGCGCTGGCGCAGTTCGAGCAGGCCGCGCGTGGCGCCGTTGATGATCCCGGTGGCGACGCACCAGGGCAGCAGCAGGCCGAGCAGCACCCACACCGCCCAGGCCGACTCGCCGACGACCGTGCCGAGCCAGGCGGCGACGGCGGCGACGGACAGCGCGATGTGCGCACCGACGACGGCGCGGCGCCGCCCGGCCGTGCGGTACAGCGGCTCGCCCTCGGTGCGGTTCATCAGGGCCCGCATGCGCCGGTCGTACGAGGTCAACTGCTGCTGCTGTGCCATGACTTACTGGTCCCTCCCGTACAGCTCGTCCGTGAGCGGGCGAAAAGGCTCCAAGGAGAACAGCGCCTCGACCGGCAGCCCGAAGTACTTCGCGATCTTCAGGGCGAGGTCGAGGCTCGGGTTGTACTGCCCGCGCTCGATGTAGCCGATGGTCTGGTAGTGGACGCCCACGGCCTCGGCCAGGCTCTGGCGCGACACCTTCCGCTCGGCGCGCACCACGGCCAACCTGTTGTGGACTTGCTCGCTCATGTATAAGAAGTACTACATTCAGCAGCAGGTGAGCAACAGCAGCGGCCCGGGTCTCAGCCGTCGCCCTGGTGCAGCCACGCCAGGACGGCGACGACGTACAGCGCGGCCGTGAACGCCTTCACGGTCAGCCAGGTCAGCACGCAGCCCACCGCCGCGAGGCTCACGCGCACCCCGCGCGCCTCCCGCGTCCGCGGCGTGAACCAGCTCCCGGCGACCAGCAGGAAGCCCGGCGTATAGGTCAACGCGATCCAGAAGAAGGGCAGTTCGGCGCCCCTGAGCCGCAGGAACGCGCACAGCAGCGCGAGCGTCGTGGCGGCGGCCGGGGCGAGCCACCACCACGCGTCCCGCTCCGGGGTCCGGACGGCGTACCACGGCCGCTCCGGGGTCCGGACGGCGTACCACCGCGGGTCCTGGGTCTGTCGCATGCGTCGCAGTCCACCGCACGCGCGGCGGCCGGGACAGAGCACGCGTACTCAGACCACGTACTCAGACGCCCCCGCGCACCGCGTACGACGGACGCGGCCGCTCAGGCGCCGCGCACCAGCTCGCGGACGCAGCCGCGCAGCCACGCGTGGGCCGGGTCGGCGTCGTGGCGCGGGTGCCAGGCCATGGCGAGGCGCAGCGGCGGCAGCTCCAGGGGGATCGGGAAGCTGACGAGGCCGAGCTCCTCGGCCAGCGGCCGCATCCAGCCGGTGATGAGCCCCACCAGGTCCGTGCGCAGCAGGATGAACAGCGACGCGGTGTACGTGCCCACGTTGCCGACCACCCGGCGCTCCAGGCCGAGGTCGGCGAGGGCCGTGTCCAGCGGGCCCGCCATCCGGCCCTTGCGGGACACCGTCAGATGGTCCGCCGCGGCGAACCTGGCGGGCGTCAACTCGCCCTCCAGGAGCGGATGTCCGGGCCTGACCAGGCCCTTCATCGTGTCCTCCAGGAAGTGTTCGACCCGCACCTCGGGCGCCACCGTGTCGATCACGCCGACCTCCAGGTCCGCGACGCCCTCGCGCAGCACGGGCGCGTCCAGATGGCTCTCCGGCAGGAAGCGGAGCCGCACCCCGGGAGCCTCCGCGGCGGCGCGGGCGAAGAGCGCCGGGGCGTAGGTCGCGGCCAGCGAGTCCTGGCCCACGATCGTCAGCGTCCGCTCGACGGTGCGCAGGTCCTGGGCGCCGGGCCCGGCGAACACCGCGCGGGCCCGCTCCACCACCGCGCCGACCTCCGCCCGCACCGCGAGCGCGTACGGCGTGGGCACCAGGTGGCGGCCCGCCCGCACCAGGACCGGGTCACCGAGCGCCTTGCGGACGCGGCCGAGCGTACGGCTCATCGCGGGCTCGGAGAGGTGCAGCCGCCGGGCCGCGCCGCGCACGCTGCCCTCGTCGAGCAGCGCGTCGAGGGCGATCAGCAGATTGAGGTCGACGTCGGGGCGGGACGGCACGCCCGCGCCGGACCGGTGCGGCGGCGGGGGCTCGCTGGATTGCGTCACACGCAATCACTCCTTGCAGAGATTGCACTGGAAAGCAGATACGGAACGAGCCTACGGTGACGGTGCATCCCACCCCACACCGCTCCCGAGGAGGAGCCTTGCCTTCCCCTGCCCTCAGCGAAGCACCGGCCACGGCCGCGCCGCCGCGTCCGGCCTCCGCCACGACCACGACCCTCGTCGTCCTGTGCGCCTGCGTCCTCGTGGCCCAGAGCATGGTCGCGGCCATCAACCTGCTGCTCCCCCAGCTCACGGCGTCGTCGCTGCGGCCCGACGCAAGCGAACTGCTCTGGACCGTCGACGCCTACACGATCGTGTTCGCGGGCCTGCTGATCCCGGCGGGCGCGCTCGGCGACCGCTACGGCCGCAAGGGCGCGCTGCTCACCGGGCTCGGCCTGTTCGGCGCGGGCGCCACGGTGAGCGCGCTCGCCACCACGCCCGCCCTCCTCATCGCCGGGCGCGGCGTCTCCGGCGCCGGGGCCGCGCTGATCATGCCCGCGACCCTGTCGATCCTGATGCGCGTCGCGACGCCGCAAGAGAAGCCCCGCGTCCTCGCGTCCTGGGCGCTCGCGGCGGGCCTCGGCGGCCTCGCGGGCAACGTCGGCGGCGGCCTCATCGGCGCCCACCTCTCCTGGCGCGCCCTGTTCTGGGTGATGCTCCCGCTCGGCGCGCTGCTCGCCCTCGCGGTGGCCCGTACGACGCCGCGCACCCCCGTGGCCCTGGAGACACCGGCCCTCGACCCGCTCGGCACGCTGCTGCTCGTCGCCGGTCTGGTCGCGGTCCTCTTCGGCATCATCGAAAGCCCGCTGTACGGCTGGGCATCGGCCCGCATCCTGGCCGCCTTCGCGGTGGGCGCGGCCCTGATCGGCGCCTTCGCCGGGCACGCGCTGCGCTCGCGGGCGCCGCTCTTCGACCCGCGCGCCTTCCGCTCCCCGCGGCTGCGCGCGGCGGTCCTCGGCACGGCCGCCAGCTTCTTCGGCCTCTTCTCGCTCTTCTTCGTCAACTCCCAGTACCTGCAGTACGTGAAGGGGTACGGGGCCGCGCGGGCGGGCCTCGCCATCGTGCCGCTGACCGTCGGCATGGTGCTCGTCCCCCGGCTCGCGGCACGCTGGTCCGGCGTGCCGCGCCCCGTCGTCGGCGGGGGCCTGTTCCTCATCGGCGCGGGCCTGCTCGCCACGTCGACGGTCGACGCCTCGACCCCCTACGCCCTGTACGCCTGCTGGCTCCTCGTCATCTCGGCGGGCACCGGCCTGTGCATGCCCGCCCTGACCCTGAGCGTCGTCGCCTCCCTGCCCCCGCACCAGGCGGGCCTCGGCTCCGGCCTCAGCACGTCGTCGCGGGAGATCGGCGCGGCGCTCGGCGTGGCCGTCACCGGCACGGTCCTCGCCCACCACGGCGGCGACTTCGCCGGTGGCATGGAGGCCGCGCTGCGGGTGGTGGGCGTGGCCGTGCTCGTCGCCGCCGCAGTGGTCACCCCGGGCATCGGCCGTACGCGCGACTAGGGCCTGGCGGCGGTCAGTCGGGGTCCACGCACACCGAACCCGGCGGGCAGAACCAGGCCCGGGCGTTGCTCACGAGCTGCCGCACCTGCGCCCGGTCCGTCGCGGTGGACCCGTAGCCCACCAGCGCGTACAGCTTGCCGTCGGCGGCCATGAAGCGGTCGTCCACCACGTACCACGGCTCGACGTCGGGCTCGTTCTCGATGTGGCCCGTGACGTAGGTGAGCCGCTGGCCCTCGGCGATGGACTCCAGGGACAGCTTCTGGAACGCGGACGACTTCGGCACCTTGGTGTCGTCCAGGAAGTCCCGGAACGACGCCTGCGGAGTCGGCTCGCTCACCTCGTACACCTGGAGCCGCTGCGTACTGCCGTAGTTGCGGTAGTTGACGACCCCTATGCCGCCCTGTCCGGGCGCCGCGGTGCGGCTCCAGCCGATCGGCACGGCCACCCGGAAGCCCCGGGCGTCGGTCACGGTCTCGTAGCCGCGCGGCAGGCTTCCGGCCGCCGCGGACGGACTGTCCGTCGGCGAGGGCCCCGACGGCGTGTCGCCCGTGTCCGCGCTGTCGGCCGAGGCCAGCGGCGCGAGCAGCGACGCCGTCGGCTCCGGCTCGTCCTTCCAGCCGAGCGCCCACGTGCCGAAGGCGAGCCCGCACACCGCGAGCACGGTGACGGCCCCGCGCCAGGCGGTGCGCTGGCGCGCCGCGTCCCGGTCGTGGAGCGCCACGGCCTGCCGCTCCCGCTCGTGGCCCACCCACTCCTGGCGGTCCTCGTCGAAGACGCGCACGGCTCAGCCCGGAAGCTGGGGCAGCTGGGCGAGCGCCTGGAGCACCGCCGTCACGGACGCGGCCGTCGTGGCGGCGGGCGCGTACTCCGCGAGGCGGGCGCGCACCCGGGCGAGCGGCCCGGCGCCGGAGCGGCCCGTGCGGGCGATCTCGCCCTCCACGTCGGCCAGTTCGGCGTCGAGGGCCTCGTCGTCGGCCGCCCGCTCACCGCGCTCCAGGTCGCGGCGCAGCCGTCGTACGGACGTGAGGAGGTCCGCGTACCGCGGACTCGCCACGACCGTCGTGTAGTTGGTGGACTCGGCGGTGCCGTGGTCGCCGAAGGACTGGGAGCCGCCGCTGATCGTGTTGATGTGGACGGTGGCCCCGCCGCCTGTGTTCGCGGCCTGTGCGTTGTCACTCATACCGTGGTCTTCTCCGTGTGGGTGGCCTGGCCGTGGGTGCCGGTGGCGAGGGCGCCGCCGGACATCTCGTTGATGTAGACGCCGCTGTTGTTGATCTGCGTGATGTTCTGCTCCAGGCGGTCGGTGCGGTAGCCGCTGGCCCGCAGCGCGTCGCGGACGCCTTCGCCGATGCGGTCCTGGAGGGTCTTCGTGTACCGGGCGACGTCCATCTCCTGGAACAGGGACAGCTCGTCGGTGGCGGCGAGTTCGCGCAGGGAGACCAGCGGCGCGTCCGGGGGCGCGGTGCGCACGGGCAGGAGCTGGGCGCCGACGACGCGCAGGAACCGTACGGCGCGCGCCGTCGCGCTCTCCGGAGGGCGCGCCCCGGCGTGCCGCCGCGCGCCCTTGCCCGCCGGGGCCGACGCGTCGGGCCCTGGCCCGGCCCCGGCCTCAGCGGCGGCGGTGGCAGTGGTGGCGGCGGTGGCGGTGGCGGTGGCGCACCAGTGCCGGGCCGCCGCGCCGAGCGTCGACAGCGCCCGCAGCGCGCCGAAGCCGAGCGCCACGGCGAACGCGGGTCCGTCCACGCACGCCCGCAGGGCGTCCCGCAGCGGCCCCTCCGGCTCGCCCGCCGCGACCGCGTCGGCCCCGCGGAACTCCGGCAGGACCGGCCCAAGGACGTGCGGCACCACCTCGAGGACGAGCATGCCGCCCTGCGTGTGCACCCGGACCAGGAGCGAGACGACGACCTGCTCGTTCCAGGAGCCGACGCGCAGCCGCAGGAAGTGCCGCCGGGCCTCGCCGCCCTCGCCCACCGACTCGGCGAGGTGGCGCCGCACCGCGCTCGGGTCGTACACCCGCGCGGTCTCGTCGCCTTTGCCCGTGTACAGCTTCTCGTCGCGGCCCGCGCCCGACGGCAGGTACACGAACTCCTCGATCTCCAGGTCCCGCAGCCGGTCCTTGCTCGTCTCGCCCGCGGACCTGCGCAGCCCCTTGAGCCGGGGCTCGATCATGGTGATGACGTCCCGTGCGGTCAGCGGCCCGCGGGGGCGCTGCGACGGTACGCCGCCGTCCGCGTCCTGCCGGTCGTCGGGCTTCAGCTCCAGGACGACCGACCACGGCTTGCGGGGCCTTCCCGCTCCCACGAAGGGGCGGTTGACGTCGTAGAGGGCGAGCGGGGCCGCCTGCTCCCTGAGTACGCACTCGGCGATGCCCGCGTACCGCGCGGGCAGCTCCGGCTGGTCGGTCTCGGCGAAGACCTGCCGGGCGAGCTGGGTGCGCAGCACGCGCTTGGCGCGGAACTGGTGGCGCCACACCACGACCGTGACGAGCAGCGGGAAGATCACCGGGTACGGCGTGTCCGTGACCCCGCCGACCGCCGCGACCCAGTACGTGAGGGCGAACACCCAGGCGACGACGGTCACCAGCCAGCCGAACCGCGACCGCAGCCAGGCGAGCACCGCGGGCAGCCGCACCGGTCGCAGCGGCTGCCCGACGCCCGTGTCCCGGCCGGAGACGACCCGCCCGCACCACAGCAGGAGCACGACCGCCCCGTACCAGAGGGCCCAGCCGCCGGGCAGCACGCCGGTGGCCTCGGCCCCGGATCCCTCCGCGCCGTCGCCGTTGAAGGCGAGCAGCAGGGTGTCGCCGAGGGAGAGGCCCGCGTCGCCGCCCACGCGGTCGTTCGCCGCGTCCCAGGCCATCACCGTGTCGGTGGCCAGGAACCCCACCCACACGGCGAACAGCAGGGCCGCGCTGACGACCTCCTCGCGCCGGGCCCGCAGCGCGTGCGCGAGCACCGGGAGGACGTCGGTGCCGAGCGGCGGCGCGACCGGGCGCTCGGCGTGACCGATGAGTTCGCCGATGACGCGTCGGCGGAAGTCCGCGTTCTGGCGCGCTCCGACGCTCAGCAGGCGGGTGGATTCGGTGTGCTGGTGCTCGCGTGGCGTGTCCCCTCGCATGGCGCGAAACCGTAGTGGCCGGGCGGCGGGGCTGTCCGGGAAACGGGCGCACGCCCTTCGAAACAGTGAAGGAAGGGACGGTCACGCTCCACGGAACGGCTCACGGCTCACGGAACGCAGAACGCAGAACGCCCCCGGTGGCCGTGGTGTACGGCCGCCGGGGGCGGGATGCGTCGCTACGGGCGAGCCTGGGGGCTCAGATGAGGCCGAGGGCGCGGACCGCCTCGCGCTCCTCCGCCAGCTCCTTGACGGAGGCGTCGATGCGGGCGCGGGAGAACTCGTTGATCTCCAGGCCCTGGACGATCTCGTACTTGCCGTCCTTGGTGGTGACGGGGAAGGAGGAGATGAGCCCCTCCGGAACGCCGTACGAGCCGTCGGACGGGATGCCCATGGAGGTCCAGTCACCGGCGGCGGTGCCGTTCACCCAGGTGTGGACGTGGTCGATGGCGGCGTTCGCGGCCGAGGCGGCCGAGGACGCGCCGCGGGCCTCGATGATCGCGGCGCCGCGCTTGGCGACGGTCGGGATGAAGGTATCGGCCAGCCACTGCTCGTCGCCCACGACCTCGGCGGCGTTCTTGCCCGCGATCTCCGCGTGGAAGATGTCCGGGTACTGGGTCGCCGAGTGGTTGCCCCAGATGGTGAGGCGCTTGATGTCGGAGACGGCCGCGCCGGTCTTCTTCGCGAGCTGCGAGATCGCGCGGTTGTGGTCCAGACGGGTCATCGCGGTGAAGCGCTCCGCCGGGACGTCCGGGGCGGCGGCCTGCGCGATGAGCGCGTTGGTGTTGGCCGGGTTGCCCACGACCAGGACCTTGATGTCGTCCGCGGCGTGGTCGTTGATGGCCTTGCCCTGCGGCTTGAAGATGCCGCCGTTGGCCTCCAGGAGGTCACCGCGCTCCATGCCCTTCGTGCGCGGGCGGGCGCCGACGAGCAGGGCGACGTTGGCACCGTCGAAGGCCACGTTCGGGTCGTCGCTGATCTCGATCGAGTTCAGCAGCGGGAAGGCGCAGTCGTCGAGCTCCATCGCGGTGCCCTCGGCGGCCTTCAGGGCCGGAGTGATCTCCAGCAGGCGCAGGTTGACCGGCACGTCCGCGCCGAGCAGGTGGCCGGACGCGATGCGGAACAGCAGCGCGTAGCCGATCTGGCCGGCCGCGCCGGTGACGGTGACATTCACGGGAGTGCGGGTCATGGCGATCTCCGTAAGACAGCTGGCGGTGGGGGTCCCTGCCCCATGTGCTGGATCCCCACCGACGCCCTCGATGATCGATCTCTTGGCATCAAGAGAGATCCGCGGTCAGGCTATCGCGCCGGTTCTCGCCGGGGGCGCCAGGGCGGTGTGGCTCACCCCACATGGTGGGGTTTGCGCGGGGGCGGTGCGCTGGGCGGGGCTCTGCGCGGGTCAGAGGCCCTCTGCCCCCTCCTGCGCGTCCTGCGACTCACCTGCGTGGAAGCTGCCACACGGATGCGGGGAGGCGGCTGGCGCGCGTGGCGTTGAGTTGGGCGAGGTGCTGGAGTGCTTCACCGGTGAGGCCCAGTGCCTCGGTGAGGCGGCGGACGGTTGTGTGGGTGGCTCCTCGGGTGAGGGCGGCTTGTTCGAAGTCCTTGATCTGAGCCAGTAGGTCGTGTGGTGCGGCAGGGGCCTGCTTCTGCTCGCTCAGGCGTTGGGCCTTGGTTCGTTCGTAGTCGATCTCGGAGGTGCCGCAGACGGTGCGGCACCGCTCCTCCGCCTCGTCGAGGGTGGTCGTGTCGACGATGGCCTGGGCGAGGCGGTTGGCGGCGAACGCTCCCGGCAGGTCGACCTGGTGCACGGTAGGGCCTTCGGCGGTGAGAGGCACGGGGAGTCCGGCGTCGCGGACCTCGCAGAGGCCTCGGGCGCCCAGGGCCGTGGCGGCGAGGAGGGCCGTCGCCTCGGAAGGGTGCCATGCGAGGACCGAGGCGATGGCTTGGGTGTGCTCGGGGGTGAAGGTGGTGATCAGGGAGCCGAGGCGGGGGCGGAGGGTGGCTGCGGGGAGTTCGCCGTCCAGGCCCGGGCCCGCGACCAGGAGGCGGACGTCGGCGGTCGCGTTGGCGCGCGTGCAGGCGGCGAGGGTGAGGGCGTCGGCCAGGGGGCTGCGCAGGGTGGGTTCGTCGCCGTGGGCCAGGATGTCGCCGCCGACGTCCAGGAGGTCGATGGTCTGCGGGGTGAAGTGGGCGGTGAGTTCGTCGAGTTGGCGGGTGATGCCGGTCGCCCCGGCGTAGGGGTCGATGAGCGCGAAGGTGTGCGGGAGTTCGGCGGCCAGGCGCGGGAGGGTTGCCGCGTGCGGCGGCTTCGGGGTCGCGGTGACGGGGACTGCCCGCACGTGTGGGGCGAGGTGGTGCAGGCCGGTGAAGTCGGACGGCGCTCGGGGGCCCGGGACCGGGTCGATGATCAGGCGGTCCCAGGAGTAGGTGAGGATCAGGGCCGGTTCGTCGTCGGCCGCGTACAGGGCGGTGTGGAGCATGGCTGCCGCGACCGCGTCACCGCCGCCTCCGGCCGCCACGATGAGTCGCTTCACAGGAGCTCGCTTCACGGAAGCAGCGTAGAGGCGGCTCGCTCCTGCCCACCTATAGTGGCCCGTGGTATTAGCCAGTTGACGAGGGGATGCCGCGTGCCCGAGATCGCTGAAGCTCTGCCCAAGTACCTGCAGATCGCGCAGTACCTCCGCGATCAGATCCTGCGCGGCGATCTGCGGCCCGGTGACGAGGTGCCCTCCGAGAGGCAGTTGGCCGCGGACTGGAATGTCTCCCGGCCGACGTCGGCCCGCGCGCTGGAGGCGCTGCGGCATCAAGGGCTGGTCGAGAAGCGGCAGGGCTCGGGGACGTACGTACGCGATCAGCAGGTGCACCGGCGGGCCCGCGAGCGGTACGGGCGGGCCCGGCAGACCGGGCGGATCTACGGCCCGGGCGAGTACGCGGTCATCGCCTCCGCCGGGTACGCCGAAGCCCCGGACCACGTGGCCGAGGCACTTGAGCTGGGCAAGGACCGGCGTGCGATCCAGCGGCGGCGGGTGACCAACTCCGGTGAGCAGCCGGTCGAGGTGTCCACGTCGTGGTTCCCGGCCGAGCTGGGGCGCCGTGCGCCCAGCCTTCTGGAGCCCGAACGGATCCGCCAGGGCACGGTGATGTACGTCGAGGAAGCGACCGGTCGTCGCGGCAGCTACGGCGAGGACCGGGTCTGCGCCCGGCTGGCCGACGCGGCGGAGGCAGCCGAGCTGAGGCTTGAGCTGCCTGCGGCCGTCCTCGTCGTCCATCACGTCGTGTACGACCTCCAGGACCGGCCGCTGGAGTTCGCCGAGGCCGTCTACCCGCCAGGGCGCTGGGCGTTCGAACAGGGTTACCCATTGGGGTGAGTCATGGGCGCAGCTTGCACCGAACCGCTTGCCGCTTGAAGTGGCCAATGCCACTATCCGGTAAGTGGCTAAGGCCACTTACCGGAAGGGGAAGCGCAATGACGCGCACCTACGGCACCTTTCACGACGGACCCGCCCCCGAACCCCTCGGCGGCATGACCCTCTGCCCCGTCCCGGAGTCGGTGGGCCACGCACGCCGCTGGTTCCGCGAGTTCACCGACCCGCACCAGCTCGTGTGCTCCGTCGACGACTGCTTACTCATGATCTCCGAACTGGTCACCAACGCCATCCTCTACGGGAAGGCCGACGACCCCTGGCGCGTGCGCATCCACTGGTACCGCGTCGGCCAAGCCCTGCGCGTCGAGGTGCACAACCCCGGCTCCCCCGCCCACGTCCGGCAGCGCACGCCCGAAGCCACCGAAGCCCACGGCCGCGGACTGCTCCTCGTCGACGGGCTGGCCGACGAGTGGTGGGCCGGTCCGAGCCAGCACGGCGGGACGCTCGTCGCGTTCGTCATGCACCGCGCCTTCAAGCCCGGCTGACGAACTGCCCCTCACCATGCCCCCTGCCGAGCGTGGCTGGGGCCCTGACCAGGGTCGGTCCGCGCCCATAGCTGGGGCTGGCTGCCTTGCCGGATCTCCCTGGCCGGGGCTGACCGGCTGGGCCGGGTGGTCGGGTGGGGCTCCAGTGGGGATTCCGACCGGCCTCGGTGCGGGGCTCCTGGGCGGGGCGCCCGTGCGGGGGGCTGAGGGGGTGGCGGCCGCCACCTCGGGAGAGGGGGGGTGGCGGCCGCCGTGGGGGTGTGACCACTCCCGTGGGGGTACGGTGCGCCTTCCCGGTGCGGGGGCCTGCATTCCCCTTCGGGCCCCTCCAATTTCGCCCTCTCCCCGGGCTGCCCCGGGCGGGGGTCTCCCACCCGCCCACCCGAATCACCCCAGCCTCGCCAGGCGCCACCGCCCAGTGGGTGGTTCCGCCGCTACGGCGACGGGCTCTCCCACCCACCCGAAACTCGCCCGCTTCGCCAGCCAGAGCCTCAGGCGCGGCGTCCCCAGGCCCAACACCCCGGCGGGGGCGGGCGGCGGGCCCGCGCCGAGGAGGTACCCCGTGCAGGCAACCGTTCCCCAGGGCCCGCCTCATGGCGGCACAGAACCGGACCCGGCGAGGGCGCGGGGCTGAGCCCTGCCGGGCGGGGGCGGTGGGTGGGACCAGCCCCGCAGCGCGATGCTGGGGCGTAAGGCCAGGCTTCGCCAGGAGGCGCCGCCCCGGCCAAGCCCCCGTTCAGCCAGCGGCAGCTACCCCGTGCAGGCCCGCTCCCCCGAAGCCAGCGACGCGCAGGCCTTGGCCTGCGTGCCCGACGTGACCGCCACCATGGGCGTGTACGCGTCCACGTCCGCGGCCCCGGCCACCGTCCCGCTCTGCCGCCCCGCGGCCCCCGCGTCCGCGCCCTTGATCTGCACCTTGTCGCCGGGCTTCGCCTGGGTGATCCGCGCCCACGCGGCCCCGCAGGTCTTGCTGTAGCGCACCTCGACGAGGGTCTTCGTGCCGACGGTCACCCGGGCCGTCGTCCGGGCGAACTCGCCGCCGCAGCCCATGTTCTCGGGGTCCTTGCCCGCGCACGCGGCCCCGCTGCACTCGACCCCGGCGGGCAGGTCCGCCGTGGCGGTCGTGCGGGTCGGGGACGGCTTGGCCTTGTCGTCGTCCTTGTCGCCCTTGCCGACGCCGGTGAGGAACGCGGCCGCCCCTATGACGACGAGCGCGCCGACGACGCCCGCGAGGAACATCGTCAGCTTCCGCTTGCGCCGCTGCCCGTCGGGCGACTTCCCGTCGGGGCCCACGGGACCCGCGGGGGCCGTGGTCACGCCCCGCGCCCCGCTGCCGTACGACGTCGCGGCCGAGGCGTGTGCGGAGGCCGCCGCCGTGGGCGGTGTCGCCGACGCCTCGTACGAGGACGGGGCGGAGGACGGCGACGAGGCGGACGCGGAGGGAGCGGAGAACGCGGCGGAAGCCGCAGCCGCGGACGGCGCGGACGGCGCGGAAGGTACAGAAGAAGCGGAAGGCACAGACGACGCAGAGGGCGCCGGAGACACAGCCGGACCCGCAGCCCCCGCACCCGGCCCCGGCCCCGCAGCCCCCGGCCCCGCACCAGCACCAGCACCAGCACCAGCACCAGCACCAGCACCAGGCTGCGCCCCCGCCCGCCCCCCATACCACCCGCCCTCCCGGCGCGGCGGCACCGTCGGAGACACCCCGGCGGGGCCCGCCACACCGGTGACCGCGCCGACGCCGCCCCTGGCCTTGCCGGAGCCGCCCTTGCCCTTGGGCGGGTCGGGCGTGCCGAGTTCGCCGAGGGCCGCGCGGGCCTGGGAGATGCGGATGGCCTGCATCGTCATGTCGTGCCGCATCTCGGAACGGCTCCAGGCGCGCTCCGCGAGCTCCCACAGGGTGACGAGGTGCACGGCGGGTGTGCCGGTGACTTCGGCGAGCGCGACGACGGCGCCCTTGGGGGCGAGCAGCCGCCCGTTCAGATAGCGCTCCCAGGACGTCTTGCTGTAGCCGGTCCTGTCCGCCACGGCGGCGATGCTGAGCCCGCTGTTGTCGACGAGTCTGCGCAGCTGGCTCGCGAACTCCCTGACCTGTGGGTCGAGGTCGTCCGGCAGCGCTTTCCAACGAGGCATCGCTCCCCCAATCCCCCCGTGCGTGCAAGTACCCCACGCATCGTGCTCCCTGGCCCAGTGCCCCGTACAAGCCCCCGAACGCTCCGGATCTGGACTACCCAGAGAGATGCGCCAGGCCAGGATGACAGTTCCCGGATTGGGGGCGCACGGGAGCATATGGGCCAGATGCGCCCCGTCGCACGCTCCGCGGTCGACGCACAGTGTCCCATCGACATCCCATTGCACGATGCGGAACCCCAGGTCCCGCGCCGGGACGTCCCGGAACCGTCCCGGATGCGTCACTTGACCCTTTTGCAGAGTGCCCGCGTCACGGAGGATCGAACGCGGCACATCCGTGCCGGACCCGGCCGAAACAGGCCGAACCAGACCACACCACGGGGGATTTCCATGCGCCACCTCACGACCACCGGCGGCCGGAGGGCCCGGCGGCTGCTCGCTGCCGCCGTCGCCACGGCCGCGGGCACCGGTCTCGCGCTCACCGCCGCCGCCCCGCTCGCCACCGCCGCCGCGCCGCGCGTCATCGACGGCAGCGGTTACGCGTACAACGACTGGGGCGACGAGGGCACCCTGTCCATCGACAGCCACAGCACCAACAGCGACGCCACCGCGCTGTGGCAGACGGTCCTGTACGCGGACGGCGCCAAGTGGCGCGACAGCGACGGCGAGCCGCACACCTTCAGGAAGTCCGACATCACGGGACGCTTCGAGGAGCGCACGGAGTCCGCGACGCGCTGGTGGCAGCGGCACGAGGACCTGGAGGACGTCGACGGCGTCGTCGGCAAGGAGACGTTCGGCGACGCCGACAACTCCCTGTCCGGGCCGGAGCCGGACGGCACGGTCCTGTTCATGGGCTTCCAGCACACCGTCGCCTTCAAGCGCCTCCAGGGCACGTACTACGTGAAGGTCCACGGCCAGTGGCGGAAGGCCGCGTACAAGTCGTTCGACTGACCCCAGCGGCGGCCGCCCGGGCCCCGCGGGCCCGGGACTCCCCCGGCCGTCGCGGTCCTCGCCCCGGGCGGCCGTCAGCTGCGCGACGACCCACAGCAGGCTCACGAGCAGCAGCACGGTCACGGCGAGCGCGGACCACGCCACCAGACGCCAGGAGGGCGCCGCCGCCCGCCGCACGGGAGCCGGTGACGGGGGTGCGGCCGGTGTCCTCCGTTCCGCTTCCGGCGCGGGGGCCGCGCCGCCCCGCGGCCACCTCCGCACCGCGAGGTCCCGGGCCGCGAGCAGCCGGGCGGCGTCCGCGCCCGCGACCCGGCACAGGGCGAGCACGGCCTGCCGGGGCGGGGGCTGTCGGGCGTTGAGGTAACGCTGCCAGGAGGACTTGCTGTATGAGGTCCGCTCGCCGAGCCCGACGAGGCTCAGTCCCGTGCGGTCCTTGAGCAGCCGCAGCCGCTCCACGAAGTCCCGCACCTCCGACGGCAGTTCGTCCGGCAGCGGCTGCCAGGCGCTCGCGCGCGCACCCATCGTCCATCCCTCCTCGCGCGCCCTGGTTCTGCGTTATCCGGTTTGTCACGTGACGGGGGAACAGCCCTGTTTGGTTCCTGCGGCACGGGCCTTGTCGGCCAGGTCGTCGCGCAGCCGTTGCGGGCCCCGCACACCGTTGCGGAATGGTCACTTCCGTGCCACAGGGGACCGGCCGCCCTTGAAGCGAAGATGGCGTGTCCACGACGCTTGAGGCACACGGCGAGCGCGCATCCCGCTCCCGGACGTACGGCGGCGCCCGTCCTCCCACGGGGGAGAGGACGGGCGCCGTCCTGCACCATCGAAGCGGCTTCGAGCTGGTGCTTCTTGGTACTCAGCCGGAGAAGCAGGTCTTCTTCGCGGTGCTCGCGAACGTCACGCACACCCGCGTCGACGCCGGGTCGGCGCCCTTGAGCGCCGTCATGGACGTGGCCAGATACCGACGGGCGTCCCCGGCCTCGTCCGCCCGCACCTCCTTCGCCCGCGCGCCCGGCAGCGAGACCACCACGCGGTCGCCAGGAAGGAGCCCGGTCGCCCGTGCCCACACCGCGTCGCACGCCTTGCCCACGCGCAGTTCGACCCGGCGCCCCGGGGCGAAGGAGCGGGTGGCGAGCGACACCACCTGCCCCGGCCCGCCGCAGCCCATCCGCTGCGGCTGCTCGCCCTCGCACGCCGCGCCGACGCAGCGCGGCTCGTACGGACCGGGCGCGGGCTCGGTCGCCACGTGGCTCCGCCGGTCGCCCTCACCCGTGGCGGCGAGCCCGGCCGTCACACCGCCCGCGACCACCGCGACGGCGGCGATCCCGAGCGCGAGCACGGTCCAGCGGCGCCGCCCGCCCGTGGCCCCGCCCCACGCGGCTCCGGCAGGACCGGCAGGACCGGCAGGACCGAGGAGCGTGCCGGGGGCCTCCGCCGCCCGGCCTGCGGCGGGCCGGTCCCCCTCGCCCGCCCCGTCCCCCCGCGCCGACCGCCCGCTCCACGCCGCGTCCGCGAGGTCCCACAGCGCGAGCAGGCGGCCCGGCGGTTCGTCGGCGAGCGCGCACAGCGCGAGGACGGCCGTGCGCGGCACGGGCTTCTTGCCGTTGAGGTACCGCTCCCAGGACGACTTGCTGTACGCGGTCCTGCGGCCGAGGGCCTCCAGGCTCAGCCCCGTGCGCTCGCGCAGCTCCCGCAGGGCCTCGGCCAGCGGCAGACACGCGGGCGGCGGAGCCGACGGCCCGCCCCGTTCCCCGCGCCCCTTCACTTGCGCAGCGCTCCCCAGGTGTCCGGGCCGACGATCCCGTCGGCCACCAGGTCCCGCGCGCGCTGGAAGCGCTTGACGGCGGCCTTCGTCCCGTCGCCGTACGCCCCGTCGACCTTTCCGGCGCCGAAGCCGTGCGCCCTCAGCAGGCACTGCACCTCGACGACCTCCCAGCCGCTGCTCCCCCGGTCGAGGATCGCGGTGGCCGTCGTCGCGTACCCGGCGTACCGCACGCCGTCGGCGCGGCCCTCCTCGCACGAGTACGTCCGCCTCTGCGCGTACGAGAACACGCCGCGCCCCGTGTCGCCCTCGTCCTCCGTGAACGCCCACCCGGCGAGCAGGCCGCCCGCGAACGCGACGGCCACCGCGAGCACAAGGGCGGCCAGCGCGGACCGCAGCCGCACGGTGCGCCCCGCGGGCGGCGCGGCCGGGCCCGGCGGGCCGGGCGGCTCACTCGCACGTGTCACCGGCCCGGCGGCGGCCGCGGGCTCCGCCGCCTCGGCCCCGCTGTCCCGCGGCTCCTCGGGCCCGTCCGCAGCCCGTGCCACCTCGTGCAGGACGAGCAGCCGGGTCGGATCCGCGCCGCACACCTGCGCCAGCTCCTCGACCGCCGCACGCGGCACGGGCTTCTTGCCGTTCAGATACCGCTCCCACGAGGAGCCGCTGTACGACGTCTTGGCGCCGAGCGACGCCAGGCTGAGCCCACTGTGGTCCTTCATCCGCCGTAACTGGACGAGGAGCTGGCGCTCCTGCTCTCCCAGCTGCGCGGGCAGCTCTTTCCAACGCGGCATGGTGTCCCCCGGACGCGTCGCAAGGTTCCCCGGGCGCATCGCCCCTTGTGTTCCGAAAGACGGCGGATGCACCAATTCCAGTTCCCCGGCGGCCTTTTCACGCGTTCGAACAAGCCACTTCCGCCGCGTCCCACGTCCCACGCCCGCGCCCCCGGCCGACGCTCCGCCGCAGCTCAGCGGGTGGGACATCCCAAGGACACCCACCGGGACCAGCCGCTCTCGCTGTTGACCGATTCCGCTCGGCACAGTCGAGAACACCGCATCTCGCGGCACCACATCCACGGGGGAGAACACCCATGACCAGCACCTCACGCATACCGTCCGGCACCTCGGACACCGGCTGGGGCCGCAGGGCCCGGACCCGCGTCCGGGCCGCCGCCTTCGGCCTCGCCGCGACCGCCCTCCTGGGCGGCGGCCTCGCCCTCAGCCCGGACGCGGCCGCCGCGCCCGACCGGGGCCCGGCCGCCGTCGTCCGGTCCGAGGCCGCCCCGCAGGGCACCGCGCCCGCCTGCGTCCAGCGGTCCGTCAACGGGCGCTCCGCCACCGCCACCAACAACTGCGGCCGCGTCATGCGCGTGAAGATCGTCGTCAAGCACGGCCCCGACTCGCGCTGCCACTCGCTCAAGCACCGCGCCTGGGCGCGCCACAGCTGGCCCTTCGGCTCCTACGACAAGACCGTGACCTGCTGATCGACGGGTCAGAGGGCCTGGTCGCCCGGGGTGACCAGGCCCGACTCATAGGCCATCACCACGGCCTGGGCCCTGCTGTCGATGTCCAGCTTGTTCATCGTGCGGTTCAGATGCGTCTTGACGGTCGCCTCGCTGATGTACAGGCGGTCCGCTATGTCGGCGTTCGACAGGCCGCGCGCTATCAGCCGGAGCACCTCAAGCTCCCGGCCCGTCAGGGACTCAAGGCCCGGCGGCGACTCGGCCCCCACCAGCGGGGTGCTCCCGGGCCGCGAGGCGAACGCCTCCACGAGTCGGCGTGTGACGCTCGGCGCGAACAGCGCGTCGCCGCTGCCCACCGCCGCCACCGCGGCCAGCAGCCGCTCCGGCCCCGAGTCCTTGAGCAGGAACCCGGACGCGCCCGCGCGCAGCGCCCCGTACACGTACTCGTCGAGGTCGAAGGTGGTCAGGACCAGGACGCGCGGCGCCGGGTCGGGGGCCGCGGCCAGGATGCGCTCGGTGGCCGTGATGCCGTTCATGCCGGGCATCCGGATGTCCATGAGGATCACGTCGGGCCGGGTCGCCGCGGCCAGCTCCACGGCCTCCGCGCCGTCGCCCGCCTCGCCGACCACCTCGATGCCGGACGCGGCCCGCAGCACACCGACGAGCCCGGCGCGGATGAGGAACTGGTCGTCCACGACAAGCACCCTGATGTGTGGGGTCATTCGGTGGTGTCGTCTCCCGGCGGTGCGGCCCGCGCGGACGTGGGCAGAGTCAGCCTGACGGCGAACCCCCCGGTGCTGCGCGGCCCTATGCTGATCGTTCCGCCGTAGAGCTTGGCCCGCTCACGCATGCCAATCAAGCCATGTCCCCGCCCTCGGCCCACTCTGGCCTGAATCACCCCCTCCCCGTCGTCGGTGACGGAGACCTCGATGTGGTCGCGGTGATAGTGCAGTTCGACGACGGCGCTCGCCTGCCGCGCGTGCTTCAAGACGTTCGTGAGCGCCTCCTGCACCACCCGGTACGCGCACAGCTCCACGCCGGGCGCGATGGGCCGGGGCGTCCCGACGACCCGGAACTCCACGGGCACGCCGCCCGCCCTGACCCGCTCCGTCATCTCCCCGATGCGGGCGAGCCCCGGCATCGGGGCGTCCGGCGCCTCCTCGCCGTCCTCCTGCGCCCGCAGCACCCGCAGCATGCGCCGCATCTCCTCAAGGGCTTCGGCGCTGGTGCCGGATATGGTGCCGAGCGCGGTGCGCGCGGTCTTCGCGTCGGAGTCGAAGACGAACTTCGCGAGGCCCGCCTGCACGGAGATCACCGACATGTGGTGGGCGACCACGTCGTGCAGCTCCCGCGCGATGCGGCCGCGCTCCTCCACCACGGCGTGGCGGGCCTTCTCCTGGTGCTCGGCCCGCGTCCTGCGGGCGAGCTCGGCGGAGCGGCGCGCCAGATAGCCCATGCGCCACACCATGCCGTTGAAGCAGATGCACTGGGCCACGACGGAGGGGATGAAGGAGTCGTCCATGGTCAGCAGGGAGCCGAAGGCCCACAGGGCGGCGAGCAGGACCGCGAGCACACCGGAGACCCGCGTCGGCCGCAGCAGGGAGACCGTGTAGAGGCACAGCAGCGGCCCGAAGGACGTCACGACGGGCCAGTAGCCCGCGATGATGTAGACGACCCAGACGCAGTACGTCACCAGGCAGACGGTGATCGGCGCCTTGGAGCGGGCCAGCGTCGGCAGGATGACGAGCACGCCGAGCCCGTAGCCCCGCGCGTCGAGCGGGGTGAACCCTATGCCGTTCGCGCTCGGCCCGATCAGCACCAGCGCCACGACCTGCCCGAGTGCGAGCAGGAGGTCGGCGGTGAACGGGCGGAGTCGCATCGCCGCAGCGTAACGCGCGTCTCGCGAAGCCACGTCAACCCGTCGTCGTACCGCGGAAGTTGTAGCTGACGGGCAGCTGCGCCCTGCGGCGTAGCCGAACGTCAACCTCGGACAGGACGACGCGGGGCACCCGCCGCCCGTAGTTTCTTGCTTCAGCACCACCGCCCGAGTCGCCCAGACGACACGGCGCGCACGGGGGAAGGAGGCGCGGACCTGCTGGCGGGGGGAAACAGCGAGCAGGTCCGCACCTCACAACGACACACCACAACAGCACACCACAGCAGCAGCCAGAGCGGCAGCGACACAGACCACTGAGGTCGAGGCTTCGTGCACGGGGGCGCGCACGGGGGAACGGGCCCTCGGCCGCGAGCACCACCCTGCCCCACGGCCGACGGCCCGTACTCTCCTGGCGAGTACGGGCCGTCGGTGTGTCCGGGCCGCGCGACCGGGCCGCCGCGCGCGCCCGGCTAGCTGCTGATCGTGAAGTGCAGCGTGTCGTCCAGGAACGGGATCACCAGCCACGGATCGGGCTGCGCCATCATCGCGAGGAGCACGATGGCGAGGCCGAGGATCCCGTACGTCACCATGTCGGTGAACCGCGAGCGCACCGCCAGCATGCCGACGCCCGGCAGCGTCCAGCGCATCACGGCGCCCGCGAGCAGCCCGAGCCCGACCAGTATCGTCCCCACCCGGAAGACGTCGAACGCGGTCAGGAGCAGCCCGAGGGCGACCACCGACACGACCACGAGCAGCGGCCACTGCCGCGCGGGCGCGGGCGCGTCCCCCGGCGCGGCCCGGCCGCCGCCCTCGGGCCGCGCGGTGTCCCGCGTGAACAGCGGGAAGCGCCGCGACGTCTTGCGCGGCACCCCGTCGGGCCCGGGGGCGCTCACCGTGCCCTTGGCGGTGGGCTGCTCCGACGGCTCCCCGGAAGCCCCGGCCTCCGGCCCCTCGGTTCCCGTCCCGGCCCCGGCGCCGGTCCCGTCCTTGGCGTCAGCACTCATGGCGGCCACTCCCGGCTCAGCCCGCGGCACCGCGCTCGGCGGCCTCGACCACGTTCACCAGGAGCTGGGCGCGCGTCATCGGGCCCACGCCGCCCGGGTTGGGCGACAGCCATCCGGCGACCTCGGCGACGCCGGGGTGCACATCGCCGACGATCTTCCCGCTCTCGTCCCGGGACACGCCGACGTCGAGCACGGCCGCGCCGGGCTTCACGTCCTCCGGCTTGACCAGGTGCGGCACGCCCGCGGCGGCCACGATGATGTCCGCGCGGCGCAGGTGCGACGCCAGGTCACGGGTGCCGGTGTGGCACTGCGTCACCGTCGCGTTCTCCGACTTGCGGGTGAGCAGCAGCGGCATCGGGCGCCCGATGGTGACGCCGCGTCCGACGACCACGACCTCCGCGCCCTTGATCTCCACGTCGTGCTGCCGAAGGAGCCGGATGATCCCGTACGGCGTGCACGGCAGCGGCGCCGGTTCGTTCAGGACGAGGCGGCCCAGGTTCGTCGGGTGCAGCCCGTCCGCGTCCTTGGCCGGGTCCATCAGCTCCAGGACGCGGTTCTCGTCGATGCCCTTGGGCAGCGGCAGCTGCACGATGTAGCCGGTGCAGGCCGGATCCTCGTTCAGCTCGCGGACCACCGCCTCGATCTCCTCCTGCGAGGCGGTCGCGGGCAGTTCGCGCTGGATGGAGGCGATGCCCACCTGCGCGCAGTCGCGGTGCTTGCCCGCGACGTACTTCTGGCTGCCGGGGTCCTCGCCGACGAGGATGGTGCCGAGTCCGGGCGTGACGCCCTTTTCCTTCAGGGCCGCCACACGGGCGGCCAGTTCGGACTTGATCGCTGCTGCGGTGGCCTTGCCATCGAGAATCTGGGCGGTCATGTTCCCATCCTCCCGGATGAGCACGCCCGCGGACCAATCCGGGGCACCCGGACGCTGCCGCGTTCGCAGTCGCGTTGCACTCGCACAACGCTCGGTGAACGCGGCTGGACAAACAAGCGGGCGCTGAAGAACGATGAGCACCACAGTGCCGCGGCCGGTGTCGGGGGGACCGACGCATCTGTGAACGTTCCTCCGTGCGTGCCGTGACGTCCCCGCACTCCCCGCTCCGACCGGAGGAACACCCCAGCATGAGCACGCCGCCGCCCAACCCCTACGGCCAGCAGCCCCAGCAGCCCGGCCACGGCCCCGGATACGGCTACCCGCAGCAGGCCCCCCAGGGCGTCCCGCCGCAGCAGGGCGGCTACCCCGGGCAGCACTACGCCCCGTACCCGCAGCCCCAGCCCGGCCAGGCGCCCTACGGCGCGTACCCGCAAGCGGCGGGGTACGGCATGGGCCACGACGGCCGCCCGGAGCTGGCGCACTGGGGCCTGCGGGTGGGCGCGACCCTGCTGGACGGCCTGATCACGATCGCGCCGCTGTACCTGATCGTGGGGCTCGCCGTCGGCATCGGCGGCGAGGACATGACCGCGGGCGCCTCCCTCGTCTCGGTGGCCGCCCTCGTCTACACGATCTTCATGGGCTTCTACCAGATCCACCTGGAGGGCAAGACCGGCCAGACGATAGGCAAGCGCGTCGTCGGCATCCGCGTCCTGCGCGAGGCCGACGGCCGCTTCCTCGGCTTCGGCATGGCCTTCGTCCGCAAGCTCGCGCACTTCCTCGACAGCATCCCCTGCTACATCGGCTACCTGTGGCCGCTGTGGGACGACAAGAAGCAGTGCTTCGCCGACAAGGTGTGCGGCACGGTCGTCATCAAGGGCTGAGCCGGTACGTGCACGGCGCGGGCGCCGCACCCCCTCGCAGGGGTGCGGCGCCCGCGCCGTTCGCCCGTCTGGGCTCAGTGGAAGAAGTGCCGCGTGCCCGTGAAGTACATCGTCACGCCCGCCTTCTTCGCCGCCTCCACCACCAGCTCGTCGCGGACCGAACCGCCCGGCTGGACCACGGCCTTGACACCCGCGGCGGTCAGGACCTCCAGGCCGTCGGGGAAGGGGAAGAAGGCGTCGGACGCGGCGTACGCGCCGCGGGCGCGCTCCTCGCCCGCGCGCTCGACCGCGAGCTTCGCGGAGTCCACGCGGTTGACCTGGCCCATGCCGACGCCGACGGAGGCGCCGTCCTTGGCGAGCAGGATCGCGTTGGACTTCACCGCCCGGCAGGCGCGCCAGGCGAAGGCGAGCTCGGCAAGCTCGCCCGGGGACAGCGCGTCACCGGTCGCGAGGGTCCAGCTGGCGGGGTCGTCGCCGTCGGCCTGGAGGCGGTCGGTGACCTGGAGCAGCGCGCCGCCGTCGATCGGCTTGACCTCGACGGGCGCGGCGGGCGCCTGCGGGGCGCGCAGGACGCGGATGTTCTTCTTCTTGGTCAAGGCCTCAAGGGCGCCGTCCTCGAAGTCCGGCGCCACGATGACCTCGGTGAAGATGTCGGCGACCTGCTCCGCCATCTCCTTGGTCACCGGCCGGTTGACGGCGATGACGCCGCCGAACGCGGACAGCGGGTCGCAGGCGTGCGCCTTGCGGTGCGCCTCGGCCACGTTGCCGCCGATCGCGATGCCGCACGGGTTGGCGTGCTTGATGATCGCCACACACGGGTCGTCGTGGTCGTACGCGGCCCGGCGCGCGGCGTCCGTGTCCGTGTAGTTGTTGTACGACATCTCCTTGCCGTGCAGCTGCTCCGCCTCGGCGAGGCCGCCGCGGCCATCGGTGTAGAGGGCGGCCTTCTGGTGCGGGTTCTCGCCGTAGCGCAGCTGGTTCTTCAGGTCGAAGGCGGCGCCGACGAAGGCCGGGAAGCGCTCGTCGGCCTCCGGCGCGGTCTCCAGGAACCAGTTGGCGACCGCGATGTCGTACGCGGCCGTGTGCTGGAACGCCTCGGCGGCAAGCGCGCGGCGCGTCGCGAAGTCGAAGCCGCCCGCGCGGACCGCGGCGAGCAGGTCGCCGTACCGGGAGGGGCTCGTGACCACGGCGACCGACGGGTGGTTCTTGGCGGCGGCGCGGACCATCGAGGGGCCGCCGATGTCGATCTGCTCGACGCACTCGTCGACGCTCGCGCCGGACGCCACGGTCTCGCGGAACGGGTAGAGGTTCACCACGACCAGGCCGAACGGCTCCACGCCGAGCTCCTGGAGCTGCTTGCGGTGCGCCTCAAGACGCAGGTCGGCGAGGATGCCCGCGTGCACGCGCGGGTGCAGCGTCTTGACCCGGCCGTCCAGGCACTCGGGGAAGCCCGTGAGCTCCTCGACCTTGGTGACGGGGACGCCCGCGGCGGCGATCCGCGCGGCGGTCGACCCGGTCGACACCAGCTCGACGCCGGCCTCGTGCAGGCCACGCGCGAGGCCTTCCAGGCCGGTCTTGTCGTACACGCTGATCAGCGCGCGGCGGATGGGCCGCTGGTCGGCCCCCGCGGTGCTGGGGGGTGTCTGGGGCGTCGTACCTTCGGCGGTCACGGGATAACTACCTTTCGTCCCTCGATGCTGTAGCCGTCGCGGGCGAGGCGTCCCACGACGTCGACGAGCAGGCTTCGCTCGATGTCCTTGATGCGCTCGTGCAGAGCGCTCTCGTCGTCCTCGTCCCTGACCTCCACCACGCCCTGCGCGATGATCGGGCCGGTGTCGACGCCGTCGTCGACGAAGTGGACGGTGCAGCCGGTGACCTTCGCGCCGTACGCGAGCGCGTCGCGGACGCCGTGGGCCCCCGGAAAGCTGGGCAGCAGCGCGGGGTGCGTGTTGACCGTGCGCCCGCCGAACCGCGCGAGGAACTCCTTGCCGACGATCTTCATGAATCCGGCGGAGATCACCAGGTCCGGCGCGTACGCGGCCGTGGCCTCGGCGAGCGCGGCGTCCCAGGCCTCCCGGCTCTCGTAGTCCTTCACCCGGCACACGAACGTCGGCAGGCCCGCGCGCTCGGCGCGCTCCAGGCCCGCGATGCCGGTGCGGTCGGCGCCGACGGCCACGACCTCGGCGCCGTAGGCGTCGGCTCCGTGCTCCGCGATGGCGTCGAGCAGTGCCTGGAGATTCGTGCCTGATCCGGAGACCAGCACGACGAGGCGCTTGGCCTTGGCCACGACGGGGCCCTTTCTCGGGAGTGCTCTTTGTACGGTCGTACGAAGGCTTCGCATCCCCCGATACGGGGAACTCTACGAAGCGGCCGACCGTCAGCAACGATACCGGCACACCCGGCGGCCCCTCACGGGACGGGGGCGCGGCCGGAAGGTAGCGTCTGTGGGGGCAGCCGCCCGAACGCCTAGTTGCCTAGCTCCACCACCGAGTTGCCCGGCTCCGCACAGCCGGGCCGCAGAGCACCGCCAGCGCTCTGTGCCAGAGCTCTATACAAGGGGAAGACGCACACCTGATGCCGGACCGCAGCCTCCGCCTCACGCCACCCTTCGCGTCCGCGTACGGACCGACGCACGACGGGCGCCACGGCTCGACACCCGGCCCGGGGGCGGTGCTGCTCCGGGAGGGGCGGCCGGGCGCCTCGTCCCCGGCGCCGGAGGACGAGCGCGACGGCCGGGGCTCGGGTGGCCAGGGCTCTGGCGGGCAGGGCTCCGGCGGGCAGGGCTCTGGGGGGCAGGGCTCCGCGCAGGACGACAACCCGTTCGCGCCGCCGCCCGAGGGCGCGCCCGAGCAGCCCTGGCGCCCCCGGCATCCGGGCGGCTCGGGCTCCGACGAGCAGGGCTCCGGCGGCCACGGCTCCCCGTGGGGCAGCCAGTGGAGCGACCAGCAGCCCGGCCGCTCCTCCGGCGGCTTCGGCGACCGGCCGCGCGGCCAGGGCCAGGACGGCTCCGGCGGGCAGAACGGCCAGGGCGGGCTGCGCTGGGACCCGACCGACCCCGCCCAGCGCCGCGCGCGCTACGCGCTGCTCTCCGGCATGTGGGCCTTCTTCTTCGCGCTCTTCGGCTGGGACTACGTGGCGCTGCTGCTCGGCGCGCTCGGCATGTACTGGGCCATCAGCGCGCTGCGGGCCAAGCCGCGGCGCCCCGACCCGACCGCCGCGGGCGCGGCCCCGCCCGAGCCGCAGGGCCGCGGGTCTCGGCCCCAGACCACGGCGGCCATCAGTGGCCTGGTGACGGCGTCGCTGGCGCTGGTCATGGTCCTCGCGACGTTCGGAGCGCAGCTCATCTACCGGGACTACTACACCTGTCGCGACGACGCGCTCACGGGGGCCTCGCAGCAGGCCTGCGAAGACCTTCTCCCGAAGCAACTCCGCCCCCTCCTAACCGACCGCGACTAACCCCCGGCCCCACGCCCGGCCCCGCCCCGGCCTGACCCGGCCCGGGCCCGGCCCACCCCTCTGCCCCTGCCCCCGGGTCGGCCCCCGCCCAGCACCCTGCCCGGCCCTCTGCCCGGCCTGCCCTCGGCCCTGCCCTCCCCCAGGACCGGCCCCGACGCGTGGAGCCCTGCCCCTGCGCTGCCGAGGCCTGGCGGGCGGCGCCCTCCGCCCCATCCGCTACCGCGGCGGGGGCTCTCCCACCCGCCCGCCCGGAACTCCCCTGCCTTGCGAGGCTGGGCCCCGACGCGGAGCGCCACCGCCCGGTGGGTAGTTCCGCCGCTACCGCGACGGCCTTTCCCACCCACCCACCCGAATCACCCCAGCCTCGCCACCCGAGGCCTCAGGCACGGCGTCCCCAGGCCCAACGCCCCGGGGGGGGCGGGCGGCGGGCCCACCCCGCGCCACGGGGCTCCGCCCAGCCCAAGGCCCACCCCCACCGCTGTGGGCAATCGTCCCGCAGGGCGAGTGGGGCATCCCCTGCTCGAGCGAAGCCGAGAGCTTGGGGAAGGGTGGGCACAGCCCCAGGCGCCGAGCAACCGTTGAACCAGGCCCTGGCCTCAGCCCCGGCTCAGGTTCCCGTTCCAGTTCCGGTTCCGGTTCCGCCCGGAGGGCCCTCGTCGCGCTCCGGCAGGAAGTCGTACGGCTCGAAGAGCGACGGCGGGCCCGGCGGCTCCTCCGCCAAGGGCTCGAAGGATCCGGAAGGCACGGAAGCCTCCGAATCGGACGGCTCAGGCCCGGAGAACCCGGCTTCGGAGGGCTCCCCAGGGACGGCAAGCCCCGACGAGGAGCCCCCAGAAGAGGAGCCCCCGGGCGCCGAAGGCCCAGAGAGGAAGGCCCCGGGAAGAGGGGCCCCAGGGCTGGCGGCCTCAGGCATGGAGGTCCCGGGGAGGGAAGTTCCAGGCAGGGAGGCGCCAGGGTGGGCGGCCTCAGGCAGGGCGGCCCCAGGGCGGGCAGCCCCGGGCAGGGAAGCCCCAGGGTGGGCACCCCCGGGCAGCGAGGCTCCCGGCTGGGAAGCCCCAGGCAGGGAAGCCTCGGGGGGCGTGGCCCGGCGGGGCCAAGGGCGGAGGCGGCCCGCCAGGCGCCCGGCCCGAGGGACCCGTCCCCACCCGGCCCGAGGGCCCCGTACGCGCCACCCCCGCACCCCCAGCGCGACCGGCACCCCCACACCCCCCACCCAAGCGCCCGCCGCAACCCCCGTGAGCCACCCCACAGGCCCGAACTCCGCAAGCTCCCCCACCCCCATCGCGCCCCCGGCCGCCTCCGCGAGCACCCCGCACGCACCCCCGCACCCCACCGCCGCCCCCAGCACCACAAGCACCGTCCGCCCCGCGGACCACGCCTCCTCCCGCTCCCCGTACGCGGGAGCCGCCGCCCCCGCCACGAACCACCCCACCGCGCACCCGGCCACCACCGGCACCACCCCCACCGCCCAGGTGACCGGCGACCCGCCCCCGGCCCCCGGCACCGCCGCGAGCAGCGGGAACTCCGGCAGCAGCGGCGCCGCCCCCGCGCCGAGCGGCCCGACCACGGTCCCCGTACCGAGGACGAACCCGGGCCCGAGCCCGTACGCCGCGCCCCACACCGCCGCGTTCGGCAGCAGCGCGAGCGCGAGCAGGAGTACCGCGAACCGCCCCGACCACACCCCCGTGAGCTCGAGGAACGACCCCCGCACCAGAGGGCCGTGCAGCACCAGCGACACCCCGACGAGCAGCGCGCCCCCGCCCACGAGCAGCACCGTCCCGGCCGCCGCCGCCCGGCAGGCGGCCCGCACCCGGTCCCGTACGAAGAGGCGCCGGACCCCGGCGGGAAGCCGCTCCCCGGCGCGCGTCACCACCCCGGGCAACGGCCCCCGCGGCCGCCCGTGCGCCGTCCACACCCCCGAACCCGCCGCCGCCACCGCGAGCACCGACACGTGCCCCACCGCGCTCGGCCACGACGGCCGCAGCTCACCGCCCGCCGCGTACAGCGTGGCCGCGGACCCCACCAGGAGGTAGCCCGCGACCACGCCCCACCACGCCGCCCGCACCCCCATCGCGCGCCCCTGCGGATCCGCCGCGTCCCGCGCGGCCCGGTGCAGCAGCCAGCACGGCAGGGCGAGCAGCAGCAGCGGGGTCACGCCGACCGGCGCGGGCGCCCCGGACAGCGTCTCGGTGCGGATCAGCTCCGTGCCGTGCGCGAGCAGCCACAGCGACGCGGCGACGTGCAGCGCCCCGTCGGGCCCGCTGTCCGGGTACGGCGAACTGATCCACAGGACCATCACCAGGACCGCGAACGCGCCGAGGCCGAGCCCCGCCGCGATCGCCCCGCCCAGGACTCCCGTGGCGAGCCCTGACGAACCGTCATGCGTCCGCTCCGCCACGGCAGACGCGTTCGGCTGTTCCTGCGGCGGCGGCCACGAGCCGGAGTCGGTGAGGTGAGTCACCCCGCCATGCTCCCAACGACACGCGCTTTCGCGGCGTAACAGGCGAATACCGGATGTGTCGCCCAAGATACGTTTATGTTCTTTTTCGTACGGCGGGACGACGAGCCATGACCCAGAGCCCGGCCTCCCCCAAGCTCTCGGCCCCGTCCGAGCAGGAGGGATCCCCTTCCCTGCCGCCCCCCGAGGAACGCCGCAGGCTCCGCGAGGCGAAGCCGCTGAGCCAGGCCGAGCTCGCCGCCCTCGTGGGCGTCACCCGCGAGACCGTCCGCTCCTGGGAGTCCGGCCGCACCGAGCCCCGCGGCAGCAGACGTACGGCCTACGCGAAGCTCCTGGAGTCCCTCGCGAAATCCGCGGCCCCGCCTCCCGACACCCCGGCCCCCGACGCCCCGGCCGCCGACGAGCAGGCGGAACCCGCGCCCCCGGCCACCGCCGAAGAGGCCTTCGACACCCTCTGCGCCCGCACGGCCCCGGCCCTGCTCCGCCAGACCTACGCCCTCACCGGCCACCGCGCCCTCGCCACCGAGTCCGTCGAGCGCGCCTTCCAGCTCGCCTGGCAGCGCTGGCCCGAGGTCGCCGTGGACCGCGACCCGGCGGGCTGGGTCCGCGCGGCCGCCCACGAATACGCGCTGTCCCCCTGGCACCGCTTCCGCCCCGGCCTGCGGCACCCCGACGCGCCGCCCGCCGACGCCGGTGACCGCGCCGTCCTCGACGCCCTGCTCGGCCTGCCGCCCGCGCAGCGCCGCACCCTGATGCTCTACGACGGCGTCGGGCTCGACCTGCCCGAGACCGCCGCCGAGACGGAGGCCAGCACCCCGACCGCGGCGGGCCGACTGCTCAGCGCCCGCGGGACGGTGGCCGCGCGCCTGCCCGACCTCGGCCTCGCCGACCGGCCCGGGGACCTGGCCGAGCGGCTGACCGCGCTCGGCGGCGCGGAGCGGCTCGTCGTCCCCCGCCCCGCCCGCGTCCGCACCGCGAGCGAACGCCGCGCCCGGCTGTGGACCCGCGCCGCCATCGCCTTCACCGCGCTGATCGTCACCGCCACCGCCCTGACCCTGCGCACGGCCCCCACCCGCTACGAACCGCCCGTGCCCGCGGGCAAGGCCATCAGCGGCGTCCCCCCGCGCATGGGCCCGGGCCCCCTGACCCCCGAGGACGAGACCCTCAAGCAGAAGCTGCGGTCGGCGCCCCACCCCGGCCCGGAGCGCCTCACCCCCAAGGCCTCCTAGGCACAGAAGCGGGCCCGCACCCCCGTCAGGGGTGCGGGCCCGCTTCTGTGGACCGTGGAGGTCAGCCCGCCAGGATCGCCCGGGCCAGCTTCGCCGTCTCGGTGGGGGTCTTGCCGACCTTCACCCCGGCGGCCTCGAGGGCCTCCTTCTTCGCGGCGGCCGTACCGGAGGAGCCGGAGACGATGGCGCCGGCGTGGCCCATCGTCTTGCCCTCGGGCGCGGTGAAGCCCGCGACGTAGCCGACGACCGGCTTGGTCACGTTGGCCTTGATGTAGTCCGCCGCGCGCTCCTCGGCGTCGCCGCCGATCTCACCGATCATCACGATCAGGTCGGTGTCGGGGTCGGCCTCGAACGCGGCCAGGGCGTCGATGTGCGTCGTACCGATGACCGGGTCGCCACCGATGCCGACGGCCGACGAGAAGCCGATGTCCCGCAGCTCGTACATCATCTGGTACGTGAGCGTGCCGGACTTCGAGACCAGGCCGATGCGGCCCGGCTTCGTGATGTCGCCCGGGATGATGCCCGCGTTCGACTGGCCGGGGGTGATCAGACCCGGGCAGTTCGGGCCGATGAGCCGCGTCTTGTTGCCCTTCTCCACGGCGTACGCGTAGAACGCGGCGGAGTCGTGGACGGCGATGCCCTCGGTGATGACGACCGCGAGCGGGATCTCGGCGTCGATGGCCTCGACGACGGCGGCCTTCGCGAAGGCCGGCGGCACGAAGAGGACGGAGACGTTGGCGCCCGTCTTCTCCATCGCCTCGGCGACGGTGCCGAAGACCGGGATCTCGGTGCCGTCGATGTCGACCGTGGTGCCCGCCTTGCGCGGGTTCACGCCGCCGACGACGTTCGTGCCGTCACCCAGCATGAGCTTGGTGTGCTTCATGCCCGTGGCACCGGTCATGCCCTGGACAATGACCTTGGAGTCCTTGTTGAGGAAGATAGCCATGGCTGTTTGGTCCTCGTCCCTTACTTCGCAGCCGCGAGCTCGGCGGCCTTGTCGGCCGCGCCGTCCATGGTGTCCACGCGCTGCACCAGCGGGTGGTTGGCGTCGGAGAGGATCTTGCGACCCAGCTCGGCGTTGTTGCCGTCGAGGCGGACGACGAGCGGCTTCTCGACCTTCTCGCCCTTCTCCTCCAGGAGCGCGAGCGCCTGGACGATGCCGTTGGCGACCTCGTCGCAGGCGGTGATGCCGCCGAAGACGTTGACGAAGACGGACTTGACGGCCGGGTCGCCGAGGATGATCTCCAGGCCGTTCGCCATCACCTGGGCGGAGGCGCCGCCACCGATGTCCAGGAAGTTGGCGGGCTTCACGCCGCCGTGGGCCTCACCGGCGTAGGCGACGACGTCGAGGGTGGACATGACCAGACCCGCGCCGTTGCCGATGATGCCGACCTCGCCGTCGAGCTTGACGTAGTTGAGGTCCTTGGCCTTGGCGGCAGCCTCGAGCGGGTCGGCTGCGGCCTTGTCCTCCAGGGCCTCGTGCTCCGGCTGGCGGAAGTCGGCGTTGGCGTCCAGGGACACCTTGCCGTCCAGGGCCAGGATGTCACCGGAGGCGACCTTGGCCAGCGGGTTGACCTCGACGAGGAGGGCGTCCTCCTTGACGAAGGTGTCCCACAGCGTCACCAGGACGTCGGCGACCTTGTCCGCGACCTCGGCCGGGAACTTGGCGGCCTCGACGATCTCCCGCGCCTTCTCCGGGGTCACGCCCTTGTTGGCGTCGATCGGGGTCTTGGCGACGGCCTCCGGGCGGGTGGCCGCCACCTCCTCGATGTCCATGCCGCCCTCGACGGAGGCGATGGAGAGGAAGGTGCGGTTGGTGCGGTCCAGGAGGAAGGAGACGTAGTACTCCTCCACGATCTCCGGGGCCGTCTCGGCGATCATCACCTTGTGGACCGTGTGGCCCTTGATGTCCATGCCGAGGATGTCCGTGGCGCGAGCGACGGCCTCGTCCGGCGTCGCCGCCAGCTTCACGCCGCCGGCCTTGCCGCGGCCGCCCACCTTCACCTGCGCCTTCACTACCGACTTGCCGCCAAGGCGCCCAGTCGCCGCGCGCGCCGCCTCAGGCGTGTCGATGACTTCACCGGCCAGCACCGGTACACCGTGCTTGGCGAAGAGGTCCCTCGCCTGGTACTCGAACAGGTCCACGCGCGTCCGTCCCTTTTCAGTGATCTCGCGCCGCTGTCGCTAGCGGCTTCAGTCTCTGCGTGCTCTGCGTGGGCGTGCCGCGAAGGGCAACGTGACTGCGCTGTCACAAGGGAGGCGTAGCCGAAGAGTCCGGTACGCGGCATGTCCGTCTCGCAGGTTATCGCCGTGGGACGTGCGTCCCTAAATCGCAGATCACATTTGCGCGGTGATGACGGTCACAGATCGTGCCCGGCGTGGTAGGCGTGCGGGCCCCGAGCGCCCCCTCGGCGCGGCCCCTCACGGCCTCCGGGCCCGGGCGGGCCCCGCCGACAGCGCTCTCGACGGGCCCCACCCGTTCGCTCCCGCGATCATCCGCCGCACGGCGCGCCGCCCCCGCGAGGTCCCGCACACCACCCCCGCCATCCCGCCCGCGAACGGCCGCGCACCCCCTTACCGACGAGTACTACTCCTCTCCGGTATGGGCAGCGGTCGGCGCTCGATCGCCGCGGCCATCACTTCGGGGAAGTGGTCGGGGGTGCAGGCGAACGCCGGCGCGCCGAGGGCGGCGAGCGCGGCCGCGTGGTCGTGGTCGTACGCGGGCGCCCCCTCGTCGGACAGCGCGAGCAGCGTCACGAACTGCACGCCGGAGGCCTTCATGGCCGCGACCCGCTTCAGCATCTCGTTCCGTATCCCGCCCTCGTACAGGTCGGAGATCAGGACCACGACCGTGTCGGCCGGGCGGGCTATCCGGGACTGGCAGTACGCGAGCGCCCGGTTGATGTCGGTGCCGCCGCCGAGCTGGGTGCCGAAGAGCACCTCCACGGGGTCGTCGAGCTGGTCCGTCAGATCGACCACGCTGGTGTCGAACACCACCAGCCGCGTGCTGATCGACCGCATGGACGCGAGGACCGCGCCGAACACCGAGGCGTAGACGACGGACGCCGCCATCGAACCCGACTGGTCGACACAGAGGACGACGTCCTTCTTCACCGCCTGCGAGGCCCGCCCGTACCCGACGAGCCGCTCGGGGACCACGGTCTTGTACTCGGGCAGGTAGTTCTTGAGGTTGGCCGCGATCGTGCGGTTCCAGTCGATGTCGTGATGGCGCGGCCTGCGCACCCGCGCGCTGCGGTCGAGCGCGCCGGTGAGCGTGGCCCGGGCGCGGGTGGCGAGCCGCTTCTCCAGGTCCTCGACGACCTTCCGCACGACCGCTCGCGCGGTGGCCTTCGTCTCCTCCGGCATCGCCTGGTTCAACGAGAGCAGCGTGCCGACCAGATGGACGTCCGCGTCCACCGCCTCCAGCATCTCCGGCTCCAGGAGCAGCGCGGACAGGCCGAGGCGGTCGATCGCGTCGCGCTGCATGACCTGCACCACGGACGACGGGAAGTACGTCCGGATGTCCCCGAGCCAGCGCGCCACGGCGGGCGCCGACGCCCCGAGCCCCGCCGACCGCCCCTGCCCCCGGTCCTTCTTCCCTCTTCCGTTGTTGTAGAGCGAGGACAACGCCCCGTCCATCGCGACGTCCCGCCCCGCCAACGCACACCCCGTCCCGTCCGCCCCACCCCCACCCAACACAAGCCGCCACCGCCGCAACCGCTCTTCCCCCACCCCGCCACCCGCACCTTCTGCCTCCACCACCACGTCCCCGACACCACCGCCGCCCATGCCACCCGGGGCCACACCGCCACCCATGCCCCCGGCGCCGTCCACGCCCTCCGTGGCCTCCGTCCCATCCGCGACCTGCACCGCCGCCACATCGTCCGCGCGCTCCGTGACGTCCATGGCTTCCGCGCCCTTCACACCGTGCGTGCGCTCCGTGGCCTCCCCGACCGCCCCGCCACTCCTGTCTTCCTCAGGTGTCATCAGGCCACCCCCACGAGGCCGTTGTCCCGCACGGCCGTGGCTCGGCTGCTGCCGGAGCCGTTGCCTCGGCCGTCGCCGCGGCCGCCGCCCCAGCCCGTGTCGCCGTCACCGTCGTCTGCGCTTGCGTACACGACACCACCGCCCTTGAGTCGATCGTCCGCGGTTCCGCCCAGTCCCAACAGCAGCCCCACCACCGGCAGGACCGCGTCCGCCCGCTCCCGGTCCAGCTCCTGGGCGAACCCGGGCACCCCGGCGGCGGCCGGGGAAGTGCCCCGGCCGGGGCCCCGCCGCACCAGCTCGCCCAGCGTGCGCCGCACCCCTTCCTCGTACGCGGAGAAGGTCCGCCGCAGCAGCGGCAGTACGTCGACGAACGCCTCGGCCGACACCCCCGTGAGCCACTGGTCGACGAGCCCGAGCAGCCGCTCGTCGTGGACGAGCAGCATGCCGCCGCCCGCGCCCCCGCCGACGAAGCCCTCGATCCACGCGGCCGCCTCCCCGGGCTCGGTCCCCCGGGACAGGGCGAGCCCCATCAACCGCGCGGCCTCCCCCTCCGCCAGCACCCCGTCGTCCATCAACAACCGGGCACACCGCCCCCGGACAACCCCCACGACCCGCTCCCCACCCGCGAGCCCCCGCAACACCCCAAGCCAACGCGCACGCACACCGGCCCCCGCAGGGCGGGACGCGGTCGAAGCCGCCAGCGACCCCAGCAGCCCCACGGCCCCGTGCACCGCGTCCACGCGCTCCCGCATCCGCTCGGCCGCCTCCGCGTCGAGCCCCACACAGGCCGACGGCAGCCCCACGCACACCCGCTCCACGAGCCCGAGCGCCACCTCCCCCAGCGCCCCGGTGTCGGTGCCGCGCACGTCCCCGTACCGCAGGGACCGCACCAGCGCGGGCAGCGCCTCCGCCAAGTGCCCCACGTCCGCGTCCAGGGCCGCCCGGTCGGCCAGCACCCGCATCACCACCGGCAGGGCCGACGGCAGCTCGGCCAGCAGGCACTGCTCCGCCAGGGCCGTGACGTCGGCGAGGGCCTCGGCGCCCACCGCGTCCGCCTCCGCCCTGGCGGTCGCGGCGCTCACCACGGTCGTGCCCCACACCCCCGCCTCGGCGACCCGCACCGACAGCTCCGGCTCCCACCGCAGCCGCCAGGTCTCCCGGAACGTCCCGGTGCTGCCGCGCGACCGCACCCGCTCGCCCCAGCCCACACCGAGCAGCCGCAGCCGGTGCAGCAGCCTGCTGCGCGCCGCGTCGGTGTCCTTGCGCAGGTCGAGCTCCACCTCCCGCTCCAGCGCCTCCGGCTTGAGCCGCAGCTTGCGCTGGAGGCGGCCGAGGTCCCGCTGGAGGGGCACGGCCGGGGCGGACTCCGGCACCTCGCCGAGTACGTCGCCGACGACGAGCCGGTCGTGCACCAGGGCGAGCGGCACGTCCGAGCCGTCGCACATCACGGCCCGTACCGCGTCGGTCGTCTCGGTGAGCCCGGCCAGCGGCCGCCCCCGCATCGAGGCGAGCGTGTCGGCGAGCCGCACCGCCTCGATGACGTGCGCGGACGACACGATCCTGCCCTCCTCCCTGAGCAGCCCCGCGACCCTGGTCAGCCAGCGCTCCACGGGCCGGTCGGGCGCGCCGAACAGATGGCCGTACCAGCCGGGCGAGTCGATGCCCGCCCCGTACCCGCTCCTGCGGGCCAGGCGGCGGTGCGTCCAGGGCACCCACGTCATGTCGACCTTGACCTTCGGCAGGCCCTTGAGCAGCGCCCGGTCCGCGGCCACCGTCGTCCGCTGCCGCAGCGCGGGCACGTGCCACGCCCCGCACACCACGGCGACGCGCTCGCCCCCGAACTCCCGCTGGGCCGCCCGCACTTGCAGCCGCATGTACGCCTCGCGCAGCAGGTCACGGCCCTCACCGCCGCTGCCTGGTGTCTCGCGCAGCGCCCCCATGGCCTCGCCGAGCGCCTCAAACGGGGCGAACGGGTCCGCGCCCGCCCCGCGGTGCTCGACGACGTCCTCCCACCAGCGCTCCGGGTCGTCGTACCCCGCGGCGTCGGCGAGCGTGCCGATGGGGTCCCCCCTGCCCGGCCCCGGCTCGTCCCGCTCCTCGTCGCGGTGCGCGAGCGTGTGCGCGGCCGGGAGGTCCATGAACCGCACCGGCACCCCCCGCCGCACGGCCCACTGGATCGCCACCCACTCCGGCGAGAACTCCGCGAGCGGCCAGAACGCCGACCGGCCCGGCTCGTCCACCACGTGCGCGAGCAGCGCCACCGGCGGCCGCATGTCCTCGTCCACGGCGAGCCGTACGAGGTCGTCGGCCTCCGGCGGGCCCTCGATCAGGACCACGCCCGGCGCCGCCGCGTCGAGCGCGGCCCCCACCGCGCGCGCGGAGCCGGGGCCGTGGTGCCGCACCCCGAGCAGCAGCGGCCCGCCGGCCCGCCCCCTACCGGTGCTCACGCGCTCACCTCGCGGCACGCGCGGTAGAAGTCCTTCCACCCGTCACGCTCGCGCACGACCGCTTCCAGGTACTCCTGCCAGACCACCGCGTCCGCCGCCGGGTCCCGTACGACCGCGCCGAGGATGCCCGCGGCGACGTCACCGGGGCGCAGCACGCCGTCCCCGAAGTGCGCGGCGAGCGCGAGGCCGTTGGTGACCACGGAGATCGCCTCGGCCGTCGAGAGCGTGCCGCTCGGCGACTTGACCTTCGTACGGCCGTCCGCCGTGACGCCGTCGCGCAGCTCGCGGAAGACCGTGACGACGCGGCGGATCTCGTCGATGCCGTCGGGCGCGGCGGGCAACTCCAGGGAGCGCCCGATCTGGTCGACGCGACGCGCGACGATGTCGACCTCGGCGTCGGCGCTCTCCGGCAGCGGAAGCACCACGGTGTTGAAGCGGCGGCGCAGGGCGCTGGACAGGTCGTTGACCCCGCGGTCGCGGTCGTTCGCCGTGGCGATCAGGTTGAAGCCGCGGACGGCCTGCACCTCCTCGCCCAACTCCGGTATGGGCAGGGTCTTCTCCGACAGGATCGTGATCAGCGTGTCCTGGACGTCCGCGGGGATGCGGGTCAGCTCCTCGACCCGGGCCGTCATGCCCTCGGCCATGGCGCGCATCACGGGGCTGGGCACGAGCGCGTCGCGGCTGGGGCCGTGGGCGAGCAGCCGCGCGTAGTTCCACCCGTAGCGAATGGCTTCCTCGGGCGTGCCCGCCGTGCCCTGCACCAGGAGCGTCGAGTCGCCGCTGACCGCCGCGGCGAGGTGCTCGGACACCCAGGTCTTCGCGGTGCCGGGCACGCCGAGCAGCAGTAGGGCGCGGTCGGTGGCGAGCGTGGTGACGGCGACCTCGACGATGCGGCGCGGGCCCACGTACTTGGGCGTGATGACGGTCCCGTCCGGCAGCGTGCCGCCCTGCAGATACGTGGCCACGGCCCAGGGCGAGAGCCGCCAGCGGGCCGGGCGCGGCCGGTCGTCCTGCGCGGCGAGCGCGGCGAGTTCGGCGGCGAAGGCGTCCTCGGCGTGCGGCCGCAGCTCCTGCGTCGCGTGCTCGCCGCCGCCCTCCGCGGGCCTCCTGGACGCGGCGCGTGTGCCGGTCGGTTCCACGGAAACGGTCATGGTGGTCCCCCCTCGAGCTCGGGCATGCGCGAGCCACCCGAAGCGCGCATGCGTCGGCAACGACGCGGCCTCGCCGACGGCTCGGCCGCGATGTGGTTCCACGGTGCACCACGCCACTGACAATCGCCCCCGGCAGGCCTCTGACCTGCATGGATTCCGTCCTCGCGGTTGATTGTCAGTGGCGGGACCTACCGTCGACGACATGACTCAGCAGGGGGTGCGCTGGACGGCGGACCAGGTGCTGGCACTGGCACCTGACGCATCGTCACGCAAGGCGGGAAGCAGGCTCGGCGGCGCCGGGCCGTGGTCGCAGACGGGCAGTTCGGGCGAGGGGGCGGTGTGGGGGCTGTGCAAGGGCAGCGGCAGCAAGCCGTACCAGACGGTGATCGACGTGGCGGACCCGGCGGGCCCCGCGTACAAGTGCAGCTGCCCGAGCCGCAAGTTCCCCTGCAAGCACGCGCTCGGGCTGCTGCTGCTCTGGGCGGGGGCGAGCGGCGCGGCGGGGCCGGGCGGCGCGGCGGGCTCTGAAGGCCCGGCGGACGCGGTGCCGGACGGCGCCGCGCCACCGGACTGGGCACGGCAGTGGCTGGACTCGCGGCGCGCCAGAGCGGAGACGAAGCGAAATCCGGACGCGGCGCCGGAGCGAACGGCCGCCGACCCACAGGCGGCCCGCAAGCGGGCGGAGCGCCGGGCCGAACGCGTCACGGCGGGCGCGACGGAGCTGGAGCGCCGCCTGGCCGACCTGCTGCGCGGCGGCCTTGCCACGGCCGAGCAGTCGGGGTACGGCCTGTGGGAGGAGACGGCCGCCCGCATGGTCGACGCCCAGGCCCCGGGACTGGCCGCGCGGGTGCGGGAGTTGGGCGCCATACCCTCCTCGGGGTCCGGCTGGCCCGCCCGGCTCCTGGAGGAGTGCGCCCTGCTGCACCTGCTCGCCTCGGGCTGGCTGCACCGCGACCGGCTGCCCGCCCCGCTGGCGGCCACGGTCCGCTCCCGCGTCGGCCTGCCCGCACCGGCCCGGGGCGCGCCGGTCCGGGACATGTGGCAGGTCCTCGCCCAGTACGACACGGCGGACAGCAAGCTCACCACGCGCCGCGTGTGGGTGTACGGCGAGCGGTCCGGGCGCACGGCCCTGCTCCTGTCGTACGGGGCTGCGGGCCGCGCCCCCGCCCTCAGCCTGCCGGTCGGCCTGGCCCTGGACGCCGAGCTGGTTCCGTACGCCGTCGACCCGGCGGCACAGGGGCTCCGCGCCGACCTGGGCGAGCAGTTCACCGCCCCGGTCCCCACCACGCACCGCCCGCCGGGCCTGCCCCCGGCAGCGGCGACGGCCCGCTACGGCGAGGCGCTGCGCGACGACCCGTGGCTGGACGCGTGGCCGACGACCCTGGCCCGGGTGATACCGGTCCCGGCCCGCGCCTCCGGCCGGGGCAGCGAGCCTGACGCCGAATGGCAACTGGCCGACGCGGACGGCGACTCGGCCCTGCCCATCTCCCCGTCCGCCGCGTCCCGCTCCGGCCTCTGGCGCCTGGTCGCCCTCTCCGGAGGCGCCCCGCTCACCGTCTTCGGCGAGTGCGGCCATCAGGGCTTCACTCCCCTGGCGGCCTGGGCGGACGGCACGACGGAGACCGTACGGCTGTGACAGGAGAGGGAGCGAAGATGACGACACCGACACCCGCCACGCGCGCGCGGACGACGCGTACGCCCCGCACGGAGCCGACCGCCCCGCAGCCCCAACTCCCCGCACCCACGGCGGAGGCCCCACCCGGCCACCCGGCCGACCCACTCCCCGCCCCTGCGGCGGCCGCCTTCACCCGCACTCCTTGGGAAGAGCTCGTCACGGCGGCGCTCCTGGGCACGGACCGGCGCACGCCGCCCCTGGACGCGCCCGGCAAGGAGGCCCCCATAGCCCTTCTGGACGCGGCGGCCGTCCAGACGGTGCACCGCAGAGCGGGCCTGCGCCCCGCGCCCGCTGCCGCACGGCCCGAGCCCGCTCCCGAGGACCCCCGGCCCGTCGTGCCGCCCGCGGCCCGGCGTCGCCTCGCGAGCCTGCTCGCCGACCACCCGGCGGCGGGCGGCGGCCGCCGGGGCACCGCGCCCGACCTGATGGAACTGCTGCCCCAGTGGCTGGCCCTGGCCATCGACCGGGGCTTCGCGGCCCCGCCGGAGCTGCTGCCCGCGCTGTTGGCCGCGGCCCGCGGCCGCACCGACCTGCGCCCCCAGGCCCTGGCCTTCGCGGGCCCGCGCGCCCTGTGGCTCGCGGGGCTCAACCCGGACTGGAAGTTCGCGCTGCGCGCCGCCCCGCACCGCGCCGCGGCCACCGGCACCCAGGCCCGGGCCGAGGTCGAACGCCGCTGGCAGGAGGGCCTGTTCGCGGAGCGCGTCGCGCTCCTCACCACCCTCCGGGAACACGACCCAGCCGCCGGGCGCGAGCTCCTGGCCGACACCTGGGCGACGGAGCGGGCCGAGGACCGGCTGATGTTCCTCGACTCGCTGCGCACGGGCCTGGGCCCGGCCGACGAGCCGTTCCTGGAGCAGGCCCTCCGCGACCGCAGCCGCAACGTCCGCGCCACGGCCGCCGAGCTCCTGTCCGCCCTGCCGACCTCGGCGCTCGCGAGCCGCATGGCCGACCGCGCCTCCTCCTGCGTGGCGCTCGACCGCACCGCGAGCACCCCGACGCTCACCGTGGAGGCCCCGCACGAGTGCGACGCGGGCATGGAGCGCGACGGCGTCGCCCCGAAGCCGCCCGCGGGCCGGGGCGAGCGCTCCTGGTGGCTCGGCCAGCTGGTGGAGGCCGCACCCCTCGCGACCTGGCGGCACAGACTCGGCGGCCGCGCCCCTGCCGACATCGTGGCGCTTCCCGTCGCGGACGACTGGCGCGGCGAGCTGCACGCCGCGTGGTGCCGCGCCGCCGTCCGCCAGCGCGACGCGACCTGGTCACGGGCGCTGCTCGGCGCCCCCTCCGCGCCGGACGCGGCGGGCCCGGGCGCGGTGTCCCTGGCGGAGCGCGCCAAGCTCCTGTCCGCCCTGCCCGCGCCCGAGCGGGCCGCGTGGGTGGCGGGCTTCATCGACGCGCACGGCCTGTCCGAGGCCTTCCAGCTGCTCGGCGGATGCGCCGTCCCCTGGGCCCCCGACCTCGGCCGCGCGGTCGTGGACGCACTGAACATCGCACGCGACGCGGGCAGTTACCCCTGGAGCTTCAGCGGCGTCATGGGCCTCGCGGAGCGCTGCCTCGACCCGGCCGAAGCCGTGCGGCTCGACGCCCTCACCGCCGTGCCGGACGAGCGCGAGGACGCCGCGCCCGGCGCCGGAGGCTACTGGTCGGAGGCGTTTCAACGCCTGGTCACGACCCTGCGCCTGCGCGCGGAGATGCGGGAGGAGCTCACCCCTTGAAGCACGTCACCGCCCGGCCCGGGGAAGCCGCCCGCCCCAGGGGAGCCACTCGGCCCGAGGAAGCCGCCCGCCCCGGAGAGGCCCGCAGGGACCGGCCCCACGGAGCGCCGCGCGCGGACCTACGCCTCGGTGGGCTGCCGTACGTTCGCCCGGACCCACTCCACGATCGCCGTGGTCGTCGCCCCGGGCGTGAAGATCTCCGCGACGCCCATCTCCTTGAGCGGCGGGATGTCCTCTTCGGGGATGATGCCGCCGCCGAAGACCTGGATGTCCGCCGCGTCGCGCTCCTTCAGGAGCTCGATGACGCGGGCGAACAGCGTCATGTGCGCCCCGGACAGGATGGACAGGCCGATCGCGTCGGCGTCCTCCTGGATGGCCGTGTCGACGACCTGCTCGGGCGTCTGGTGCAGGCCGGTGTAGATGACCTCCATGCCGGCGTCGCGCAGGGCCCGCGCGATCACCTTGGCCCCGCGATCGTGGCCGTCGAGGCCCGGCTTGGCGACCACCACGCGGATCGGACCGGCTCCCACACCCATCACTGCCTCCATGTACCGACGTCCATGTACGGAAATACCGCTGTCCCAGCACGGATACCCCGCGCCGCACCGGCCGGGTAGGTGAACGAACGTTATCTCCAGCATCCCGCAGCACGCAGTTTCGTGGTGGAGAGGGAGGGGGAAATCACACGGTGGGACACGTTCGCTGCGCGCCGCCCCCGTTTCACGGGGCGAGAGCCGGGGGCCGCGCGAGGGGAGCCGCCACGAGGCCGCCGCCGCGCCCCCGTGCCGTCAGCCGCACGGCACGGGGGCGGCGGGGCTTCGTCCGTGGTGCGACGCATCGTGGTTCGTCATGCCTCGGTCACGGCTTCCCATGAGAGGCACACGGGGGACAAGGGTGTCTGCCCGTGTGCCGACCGGGAGGTCGACATGACGGTCACCAGGATCCAGCCCTTTCGCCTCTGCGCCGCGTTGCTGCCCGCGCGACTGGCGGGACTCCCCTTCGCCCTGCTGAAGGCGACAGCCCTGGAGCTCGCGATCCTCGCCGGGCACCTGCTGCTGTACCCCTCGGGCATCACCCAGGAGCGGCGCCCGGCGCCGCAGCCACCGCCGCCCGACGCCCCGCGACTGCCTGCCCGGGACAAACCCCCGGTCCTGCTCCTGCACGGCTTCATCGACAACCGCTCCGTCTTCGTCCTGCTGCGCCGCAGCCTCGCCCAGCACGGCAGGCAGCACCTCGAATCCCTCAACTACTCGCCGCTGACCTGCGACATCCGCAAGGCCGCCGAGCTGCTCGGCCGCCACGTCGAGGAGATCTGCGAGCGCACGGGACACGCGCGCGTGGACATCGTCGGCCACAGCCTCGGCGGCCTCATCGCCCGCTACTACACGCAGCGGCTCGGCGGCGACACCCGCGTCCGCACACTGGTCACCCTCGGCACCCCGCACACGGGCACCCGCGTCGCGCCGCTCGCGGACGCGCACCCGATCGTCCGCCAGATGCGGCCGGGCTCGGACGTCATCCAGGAGCTGCGGGAGCCCGCGCCGGGCTGTCGTACGCAGTTCGTGAGCTTCTGGAGCGAGCTGGACCAGGTGATGGACCCGGTCGAGACGGCCTGCGTCGACCACCCCGACCTGAGCGCGCAGAACGTCCGCGTCTCCGGCATCGGGCACCTCGCCCTGCCGGTGCACCCCGCGGTCGCCTCGGCGATCCGGCAGGCCCTGGACCTCGCGGACCCGGCCGCCGACACCCCGGCGTCGACCGACGGCCTTACGGCCTGAGCGTCGCCGACCCGCACGCCACGAAGGCCCCCTGACCTCGAAAGACCTCGAACACTCCTCGAACGCAAGGCCAAGCCTGTGCCCACAGTCCGCCGAAAGGCGGCCGAATGCCCGTTTCCTGCGAGCGCGGAACCTGCCGAAGATTGTCGCGCCCGCATACCGCCGGGTACAGTCGCGGCACTGCGCTGCCAGCCCCCATGCTGTCGAGGCGAAAGAGAAGTTGGTGAACGACCGTCACCCGCCGGGGACCCCCGCTCCGGCCCCGGCACCCGACGCCGACTACGCTCCCTACGGTTCCTACGACCAGAGCGCGCGGCACGTCGGCTACGGGTACGACGGCTACGCCACCGGCACCTTCGCCGCCACCGGGTTCAACGCCCCGGGTGGCTATGACGGCACGGGCGTCTTCGACACTTCCGGCTCCGGATTCGCGGTCGGTGGGGGCTTCCCCTCCGACCCGCTCTTCGGCGAGCTCCCCGGCCAGGCCTACGACACCGGCCAGTGGGCCACCACGGGCCAGCAGCCCCTCGGCCACGACGGGTTCAGCGCCCCGCAGGGCCCCTCCCCGTACGACACGGGCAGCCACGACACCACGGGCAGGTGGGACACCGGCGGGTACCAGCAGCTCGCGGACATCCCGTCGCAGCCGGGCCCCGACGCCACCGCCACCTGGGACGCCAGCACCTGGGCCGACGCCCAGCAGACCGGCCAGTGGGCCACCCAGGTCTTCGACACCGGCGCGTACGACGCCACCGCCTGGAACGGGGACGGCGACCACGAGCCGTACGGCGCGACGCCCGAGACGTACGGCGCGGAGGCCACGGACGGGCCCGCCGCCGCGGCCCCCGACCAGGGCGACGCCTACGAGAGCGGCGACACCCTGTCCGCCGCGTACGGCCAACCGGCCACCGGCGAGCACGAGTTCACCGCCGACGACACGCCCGGCGACGCACTCGGCGACATCGAAGCGGATGCGAACCTCAGCGAGCACGCCCCCTCCGAGCGCCCTCGCTCCACGCGCGCCTCCGCCCCGCGCACCCGCACCCGGTCGCGCCGCTCCCCCGCCAAGCGTTCCGCGCTGCTCACCGTCGCCGTGCCATCGGCGTGCGTGATGGGCGTCGCGGGAGTGGCCGCGGCGTCGGTCGGTGGCCTCAGCGGAGGCGACGACGACACCAAGGAGACGCGGGCGGCCTCCGCCCCGGACAGCGCGTCCGTGCAGCCGTCCGCCGCGAACAACAAGCTCGACACCCAGCTGGCCAACCTCTCGGCCGACGCGGGCGACTTCGCCGACCGCGCGAGCCGTACGCAGGAACGTATTGACCTCAAGGCCGCCAAGGACGCCGCGCACCGGAAGGCGGTCGCCGAGGCCGCGCGCAAGGAGCGGCTGCGCCCGAAGTTCGCGCTCCCCGTCGCCCAGCACGGCCTGAGCGCGTACTACGGCCAGGCGGGCATCAACTGGATGTCGCAGCACTCCGGCATCGACTTCCCGGTGTCGTACGGCACGCCCGTGATGGCCGCGACCGACGGCGTCGTCTCCACGAAGTGGAACAGCGCCTACGGAAACATGGCGATCGTGACCGCCAAGGACGGCACGGAGACGTGGTACTGCCACCTCTCCACGCACAAGATCTCCAACGGCCCCGTGAAGGCGGGCGACACCATCGCCTTCTCCGGGAACTCCGGCAACTCCACCGGCCCCCACCTGCACTTCGAGGTGCGCCCCGGCGGCGGCTCGGCGATAGACCCCCTGCCGTGGCTGCGCAGCCACGGCCTGGACCCGACGTAGCGGACACGAGCACCGCCGCCCTCCTCGTGGAGGCGGCCGGGCCCCCTCCACGAGGCTTCGCTCAGAGCTTCTCGACCGGCGCGTACCGCAGCAGCAGGCGCTTCGGCTTCTCCCCGCCGAAGTCCACCGTCGCCTCCGCGTTCGCCCCACTGCCCTTCACGCCGACCACCGTGCCGAGGCCGAACTGGTCGTGCGTGACGCGGTCGCCCACGGCGAGCGACACCACCGGCTTCTCCGCCGCCCGGCGCGTGGCAAAGCCCTGCGCGCCCCCCGCGCGCGAACGCGACGACGACAGCGAGGACGCCACTCCCCCGGCGGGCCCCGACGAGGCGGGCGCGCCGACGGAACCCGTCCGCTTCCACTCCAGGTGGGCCGCCGGGATCTCCTCCAGGAAGCGCGACGGCGGGTTGTACGACGGCTGGCCCCAGGCGCTGCGCATCGAGGACCGCGTGAGGTAGAGCCGCTCCCGCGCGCGCGTGATGCCGACGTACGCGAGGCGGCGCTCCTCCTCCAGCTCCTTGGTCTGGCCGAGGGCGCGCATGTGCGGGAACACGCCGTCCTCCATGCCCGTCAGGAACACGACGGGGAATTCGAGGCCCTTGGCGGTGTGCAGCGTCATCAGCGTGATGACGCCCGAGCCGTCGTCCTCCTCGTCGGGGATCTGGTCGGAGTCGGCGACGAGCGCCACCCGCTCCAGGAAGTCGGACAGCGACCCGGCCTCGCCCTCCTGGCGCTCCTGCTCGAACTCCAGGGCCACGGCGGCCAGTTCCTGGAGGTTCTCGATGCGCGTCTCGTCCTGCGGGTCCGTGGAGGACTGCAACTCGGCCAGGTACCCGGTCCGTTCGAGTACGGCCTCCAGGACGACCGCCGGGCCCGCGCCCGACTCGACGACGGTGCGCAGCTCCTCCATGAGGGCGTTGAACCGCTTGACGGCGTTCACCGAGCGGGCCGCCATGCCGTACGCCTCGTCCACGCGGCGCAGGGCCTGCGGGAAGGAGATCTTCTCGCGCTGCGCCAGCGCGTCGATCATGGCTTCGGCGCGGTCGCCGATGCCGCGCTTCGGCACGTTCAGAATGCGGCGCATCGGTACGCCGTCCTCCGGGTTGGCGAGGACCCGCAGGTAGGCCAGGACGTCGCGGACTTCCTTGCGCTCGTAGAAGCGGACGCCGCCGACGACCTTGTAGGGCAGGCCGACGCGGATGAAGATCTCTTCGAAGACACGCGACTGCGCGTTCGTCCGGTAGAAGATCGCCACGTCGCCGGCCTTCGCGTCGCCCGCGTCCGTGAGGCGGTCGATCTCGTCGGCGACGAACTGCGCCTCGTCGTGCTCGGTGTCGGCGACGTAGCCGATGATGCCCGCGCCCGCGCCCGCGTTCGTCCACAGGTTCTTGGGGCGGCGGCTCTCGTTGCGCTCGATGACCGCGTTGGCGGCGCTGAGGATCGTCTGCGTGGAGCGGTAGTTCTGCTCCAGGAGGATCGTGGTGGCGTCCGTGTAGTCCTCCTCGAACTGGAGGATGTTGCGGATCGTGGCGCCGCGGAAGGCGTAGATGGACTGGTCGGCGTCACCGACCACGCACAGCTCGCCGGGCCCCTCGCCTTCCTCGCCCTCCTCCAGGGGAGGGCCGACCAGCTCGCGCACCAGCGCGTACTGCGCGTGGTTCGTGTCCTGGTACTCGTCGACCATGACGTGCCGGAAGCGGCGGCGGTAGTGCTCGGCGACGTCCGGGAAGGCGCGCAGGAGGTGCACCGTCGTCATGATCAGGTCGTCGAAGTCGAGGGCGTTGGCCTCGCGGAGGCGCGACTGGTACATCGCGTACGCCTGGGCGAGGGTCTTCTCGAAGCCGTCGGCGGCCTGGGCGGCGAAGTCCTCCTCGTCGATCAGCTCGTTCTTCAGGTTCGAGATCTTGGCGCTGAAGGACTTCGGCGGGAACTTCTTCGGATCCAGGTCCAGGTCCCGGCAGACCAAGGCCATCAGGCGCTTGGAGTCCGCGGCGTCGTAGATCGAGAACGAGGACGTGAAGCCCAGCTTCTTGTACTCGCGGCGCAGGATGCGCACGCACGCGCTGTGGAACGTCGACACCCACATCGCACCCGCGCGCGGGCCGACGAGCTGCTCGACGCGCTCCTTCATCTCGCCCGCGGCCTTGTTCGTGAACGTGATCGCGAGGATCTGGCCGGGGTGCACCCCGCGCTCGGCGAGCAGGTACGCGATGCGGTGGGTCAGTACGCGGGTCTTGCCGGAGCCCGCGCCCGCGACGATGAGCAGGGGGGATCCCGCGTGCACGACAGCCGCGCGCTGGTTCTCGTTCAGCCCGTCGAGGAGCGCCGCCGGGTCGAGGGCCGGGCGGGGGGCGCCGTCCCGGTAGTACCCGTCCCGGGGTGCGGGCGCGTCGAACTTCCCGTCGAACAGGTCGTCCGGAATCGGCTCCGGAGCGCTGTCCTCGGGCGGCGGCGGGGGCTCCTCCTCAGCGCCCTGCGAGGGCTTGAGGTCCGCCAGGAAGCTGTCGTCAAAGAGGCTGCTCATCGCCTCCCGAGTCTAGGCGGCCCCACTGACAAACCACCCCGGGTTCCGGCCACCGCCCCGGCCGCCCGGCGCCGCCCACGGGGTGCCACCGGGCGGTCACGCCGGGCCACGCCGCAGGTGAGCCGCGTCGCGGCGGCTCCGGGCCCCACACGGAGGTGCGGAAAGTCACGAAAACGTATCGGGCATATCGAACATCAATCTTCCCCCGCGCCACCGGAGTTGGCTAGCGTGCTCCGCGGGCCGCACGTCCCCCCAAACCGGCGAACCACGCCGGGCCGCGCGGCCTCCGCCGAGTCCGACGCGCGCCGATCCCGACGCGTCCGGAGCCGGGGACCCACCATGATCCTGGGGTGAATCCGTCCCGCTGCGCCTCGCACGGGCCGGTAGGGCAGCCCTTCCGAACCGCCCGAACCCGACAGCTAACCCGGTAGGCGGTCCACGGAAGGAGTCGCCTCCCTTGGCGTCGCACCGCAAGCCGCGCACCCGATCCCCCCTGGCACGCAGCGCCCCCGCACTCGGCATCACGACGGCCGCGCTGACCTCCGTAGCGCTCCTGTCACAGAGCGCGAACGCGGCACCGTCCGCCCCCGCCGAGCCCACCAGGCCCGCCGAGCCGAGCCTCGAAGAGGTCCAGAAGAAGGTCGACGACCTCTACCACCAGGCGGGCGTGGCCACCCAGAAGTACAACTCGGCCAAGGAACGCACTGACAAGCAGCGCAAGCACGTCGACAAGCTCCTGGACGACGTCGCCCAGCGCACGGACGACCTGAACGAGGCCCGTCGGCAGCTCGGCTCCTTCGCGGCCGCCCAGTACCGCACCGGCGCCGTCTCCGAGACCGCCGCGTTGATGCTCGCCGACGACCCGAAGGGCTTCTTCGACCAGAACCACCTCGCGGACCGGCTCACCAACCGCCAGAAGAAGGCCGTCGACGACTACCAGACCCAGCAGGTGGCGGCCACCAAGCAGCGCGCGAAGGCCGCGAAGAGCCTGAAGACGCTCAGCCGCTCCCGCGACGAGCTGAAGTCGAGCAAGCGGACCGTCCAGACCAAGCTCGGCGAGGCCCGCACCCTCCTGTCGAAGCTGACCGCCGAGGAGAAGGCGCGGCTCGCCGCGATCGAGAAGCGGAAGGAGGAGGCGGCCCGGCGCAAGGCCGCCGAGCTGGCGCGCAAGCAGGCGGAGGAGGAGCGTAAGCGGAAGGCCGAGGAGGCCAGGGAGGCCGAGCGGCGGGAGCGGGAGCGGGGCTCCGACGGCGGCTCGGGGGCGGGGGCCGGGTCGGGCTCCGACACCGGTACCGGGTCGGGAGCGGGTTCCGACTCTGATTCCGGTTCGGGTTCCGGTTCCGGTTCTGGTTCCGGGAGCACGGACGGCGGGTACGCCGCGAAGGCCGAGAAGGTGATCGGCTTCGCCGAGAAGCAGATCGGCAAGCCCTACGTATGGGGCGCCACGGGCCCCGGCTCCTACGACTGCTCCGGGCTCACGCAGGCCGCGTGGAAGACCGCCGGGATCTCACTGCCCCGCACCACCTGGGACCAGGTGAAGGTCGGCACCACGGTGTCCACGTCCAGCGCCAAACGCGGTGACCTGGTCTTCTTCTACGACGACATCAGCCACGTAGGGATCTACATAGGCAACGGCAAGATGATCCACGCCCCCAAGCCGGGCGCGAACGTACGCGTCGAGTCGATCTACTACATGCCGATCCACAGTGTGGTCCGGCCCGCCTGATCCATCTCCCTAGGAGGGCGACACGTTTTCGGCCCTCTACGTAGAGGGTTCGCTGCTCTACGTAGAGGGCCGAAAACGTGGGCGGTGGGCGGCTACGTCCACAGGACGGCGATGAAGATGTTCGCCGTCGTCAGCGCGCCGACCGCGCCGAACATCGCCTTGTCCACCCTCTCCTCGTCGCGCTTCAGGTACACGAGCCCGAGGATCACGACGAGGACCGCCATCTTGATGCCGATCTTGAGGTTGTTGACCTCGTTGTCGTCGGCCTGGTTCAGGCCGACCAGGGCCACGCCCGTGATCAGCATGGTGAGCGCGCCGTGCAGCATCGGGGGGCCGAAGCGGGCCGTGCCGTCACCCATCGCCTTCATCTGGGTCAGGAAGCCGCCCAGGAGCGAGGCGATACCGATGATGTGCAGGCCGACGAAGAGATGGATGAGTACGTCCATGGGGCGGAGCCTAACCGGGCCCGTATCACCCCCCTTCAGGCAGGTGGACCACAAACACCACATCGGTCACAGGAACGGGTGAAGCGGGTGCCGACCGGCCGCCGGAGCGGTCGCGCCCGGTCACGAGCGGGCCACGGGCGCCACTTCCGCACAACAGGTCACGACCCGGTGACGGCGAGGTTTAGCGTCCATGACCGGTGACCGGCTCCCCACCGTCGTCCGGACCAGGGACGGCAGCCGGACATCACCGCCGAGAAGTCCGGCGGCGCCTCGTTCCCCCTGTGCGCGGCGTCGCCGGACCCGTACCGGACCTGGCCACTGTGGAAGGACGTGGAGCCTCCGTGCCACAGCACCGCAAGCCGAAGCAGCGCTCGCTCAGCGGCCATACGGCCCGTACCGCCGCCACCCTCGCCCTCGCGTCGGCGGCCACGGCGACCGCCTTCGAGGGCACCGGACACGCCGAGCCGCGGCTCTCCCTCGGCGAGGTGAGGGCCAAGGTCGACCGGCTGTACCGCGAGGCCGAGGTCGCCACCGAGAAGTACAACGGCGCCAAGGAGAAGGCCGACCGGGCCGAGGAGTCCCTGCGGGACCTGCGGGACGAGGCCGCCCGCAAGACGGAGCGGCTCAACTCGGCGCGCCAGGGCCTCGGCTCACTGGCCACCGCCCAGTACCGCGCCGGAGCCGTCGACCCGTCCGTCCAGCTCGCGCTCTCCGCCGACCCGGACGCCTTCCTCGACCGGGCCACCCGCGCCGACCACGCGGGCCGTCGCCAGGCCGCCGAGGTCGCCGACGTACGACGCCAGGTCAGGGAGCTCGACCAGCTCCACACCGAGGCCGACGACACCCTCGGCGACCTCAAGTCCCGTCAGGCGGACCTGCGGAAGCACAAGAAGACCGTGACCGGCAAGCTCGGCGAGGCCAAGCGCCTGCTCGCCCGGCTGACCGCCGACGAACGGGCGCGCCTCGCCCGCGCCGAGCGCGACGACGAAGCCCGTGGCCCAGCGGGCTCAGGCAGCCCCGACAGCTCCGACAGCTCCGGGCGGCCGTCCCGCGACGACGCGCGCGGCGCGGTCCCGGCGGGCACCGTGAAGGCCCCCGACTCCCGCGCCGCGAAGGCCGTCTCGTACGCCTACAAGGCGCTCGGCAGCCCCTATGTCTGGGGCGCCACGGGCCCGAACGCCTTCGACTGCTCCGGCCTCACGCAGGCCGCCTACCGCGCGGCGGGCGTCTCGCTGCCGCGCACGACCTACGCCCAGATCGACGCGGGCCGCCGCGTCGGACGCTCCGAACTCCAGCCGGGCGACCTGGTGTTCTTCTACTCCGGCATCAGCCACGTCGGCCTCTACGTGGGCAACGGCCAGATGATCCACGCCCCCAACCCCAGCGCGCCGGTCCGTCTGGCCCCCATCGACCAGATGCCGTTCGCGGGCGCCACACGGGTGGCGTGAGGGCCGCGCGGGAGCGGGGCGGGCGGGGACGCCGCCGGGCGGTCGTGGGGCGGGCAGCGCGTCGGCACGGGACGTAACGGGGTGACGGGACGGAGCTTGCCGGGCCGGGCAGGGCGCTGGAGCGGCGCCGGAGCGGGGCGTGGTGGGCCCGTCAGACGAGCCGTCGGGCCGTCGCCCACCTCGTCAGCTCGTGCCGGTTCGACAGCTGGAGCTTCCTCAGGACCGCCGACACATGCGACTCGACCGTCTTCACGGAGATGTACAGCTGCTTGGCGATCTCCTTGTACGCGTACCCGCGCGCGATGAGGCGCAGGACCTCGCGCTCGCGCTGGGTGAGGCGGTCCAGGTCCTCGTCCACCGGCGCCGCGTCCGTCGAGGCGAAGGCGTCCAGGACGAAACCGGCGAGGCGCGGCGAGAACACCGCGTCGCCCTCCTGCACCCGGAAGATCGAGTCGACCAGGTCGGTGCCGGTGATGGTCTTGGTGACATAGCCGCGGGCGCCGCCCCGGATGACGCCGATGACGTCCTCGGCGGCGTCCGACACGGACAGCGCGAGGAACCGCACCGGGCTCTCCGCGTCGGCCATCAACGGCGCGCAGCGGCGCAGGACTTCCACCCCGCCGCCGCCCGGCAGGTGCACGTCGAGCAGCACGACCTCGGGCCGGGCCGCCGTGATCACCGTGACCGCCTGGTCGACGTCCGCGGCCTCGCCGACGACCTCGACGCCCGTGCGCTCGGTCTGGCCGATCTCCGCCTGCACTCCCGTGCGAAACATCCGGTGGTCGTCGACCAGGACGACCTTCACCCGCCGTGCGGCGCCGGTCCCGGCCTCCGCTGCCCCGGCGGCCGGATCCACGGGCCCGCTCGCTTCGGTCGCGTCGCTCATGTCGCCGCCGTCCTCTCCATCTCCAGCTCGACTTCCGTGCCGCCGCCCGGCACCGTGCGCAGCCGCGCCGTACCGCCGTTGCGCTGCATGCGGCCGATGATCGATTCTCGTACGCCCATGCGGTCGTCCGGTACCGCGTCCAGGTCGAAGCCCGGGCCGCGGTCGCGGACCGACACGAAGACCGTCTCCCCCTCGACCTCGGCGAAGACCTGCACCGCGCCGCCCTCGCCACCGTACTTGGCGGCGTTCACCATCGCTTCTCTCGCGGCCTGCATCTGCGCCGTCAGGCGCTCGTCGAGCGGGCAGTCGCCAACGACGACGACCTCGATGGGGACGCCGTGCTTGTCCTCGACCTCCGCGGCGTTGCGCCGGACCGCCTCGGCGAGGGTGTCGGGCTCCTCGGCCTCCTCCTTGCCGGTGCCCTCCGGCTTGTACAGCCAGGCGCGCAGGTCGCGCTCCTGCGCGCGGGCGAGGCGGCGGACCTCGCCGGGACTGTCCGCGTTGCGCTGGATGAGCGTCAGGGTGTGGAGCACCGAGTCATGCACGTGGGCGGCGACCTCGGCGCGCTCCTGGGCGCGGATGCGCATCAGCCGCTCCTCGGAGAGGTCCTGCGTCATCCGCACGAGATAGGGGCCCGCGAGCAGCGCTATGCCGACGAGCACGGCGAGCGCCGCCTGCAGGGCCGCGCCCAGGTCGGACGCGGAGCCGCGCAGCACGAAGATGCCGGACACGCCGACGCCGACGAGGAGCACACCGGCCGCGGTCCGGGCGATCGTCAGGGTGCGGCGCTTGCGGCCGACCTCCATCCAGCGGGCCCGCCGGGCGTTGTCCGCCTGGCGCCAGACGAGGGCGACACCGGCGGCGACGAGCAGGGTCGGCCAGAGATACGCCTTCGTCGGGCCGCCGAGGTCCACGCTGCCGACGAAGACCATGGCGACGGCGAGCATCGCGAGGAGCGCGACGATCTGGCCCTTGTCCGGCTTGCGGGCGACGAGTCTGCGGCGGCCGTCCGCCGCCGTCTCCGTGGTGACCACGGCGGCGCGCTGGGCGCCGACGCCGCCGACGCCGAGGGGCACGAAGAACCAGAACGCCGCGTAGAGCAGCGCGCCGAGGCCGTTCGCCGTGAAGAGTCCGATGAAGATGAGCCGCACCCAGATGACGGGCAGGCCGAGGTGGCCCGCGAGGCCGCGTGCGACCCCGCCGAGCAGGCGGCCCTCACCGCTGCGATAGAGCTTCCGCAGCGGCCGCTCGTCTTCGATGGGTACAGCTGCGGCGTCTGGCATGCCACCGATGGTCACACGCGGGCGGGGCCGGGGGCATCAGGGTCGATCCCCGAGACTCCCCTGATCTCGGGGGCTGGTCGCGGCCGGTCACGGGCCGGTCGCGGGGGCGGAGGCGGGCGGGCGCGGGCCGGGCGCGGCGGCGGGCGCGGCGGCGGGCGCGGCGGCGGGCGCGGCGGCGGGCGCGGCGGCGGGCGCGGCGGCGGGCGGGCGCAGGGCCCGCGTCAGGGTCGCGGCTCCGGGGCCGTCAGGGGTGATATCAGGGTTCGGCCAGGGTTCTCCCGACTGCCGCGAGCGGGGCGGGGCCGTCACCATGGACTCATGACAGATCAGCAGCCCGCGCCGGGTCCACAGGCCCCGCCGCGCGATCATCCATCCGCGACGGCCGAGGAGCCGGGCGGCGCGGAGGTCGCGCGCGAGCGGAAGTTCCGCCGCGACCCCCGGCACCGCAAGCTGGGCGGCGTGTGCGCGGGCCTCGGTCGGCACTGCGACATGGACCCGGTGATCTTCCGCATCGGCCTGGCCGTGCTCGCGGTCACCAGCGGTCTCGGCCTGGTTTTCTACGGCTTCGCCTGGCTGCTCATCCCTTATGAGGGAGAGGAGGAGAACGAGGCGCGACGGCTGCTGACCGCCCGCGTCGACGGCCACGCCCTGACCGCCGTCCTCTTCGCCCTCGTCGGCTGCGGCGTCTTCCTGACCCTGATCGGCAACAGCGGGGCGCTGACCTTCGCGGCCGTCCTCGGCGTCCTCCTCGCGGGCGCGGGGTACTGGTCGCGCCAGCGCGGCACCCCGGACCCCGACCCCGCGGCCGCCCAGGCCGTCGCGGACGCCCCGCCCGAGACGAAGGCGCCGCCCGTCACCGGGGCCCCGTCCTGGTGGCGCACCCCCGTCGGCGAGGAGGGCCCGCCGAAGTACTTCTGGGGCCCCGAGCCGATCGCGGTGGAGTACCAGCCGCCCCCGGGGCACACCTCGGCGTGGGGCGCGCCCCCCTTGGACAAGGAGCCGCCGGGGCGCCGCGGGCCCCGCTGGATCGGTGGCTGGGTGTTCCTGGCCGCCCTGGTCGCGGCCGGCCTCGGCACGAGCCTGACCTGGGAGGACCAGCCGCTCGGCACCAGCCTGCAGACCGGGTTCGCCTGCGCGCTCGCCGTGCTCGGCCTCGGCATCGCGATCAGCTCGTTCCTGGGGCGCACGGGCGCGGGCTCCATCCTGCTGGCGATCATCACCGCCGCCCTCGTCGCCACCGCAGCGGCCCTGCCGAAGAACATCACGGCGGACTGGATACGCAAGGGCTGGACCCCGGCCACGGCCTCGGACATCCGCTCTCGGTACGAGCTGGGGACGGGCGTCGCCACCCTGGACCTGAGCCGGGTCGACCTCCGCAAGGACCAGACGGTGCGCACGCGGGCGGAGGTGGGCGCCGGAAAGCTGAAGGTGATCGTGCCCGAGGACACCAAGGTGGACCTGAGGATCGAGGTGGGTGTCGGAGACATCCAGCTGCCGAGCGACGACAGCCAGGACGTGGACATCGCCCCCGACAAGCAGAAGTCGGTGACGTTGGCCCCGCCCGCGGGCGTCAAGGCCGAAGGCACGCTCGACCTGCGGCTCGAGGTCGGCATCGGACAGGCGGAGGTGGCACGTGCTGCGTCATGAGTTCCAGCCGGGGCGGCTGGTCGGGGGCTTCTTCGTGACGCTCGCCGGGCTCGTCTACGCGGGCGACGCGGGCGGACTGTGGGACACGCCCTGGTTCGTGATCATCCCGATCGTGACGGGAGGTCTGTGCCTCGCGGGCGCCACGGCGACCGTGGCCCACGGCATACGCAAGGGCCGCCGGGCCCGCACCGGCACGCGCGAGGACGGGACGCGCACCATGGGCCCGGGCGAGACGCACACGAGCGAGTCGGGCCGGGGCTAGCGCAGCCGTAGCCCGGAGGCATCGCGGCGCTGGGCGATCCAAGCGTCGACGGAGAGGAAGGACGCCCCCGCGAGCACGAGCGGCAGCCAGGCCATCAGATAGGCGAGGTCGTTGCCGTAGTAGTAGGGCTCGGCGGACCAGCTCATGGTCAGCCAGAGGCTGAGCGAGATCAGCGCGCCGCCGAGCGCGGCGATCCGGGCGAGCAGGCCGATCAGGGTGCCGATGCCGACGGCCACTTCGCCGAGGGCGATGGCGTAGCCGAAGCCGACGGGGCTCTTCAGGGCGAGGTCGACGAGTTCGGGGAGGGCGGAGATGTCGCGGATGTTGTGCATCTGCTCGCCGATCGAGCCGGTACCGCTCGCCTTCATGAAGGCGCTGTCGGTGAGCTTGTCCAGGCCCGCGTAGATGAAGGTGACACCGAGGAAGATCCTCAACGGGAGCAGGGCGTAGCGGGTGGCGGTGTCCCGCCAGCCGTTCCGCCGGGCATAGCCGGTGTGGGTGTCCGTGCGCATGCCGTGAACCATGGCTGTCCGCCGCCTCTCCCGTTGAGCCGTCAACTGACGATACGTAGGAAAGGGAGCCGCCGCTCAGTGGCGTGCGGCGGATCGCGTGAGGTGTGCCCGGACACCACGGGGGGTTGGTGGTTCCGGGCACGCGGAAGGGGGGAGCGCATGCGTCCATTCGGCGCGGTGCGGGCTGCCGGGCGGTGGATCGCGCGGTCCGTGCGCAAGGCGGTGCGGTGGGGCGGTCAGTCCGTCACGTCGATGGTGCAGCGGTTGGTCTCGACACCTGCCGCCGTGATCACTTGGACGTCGACGCGGCCGGGCTCGACGTCGACGGGCACGGGCACGGTCAGGACGGTGTCCGAGGGGTTGGTGAAGCCCCCGGCGACCGGCACGAGCGGCACGTGGACGTGGACGGCGCCGATGCGGACGGCCATCCGGGCGAGACGGTCCGCGTTCTGCGCGCCGGGCGGCACGAAGCCCGCGCCGCGGATCTCGATGTCGTCTCCGGTGCGGATCGGCGCGTCCAGATCGCCCGCCTCCCGGGCCCGGACGACGGACAGGATCACGGGTCGGCCGCCCTCGGAGTACTTGCCCGCCACGTATGTGGCAGCTGATACGAGCACGAGGAGGGCGAGCCCCCATGGCAGGTCGGGCAGCTGCTCGGGGCGGCGGGCCAGCCGGACGGCGACGAAGACGACGGCGGCGGTGCTGACGAGGAGGTACTGGGCGTCCGCGAAGTGGCCGCGGCCCGAGTCGTCGGTGAGGAGATCGGCGGCCCTGGGCCGGTCCGCGCGTACCTTCTGCAGCTTCTGCGCGAGGACCCTGAGGCCCACGACCCGCCGCACGAGCACGGCGACGGCGCAGACGACGGCGAGGACGGTCACCAGGCCCGCGACGCGGTCGAGTTGGAGGCCGTCGATGAGGGCGTCGCGTTCCTCGTCACCGGCGGCCGCGGCGAGTTCACCCGCGAGGACGAGTACGGCGAAGACGACGAGCAACACCCAGGAGGCAGCGACGGCGCGCGAAGTGGACAGACGGTTGTCCTCACCGATGACGGGCGCGAGGACGCCCCCGCGCGCGCGGTGCAGATACGCGGCCCCGGACAGCAGGAAGGCCATGGCGAGCGCCGCGAGCAGTCCGGCCGTGCGCGTGTCCGTCCAGCCGCTGCCGACGGCCGTGAGCGCCTGGACGAGCAGCAGCGCGACGACGCCCGTCCAGACGGCGACGAGGGTGTACCGCCACAGCCGGGCGAGCCAGGCCGCCCCCTCGGCGCGCCCGCGTTCGGCGACGGCCCTGGCGGACTGGGTCAGCTCGTCCGACACCCATTGGCGGGAGGCGCCCGCCGAGTGCACGACGGCCGCGGGCACCCCGTGCCCGGCCGCCAACTCGTCGCGCTTGGCGAGGAACGCGGCCACGGCGCGCCGGTGCCCCTCGCGTGCGCCGTGCGGGCAGTCGCCGCACGTGCAGCCACCCCCGTGCGTCCTCTGCCTGGCTTCCTGCACCGCCACCGCGTACCCCGCCTTCCCCGCCCTCGGCCGAGGCCGTGATCGAACTCGTGACCGGCTCTGCCGCCGCCCACGCGCTCGCGAACTACCTTGCAATGACTGGGAATTGTGCCGTACGGACGCCTGTGCGCGTTCCGCGGGTCAGGTCAGCGCGGGTGGTCGGAGGTCACGCGTGTTGACGTGGGGCCGGGGCGGGCCCGGCCGGGCGGCGGGTGCGGCGGGTCCAGAAGAGCAGATCGGGTTCGGAGCGGCTGATGTCCTGCCACAGGGACTGGTAGTTGATCCAGGCCACGAGGTCGCCGCCGAGCTGCTCCCGGGTCCGCACGGCCTCTTCGTGGGCAATGAGCACCGGGTGGCCCGCGGCCCGGGCGGCGAGCTGGACCTGGCTGGGCCGCTCCATGGAGATGAACCACCAGGCGGCGGCGTCGACGGAGCCGCCCACAGTGAGCAGGCCGTGGTTGCGCAGGATGAGCGCCTTGTGGTCGGCGAGGGCGTGACCGTGGACGGAGTGGCAGTGCGCGACGGCGTCGGGCCGGGCCCTGTAGACCTCGGCGTAGACGGTGAACGCGGCCTGGTTGACGTGGTGGCACCCCTCCACGACCTGCCCCGCCGCGTTGGCGAGGACGAGGTCGCTGACGGTGACGTGCTTGAAGGGCATGCCGAAGGGGTTCACCCAGAAGCGGTCCGGGTGTTCGGGGTCGCGCGCGGTGATGTGGCCGGAGACGCCGTCCTCGTAGCCGAGACGGCCGAAGACGCGCAGGGCACCGGCGAGCCGCTCCTTGCGGTGGCGCCGTTCGTCCTCCGGCCTGTCGTGCACCGGGGGCATGGCGAAGTGGAGCCGCTCGACGGGTATGGGTGTGGGCGCCCGCGTCTGTCCTCCGTCCTTGATCGTACGGAGCGGAAGTCACCGCCGGTCAGCGAAGGGCGACAGGGGCCTTCTGTGAAGAGAGCCTGGAGCCGGGTGTGCCGGGCGGTAGCGCGGTGGACAGGAAAAGGAGACAGCGGATGTCGGGTATCGGCGTCAGACTGTCGGCATGACAGACAACTGGAAGTCGTTCGCGACCGCGGAACCCGAGCTGGCTCGCATGGTGGAGGAGCGATTCGGGAAGTTCACGCACCACGTTCTGGCGACGCTGCGCAAGGACGGGTCGCCGCGCACGTCGGGCCTGGAGGTCAGGTTCCTGAACGGCGAGTTGTGGCTCGGGATGATGCCGGGTTCGCTCAAGGCGCTCGACCTGCGGCGCGATCCGCGGTGCACGCTCCAGGCGAACCCGGGGTCGGGCACGGAGATGGGCGGCGGGGACGTACGGATCTCCGGCCGGGCGGTGGAGGTGCGCGACCCGGAGACGGTGAAGCGGTACACGGACGAGGTGCGGCCGCCGGACCCGTCGGCGTTCCATCTGTTCCGGGTGGAGCTGATGGAGGTCGTGCGGACGGCCATCGAGGACGAGAAGTATCTGGCCGTGCAGCTGTGGAAGCCGGGGCAGCCGGTGCGCACGACACGGCGGACGTGAGAACGCCGGTGCCGCCGTCCCCGGCGGGGGCGGCGGCACCGGCGTTCAGGCCTGGGGGCGCGGGCGGGCCGTGCGGCCCGGACCGGCCGTGGGGCGGGGCCCCGACGGTCGGGTCACTCCCACTCGATGGTGCCCGGCGGCTTGCTGGTCACGTCGAGGACGACGCGGTTGACGTCGGCGACCTCGTTCGTGATGCGGGTCGAGATGCGGGCAAGCACGTCGTACGGCAGGCGGGACCAGTCGGCCGTCATCGCGTCCTCGGAGGAGACGGGGCGCAGCACGATCGGGTGGCCGTAGGTGCGGCCGTCGCCCTGGACGCCCACGGAGCGGACGTCGGCGAGGAGCACCACGGGACACTGCCAGATCTCGCGGTCGAGACCGGCGGCGGTGAGCTCTTCGCGGGCGATGGCGTCGGCCTCCCGCAGCAGGTCGAGGCGGTCCTTGGTGACCTCGCCGACGATGCGGATGCCGAGGCCGGGGCCCGGGAAGGGCTGGCGCTGGACGATCTCGTCGGGCAGGCCGAGCTCCTGGCCGACCATGCGCACCTCGTCCTTGAAGAGCTGGCGCAGCGGCTCGACGAGCTCGAACTCCAGGTCCTCGGGGAGGCCGCCCACGTTGTGGTGGGACTTGATGTTGGCGGTGCCGGTGCCGCCGCCGGACTCGACGATGTCCGGGTAGAGCGTGCCCTGGACGAGGAAGGCGACCTCTTCGCCGTCGGCGGCACCCTCGGCGATGATGTCGGCCTGCGCCTGCTCGAAGACGCGGATGAACTCACGCCCGATGATCTTGCGCTTGGTCTCCGGGTCGGAGACGCCGGCGAGGGCGGTGAGGAAGCGCTCCTGGGCGTCGACGACCTTCAGCTGCACGCCGGTGGCGGCCACGAAGTCCTTCTCGACCTGCTCGGTCTCGCCCTTGCGCATCAGGCCGTGGTCGACGTACACGCAGGTCAGCTGGGAGCCGATGGCCTTCTGCACCAGGGCGGCGGCCACGGCGGAGTCGACACCGCCGGACAGGCCGCAGATGGCGCGCTTGCTGCCGACCTGGGCGCGGATGGCGGCGACCTGCTCGTCGATGACGCTGCCGGTGGTCCAGCTCGGCTTCAGGCCCGCGCCGCGGTAGAGGAAGTGCTCCAGGACCTGCTGGCCGTGCGTGGAGTGCATGACCTCGGGGTGGTACTGGACGCCGTAGAGCTTCTTCTCGTCGTTCTCGAAGGCGGCGACGGGGACGACGTCCGTGGAGGCGGTGACGGTGAACCCCTCGGGGGCGGCGCTGCACGCGTCGCCGTGCGACATCCACACGGACTGGTCGGCCGGGGTGCCCTCGAAGAGGGTCGAGCCGGGCTTGGAGACGCTGAGCGGGGTGCGGCCGTACTCACGGGCACCGGTGTTGTCGACGGTGCCGCCGAGGGTGGTGGCCATCAGCTGGAAGCCGTAGCACATGCCGAAGACGGGGACACCCGCCTCGAACAGGGCGCGGTCGACCGACGGGGCCTCCTCCGCGTACACCGAAGACGGGCCGCCGGAGAGGATGATCGCCGCGGGGTTCTTGGCGAGCATCTCGGAGACCGGCATGGTGCTCGGCACGATCTCGCTGTAGACCCGGGCTTCGCGGACGCGGCGGGCGATGAGCTGGGCGTACTGCGCTCCGAAGTCGACGACCAGAACGGTGTCGGGAGCGGCGGCAGCGGGAGTCGCTGAGGACACGGCGGCGGCCTTCCGGCGTTGAGCGTGCGCAGGAGGTTCGTGAGCGGAAGGGTGCACGAGGGGTGCGCGCGCGGTTGGAGCTGGGGTTGTTTTGTCGATTCTAACGGGCCCGGCCGTGGCGCCTTCGTCGTATCCGACGGACGCCGGGCCCGCGGCCCCGGTGGCAGGGCCCGTCGGCAGCCGCCCCCGGCCCCGCTCCGGGACCCGCTCCACGCCGCTCCGGAACCCGCTCCACACCCGTACGGGGACCGCTGGAAGCCGGGCCGAGGTCCGGCCGCGCTAAGGGTGGGGGCGAGGAGCAGGGGCGGCGGCGGTTCGCCCTGTGCCCGCCGCTTCCGCCCCCTGGGCGGACCAGCCGCCCACAGGTAGGGGGCGCCGGGGTGAAGGGGGCCACGCCCCGGGCCCCGGCCCCGGCCAAGCGCGCGTCTCAGTATGCGAGCCAGCTCACACCCGGTTTGACCCGCCGCGCACGCCTGGGGGCATACTGGCTCCGTGAACAAGCACCTCGGCTTCCTCTTTACCTATGGCAACCGGCCCGCCGGCTGCCATGGTCGAGCTGCTTGATCTCCTGAACAAGCGACTTCCCAGGCGCCCCGGGCCGAAAGGCCCGGGGCGTCCTGTCGTTTCCGGGTCCTTGTCTCCCGGGGCACCGCCGCCAGACGATTCCAGCGAGGAGCCCCACCATGACCGCCACCACGCAGCAGCCCACCACCCCCGCCGAGCGGACGGGTGCCCGTACGCCCGAAGCCGCCGAGCTGATCGGTGGTGCCCGTGAGCGGATCGACGCGCTCGATGACCGGATCATTGGTCTGGTCCAGGAGCGGATGGCGGTCTCCGCGGTGATCCAGGAGGCCCGCATCAGTTCGGGCGGGCGGCGCGTGAACCTCTCGCGCGAGATGGAGATCCTCGCCCACTACCGGGACGCGCTCGGCAAGCCCGGCACCGCGCTCGCGATGACGCTCCTGGAGCTGTGCCGCGGCCGCGTCTGAGGCCGCCCGGCCCCGCACGGCAGCCGCACCACAGCCGCGCCGCGGCCGCACCACGCCCACCGCGACCCACCGCGACCCACCGCGAGGGCCTCCCGGCGCGGGCACGTGCGCACACGGAACCACTGCGCCACGGACCTGAGTTCGGACGCCTTCTCACCCGTACGGCGCGTGACCGGTTCCCGACGGGCTTCGTTGGTCCCGGTGTCCGTGCCAGCCAGGGGCGGGCGGCCCGAAAGAACCACGCGTGGCTCCTCCGCTGGGGCGATGAGGCGTACGGATCATTCGTACGCCGTGGGACCTCGCCCCAGAGATGTGACCGGACGGCAGGGGACAGCAGCCCGGTCACCCAGGGAACGGTCGGCTCCGGGGACGCCCGGAGCCGACCGGCCTCCAGGCCTTCCGCCCGGGTGTTCCCCTCGGGCACAAGTGGATGTAGTCGAAACGGTTGCGCAGAGAACCGGCCATCCTCCACGATGCGTAGAGGGCGAGCGGGCAGCCGCCTCTTACAGAACTCCATTGCCATTGGTCTAAACCAGCCGCGCGCCCCTTGCGCGCCGGAGCGGCCACCGGCACACGAACCAGCGACACACGAACCAGCGGCGTACTCCCCCCGGCGCCGCCCCGAAGCACCGACGCTGCCCTGACGTCGGTGCTGACAGCCAAGGGCCCCGCGGATCCGTCCCGCGGGGCCCTTCGCTCGTGCGGCGGGCGGCGTCATCGGGGCTTCCCGGCGGCGCCGCCCGCGTCCGCTACTTCACCTTGGCCAGCTGCGCGTCCATGACCGCCGCCGGGACCTTCGGCTGGGTGTCCGCCCTGTCCGCCGTCGGCTGGTCGGACCCGCCGTCCTCCAGGCTCTCGTCGTCGCGCGCCACGCTCTGGGGGTCGTACAGGCTCGACGCGGCGAAGGACACGAGGGTGGATCCCTTGCGCACGACGGTGACCGTCCAGCGCTTCACGAACTCGCCCTGGCGGCCGCCGAGGCGGTAGCCGACGGCTTCGTCGCCCTTGTCCGGCGCGGTCAGCGCCGTGACGCCCGAGTAGCGCAGCTCGCCGGTGCGGAAGACGGCGCACTTCTTGGCCTTGGTCGCCGCGCGCAGATCCGCGAGGGCCCGCTCGGCGGCGTCATCGTCGTCGTACGCGTACAGCTCGATGTCCGTCGTCGACATGTCGCGGGTGCTCTTGCCGGTGACCGTGCGGCCGACGTGTCCCTTCGCCCCGGGCGGCGTGGCGGACGTCAGGAGGTCCGCCAGCGGGGCGCAGGCGGCCGGGGAGGCCGCCGCACCGGCCCACGCGGCTTCCAGCTTGTTCGGCTTGCGGGGCGTCACCTCGTGGCCGCGGACGTCACCCTTGGCCAGGGAGGCGGCCGTCAGCTTCGCCGGTGCGCCGCCGCCCGAGGAGCCCCCCGAAGAGCCCTCCGAGGAGCCGCCCGACGCACCGCTTCCGTCAGCCGCGCCGGTCCCGCCCGGCCCGCCGCCGCCCGACCCCTTCGGCTTCGCCTGCTCCGTCGACGACTTGCCCCCGTCGCGGCCGTCGCCGTCACCGCCGCCGCACGCCGCGGTCAGGCCCAGCGTCGCCACGACCGAGGCGGCCACCACCACACGCGACACAGCTGACTTCACGTTCCCCCACTCTCACCCTTGCTCGCCACGGAGCCCTGCGTGCGGAGTCACCCGCACCCCTTCTACGACCGAAGATCGCCGCGGGCGGTTCCACGGATCGGCATCGAATCGCAAACGGTCAGCCCAGCCAGGGCCAGAACCGGTACGGGCTCAGGAGCAGGATCGCGAGGACCATGAAGCCCACGACGATCACCACGCTGCGGACCTGGCGCCACCGCCCGGAACCGGCGCCGCCGCGGCGCGGCCCCACCGGCGCGGACCGCCAGTCGTCCGGGCGCCAGGGCTCCGCGGCCGCCTCCTTGCGCTTGCGGCGCTTGCGCCCCACCGTGCCCTTGGCCTGCTGCCGGGCCGCCTCGGCGTCCAGCTTGCGCAGCCGCTCGGCCACCATGCGCGCCCGCGCCGACGGCTCCTTGGGCGCCGAGGCGCGGATCTCCCGCTCGCTGTCCTGCGCGAACCTCGCCCACACCTCGTCGGGTATGGGCGCCTCGTCATCGGGCTCACGCGGCGACTGTACGGACACTGTGCCCCCCTCCCCCGCCCGTTGCCCTGCGGCGGTTCCATCTCGCTTGCAAACGGGGGAAGTTCTACGACACCCACGAGGACCGCACAAGCCCGGACTCTTCACATCCTCCAGAGATGTGACCCAAAGCACATAAAGAATCCGTGAGTTCGGATGCAACCATTCACAGGAAGCACAAGTCATGCATGCGTAACTACGGCCACTTCCGTGCCCCGGCGCGGAGGCCCCAGCTTCGTGCCACGCGAGACGCGCGGCGCGCCGGACTCACCGAGGTCTTCATGAAGCTTCGCCGTGCCCTGGCCGCCGCGGCGGCGACTGCCGCGCTCGCCCCGCTCGCGCTGCTCTCGGCTCCCGCCGCGCTCGCGACCGAGGGCGATGCCGCGACGCCGGGCACGAGCGTGAGCGAGACCCCGGAGACCTCCGGCACGCCCACACCGGGCACGCAGGAGCCGACGGAGAAGCCCGGCGGGCCCGGCGACGACGGCGCCGGACCGGACGGACCAAAGGAGCCGGGTGCCAAGCCCGGTGAGCCCGGCGGCAAGCCCGGTGACGCCCAGAAGCCCGGCGAGAAGCCAGGGGCGGGCGAGCAGCCCGGTGACAAGCCTGGTGAAAAGCCCGGCGAAAAGCCTGGCGGCAAGCCCGGTGACGGCGCCACCAAGCCCGGCGGCGAAGGGGGCGACAAGCCCCCGTCCCAGGGCAAGGACCACGAGAAGGACCCCACGCCGGAGCCCTGCGAGGTCGACGACAAGACCGGCGACGACCTCGAGAGCCGCCTCGAACTGAGCCTCAAGGGCCTGCCCCGCAAGATCGCCGCGGGCAGCGGCTGGCACGCGTTCACACTGACCGCCGCCAACCCCAGCGACGACGAGCTCGGCGAGGTCAACTGGCTCGCGGCCGTGGACAACTTCTCCAACAGCGAGCACGAGCGGAACTGGCTGAGCACGTACGCGCGCATCCAGTACCTCGACCCTACGGCCGGTGGCTGGAAGTCGATCATCGACGAGGTCTCGGACGGCAGCTACTTCGGGAAGACCACGCTCGGCGCCCACGAGAAGATCGAGCTCAAGCTGCGCCTCGACATCAGCGCCAAGGCCCCGGCGGGCCCGGGCTACGCGCTCGGCCTCGGCGGCTACACGGACGCCGAGCTCAAGTGCACGCACAGCTCGTTCGACTTCTTCGAGTTCACGGTCCTGAAGCCGGGCAGCGGCATCGACTACCCGGGCGAGGCCATCCAGCTGCCGGACCGGCCCGCCCCGCGCCCCGCCCCCAAGCCACAGGGCGGCGTCAAGCCCATCAAGCACACCACCGTCACGACGAGCCCGACGCCCAGCGGCAGCCTCGCCGAGACCGGATCGAGCTCCGCGCTGCCGACCATCGGCATCGTCGGCGGCGTCGCCGTCGTCGTAGGGGCGGGCGCCGTGTTCGTGGCGCGCCGACGTGGTAACTCGGACGCCGCATAGCGCGCTCCACGCGCGCGTGTGACCACGAGACCACCGAAAGACGCGAAGGACCTGCACTCGGAGGGGGGTGCAGGTCCTTTCGCTGTACGGATCCCGGAAGCGGCTGTACGGATCCCGGAAGCGGCTGTACGAAGCCCTGGGAGCCGCCGTACGGAGCGCGGGAGCCCTGGAAGCCCGGTCGCCCCTAGGGCGCCCCGGACCCGCCCTTCGGCGGCACCACCGGCACCCCGAGGAACGGCAGCCGCAGCGCCCCGAACGCGTCCGCCGGGACCGCCGGGGACTTCGGCTCGACCGGTGCGAGACGCGCGTACGCCGTGCCCTGCGCGGGACGCGGATCGGTGCCGCCCTTGTTCGGCCAGAACGACATGGCGCGCTCCGCCTGCGCGGTGATCGTCAGGGACGGGTTCACGCCCAGGTTCGCGGACACCGCCGAGCCGTCGACCACGGAGATCCCCGGGTGCCCGTACAGCCGGTGGTAGGGGTCGATGACGCCCGTCTCCGGGGAGTCGCCGATCGGGCAGCCGCCCAGGAAGTGCGCGGTGAGCGGGGTGCCCATCAGCTCGCCGACGTTCGAGCCGGGGAAGCCGTTGATCTCCTGGGCGATGAGGGTCGCGGCGCGCGTGGCCTCCGGGATCTGGTCCGGGTTGGGCGCGCCGTGGCCCTGTCGGGCCGTCAGCAAGCCCTTGCCCAGGCCCTTCTCCTTGCGGTACGTGGTCAGCGAGTTGTCCAGGGTCTGCATGACCAGGCCGATGATGGTCCGCTCCGACCAGCGGCGGTTCGACAGGGAGCGCAGCGTGAGCACCGGGTGCCGGGCGGAGTTGGCGAGCCAGCCCGCGACCCGCGCCTTGCCGCCCTTGGCGGTGTACGGCACCTGGAGCAGGGTCAGGGTGCCCATGGCGTTGGACTTCTTGCCGTAGCGGACGGGCTCGATGTGGGTGGTGCCGTTGGGATGGATGGACGAGGTGATGGCCACGCCCCGGCTGAAGTCGGCCCGGCCGCCCGGGGCGCCCCCGTGGCGCTTGCGGTAGCGCCGGTCGGAGGTCTGCGCGCCCACCAGGGCCTCCGAGTTGGTGCGCGTCAGCTCGCCGAGGCGCCGGGACACGCGCGGCAGCAGATGGCTGTCCTTCATGCGGTGCAGCAGCGTCTGCGTGCCGTAGGTGCCCGCGGCCAGGACGACCCACCGGGCCCGGAACGTGTGGCCCCTGCCCTTGCGCTTGTTGTCGGTGGGCAGCGTGGCCACCGCGTAACCGCCGCGCGAGTCCTCGGTGAGGGTGACGACGGTCGTCATCGGGTGGATGACCGCCCCGGCCTTCTCGGCGAGGTACAGGTAGTTCTCGGTGAGCGTGTTCTTCGCGCCGTAGCGGCAGCCCGTCATGCACTCGCCGCACTCGGTGCAGGCCCGGCGCGCGGGGCCCGCGCCGCCGAAGTACGGGTCGGGAACTTCCCTGCCGGGCCCGGCCGTTGACTCACCGGTGGCGTCCCGTCCGTCACCAAAGAAGACACCGACCGGTGCCATGTGGAAGCTGTCGCCCACGCCCATGGCCTCGGCGGCCGCTTTGAGATGGACGTCGGAGGGAGTCGTCGTTGGATTGAGCCGCACCCCGAGCATGCGCTTGGCCTGCTCGTAGTACGGACGCAGCTCGTCCTGCCAGTCCGTGATGTCCTTCCACTGCGGATCGTCGAAGAACGCCGCAGGCGGCACGTAGAGCGTGTTCGCGTAGTTCAGCGACCCGCCGCCCACGCCCGCGCCCGCCAGGACCATCACGTTGCCGAGCAGATGGATGCGCTGGATGCCGTACAGGCCGAGTGCGGGAGCCCAGAGGTAGTTCTTCAGGTCCCAGGAGTTCCTGGGCAGGGTGGCGCGCGTGAAGCGGCGGCCCGCTTCCAGTACGCCTACCCGGTAGCCCTTCTCCGTGAGCCGCAGCGCGGCCACGGATCCGCCGAAGCCGGATCCTACGACGATCACGTCGTAGTCGCCCTCGCTGTCCTCCCTGCCCTGGGTGTCCTCGTGCTGGACAGAGGTGTCCTGTGGCATTGGGTCTCCTCCGTACAAGTCGAATCTGCGGGCCTGTGGGAGCTGAGCGCGCAGTTCCCCGCGCCCTTTCGGGGCGCTCCCGTCAGCGCAGGCGCAGCGCCTTCATCACCTTCAGGCTCGTCGTCATGAACGCCGCGTACTTCTCGTCGTCCATGCCGAAGGACGGCGCGAGCGGGATGAGGCGCTGGTGGGCCACGGTCTGCGCCTCGGTGTACTTGAGGATGCCCTCGGAGCCGTGGCGGCGGCCGAGGCCCGAGTCCTTCATGCCGCCCATCGGCGACTGCACACTGCCGTAGGCGGGCGCGAAGCCCTCGTTGACGTTGACGGTGCCGGTGCGCAGGCGGGCGGCGAGGGCGCGGCCGCGCTTGCCGTCCTTCGTCCACACCGAGGAGTTCAGGCCGTAGGGCGTCGCGTTGGCGAGCTCCACCGCCTCGTTCTCGTCGGTGAAGCGGTAGATCGAGACGACCGGGCCGAAGGTCTCCTCCGTGCACACGGCCATCGGCGCCTCGACGCCGTCGAGGATCGTGGGCTCGTAGAAGTACGGGCCTATGTCCGGCCGGGCCGTGCCGCCCGCGACGAGGGTGGCGCCCTTGGCCACGGCCTCGTCGACGTGCCGCCGGGTGGCCTCCAGCTGCCGCTCACCGGCCAGCGAGCCCATCTCGGCGCCGTACGCGAGCGAGCGCCCGAGCCGCATCGCCCTGGTGCGCGCGGCGAACCGCTCGACGAAGGTGTCCGCGATCGCCTCGTGGACGTACAACCGCTCGATGGAGATGCACAGTTGGCCCGCGGACGAGAAGCAGGCGCGGACCGCGCCCGCGGCGGCCTTGTCCACGTCGGCGTCGTGCAGGACCAGCATGGCGTTCTTGCCGCCGAGTTCGAGGGAGACGCCGACGAGCCGGGCGGCGGCGCCCGTGGCGACCTCGCGCCCGGTGCGCGTCGAGCCCGTGAAGGAGACGTAGTCGGCGTGCTTGACGAGTTCAGGGCCCACGACGGGGCCGTCGCCGAGCACGACCTGGAACGCCTCGGCGGGCAGCCCCGCCTCGATGATCAGGTCCCGGGCCCACAGCGCGGTCAGGGCGGTCTCCGTGTCCGGCTTCATGACCAGCGCGTTGCCCGCGACGAGCGCGGGCAGGGCGTCGCCGATGGACAGCTCAAGAGGGTAGTTCCAGGGCGCGATCTGGCCGACGACGCCGCGCGGCTGGCGCAGCTCGGTGACCTTCGTCAGGGCGGGGACGACACCCGTGTGGCGCTTGGGGTTCAGATAGGCGGGCGCGCGGCGACCGTAGTGGCGGGCCGCGACGACGACGGCCTGGATCTCCTCGTGCGCGTGCAGCCGCGCTTTGCCGGTCTCCAGCTGGATCAGGTCGAGCGCCTCGCTCTGGCGCTGGAGCAGCAGGTCGTGGAAGCGCAGGAGCACCGCGGCGCGCCGGCGCACGGGCGTGCGCGCCCAGGCGATCTGCGCGGTACGGGCCCGCTCGAAGGCGGTGGCGACGTCCTCGGGCGTGGACTCGGGCAGCTCGGCCAGCCGCTCGCCGGTGAACGGCGTGTGGTTGGCCGTGCGGCCCGAGCCGAGCACATCGCGGGTGAGCTGGGCGACCAGTTCGGGCGTGACCACGTCGGCGGCGGTGCGGGCGCCGCGCGGGGCCTGGGCGATCGGGTTCGTACCGAGGGGTGCCGCGGGGGCCTGCGAGTCCGTCATGACGGTGAGCGTATGCCTGGGCGGACGCTTTGGGTACCCATGGGTAACGAGCTTTCACGGGTCTCGCACGCGGGCCCGGCGGCCGCCCGCCACCGCGCCAGTGCCTGCTGGCAGCAAAGCCGCTGATCAGCGCGTTAGTCGACGCCGGTCACGCCCTTGCCCGCGGGCAACACCCCCTCAGGGCTTGCTGATCTCCAGGTCCTCGATGGCCTTCCGCGCCACCTCACGGCCGCGCTCGGTGAAGTCGCTCTTGGCCGGGTAGTCGATCCACAGCTTGTACATGTTCCCGGACTTGGTCCGGTAGTAGAAGATCGTGGCCTCGCGCGGGTACTCCGTCTCGCTCTCCTTGTTCGTGTACGGAACGACGTTCTCCGCGGACTGGCTGCCCTTGTAGTCGCTCTGCGTGGTCTTCTTGCCCGGCCGCAGCGCGTCCGGGCTCAGCGCCGAACCGAGCACCGAACTGCCCTGGTCCAGGTCCTTCATGTCCTCGTACGCCTCGGCCATGGAGGTGCCCGCGATGTAGTTGAGGTCGTCCTCGGACTTCTTGTCGAGGGTCAGCGTCACCGAGATCTGACCGCTGGAGTCCCGGTAGGAGACCCAGTGCTCCTTCGGCGCGGCGTCGTCGCCGGGCATCCATGTCGCATAGCCCTTGGGCGCCCACACCGTGGCGCCGAGCTTCTTCTCGTCGTGCTTCTCCCACTCGCCCGCGTCCGAGGAGTCGCCGCCGAACGGGTTCACCGCGACGAGCACGCCCGCCACCACCGCGGCAGCCACCGCCGCGCCGATCACCACGAGCGCCTTGCGGCCGAGGAAGACGCCCTTGCCACGCGGCCCGCCCTGCTCGCCCGCGACCGTGACCACCTGCGTCGGCGGGGGCTGCGGCGGCCGCGCGGCCTCCTCCAGGAGCGCCCGCACCCGCCCCGCGTTCGGGCGGTGCGCGGGGTCCTTGTGCAGCAGGCCGTTGATGGCGTCGGCGAGCGGCCCCCGCACGGAGGCGGGCGCCGCGGGCGTGGCGTTCAGGACGGACTGCAGGGTCGCGGGCGTGTTGCTGCGGCGGAACGGCGACACGCCCTCCGTCGCCGCGTACAGGACGACGCCGAGCGACCACAGGTCGGACGCCGGTCCGGGACGCTGGCCGAGGACGCGCTCGGGGGCGATGAACTCGGGCGAGCCGACGAAGCCGCCGGTGTCCGTCAGATTCGTCTCGCCCTCGATCTGGGCGATGCCGAAGTCGGTGAGGACGACGCGGTCGTGGTCGCCGAGCAGCACGTTGTCCGGCTTCACGTCGCGATGCAGGATGCCCGCCGCGTGCGCCGCCTCCAGGGCGCCGAGCACTTCGAGGCCGACGCGCGCCGCCTCGCGCGCGCCGAGGGTGCCCTCGCGCAGCGCGGCGCCGAGCGAACGCCCCCGTACGAACTCCATGACGATCCACGGCTGGTCGTCCTCGACGACGACGTCGTGGACGTTCACGACCGCCGGGTGGTCGAGGCGGGCGGCGGCGCGGGCCTCGCGGCGCATCCGCTCGAAGGCGTTGGCGCGCTCGCGGTCGGGCAGGTGGTCGGGCAGACGCGGCTCCTTGACGGCCACCTCGCGGTCGACGGTCTCGTCCTTGGCCCGCCAGACCGTGCCCATGCCGCCGTGCCCGAGCTTGGCGAGCAGCCGGTAGCGGCCGCCCACGAGACGGCCCGTGCCCGGGTCGGACCGGGTGGCCCCCGCCTGCGGGGCGAGCGGCGTCCGCGAAGCCGACGGGGCCTGCGGAGCCTGCTGGCCCGGGACGGTCTGCACCGCCTCCGCGTACGGATGGGGGTCCGGCGTCCCGCCCTGCTCTGGGGGGCGCGGCGGCTGCAACCCGTAGCTGGTGGTGTCGTGCGGCCCGTAGGAGGCTCCCCCGTCGTTACTCATGGACCCATGACTACCTTGCCCGGCGTGTCTGATTCCAGCCGGGGCCCCCACTTGTGACCTGGGTGATGCACGGACCGGGAACTCACGCCCCCACCAGGCCCTCGGCGCACGGGAGCCACCCCGTACGGGCCCGTGTACGGCGGCCCGTCAGCGGCGTACGAACGTGTCGACCGCGGTGTCGAAGTACCGCCGTCCCCGCCCGGATTCGGGCAGCGGAGCCGACACCCACACGTCGTACATCCGCCCGCCCTCCTCCCAGCACAGGTCGTAGGTGCGGAGCGGCCCTTGCCGGGTGTACTGCCACAGCGCGGCGGGGCGGCCGTTGCGGGTGGTCTCGGTGACCTGCCCGTCGCGGTAGCCGGGGCTGCGCTCGGGGCCCGCCGCGTGCGCGCGGCGCTGGGCCGCGGACGGGCCGCCGGGCACCGGGGCGGCGGCCTTGATGCCGACGCGGAAGGCGCCGTCCGGGGAGGTGTAGTAGGTGCGCGGCCCGTCCGTGGTGCGCCGGTAGCCCGTGGGCACGGCGAGCGTGAAGCCGCGCGGGTCCTTCGCCAGGCGGTAGCCGCGCGGGGCGTCGGGCGTGGAGGGCCGCACGGAGTCCGGTGTCTTGGTGACCGTGGAGGTGGCCGTGGGCCGGGGAGCGTCGGTGGCCGCGGTGCCGGGTCCGTCCCGCGTGGCCGACGTGGCCGGATTTCCCCCCTCCCCTTCGCCGTCGCGGCCGAGCAGGAGCGCGGCGGCCGAGACCGCGCCGCCCGCCACGGCGGCGACCAGGACGGCGGCGACGAGCATGGTGCGGCTCTGCCGCCGGTTCAGCCGCTGCCGGGTGGCCGGTCCTGGCTCGTAGGGGTCCGCCGGGAGCGGCAGCAGCACCGCGGCCTTGGTCCGCTGGTATCGAGGCAGGTCACGTGGGGTGGACGGATGGCGCCCCGGCCATAACGCGGCGGGCAGCAGGCCCGAGCCCGACCGGTCCCCGTCGAGCCTCGGCATCGTGCCGGTCACGACGTACGTACGCAGCAGCCGTTCCGCCGAGGCCGCGTCGAGCCGTCGCTCCGGGTCGCGTTCGAGCAGCCCGAGGACGACGGGAGCGAGCGGCGCCGCGGCGGGCGGCGGGCGTATCTCGTCGAAGACGACGGCGTGCAGCACCCCGCCGATCGAGTCGCGGCGGAACGGCGACTCGCCGCTGACCGCCGCGACGAGCAGCGCCCCGAGCGACCACAGGTCGGAGGCGGGCCCGGTCCGCTCGCCGGACATCCGCTCGGGTGCGGTGTACTCCGGCGAGCCGACGAACGACCCGCTCTCGGTGAGCGTCGTAGCCCCGCTGACCTGCGCGATTCCAAAGTCCGTGAGGACGACGCGGCCGGTGGCCTCCTCGATGAGCACGTTCGCGGGCTTCAGGTCGCGGTGCAGGATCCCGGCGGCGTGCGCGGTGCGCAGCGCGCCGAGCAGATCGAGGCCGACCCGGGCCGCCGCGTGCGGGGGGAGCGGCCCCGAGCGGGCGATGCGCCGCGCGAGCGACACGCCGTCGACGTACTCCATGACGAGGTACGCGTGGCCGTCCTGGACCACCACGTCGTGCACGACCACGATGTGCGGATGGCTCAGCCGCGCCACCGCGCGCGCCTCGTGCAGGGTGCGCTCGCGCTGCCGGGCGGCCTCCTCCTCGGAGAGGGTCTCGTCGAACGCGAGCTCCTTGACGGCGACCCGGCGCCCGAGGAGCTGGTCACTGGCCCGCCACACGACACCCATGCCGCCCCGGCCGAGCCGCGCTTCGACGCGGTAACGACCGGCGATCACACGGGTGCTGTCACCCAGGCTCCCCATGCGGCCATCATGCCCCAGAGGTGTGGCCCTCGATCCGGACCACCGCAGGTGGGGCCGGAGACCGGCCAGTTCAGGCCGCCCGCGCGGGGGTCAGTCGCGCCAGCCGCGCAGCACCGCGTCGAACTGCTCCCGCGTCGTGTCCCAGCTCTCCTCGGGGCCCGACATGTAGATCATGTACTCGACGCCGTCGCCGTTGACGTACCCCTGCTCGATGGCGTGCCGGGGGCCCTTGGTGGTGTCGCTCGAACCCGCCGTCCAGCGGAACTCCCACAGCGCGCCGGGGTGGTCGCGGAAGTTGTTGGAGTTCAGGTGCAGGCGTTCGTAGTCCGGCAGCTTGAGCTGTCGCTCCAGGTCGAGCTGGTGGGCGTAGGGGCTGTCGAAGTCAGGGCTGCGGTCGACGGCGATGCGCACGAAGTGGCGGCCGTTGTCCGGCGTGTAGTCGATCTGGTTGCCGTCCACGCGCCGCGACCAGCCCTTGGGCAGCATCAGGCTGAAGCCCTCGGCGTCGCGCACCCGCACCCAGTCGGAGGGGATGCCGCCGACGACCCGGTCACCGCCCTTGCCGTCCTTGCTGTCCCTGCTCTCCTTGCCCTCGCTGGCCTCGGCGCGGGCGCGGTCGCCGTTGTCACCGCCGAACTGCAGGTATCCGAACACCGCGCCGCCGCCGAGCAGCGCCGCCGCGGCGACCAGCGCGAGCCGTCTGACCCAGCGGCCCCTGCCGGGCGCCGCGGGGGGCGTCGGGATCACGGGGGCCGTCTGCGGCGCGGTCGCGGGCTGGGTCGCGGGCTGGGTCGCGGGCGGCGGCAGCTGGTTGGCCCGCGTCGGTACGTACGCGGGCGCGGCGCTGGGCCTGCGTCCCTCCGCGGCCTCGGCGAGCATCTGCTCCGCCTCGTCCGCGCTCGGCCGCGCGGTCGGGTCCTTGCGCAACAGCGCGGCGATGACCGGGCCGAGGGGTCCGGCGTGCGCGGCCGCCTTGGGCTCCTCCGTCACCACGGCCTGCATGGTGCCGAGCGGCGAGGTGCGGCGGAACGGCGAGGTGCCCTCCACCGCCGTGTACAGCGTGGCGCCGAGCGCCCACAGGTCGGCCGCGGGGCCGGGGTTGGCGCCGCTGACCCGCTCGGGCGCCAGATAGTCGACGGACCCCACCACTTCGCCGGTGCGCGTGATGGTCTTGTCGCCCTCGATCGCCGCGATGCCGAAGTCGGTGAGCAGCACCCGGCCGTCGTTCGACAGCAGGACGTTGCCCGGCTTGATGTCGCGGTGCAGGACCCCGGCGGTGTGCGCGGCCCGCAGGGCGCGCAGCACCCACAGGCCGATGCGGGCGACCTCGCGCGCCTCGACGCGGCCCCGCTCCTTGACGGCGTCGGCGAGCGAGCAGCCCTCGACGAGCTCCATCACGATCCACGGCCGGTCGTCGTACTCGAGTACGTCGTGGACGGTGACGACGGCGGAGTGGTTGATCTGCGCCTGGGCCCGCGCCTCCGTCTGGGTGCGCGTCAGCAGGACCGCGCGGTCGGCCTCCTGCACCCACTGGGCGGCCGTCAGCTCCTTGACGGCGACGGCCCGGTGCAGCACCTCGTCCCGCGCGCGCCACACCCGCCCCATGCCACCGCTGCCGATGGACTCACCGAGCCGGTAGCGGCCGGCGAGGAGCAGGCCCTGCATCTGATTCACGTTCCCCCGCAGTTGGTCTTGACAGGGCCCAGGTTCTGACAGAGCCAAGGGTAAGGAGGCGCGGGGAGGCAGGGAACGGGAGGGGGTGGCCGGAAGCCGCACTGTGACGGATGCGGCTCCGGTCCTTCGCCGTTCCACCGCGAATCCCCGCGTTACCCCCGCGTACGGAGGGGCCACTTCCAGTTGCGCCCGGCGCCGAGGATGACGGCGGCTGGGGCGGTTCGGTTCCGTCCGGACGTCAGCCGGTGGCCTGGTACGACTTCGACGCCTGCTCGTACAGCCGGTCCACCTCGTCCCGTTCGGCCTCCGGGCCGCGCACCTGCACCACGTGGTACTTGCCGTCCACGATCAGCGCCAGATTGCGCACGAAGACCTCCGTGCCGTCCGGCCCCTGCCAGGTGAACTGGCCCTCCGCCATGGCGCGGCCGCCCACGTCGACCCGGCGCATCCCGCTGGACGTGGCCCAGGAGGAGTCCCGGAACGGCTGGAGCTCGCGCTCGTCCTCCTTCTGGTACTTCATCGGGTCCGTGCCGTAGTCCCCGGTGCTGTCCCGGCCCGGGACGACGAGGAGCTCGAACTTGCCGTGGGTGTAGAGCACTTGCTCCCGGCCGTTCATCGCCTGGCGCTGCCAGCCGCTGGCCACGGCGACGCGGAAGCCCTCCGTGTCCTTGCGCAGCGTGAAGCCGGGCGCCACGCCGGACGCGGTGGTCTGCGGCTCCTGCGCGCCGGGGGTCTCCTCGCCGTCGGGCGACTTCCCCGGCCTGCCGTCCTGGCCCTCGCCCTGGTCGTCGGTGTCGCCGCCCTGGCCCGGCTTGCCGTTGCCCGCGGGGCGGTCGTCCGGGGTGGTGCTGGACTCGCCCGCGGTGCCCGTGCGCCCCGCGCCCTCGTTCTCATCGGCCTTGGGCATGAACAGCATCGCGTACGTGACCGCCGCCACGAGCCCCGCGAGGATCGCCAGGAGCAGCACCCGGCCGAGGGACCGCGGCCCCTGCGCGGGGCGCGGCTCCCGCTCCGGGCGGGGCGCCCGCACCGGCCTGGTGTCCCGGGTGTGCTCCCGGCCGCGCTTGTGGCGGCCGTGGCCGGTGCCCGTGGCGACCGGCGCGGGCGGGCGCCGCTTGCGCACGACCTCGCCCCGGCGGCGCACGACGGGCAGCCTGCCGCCGTCGTACGGCGGTGCCGGTATCACGTGGGTGCCCGCGTCCGGCTCCGGCGCCGACCGCACCAGGGAGCGCAGCCAGCCGCTCAGCTCCTCGAAGTCGATGCGCTCGGTCGGGTCCTGACGCAGCAGCGACTCCACGACCGGCCGCAGCGGCCCGCACTCCTCGGCGAACGCGGGCGGCTCCGCGCACACCATCTGCACGAGCTCCGCGGTGTTCTCCTCCGGGTAGGGCGCGTGTCCCTGGACGGCGCGGAAGAGCAGCGCGCCGAGCGCCCACAGGTCGGTGGCGGGGCCGATGGGCGCGGCGAGCTGCCAGTTCTCGTGCACGGGCCCTGCCTGCTCGGGGGCCCAGCGCTCGGTGACCGCGCCCACGACCGTCATCCGCGCGTGCCGGGCCCGCTCGGCGGCGAGCGCGGTGGCGGGGCCGCGCCGGGGCCGCCGCTCGGCCGCGGGGTCGCCCCAACGGCCGCTGAGGGCACGGCCGTCCGGCTCGGAGCCCTCGTACTCAGCGGCCTCCTGGTCCTCCTCGGCCGCGGTGCCGTACCTGTCGTGCTCGTCGTGCCTGTCGTGCCTGTCGTAGGTGTCGCGCGTGTCGTACCTGTCGTACGCGTCGTCGTCCGGCGGTGTCTGCCGCCGCGGCGGCGCCGGTCGCTTGGCCAGGCTCGGGGCCAGGGCGTCGCCCTGCGCGGGCACGCCGGTCCGGGGCACGGCGCCGTGCCACTGCTTGCGGGCGCCGCCGTTCCAGCTCTCCGGCGCGCCGCCGTGGGCCTCGCGGCCGCCGCGCACTCCGTACGGGTCCGCGATCCGGCCGGTGGCGCTGCCGGTGTCGGCCTCGCTGACCTGAGCCGCCGCCCGGGCCGCGCCCGCGCGGTACGCGGCGATCGCACCGGCGCGCGCCGCCCGCAGGTCGGATGCGTAGTCGGGCTCGGGCCGGGCGTCCGGCCCGGGGGCGGGGTCGGTCTCGTACACGGCACCCGGCTCGTACGCGTCAGACGCATACGCGTCGGACTCATAGGACTCGTACGGCGGGTCGGGCTCGTACGCGGGCTCCGGGGCCGCCTCCAGGCCGCGGGCCTCTCCGGCCTCTCCCGCCTCTCCGGCCGCGAGGGCGCCCGCGGGCTCCGTGAAGCCGGAGAAGTCCTCGCCCTCGGGCCGCGGGTCGTACCCGCACAGGGCCTCCTCCGCCGCGCCCGCCGCGAGCCCCGTGAGGAGCACGCGCCCGTCGTCGCAGACGAGCACCGTGCGCGCGGTGATGTTCCGGTGGACCCAGCCGTGCGCGTGCAGCACGCGCAGCGCGGTCACGACGTCGGCGGCGACCTCCGCCGCGCGGAACGGGTTCAGCGGTTTGTCGGCGAGCAGCGCCGCGAGCGGCCGGGCCGCCACCAGCTCACTGACTATCCACAGCGAGCCGTCCTCCGCGAACACGTCGAAGACCTGGTCCAGGCGCGGATGGTCGGGGATGCGCGCGGCGGCCTGCGCGGCCTCTATGGCCCGGCGCACCGCGGGGTCGCTGGGCCTGCGCGTGGCCCGTGCGCCGGGGCGCCGGGGGGTGCGCGCGCCGGAGCCCGCGCTCCTGAAGCCCTCGGGCAGTCCGCCGGGCAGGACGTCACTCAGGTCGCCGTCGCCGTAGCCCTCGTCGCCGACCACTTCCGCCTCGACGACCTCCGGCAGGGGGACCTGCCTGACCAGGACTTCCTGGCCGCTATAGGTGTCGAAGGCGCGGGTCTCGGCGAACTCGTACTCATCGGCCGGCGGCAGCGGCAGGCGGTAGCGGTCGGCGAGCACCCGTCCCGCATAGTCGTCCACGATGCCTCCCCCAACCGCCCGGTGGTCAATTCCGTTCGTTTTACGGCTCGTTGCGCTTGCTTACCCTCCGCAAGCACTCACGATACGTCTCCAGGCCGGACCGTATTGACGGGATGCCAGATCTCACCGGATCGTCAACCACCGGTTCCGGCTCTTCTCGGGCCCCGCTTGCGGATCATCCGCGAGGCCCCCCGGGTCTCCGCCCGGCCCGCTCCTCGGACCACTCCCGGGTCGCCCCTGGGTCACTTCTTGGGCTCGAACGTGCGCGTGAACGTCCGCCAGGTGTCCCGGCGCTGGTCATCGCCCCAGCGGTCGGCCTTCGCCGTGTACATCAGTCCGTAGCCGAGACCGCCGTTGACCACGAAGCCGCGGTCGACCGAGCGGTACTTGGTGCCGCCGTCGACGTAGGTGAACTCCCAGTCGGCCGTGAGCCAGCCGCGGAAGCCCACCTTCTCTATCCGGATCCGCTTGTATGCCGCCCGGCGCATGCCCGACTCCTGGTTCTTCCAGTCGGCCACCGGATTGTCCTTGGGCGTGGTGGTCCAGCCGACGAGCAGCCGCTGGTCGTCCGGCCCCGTGAAGCGCGCGCCCGCGCGGTCCGTGCCCTTGAACGTCCAGCCCTTGGGCAGGCCGATCGAGAAGCCCTGCGGGTGCTTGTGCGTCGTCTCGGCGCCGTCGCCCTTGTCCTTGCCCTTCTCCTTGCCGTCCCCGCCGATGGGCGCGCCCTGACCGGCGCCGTCGTCCTTGCCGGAGCCCTGGTCCTCGCCCTGGTCGCCCTTGGCGCCGTCGTCCTTGGCGCCGTCGCCCTTGCCGGACCCGGACCCGTCGGACTTCCCGTCGTCGGTGTCCTTGCCCTTGCCCTCGCCGCCCGCGCTCGCGCCGCTGGAGGCGGACGTGCCGGTGCCCTTGCCGCCCTTGTCGCCCTCGTCGCCGTTGAGCGCGAAGGCGAGCACCGTGCCGAGCACGGCGAGCACGACGACCACCGCGATGATCACCAGCGTGCGCCGGGGCACCACGTCCGTGAGCGGCGCCCTGGCGGGCGGTCTGGGCGGTGTGCCGGGCGGCGTCCCGGGCTGGGCGGGCACCTGGGCGCCGAGCGGGGAACCGCCCCCCGCGGCGGCGGAGTTCCTCCCGGCACCGACACCGGAACCAGCGCTGGCGCCGAGGCCGGTGGCCGTGCTCGCGCCGGAGCCCGCCGCGGTGACGCGCGCCGCCGCCGGGCTGGTCGTGGGCCGCGCGGGAACACCGGTGCCGGTGCCGGTGCTCGTGCCCGTCGTAGGGTTCCCCGAAGTGACCGCTCCACCCACGGCTCCGGCCGCGGGGGCTCCGGCCGTCGGGGCTCCGGCCGGGGAGCCCGTCGCGGGCCCGCCGCCGCCCGTGCCCCGGTCCGTGGCGGAACCGCCCGTGGCGGAACCGCCGAGCGCCGTGGCCCCACCGGCCGCCGCGGCTCCAGCGCCCCGGGACGTCGCCGCCGCGGCCGCCTTCTTGCGCACCGAGCGGAACGCGCCCTTCAGCCGCTCCGCCGCCTCCTCGCCCTTGCGGCCGCCGGAGGTCCCGGGCCCCTGCGCGGGCACCGGAGGCACCGGCGGCAGGGGCACGACCTTCGTGGCGTCCGCCGGGTCCTCGGGGCGCCTGTCCGCCGCACCGTCCGGGGAGTTGATCACTTCCTGGAGCAGGGCCCGCGCGCTCGCGTCGTCGAGCCGCTGCTCGGGGTCCTTGGCGAGCAGGCCGTAGATGACCTTCTCCAGCAGCGGACCGGCGTTCTCCGGAGGGTCGACCGCCTCGGTCATGACGGCGGTGAGCGTGGCGATGGCCGAGCCCTTGTCGTACGGCGGCACGCCCTCCACCGCCGCGTAGATCAAGCCGCCGAGCGACCACATGTCGGCCGCGGGGCCGGGCTTGTGGCCGCGCGCCCGCTCCGGCGAGATGTACGAGGGAGCGCCGACGAGCATGCCCGTCGAGGTGATGGACGGGTCGCCCTCGACCTGGGCGATGCCGAAGTCGGTGAGGACCACCCGGCCGTCCTCGGCGATGAGGACGTTGGACGGCTTCACGTCGCGGTGCAGGATGCCCTCGCGGTGCGCGGAGCGCAGCACGTCGAGCACGGCGAGCCCGACCTCGGCCGCGCGCCGCGGCGTGAGCAGCCCGTCCTCGCGGACGGCCTCGGCGAGGGACTTGCCCTCGACCAGCTCCATCACGATCCACGGCCGGTCGTCCTCGTCGACCACGTCATAGACCGTCACCGCGCCAGTGTTGCGGATCCGGGCGATCGCCTTGGCCTCGCGGAGGGTGCGGGTGATGAGGCGCCGCTTCTCCTCGTCGTCGATGCTGGAGGGGAAGCGCAGCTCCTTCACGGCGACCGTGCGGCCCAGCGTCTCGTCCTTCGCCCGCCAGACCGTGCCCATGCCGCCCCGGCCGAGCACGTCACCGAGCCGGTACCGGCCCGCGAGGAGACGCGCGCTCTGATCCTGACGGGCCCCGCCCGTCTGCTCCGCCTCCGACATGCGTCCCCTCAACTACCCGCACAACCCGCCCTGACAGAGCCTTCATTGTCCCTCACCCGAGGACCGGTCAACGCCGCGGGTCGGATGTCCCACATGGTGGACTTCGTCGCCTCGCGAACCCCTGCGCACCACCCCAAACCCCCCTGGTCATACCCTCCTTGGCCACCCCGCTCCGGTCAAACCGCCCGATCTCTGGCGTGTCCTTCCTTGACAACCCCGGACCCGGCCTCTAGAGGGGCACGATGTCCGGCGCCCCGAGGCGGGCCGCGTCCGCCGTCAGGTCGTCCGGCTGGCGCTGGGACTCGCGCTCGGCCTCCACCCGCTTCTCGTAGTGCTGGACCTCGCGCTCGACTTGGCCCTTGTCCCAGCCGAGCACGGGCGCCATCAGCTCGGCGCACTCGCGGGCGCTGCGCGTGCCCCGGTCGAAGGTCTCGATGGAGATGCGGGTGCGGCGGGTCAGCACGTCGTCCAGGTGCCGGGCGCCCTCGTGCGAGGCCGCGTAGACGACTTCGGCGCGCAGATAGTCCTCGGCGGCGTGCAGCGGGGCGCCGAGCGAGGCGTCGGCCTCGATCAGCTCGATGACCTCTTCGGCCAGCGAGCCGTAGCGGTTCAACAGGTGCTCGACGCGCACCACGTGCAGGCCGGTGCGCGCGGCGATGCCCGCGCGGGCGTTCCACAGCGCGCGATAGCCCTCGGCGCCGACCAGGGGGATGTCCTCGGTGACGCACTCCGCGACGCGCTGGTCCAGGCCGTGCACCGCCTCGTCCACGGCGTCCTTGGCCATCACGCGGTACGTCGTGTACTTGCCGCCCGCCACCACGACCAGGCCGGGCGCGGGGTGCGCGACCGTGTGCTCCCGGGAAAGCTTGCTCGTGGCGTCCGACTCCCCGGCGAGCAGCGGGCGCAGGCCCGCGTACACCCCCTGGACGTCGTCGCGGGAGAGGGGGACCGCGAGGACCGAGTTCACATGCTCCAGGAGGTAGTCGATGTCCGCGCTGGAGGCCGCCGGGTGGGCCTTGTCCAGGTCCCAGTCCGTGTCGGTGGTGCCGACGATCCAGTGCCTGCCCCAGGGGATGACGAACAGGACGCTCTTCTCCGTGCGCAGGATCAGACCCGACGTCGAATTGATCCGGTCCTTCGGTACGACCAAATGGATGCCCTTGGACGCCCGGACGTGGAACTGGCCGCGCTCGCCGACCATCGCCTGGGTGTCGTCGGTCCACACCCCGGTGGCGTTGACGATCTGCTTCGCGCGGATCTCGTACTCCCCGCCCGCCTCGACGTCCTGGACGCGGGCGCCGACGACCCGCTCGCCCTCGCGGAGGAAGCCGGTCACCCGCGCGCGGTTGGCGGCCCGGGCGCCATAGGCCGCGGCGGTGCGCACGAGGGTGGCCACATAGCGGGCGTCGTCCATCTGCGCGTCGTAGTACTGGAGGGCCCCGACGAGGGCGTCCCGCTTCAGGCACGGGGCCACGCGCAGGGCGTGACGCCGGGTCAGGTGGCGGTGCATGGGCAGGCCCCGGCCGTGGCCGCGCGCCATCGACATCGCGTCGTACAGCGCGACGCCCGATCCGGCGTAGAGCCGCTCCCAGCCCTGGTGCTGCAAGGGGTACAGGAACGGCACCGGCTTCACCAGATGCGGGGCCAGGCGCTCCAGCAGCAGGCCGCGCTCCTTCAGGGCCTCTCTGACCAGCGCGAAGTCCAGCATCTCCAGATAGCGCAGGCCGCCGTGGATGAGCTTGCTCGACCGGCTCGACGTGCCCGACGCCCAGTCCCTGGCCTCGACGATGCCCGTGGTCAGGCCGCGCGTCACGGCGTCGAGCGCGGTGCCCGCGCCCACCACACCGCCGCCCACGACGAGAATGTCCAGCTCGCGCTCGGCCATGCCCGCGAGTGACTCGGCACGCTCCGCCGGCCCCAGAGTCGCTGTCCTCACCGCTGCCTCCCGTGGTCGTCGGGTGTGGTCGCGCTCACATCATGCCCAGATTCTTGTCGCGCTCGCCGAGTTCAGCCACCGCCTGTGGACAACACTCCGGCGACGGGCGGGGCCCAATGCCGCAAATCGGTCATATTTACTCCTAGTCTGACATTGCGCTGCCCCATCTTGTCCACAGGGCTTGCGCCCTCGTCCCGCTCCGGCTATTGGGAAGGACGGCTCACCGCCATGCCAGCAGACCTCGCCGTCATCGGCCTCGGCCACCTCGGCCTGCCCCTGGCCCAGGCCGCCGCCCACAGCGGCATCGCCACCATCGGCTACGACCCCGCCCGCGCACCCGAGCTCGCGAGCGGCCGCCTTCCCGGCGACGGCGCGGAGGGCACCCTCACCGCCGCCGACGTCCGCCGCATGCTCGCGGGCGGCTTCCGCCCGACGACCGACCCGGCCGAGCTCGGCCGGGTCCGCACCGCCGTCATCTGCGCGCCCACGCCGCGGGCGGCCGACCGCACGCTCGACCTCGGCCCCGTGGCCGAGGCCGCCCGCGCCCTGGCCGCACGCCTGCGCCCGCACACCACGGTCATCCTCGAATCGCCCGCCTACCCGGGAACCACGGAGGAATTCCTCCGCCCCCTCCTCGAAGAGGGCTCGGGCCTGCGCGCCGGACGCGACTTCCACCTCGCCTACTCCCCCGGCCGCCTCGACCCCGGCAGCCGCACCCACGGCTACGCCGGCACCCCCAAGGTCATCGGCGGCCTCACCCCCGCCTGCACCGAGTCCGCGGCCGCCTTCTACGGCCGCCTCACCGACAAGGTCGTACGCGCGCGTGGACCGCGGGAAGCCGAGACCGTGCACCTCCTGGAGACCAACTACCGCCACGTGAACATGGCGTTGGTCAACGAGATGGCCGTGCTCTGCCACGACCTCGGCATCGACCTCTGGGACGTCATCCGCTGCGCCGAGACCAAGCCCTTCGGCTTCCAGGCCTTCCGCCCGGGCCCCGGCGTCGGCGGCCACAGCGCGCCCCTGGAGGTGCCGGGCCCGGCCCACGGAGCCCGCCCCCTGCGCATGGTCGAACTCGCCCAGCAGGTCAACGACCGCATGCCCGGCTACGTCATCCAGCGCGCCGCGACCCTGCTCAACGAACACGGCAAGTCCGCCCGCGGCGCGCGCGTGCTGCTTCTCGGCATCACGTACAAGCCGGACGTCGCCGACCAGCAGGGCGCCCCCGCCCAGGAGATCGCGGTCCGTCTCATGCAGCTCGGCGCCGCCGTCAGCTACCACGATCCGTACGTGGCCCACTGGAACGTTCTCGGCCATCCCGTCCCACGCGCGGACAGCCTCTACGAAGCGGCCGCCGACGCCGATCTGACGATCCTGCTCCAGCAGCACCGCACCTACGACCTCCAGGGTCTGGCCGTGAAGGCCCAGCTCCTGCTCGACACCCGGGGCGCGACCCCGGCGGGCGCCGCCCACCGCCTCTGATCCCCCGTCCGACCCCCTGGGGCACGTCCGCCGCTGCTGCTACCGTGCGGATCCAGCCATTTACCGCACACCAGTGCACTCATATGTCCCAGGGGGAAACCACATGACGCAGCCCACGCCTCCAGGCCAGCCATACGGCCAGCCGCAACACCCCCAGCAGCCATACGGCCAGCCGGGCTACGGCTACCCCCAGCAGCCCTACGGCCAGCAGCCGTACGCGCCCTTCCCGCCGCAGCAGGGCGGTTTCCCGGTGCCGCCCGGCCCGGCGCCGCACCGCGGCAACCCTGGCCTCGGGATCGTCGTCGCCGTCGTGACCGCCCTGGTGGCCGCAGGCGTCTACGGCGCGATCATCGGCGCCACGGAGCACGAGATCGGCTGGGCCGCCGTGGGCGTCGGCTTCGTCGTGGGCCTGGCCGCCGGGAAGGTCGGCGGCAGCCATCCGGCGCTCGGCGTGGTCAGCGCGGCCCTGTCGCTCGGCGCGGTCTACTTCGGCCAGCTGATCGGCGAGGCCATGATCGCCGCCGACAAGACGCCGTGGACCTTCTCGGAGATCTTCATCGACCACTTCGACCTCCTCCAGGAGGCGTGGAAGAAGGACGCCGACGCGATGACCTTCGTGTTCTTCGCGATAGCCGCGGTGGCGGCCTTCGGCGGCGCGCAGCGCGCGGCGCGCTAGCCGGACAGCGAAGGGGCCCGGGCCGCCCGACGGCGGCCCGGGCCCCTTCGTATCTGCTCAAGCGCAGCGCGGCGTCACCGCTTGTGCTGCGAGTCCGCCACCGTCACCTCGACGCGCTGGAACTCCTTGAGCTCGCTGTAGCCGGTCGTGGCCATCGCGCGGCGCAGGGCGCCGAAGAAGTTCATCGAGCCGTCCGGGATGTGCGACGGGCCCGTGAGGATCTCCTCGGTGGTGCCGACGGTGCCCAGGTCGACCTTCTTGCCGCGCGGCACGTCCTCGTGGACGGCCTCCATGCCCCAGTGGTGGCCCCGGCCCGGCGCGTCCGTGGCGCGCGCGAGCGGGGAGCCCATCATCACGGCGTCCGCGCCGCAGGCGATGGCCTTGGGCAGGTCACCCGACCAGCCCACGCCGCCGTCCGCGATGACGTGCACGTAGCGGCCGCCGGACTCGTCCATGTAGTCGCGGCGGGCGGCGGCGACGTCGGCCACGGCGGTGGCCATGGGGACCTGGATGCCCAGGACGTTGCGCGTGGTGTGGGCGGCGCCGCCGCCGAAGCCAACGAGGACACCGGCCGCGCCGGTGCGCATCAGGTGCAGGGCGGCCGTGTACGTGGCGCAGCCGCCGACGATGACCGGGACGTCCAGCTCGTAGATGAACTGCTTCAGGTTCAGCGGCTCGGCGGCGCCGGAGACGTGCTCGGCCGACACCGTCGTACCGCGGATCACGAAGATGTCCACGCCCGCGTCCACGACGGCCTTGGAGAACTGCGCGGTGCGCTGCGGGGAGAGCGCGGCGGCGGTGACGACGCCCGCGTCGCGCACCTCCTTGATGCGCTGCCCGATCAGCTCTTCCTTGATGGGGGCGGCGTAGATCTCCTGGAGGCGGCGGGTGGCGGCCTCGGCGGGCAGCTCACCGATCTCGTCGAGCAGCGGCTGCGGGTCCTCGTACCGCGTCCACAGGCCTTCCAGGTTCAGCACGCCGAGGCCGCCGAGCTCGCCGATGCGGATGGCGGTCGACGGCGACACCACGGAGTCCATGGGGGCCGCGAGGAAGGGCAGCTCGAAGCGGTAGGCGTCGATCTGCCAGGCGATCGAGACCTCCTTCGGGTCGCGGGTGCGCCGACTCGGTACGACGGCGATGTCGTCGAAGGCGTACGCCCGGCGGCCGCGCTTGCCGCGCCCGATCTCGATCTCAGTCACGTGTGTGGCCCTTCAGCTTTCCTACGGCACTCCGTATGCCGTTCCAGTATCCCCGACACGCGCGCGTGGGGGCGGCCCGGGATTCCGGACCGCCCCCACGCGCGCGTGGCCGCTACTTGTTGCGGCTGTAGTTCGGTGCCTCGACGGTCATCTGGATGTCGTGCGGGTGGCTCTCCTTGAGGCCCGCCGACGTGATCCGCACGAACCGGCCGTTCGCCTGGAGCTCGGGCACCGTACGGCCGCCCACGTAGAACATCGACTGGCGCAGACCGCCCACCAGCTGGTGCACGACCGCGGACAGCGGGCCGCGGTAGGGCACCTGACCCTCGATGCCCTCGGGCACCAGCTTCTCGTCGGAGGCGACGCCCTCCTGGAAGTACCGGTCCTTGGAGAAGGAGCGCTGGTCACCACGGGACTGCATGGCGCCGAGGGAGCCCATGCCGCGGTACGACTTGAACTGCTTGCCGTTGATGAAGAGCAGCTCGCCCGGGGACTCCTCGCAGCCCGCGAGCAGCGAGCCGAGCATGACCGTGTCCGCGCCGGCGACGAGCGCCTTGGCGATGTCTCCGGAGTACTGCAGGCCGCCGTCGCCGATCACCGGGACACCGGCTTCCTTGGCGGCGAGCGACGCTTCGTAGATGGCCGTTACCTGCGGTACGCCGATGCCGGCGACGACGCGGGTGGTGCAGATGGAGCCGGGGCCGACGCCGACCTTGATGCCGTCGACACCGGCGTCGATGAGGGCCTTCGCGCCGTCACGGGTGGCGATGTTGCCGCCGATGACGTCGACGCCGCTGGAGTTCGACTTGATCTTGGCGACCATGTCGCCGACCAGGCGGGAGTGGCCGTGCGCGGTGTCGACGACGATGAAGTCGACCCCCGCCTCGATCAGCGCCTGGGCGCGGTCGAAGGCGTCACCGGCGACACCGACGGCGGCACCGACGATCAGGCGGCCCTCGGCGTCCTTCGCGGCGTTCGGGTACTTCTCGGCCTTCACGAAGTCCTTGACCGTGATGAGGCCCTTGAGGACGCCGCTGTCGTCGACCAGCGGCAGCTTCTCGATCTTGTGGCGGCGCAGCAGCTCCATGGCGTCCACGCCCGAGATGCCGACCTTGCCGGTGACCAGCGGCATCGGCGTCATGACCTCGCGCACCTGGCGGGAGCGGTCCGCCTCGAAGGCCATGTCGCGGTTGGTGACGATGCCGAGCAGCTTGCCCGCGCCGTCGGTCACCGGGACGCCGCTGATGCGGAACTTGGCGCAGATCGCGTCGGCCTCGCCGAGCGTGGCGTCCGGGTGCACGGTGATGGGGTCCGTCACCATGCCGGACTCGGAGCGCTTGACCAGGTCGACCTGGTTCGCCTGGTCGGCGATCGACAGGTTCCGGTGCAGTACGCCGACGCCGCCCTGGCGGGCCATGGCGATGGCCATGCGGGACTCGGTGACCTTGTCCATCGCGGCCGAGAGCAGCGGGACGTTCACCCGGACGTTCTTCGAGACGTGCGAGGCGGTGTCGATGTCACCCGGCGCCATGTCCGACGCGCCCGGCAGCAGCAGCACGTCGTCGTAGGTCAGCCCGAGTGTCGCGAATTTCTCGGGCACTCCGTCGACGTTTGCAGTCATGACACCTTCCCCAAATGGCCTTGATCGGTGCGGATGTCCATGCTAACGGGAAGCGCGGCTCTCTCATTCCACAGTTCCGGGCGCCCTACGGCTTCGTAGGTTCACACAGAGTCTTCTCGGGGCCCTCGTCGGCCGGGTCGTGCCCGGTACGGCCGGAGTGCGCCGCTTCGCAACGCGCCGTCGCGGCGGAAAAGAGATCCTGGCCACAGGGGCCGGAACGGGACGGGATCCACCGCTCCGGCACGGGCGGGGGCGCTACTGCTCGGCCAGGGCCCGCAGACGGCTCAGCGCCCGGTGCTGGGCCACCCGGACCGCGCCGGGCGACATGCCCAGCATCTGCCCGGTCTCCTCTGCGGTGAGGCCGACGGCGACGCGGAGCAGCAGCAGCTCGCGCTGGTTCTCGGGGAGGTTGGCCAGGAGCTTCTTGGCCCATTCCGCGTCGCTGCTGAGCAGCGCGCGCTCCTCGGGTCCGAGGGAGTCGTCGGGCCGCTCGGGCATCTCGTCCGAGGGCACGGCGGTCGACCCCGGGTGGCGCATCGCCGCCCGCTGGAGGTCCGCGACCTTGTGCGCGGCGATGGCGAAGACGAAGGCCTCGAAGGGCCGCCCGGTGTCGCGGTAGCGCGGCAGGGCGAGCAGGACCGCGACGCAGACCTCCTGCGCGAGGTCCTCCACGAAGTGGCGGGCGTCACCCGGGAGTCGGGAGAGCCGGGTGCGGCAGTAGCGGATGGCGAGGGGGTGCACATGGGCCAGGAGGTCGTGCGTGGCCTGCTCGTCACCCTCGACAGCGCGAAGGACGAGGGCACCGATCACCGTCGTCTTGTCCTCGCGCATCGGTCCATGGTGCCTCGGCGCTGACTGATCTGTGGCACCGCGTCCATAGTTGTGCACCGAAGCGTTATGAGCAGGTGCGCCGAAACTCATCTCCCGCACCCTCCCCTTGCGCTCGGCCGACTCGTCCCCAAGGAACTCCACACCTTCAAGGATGCGGCATCGGCGACGAAGCGCCACAAGCCGCTCCCGCGGCGGGCGGTTGCGGGTGCCCATGGCCCCGCCCGCCGCACGGCGGGCGGGGATCGCCATGCCCCCCCGCGACAACCCGTCTAGCGAACCAGGCCCCAGCGGAAGCCGAGCGCCACCGCGTGCGCCCGGTCCGAGGCGCCGAGCTTCTTGAAGAGGCGCCTGGCGTGCGTCTTCACCGTGTCCTCGGAGAGGAAGAGCTCGCGCCCGATCTCCGCGTTGGACCGGCCGTGGCTCATGCCCTCCAGGACCTGGATCTCCCGCGCGGTGAGCGTGGGCGCGGCCCCCATCTCGGCCGACCTCAGCCGCCGCGGGGCGAGCCGCCAGGTCGGGTCGGCGAGGGCCTGGGTGACGGTCGCGCGCAGCTCGGCGCGCGAGGCGTCCTTGTGCAGATAGCCGCGGGCGCCCGCGGCGACCGCGAGCGCGACCCCGTCCAGGTCCTCGGCGACGGTGAGCATGATGATGCGCGCCCCGGGGTCGGCGGAGAGCAGCCGCCGCACGGTCTCGACGCCGCCCAGTCCGGGCATGCGTACGTCCATCAGGATCAGGTCCGAGCGGTCGGCGCCCCAGCGGCGGAGGACTTCCTCGCCGTTGGCCGCTGTCGTCACGCGCTCCACGCCGGGCACGGTCGCGACCGCGCGGCGCAGCGCCTCTCGGGCGAGCGGGGAGTCGTCGCAGACGAGGACGGATGTCATGGCCGTCCTCCGCAGCTGATGCGCGTCACCTTGAGCCTCCAGGCTGGTACAAGTCGTCACCTGTGCGGTTGACGCACTCGGACACCTGCCCGAGCACTTGTTGTTTCAACCGCCTCCGCACTCTCAACGATGGTCACTCGAAAGAGTTACGGGTCGGACTGCCGCCTTCGGCACTCTACGTGAGGGCGCGGACACGGCACAGGCGGCATGAAACCGCACATACCCAGTTGAGGGCTATGCCCCATTTAGCGGCTTTTCTTCCCTTTTCCCGGTGTCTGTGGCTAGATTCGCAATGAGTCATATTTTCATCTCCTTAGACAGTAGATGTACGGTCATGGGCACCGTATCCGCGTCACGACGGCTACCAGGAGACACGCAATGGCAGATTTCTCCCGCCTCCCCGGACCGAACGCAGATCTGTGGGACTGGCAGCTCCTCGCGGCCTGCCGCGGGGTGGACAGCTCGCTCTTCTTCCACCCGGAGGGCGAGCGCGGCGCGGCACGGAGCGCGCGCGAGAACTCGGCCAAAGAGGTCTGCATGCGCTGCCCGGTGCGCGCGGAGTGCGCCGCGCACGCGCTCGCCGTACGGGAGCCGTACGGCGTGTGGGGCGGCCTCACCGAGGACGAACGGGAAGAGCTGATGGGACGCGCGCGCAACCGGCTGGTCGCGGCGTCGACCGGGGGCGGGGGCGCCGCTTCCCCCTGACACCGCGCGGGCCCGACAGCGAGAAGGAACGTTTCCCCTCCCGTGTGCGCGGGCCCTCTCCCGTGCCCGCGGGCCCTCTCCCGTGCCCGCGGGCCGAGCGCAGGCCAAGCGCCCAGCACGTCGCTGGGCGATCAGCGCGTCGCCAGGCGCTCAGCGGCGTACTCAGCGCTCGGCGGCGCGGGCCAGTCGGTCGAGGGTCGCCGCGACCGCAGGTACCTGGGCCAGATCCGGCAGGGTGAGCGCGACGATCTCGCGGCGCACGGCGGGCTCCACCACCACCGCGCGGGCCCCCTTGGGGCGCACCGACTCAAGGGCGAGCTCGGGCAGGACGGCGACGCCGAGACCCGCGCCGACCAGGCCGATCACCGCCGGGTAGTCGTCGGTCGCGAAGTCGATGCGGGGCTCGAAGCCCGCGCCGCGGCAGACCTCGACGAGCTGGCGGCGGCAGCGCGGACAGCCCGCGATCCACGACTCGTCGGCCAGCTCGCCGATGGTGACGGCGTCGGCCTTCGCCAGGCGGTGCCCCTCCGGGACGAGGCCGACGAGCCGGTCGGCGAGCACCGGCCGGACGACGAGGTCGTCCCACTCCTCGGCGGCGCTCGCCCCCTCGTACCGGAAGGCGAGGGCCACGTCGCAGTCGCCCTCGCGGAGCATCTCCACCGAGCGCGGCGGCTCGGCCTCCTCCAGGGAGACACGGGTGCCGGGGTGGGCGGCGCGCAGGGCGGCGAGTGCGCCGGGCACGAGCGTGGAGGAGCCGCTGGGGAAGGAGACGAGCCGGACCCGGCCCGCGCGCAGGCCCGCGATCGCGGCGACCTCCTCCTCGGCCGCGGTCAGCCCGGCGAGGATGCCCGCGGCATGCCTGACCAGGGCCTCGCCCGCCTGCGTGAGGCGCATCTCGCGGCCCGTACGGATGAGCAGCGGAGTGCCCGTGGACGCCTCCAGGGCCTTCATCTGCTGGCTGACGGCGGGCTGGGTGCAGCCGAGCTCGCGGGCCGCGGCCGAGAAGGAGCCGGTGGCGGCCACGGCGCGCAGGACACGGAGATGACGGGCCTCGATCATGCGTCGAGCATAAGTGACCCTTGGAAGGAATGCACAATATTGCGTAGCTGCTTTGAGCACGCTCCCTTAGCCTGACCGCATGAAGCTTCTCTCCGTGAATGTGGGTCGTCTGAAGTCCGTCCCGTACACCAGCTCGCCCAGCGGTCTCACCGGGATCGACAAACAGCCGGTGGACGAGCCCGTTCGGGTGACGGCGCCCGGCCCCAAGGGCACCGGCGGCAGCGGACTCGCGGGGGACTCGATCGGCGAACTGCGCCACCACGGCGGGAACGACCAGGCGGTGTACGCCTTCGCGCGCGAGGACCTCGACGCCTGGGGGCGGCGGCTCGGCCGCGAGCTGCCCAACGGAGTGTTCGGCGAGAACCTCACCACGACCGGCGTCGACGTGAACGGCGCGCTGATCGGGGAGCGTTGGCGCGTCGGCGCGGACCTGCTCCTGGAGGTCACCTCGTCCCGCATCCCGTGCCGTACGTTCCAGGGCCACCTGGGCGAGGAGGCCTGGGTGCGGCGGTTCACCGAGGCGCTGCTGCCCGGCGCGTATCTGCGGGTGCTCGAACCGGGCACGATCCAGGCGGGCGACGCGGTCGAGATCGCGCACCGCCCTGACCACGACGTCACCGTAGCGCTGCAGTTCAGGGCGGTGACCACGGATCGCACGCTGCTGCCGAGGCTGCTCGCGGCCGGGGACGCGCTGCACCCCGAGGCGACGGACAAGGCCCTCAAGTACGTGGAGAAGCACGGCGGTTGACGCGCGCCGGGGCGCCCGCGCCGGCCCGGCGCGCGGGGCGCGTGGCGCGGAGGCGCCCGTGGCCTCACTAGCCTTGGTCCATGACTACGGCTCTCATCACGGGTGCGACCTCGGGCATCGGTGCCGCCTTCGCACGGCGCCTGGCCACCGACGGCCACAACCTCGTCCTGGTGGCACGCGACACGAAGCGGCTGCGGGAGCAGGCGACCGAGTTGCACGACCGGCACGGCAACGAGGTGGAGGTACTGACGGCGGACCTCTCCACGGACGACGGGATCGCAGCCGTCGAACAGCGACTCGCGAACCGCCGTGACCCGGTCGACCTGCTCGTCAACAACGCGGGGTTCGCCAACAAGGGCCGCTATCTGGAAGTCTCGATGGCCGACGAGCTGACGATGCTGAAGGTGCACTGCGAGGCGGTGCTCCGGCTGACGTCGGCGGCGGTGGAGGCGATGCGGGAGCGCGGGCGCGGGGGCGTCGTGAACGTGGCGTCGGTGGCCGCCTTCGTGCCGCGCGGCACCTACGGGGCGTCGAAGGCGTGGATCGCGCAGTTCACCCAGGGCGCGGCGCGGGACCTCGCCGGGTCCGGGGTGCGGCTGATGGCCCTGTGCCCCGGCTTCGTCCGCACCGAGTTCCACGAGCGGGCGGGCATGGGCACGGACAACATCCCCAAGTGGATGTGGCTGGACGCGGACAAGCTCGTCGCCACCGCCCTGACCGACCTGGCCCGCGGCAAGTCCCTCTCCGTGCCCGACCCCCGCTACAAGGCCATGATGGGCGTGGTGAAGGTGACGCCGCGCGCCCTCCTCGGCGGGGTGACGTCACGGACCGGACGGAAGTACGGGCCGCGGTAGCAGCGCCCCGAAGGGGGGCGGGGAACCGCGCGAGGACGGACCACTGCCCGCAGTCGGCAGGACGGTGCGCCCCGGCGGACGGAGAACCGCAAGCGCGAAGGCCCGGTATCCCGCGACGGGATACCGGGCCTTCGTCATGCCGGGCCTTCGTCAGCCCGGGCCTTCGTCAGCCCGAGTCGACCGCTCGACTCAGGTCACGCTCAGTGGGAGTGACCGTGGCCGTGGCCGTGACCGGCGTCGGCCTCTTCCTCGGCCGGCTTCTCGACGACCAGGGTCTCGGTCGTGAGCAGCAGGGAGGCGATGGAGGCCGCGTTCTCCAGGGCGGAGCGCGTGACCTTCACGGGGTCGATGACGCCGGCCTTGACCAGGTCGACGTACTCGCCGGTCGCGGCGTTGAAGCCGAAGCCCTTGTCCAGCTCCGCCACCTTGGTGGTGATGACGTAGCCCTCGAGGCCGGCGTTCTCGGCGATCCAGCGCAGCGGCTCGACGACGGCGCCACGGACGACGGCGACACCGGTGGCCTCGTCGCCCTCCTTGCCGAGGCCGCCCTCGAGCACCTTGGCGGCGTGGACGAGCGCGGAGCCACCACCGGAGACGATGCCCTCCTCGACCGCGGCGCGGGTCGCGGAGATGGCGTCCTCCAGACGGTGCTTCTTCTCCTTCAGCTCCACCTCGGTGGCGGCGCCGACCTTGATCACGCACACGCCGCCGGCCAGCTTCGCGAGGCGCTCCTGGAGCTTCTCGCGGTCCCAGTCGGAGTCGGTGGTCTCGATCTCGGCCTTGATCTGGGCGACGCGGGCCTCGACGTCGGCAGCGTTGCCGCCGCCGTCGACGATGGTGGTGTCGTCCTTGGTGATCGTCACGCGGCGGGCGGAGCCGAGCACGTCGAGACCGACCTGGTCGAGCTTGAGGCCGACCTCTTCGGCGATGACGGTGCCGCCGGTGAGGGTGGCCATGTCGCCGAGCATCGCCTTGCGGCGGTCGCCGAAGCCGGGGGCCTTCACCGCGACGGCGTTGAAGGTGCCGCGGATCTTGTTCACGACGAGGGTCGAGAGGGCCTCGCCCTCGACGTCCTCGGCGATGATCAGGAGCGGCTTCGAGGAGCCGGCCTGGATGACCTTCTCCAGGAGCGGCAGCAGGTCCTGGATGGAGGCGATCTTGCCCTGGTGGATGAGGATGTACGGGTCCTCGAGGACGGCCTCCATGCGCTCCTGGTCCGTCACGAAGTACGGCGACAGGTAGCCCTTGTCGAAGGCCATGCCCTCGGTGAAGTCCAGCTCAAGGCCGAAGGTGTTGGACTCCTCGACGGTGATGACACCGTCCTTGCCGACCTTGTCCATCGCCTCGGCGATGAGCTCGCCGACCTGCTGGTCCTGGGCGGAGAGCCCGGCCACGGCGGCGATGTCGGACTTGTCGTCGATCGGCCGCGCGGTGGCGAGCAGCTCGTCGGAGACGGCCTTGACGGCGGCGTCGATGCCCTTCTTCAGGGCGGCCGGGGACGCACCGGCGGCGACGTTGCGCAGGCCTTCCTTGACCAGGGCCTGGGCGAGCACGGTGGCGGTGGTGGTGCCGTCACCAGCGATGTCGTTGGTCTTGGTCGCCACCTCCTTCACCAGCTGGGCACCGAGGTTCTCGTACGGGTCCTCGACCTCGACCTCACGGGCGATGGTGACGCCGTCGTTGGTGATGGTCGGGGCGCCGAACTTCTTGTCGATGACGACGTTGCGGCCGCGGGGGCCGATCGTCACCTTGACCGTGTCGGCAAGCTTGTTGACGCCGCGCTCAAGGGCGCGACGGGCGTCCTCGTCGAACTTCAGGATCTTCGCCATGGGAGCGATTCAGCCCTCTCGGAAACTCAGGGGGCCCGGGGGGACCCCCGGGAAAGATGCAGTAACGAACTGCGCCCCTCGCCGCCCGGCAATCAGCGGGGTGACCAGGGGCGCAGCGCGAAACAAATCTGCTGGGTGAAGCAGGTGACTAGCGCTCGATCACTTCTCGATGATCGCGAGCACGTCGCGGGCGGAGAGCACCAGGTACTCGTCGCCGTTGTACTTCACCTCGGTGCCGCCGTACTTGCTGTAGAGCACGACGTCGCCGACCTGCACGTCGAGCGGCAGGCGCTCGCCGTTCTCGAAGCGGCCCGGGCCCACGGCGAGGACGGCGCCCTCCTGGGGCTTCTCCTTCGCGGTGTCCGGAATAACCAGGCCAGAGGCCGTGGTCTGCTCGGCGTCGAGCGGCTGGACCACGATGCGGTCCTCAAGCGGCTTGATGGCAACCTTGGAGCTGGCGGTCGTCACGATCCGACCTCCCCCTTCGGAGATCTCGCGGGGTTAACTGATCTAGAGGTGGCGACCAGGTCGATCCGTCGTCGCGGGTGCCGGACCTGCCCGTCGCTTCTGGCACTCTCCAGGTGGGAGTGCCAGGCCTGAGACTAGGACGGCGATTAGCACTCGGTCAAGCGGAGTGCCAATTGGCTGCCGCCTGCTTGGCAGGTTTCCCCTCTGCGCGGGGTGGGCGAGGGGCTAGCGCGGGGCCGTGGGCGGGGGCTCCTTTGGGCAACGTTTCGCGTGCGGGGTGGGTTCCGCGCGGGGCGCGGGGGTGCTGGGGCTTCGCCCGGAGAGGGGCCTCTCCGCCTGGGGCCCCGTCAACGGTTGCTCGGCGCCTGGGGCTGTGCCCACCCTTCCCCAAGCTCTCGGCTCCGCTCGAGCAGGGGATGCCCCACTCGCCGTGCGGAACGATTGCCCACAGCTAGGAGCCATTCTTTCGGCCGCCTTTCTGCCCAGGCGTTCGATCGGGTCCACCGACTGGGCGCAGGACGTCAGCAGGAGGGGGAGCAGGAGGGTCGCCGCGGTGGCGGTGCGCCTCACAGGTAGTCCTCCAGGCGGGCCACCGCGTACCCCCTGTCGGTGACCGTCTTCAGGACCGTGCGGACCATGTCGGGCATCGTGCCCTTCCAGTCCTCGCGGCCCCGGAAGTGCGTGAGGATGATGTCGCCGGGGTGCAGGTCCTTGTCCCATTCGCGCCACTCCATGTGGTCGGCGAAGCCCTCGGACGCCCACAGCGGCACCGCCTTGACGCCGCAGGACTTGGCGGCGCGCAGGGTGTCGCGGTTGTAGTTGCCGTACGGCGGCCGGAACAGCTCGGGGCGCTTGCCGTACCGCCGCTCGATGACGTCCTGCATGCCGCAGATCTCGTGCCGCTGGGCCTCGTACGAAAGGCCGGGCAGATAGCGGTGGTTGAGGGTGTGGTTGTTCAGCGCGACGCCCTGGTCCCGCATCCGCTTGAAGTAGCCGTAGTCCTCCTTGACGAGGTAGTCGCTGAGGAACGCGGTGTACGGGATCTTCAGGTCGCTCATCATCCACAGGAAGGCCGGATCCTTCTCGGCGCCGTCGTCGACGGTCAGGAAGACGACCTTGTCCTTGGTGGGCACCGTGGTGAACACCGGCGGCAGCTCCGCCTGCCCCCGCACCTCGAAGCCCTCGCGCGTGGCGGGGCGCGTCTTGGCGGCGGGCGCGGCGGGCGCCGTGAGCGGCACCGCAGCGAGCCCCCAGCGCTTCGCCGCGGCGGCCCGCGCGGCCTGGCTCGCGCGCAGCCGCTGGGCGTACTCGCGCAGGGCCTGGGCGGGCGGGGCGAGGCGCGGCTGCTGGCCGTGGGCGGCTTGGGCCCCGTGCTCGCGGCCCGCACCGGCGTCCGGGTCCACCGCGCAGCCGGAGGCGACCGCGCCGACGCCGAGCGCGGCAAGGACGAGCAGCGCCCGGCCCCTCACCTTTCCTGCCGATTCTCCATTTTGTCGTACTAGTCGCATGGCGCCGGATCCTCGCAGTTCAGAGCCCTGCCAAGGGCTCGACACCGCCGCCGGACGCGCACCTTCCACCGACTGGCCCACAATGGGCCGGTGAACGCTCCGCACGATCCGCAGCCCTCCACGACGGCCTTCGCCGCGCTCCTCACCGCCGAGGGCACCGCCCTCCTCGACGCCGTACGGGATGTCGAACCGGCCGCGGAGCTCGCGGTCGCGACCCGGCTGCGCCGCGACCACCCCGCCGATCTGGTCTCGGCGGCGCTCGCCCAGGCGCGGCTGCGGCAGCGGGCGGTGGCGAAGTTCGGCGCCGGGGACGCCGCGCGGATGTTCTTCACGCCGAACGGCGTCGAGCAGTCCACGCGCACGTCCGTCGCGACGTACCGGGCGGAGCGGTTCAAGGAGCTCGGCGTGCGGCGGATCGCCGATCTGTGCGGCGGCATCGGCGGCGACGCGCTGGCGCTCGCGCGCGCCGGAATCGAGGTCCTCGCCGTCGACCGCGACCCGCTGACCTGCGCGGTCGCCCGTGCGAACGCCGCCGCCCTCGGCCTGGAGGACCTCATCGAGGTCCGCGAGGCGGATGTCACGGAGGTGGACACGACCGGGTACGACGCGGTCTTCGTGGACCCGGCACGCCGGGGCGGGCGCGGCCGGATCTTCGACCCGGAGGCGTACTCGCCCCCGCTGTCCTGGGCGGTGGCGGCCGCCAGGAAGGCCCCGCGCGCGGCCCTGAAGATCGCCCCCGGCATCCCGCACGAGGCGGTGCCCGAGGAGGCGGAGGCCGAGTGGATCTCGGACGGCGGGGACGTGAAGGAGGCGGTGCTGTGGTTCGGCACGGACGCGCCCGGCTCGCACCGGGCGACCCTCCTGCCCTCACGCGCCACTTTGTGCGCGGGGCGCGCGACGATGCTCCCGGACCCCGATGTGCGCCCCGTCGGCCGCTATCTGTACGAGCCGGACGGCGCCGTCATCCGCGCCCACCTCGTCGCGGAGGTCGCCGCACGGGTCGAGGGCGGGCTCGTCGACGAGACGATCGCCTACGTCACCTCCGACGTGGTCCGCACGACGCCGTACGCCAGCGCGTACGAGATCACGGACCAGCTGCCGTTCAACGTGAAGAAGCTGAAGGCGCTGCTGCGGGAGCGGGAGGTCGGCGTGCTCACGGTCAAGAAGCGGGGCTCGGCCGTGGAGCCGGAGGAGCTCCGCCGCAAGGTGAAGCCCCGGGGCCCCGGCTCCGCCACGGTCTTCCTCACCCGGGTCGCGGGCGCGCCCACCATGCTCGTGGGGCACCCGGCCCCCTGACCCCGCCCGGGGAGGGCACTAGGAGTCGACGGGCTCGAAGCGCCAGCGGTGCGGCGCCCGGGACACCAGGTCCCCGGGCGGCGCGGGCAGCTCCGGCAGCTCGGCGTCGTAGGCGGCGTCCCACCAGGTGATGACGAGGACGCGGTCCTGGGGCGCGCGGAAGGTCTCCCGGCGCGCCGGCGCGGCCGCGAGGTCCTGGGCGCGCGCCCAGGCGAGCAGCTCGGGCCCGCGCCCCTCGGCGGCGCGGGCCTCCCACATCAGCGCGACGCTCATGAGTAGAGGTTGTCCTTGCTGACCTCGTGCACGTGGTCGTGATCGTGGGTGTGGGCGTGCGCGCCCGGCACGTGCGGCTCCGTCACCGGCAGGGAGGAGTCCGCCGAGAGCCCGAGGTCCGACGGCCGCCTGCCCCGCGCGACCATCTCCGCGCCGAGGGCCGCGACCATCGCGCCGTTGTCCGTGCAGAGCTTGGGCCGCGGCACCCGCAGGCGGATGCCCGCGCGCTCGCAGCGCTCCTCGGCGAGCGCGCGCAGGCGGCTGTTCGCGGCGACGCCGCCGCCGATCATCAGGTGGTCGACGCCCTCGTCCTTGCAGGCCCTGACCGCCTTGCGGGTGAGCACGTCGACGACCGCCTCCTGGAAGGACGCGGACACGTCCCGCACCGGCACGTCCTCGCCCGCGGCCCGCTTGGCCTCGATCCAGCGCGCCACGGCCGTCTTCAGGCCGGAGAAGGAGAAGTCGTACGCGGGGTCGCGCGGGCCGGTCAGACCGCGCGGGAAGGCGATCGCCTCGGGGTCGCCCTCGCGCGCGTACCGGTCGATGACGGGGCCGCCGGGGAAGCCCAGGTTCAGCACCCGCGCGATCTTGTCGAAGGCCTCCCCCGCCGCGTCGTCGATGGTGGCGCCGAGGGGCCGGACGTCGGCGGTGATGTCCGTGGAGAGCAGCAGCGAGGAGTGCCCGCCGGACACGAGGAGCGCCATCGTCGGCTCGGGCAGCGCGCCGTGCTCCAGCTGGTCCACGCAGATGTGCGAGGCCAGGTGGTTCACGCCGTACAGCGGCTTGCCGAGCGCGTACGCGTACGCCTTCGCGGCCGAGACGCCGACGAGCAGCGCGCCCGCGAGACCGGGTCCCGCGGTGACGGCGATCCCGTCGAGGTCGGAGGCGACGACGCCCGCGTCCTTCAGGGCGCGCTGGATGGTCGGGACCATCGCCTCCAGGTGCGCGCGCGAGGCGACCTCGGGCACGACGCCGCCGAAGCGCGCGTGCTCGTCGACGCTGGAGGCGACGGCGTCGGCGAGCAGCGTGGTGCCGCGCACGATGCCGACGCCGGTCTCGTCGCAGGAGGTCTCGATGCCGAGGACGAGGGGCTCGTCGCGGAGGTCAGCCATGGATCTCGGTTCCTTGTACGCCGTTCACGGGGCCGTCGGCCCGGCCGTTCGGGGAGGGGTGGGGGGCCTGCGGCAGGGCAGAGGGGTCCGAGAGGCGCATCACCAGCGCGTCCACGTTCCCCGGCTGGTAGTAGCCGCGGCGGAAGCCGATCGGCTCGAACCCGAAGCGCTCGTACAGCTTCTGCGCCCGGGTGTTGTCCACGCGCACCTCGAGCATCACCTCGGTGGCCTCGAAGGCGGTCGCGTGCCGCAGGAGCTCGGTGAGCAGCCGCGCGCCGAGCCCGGTGCCCCACTGGTCCCGGGCCACGGCGATGGTCTGCACGTCGGCGGCCAGCGCGTCGCCGCCGTCGGAGTCGGTGCCCGCCACCGCGAGCCCGCCGTAGCCGACCAGGCGCTCGCCGTCGTACGCCACCAGATAGCGGCGCGTCGAGCCCGGCCCGCGCGCGTGCGCGAGCTCGGACCAGAACATACCGCGCGACCAGGCGTCCTCCGGGAAGAGCTCCTTCTCCAGGGCGAGGACGGGATCGATGTCCCACCAGCGCATCTCGCGCAGCACGGCGGCGTGGGTCGTCACGGTGGTCACTGGGGGGTGACCACCTTGTAGTTCTTGGGCACCTGCGCGTCCGGGCGGCGCAGATACAGCGGGCGCGGCTCCAGGAGCTCCTCGCCCGCGGCCAGCTTCCCGGCGGCGAGCGCGGCCAGGGCGGCGGCCGCCACGTGCTCGGGCCCGCGGGCGTCGGGGAAGGTGTCCGGGTAGAGCGCGGCGCCCGCGCCGACGGCCGGAAGCCCGGCGACCTGCTCGGCGATGTCGGCGGGCCGGTCCACGGCGGGCCCCGAGACGCGCGTGCGCGGGTTCTCGTACCGGGCCCAGTAGACCTCCTTGCGGCGCGCGTCGGTGGCCACGACGAAGGGGCCGTCCTCGATCCCGGAGGCGTACGCCAGGCCGTCGAGCGTGCACACCCCGTACACGGGCACGCCGAGCGCGAGGCCGAAGGTGTCGGCCGTCATCAGGCCTACCCGCAGACCGGTGTACGGCCCGGGGCCCACCCCGGCGACGACGGCGGTGACCGCGTCGAGTCTCACGCCCGCGTCGGCGAGGACGCGGTCGACGGCGGGCAGCAGCAGCTCACCGTGGCGGCGCGCGTCGACCTGACTCGACTCGGCGACGACGGACGTGCCGTCGTGCAGCGCGACGGTGACGGCGGGGGTTGCGGTATCCAGAGCGAGCAAGAGCACGCGAACAGCCTACGGCTCCGAGGCCCCGCGCACGGCCGCACCGGCCAGGGGTGCGCCTGCTGCTACCGTCACTCCATAGCCGTACGTAGGGAAGGTGGCTCAGTGTCCAGGACCAGCTCGGGATTCGTGGCCGGGCTCACCGCCGCCGCCCTCGCCGTGGTCGGATTCCTCGCCTACCAGGCCTCCGCGAGCGCGCCGGACGACCTGAACGCGCGGCCGGACAAGTCCCCCACGACCCCCACGAAGTCCCCCAAGGGCAAGGGCGGCTCGCTGGCCCTCCCGGACCGCTCGGGCACCGGCAAGCGGGTCGTGTACTCGCTGGAGGGCGACCGGGTCTGGCTGGTCGGCGACTCCGGCAAGGCGAAGCGCACGTACAAGGTCACGCCGAGCACCGTCGACCCCGAGCCCGGCACCTACGAGGTCACCTCGCGCCAGGGCCAGGTCACCGGCTCGGACGGCAGGCAGGTCGAGCACGTCGTGCGCTTCACGGCGGTCGACGGCATAACAGTGGGGTTCAGCGCGGCGCTCAACGGCTCCACGGAGAAGCCGGACCCCGCGAAGAAGACCGGCGGCATCCGCTCCTCCCGCGAGGACGGCAACGCGATGTGGGACTTCGCGATCATCGAGACGACGGTCGTCGTCGTCAAGTAGCCCCGCTACGCGGCGTCGCGCCGCGGTTCGTCCACGGGGGCTTCCTGGGGCACAGGGGCGGCCGGAGGCGTGGAGACGGCGCTCGCGGCGGCGCACGACGCGAGCAGCTCGCCCATCGAGCAACTGGACGGCTGCGCCGTCAGCCCCTGCGGCCGGGGCTGTACGTCTCGTTCTGAAGCCGGCATGGACGCCTCCTGGGGCTTCGGGAGCAGACGTGGTTAGGTAGACCTAACCAGTACCGGTATCCATGTGAACACGCCCGGCACCCGCCACGCAACATCTTACCGACGCCTTGTCGGAAAATGTGGACGGCAACGGTCCCTGGCCGGGCGGCAGGACGAACAACCGGCCGGGGCGGCGAGGACGGAACGAGCAGCCGAAGAACCTCCGAGACGGCGCGGAGAGAGAACCTCAGACGGCCAGGGCGCTCGTCAAACGGCCAGGACGCTCAGATCGACGTCCTGCCAGCGCGCCCCGATCCCGTGCACCGCGATCTCGCGTCCCTCGTCCGTGGCGTCTCCCACGGCCCGGTGGATGACCAGGTGCAGCCGGTCGTCCGACAGCTCCTCGACCTTGCCGTCGCCCCACTCGACGACAACCACGGAGTCCGGGAGCGACACGTCCAGGTCCAGGTCCTCCATCTCGTCGAGCCCGCCGCCCAGACGGTACGCGTCCACGTGCACCAGGGCGGGGCCGTCGCCGAGCGGCGGGTGGACGCGGGCGATGACGAACGTCGGCGAGGTGACGGCACCGCGCACGCCGAGGCCCTCGCCGAGGCCGCGCGTCAGCGTCGTCTTGCCCGCGCCGAGCTCGCCGGTGAGCATGACGAGATCACCCGGGCGCAGGACCTTGGCCAGGCGGCGGCCCAACTCGCCCATCTGCTCGGGGGAGTTGACGGCGATCTTCAGGGTGGCGGCGGGGACGGCGGGGCTGTGCGGTGCTTCCATGGGCCCCACGGTAACCGGTCAGCCGGTGCCGACCGCGCCCGTCCGTGCCAGCAGGTCCGCCAGGCGGTCGGTGACCACCTCCGGGTGCTCCAGCATGACCAGGTGACCGGCGTCCGGCACCAGGACGAGCTCCGCGTCCGGCAGCAGATCGGCCATCACCTCGCTGTGCTCGCTCGGCGTGACCAGGTCCTTGTCCCCGGCGAGCACGAGCACGGGCAGCTCGGCGAAGTGCTTGAGGGCGTCGGCCTTGTCGTGCTCGGTGAACGCCGGGTAGAACTCCGCGACCACGTCGATCGGCGTGGACTCGATCATCCGCTCCGCGAACCGCGCGACCGCAGGGTCGACGTCCTTCGACGAGAACGAGTACCGCTTGATGATGCCCGCGAACAGGTCGGACGTGGCCCGCCGCCCGCGCTCCACCAGCTCGGCCTGCGAGCCGAGCGCCCGCAGGACGCCGGGCAGCACGCGCCGCACGGCGTTCACCCCCGCCACCGGGAGCCCGAAGTTGACTTCCCCGAGCCCGCCGGCGGACGTACCGACGAGGGCGACACCGACCACGCGCTCGCGGATCAGCTCCGGGAACTGGTCGGCGAGGGCCATCGTCGTCATGCCGCCCATGGAGTGCCCGACGAGGACCAGCGGCCCCTCGGGCGCGGCCGCGTCGATGACGGCTTTCAGGTCCCGGCCGAGCCGGTCGATGGTGACCGGCTCGCGGTCGCGCAGCCGGGTCGCGCCGCGCCCCGAGCGGCCGTGGCTGCGCTGGTCCCAGTACACGGCCCGGACGACGCCGCGCAGGGCGGCGCGCTGGAAGTGCCAGGAGTCCTGGCTGAGGCAGTAGCCGTGGCTGAACACGACGGTGACGGGGGCGGGCGCCCGCCGCCCGAACAGCCGACGCCGCCGAGCGGCCTGCGGGCCCTCGGCCCCCACCTCGTCGACCTCGAAGGCGAGCTCCGTGCCGTCGTCGGCGTACGCCTTGCCGGGTGTGCCGCGCAGCGAGCCGTACGGCCCCGAGGCGTCGAGGGCGAGACGGGCCTTCTTGCGCATGCCGCGCCCGACCGTGAGCCGCTCGATGGCGACCCCGGCGGCGGCGCCCGCCGCGATGACTCCTATGGCGGCGCCCGCGACCCCGGCCCGCCGCCACGTCGTCACCGCGCCGCCCGGCCGTCCCGCCACCGCCTCGACCACCTCGGCGGCCGCCCCCGTGCTGCCCTCGCCCACGTGCCGCTCCTCTTCAGTCGCCGGTGCCCGGCCGCTCGTTCACATAGACGCGCGGGACGCGCGCCCCGATGCGCGTCACGATCTCGTACGCGATGGTGCCCGCGGCCCGCGCCCAGTCCTCGGCGGTGGGCTCCCCGCGGTCGCCGGGCCCGAAGAGCACCGCCTCCGCGCCGACCTCGGGCTCGTCACCGCCGAGGTCCACCACGAACTGGTCCATGGCGATCCGCCCGGCGACCGTGCGCCACTTGCCGCCGACGAGCACCGGACCCGCGCCGGAGGCGTGCCGCGGGATGCCGTCCCCGTAGCCCGCGGGCACGAGGCCGAGGGTCGTCTCGCCCGCCGTGGTGTAGAGGTGGCCGTAGCTCACCCCATGCCCGGCCGGGGCGCGCTTCACGTGTGCCAGGGCCGCGGCGACCGTCATCACCGGGCGCAGGCCGAAGTCCTCGGGCGTCCCGATCTCGGGGCTGGGCGAGACCCCGTACATCGCGATGCCCGGCCGCACCAGGTCGAAGTGCGTCTCGGGCAGGGTGAGCGTGGCCGGGGAGTTGGCTATGTGCCGCACCTCGGGGTCAAGACCCGCCCCCTCGGCGTGCCCGACCATCTCCCGGAACGTCCGCAGCTGCCCGGCGACCGAGGGGTGCCCCGGCTCGTCGGCGCAGGCGAAGTGCGACCACAGGCCCGTGACCTTCACCAGGCCGTCGGCCTCCGCGCGCAGGGACTCGCCCACGAGCTCCGGCCAGTCCTCGGGCATGCACCCGTTGCGCCCGAGACCGGTGTCGGCCTTGAGCTGCACCCGGGCCGTGCGTCCGACGGCCCGCGCGGCGGCGACGACCTCGGCCAGGGCCTCCACCCGGCTCACCGACACGTCGATGTCCGCCTCGACGGCCTCCCGCCAGGGCGACCCCGGCGTCCACAGCCAGCACATCAAGCGCCCACCGACACCCGCGGCCCGCAGCGCGAGCGCCTCCTCCGGCGTGGCGGTCCCGACCCAGTCGGCCCCCGCGTCCAACGCGGCCCTGGCACACGGCACCATTCCGTGCCCGTACCCGTCCGCCTTCACGACGGCCATGAACGCGGCACCGGGCGCGTGCGCACGCAACGTCCGCACGTTGGCCCGAAGGGCAGCGAGGTCGATCTCAGCGCGCACACGCGGCAGTGCAGTCTCAGTCATCGTCGAACAGTCTCTCAGAGCGGAAGAGAACACCATCGGAGAGCCACCCCACACGGGACGTACAGGACAAATCACCACCACCGAGGGAACGCCGAACGGGCTGTTTCGGCGCCCGCACGCATGCGGGAAGCGCCCGATCCGCCCCACCGGCGGAAAGCCGCCGACGAAACGCGAGGGGACGCACCGGTATGTCCGCCCGGAGCACCCCGAGTACACCGCGTCGCGCGGGGAGGCCGACCCGCGCGCATGACGGCGAGGACGGACATACCGGGGCGGCCCCGCCCCACCACGGCCGGACGGCACACCACGACGCAGGCGCAGACGAACAACGCACCCCAGGAGGCGTCACACCCCAGGGAAGGCGTCACACCCCAGGGAAGGCCTCACACCCCAGGGAAGGCCTCACACCCCAGGGAAGGCGACGCGCCCCAGAAGGGCAGCGCCCCGCGCTAGCCGCGCCGCACGTCCCGCCAGGCCGCCGGAATGGCCTCCGCCACGTCCTGCGCCCCCACCGGCGCCCCCTCCGCCGCGAGCCGCCCCGCGAGCCCGTGCAGAAAGGCCCCCACCGCCCCCGCCTCCCGAGCCCCGAGCCCCGCCGCGAGCAGCGCCCCGGCAAGCCCCGACAGCACGTCCCCGCTCCCCGCGGTGGCCAGCCACCCGGTCCCTGTCGGATTGACCCGTACGACACCCCCACCGGCCCCGGCGACCAGCGTCGTGGACCCCTTGAGCAGCACCGTGGCCCCGTACCGCCCGGCCAGCTCCCGCACCGCGTCGAGCCGGGCCGCCTCGACCTCCGCCCGCTCCACCCCGAGCAGCGCGGCCGCCTCCCCCGCGTGCGGGGTGAGCAGCGTCGGCGCGCCCCGCTGCCGCACGGCCGAGGCGTCCACGAGCCGCAGCCCGTCCGCGTCGACGAGGACGGGCACCTCCGAGGCGACCACGTCCCGCAGCCGCTCCCCCGCGTCCCCGTGCCCGTCCCCGAGCCCCGGCCCCACCACCCAGGCCTGCACGCGCCCGGCCCGGTGCACCGGCCCGGCCGACACCAGCGCCTCGGGGAAGCGGGCGATGACGGCGTCCGCGGCGGGCCCCACGTACCGCACGGCCCCGGCGCCCCCGCGCAGCGCGCCGGCGACGGTGAGGACGGCCGCGCCGGGGTAGCGGGCGGACCCGGCGACGACCCCGAGGACCCCGCGCCGGTACTTGTCGCTCTCGGCCCCCGGAACCGGAAGAAGCCGCTCGACATCGGCGTACTGCAGGGCCTCCACCGCGGGCGCGTACGCGGAGAGTTCACCACCGAGCCCGATGTCCACGAGCCGCAGGGCCCCGGCGTACTCCCGGGCGGGATCGACGAGGAGCCCGGGCTTGTACGCGCCGAACGTCACGGTCGCGTCCGCGCGCACGGCCGCGCCGCGCACTTCGCCGGTGTCGGCGTCGACCCCGCTCGGCAGGTCGACGGCCACGACCAGGGCCCCGGACTCCTCGGCGGCACGGGCGAGTTCGGCGGCGCCGGGCCGCAGGCCGCCCTTGCCGCCGATGCCCACGATCCCGTCGACCACGAGATCGGCGCCCGAAAGGGCGGCGAAGGCAGTGCCGGAACCACTCCCCGAGCCGTCGACCACCCGCCCCCCGGCCCCCCGCAACGCCGCGAGCCCGCCCGCGTGAGCCCGCTCCGGCGCGAGCAGCACGGCCGTCACCCCGGCCCCGCGCCGGGCGAGCCGCGCCCCGGCGTAGAGCGCGTCACCGCCGTTGGCCCCGCTGCCGACCAGGAGCACGACCCGCGCCCCGTACACCTTCCCGAGCAACTGCCCGCACGCCACGGCGAGCCCCGCCGCGGCCCGCTGCATCAGCGCCCCTTCGGGAACCCGCGCCATCAGCGCGCGCTCGGCCGCCCGTACGTCCTCCACGCGATACGCAGTACGCATCCACCAAGTCTCGCGCACACCGCGCGCCCCGGCAGCACCGCGGAACGGGCAACGGGGACCGGGCTACCCCTCGGCGATGACCACCGCGGAGGCCACCCCCGCGTCATGGCTCAGGGACACGTGCCACCCGCGCACCCCCAGGGCCTCGGCCCGCGCGGCCACGGTCCCGGAGACCCGCAGGCGGGGCTGCCCGGTCTCCTCCACGTACACCTCGGCGTCGGTCCACCGCAGCCCGGGCGGCGCGCCCAGGGCCTTGGCCAGCGCCTCCTTGGCGGCGAACCGGGCGGCGAGCGAGGCGACCCCGCGCCGGTCCCCGCCGGGCAGGTACAACTCCTGCTCCACGAAGAGCCGTTCCCGCATCCCCGGCGTCCGCTCAAGGGAGGCGGCGAACCGGTCGATCTCGGCCACATCGATACCCACGCCAACAATCACGCCGGAAGGGTACGGCACCCTCGCGCCCCGCCCCCCGGGACCCTGTGGCGGAGCGTGACACACCCCACCCGCACGGACGTTCAAACTGCCGTAACAATGGACTGTGATCTCTTTGGTCTCCTCGCCGCCACGGGGCGCCAACCGGCACAAGCCGGAGGCGACCCCTTACGTCGACCTCACCCGTTCCGAGTGGAGCGCGCTGCGCGACAAGACGCCGCTGCCCCTGACCGCCGCCGAGCTGGAGAAGCTGCGCGGCCTCGGCGACGTCATCGACCTCGATGAGGTGCGGGACATCTACCTCCCGCTCTCCCGCCTCCTCAACCTCTACGTGGGCGCCACCGACGGCCTGCGCGGAGCGCTCAACACCTTCCTGGGCGACACCGGCGAGAAGGGCTCCCAGTCGGGCACGCCCTTCGTCATAGGGGTCGCGGGCTCCGTCGCCGTGGGCAAGTCGACGGTGGCGCGGCTGCTCCAGGCCCTGCTCTCGCGCTGGCCCGAGCACCCGCGCGTGGAGCTGGTGACCACCGACGGCTTCCTGCTGCCCACCAAGGAGCTCCAGGCGCGCGGCCTGATGTCGCGCAAGGGCTTCCCCGAGTCGTACGACCGCAGGGCGCTCACCCGCTTCGTCGCCGACATCAAGGCGGGCAAGGACGAGGTGACGGCGCCGGTCTACTCCCACCTGATCTACGACATCGTGCCCGGCCAGCGCCTGACGGTCCGCCGCCCCGACATCCTCATCGTCGAGGGCCTGAACGTGCTGCAGCCCGCCCTGCCCGGCAAGGACGGCCGCACCCGCGTGGGCCTGGCCGACTACTTCGACTTCAGCGTGTACGTCGACGCCCGCACCGAGGACATCGAGCGCTGGTACCTGAACCGGTTCCGCAAGCTGCGCGAGACCGCCTTCCAGAACCCGTCCTCGTACTTCCGGAAGTACACGCAGGTCTCCGAAGAGGAGGCGCTCGACTACGCCCGCACCACCTGGCGGACCATCAACAAGCCCAACCTGGTGGAGAACGTGGCGCCCACGCGCGGCCGCGCCACCCTCATCATCCGCAAGGGCCCCGACCACAAGGTGCGCCGCCTCAGCCTGCGCAAGCTCTGAACCGGCCCGCGCGACTCTGAAGGGGACGCGTCAGCGGGGCGTTAGGGTGCGGGCATGCTCCATCTGCGGCTGATCACCCCGGCGGACCGGACGGACGCCGTGGTGCGTCTGATCGAGAAGACGCCCGGTACGACCCACCTCGCCGTCGTGCCGGGCGCGGCCCGCAACCCGTCGGGCGACATCGTGATGTGCGACGTGGCCCGGGAGGCGGGCGACGAGCTGCTCGGCGGCCTGCGCGCCCTGGAGATCGACAAGCACGGCTCGATCGCCCTGGAGAACATCGACCTGTCGCTGTCCCTGCGCGCCGACAAGGCGGAGGACGAGGCGCCGGGCGAGGGCGCGGACGCGGTCCTGTGGGAGCACCTGGCGGACGCCACGCACGAGGAGTCCACGCTCTCCATCACGTACGTCGCCTTCATCACGCTCGCCACGATGATCGCCGCCTGCGGCGTCGTCCTCGACAACGCGATCCTCATCGTGGGCGCGATGGCGGTGGGCCCGGAGTTCGGCCCGCTCGCGGGCTTCTGCACGGCGCTCGTGCAGCGCGCCCCGCGCCTGGCGCTGCGCTCCCTGATCGCGCTGATCGCGGGCTTCGCGATCGCCATGGCGGCCACGGTGGCGTTCAGCTTCTTCATGGACGCGGTCGATCTCTTCGACCAGGCGGCGCTGGAGGCCAAGCGGCCCAACACCAACTTCATCTACCGGCCCGACTGGTTCTCCTTCGTCGTGGCCGTCCTCGCGGGCGCGGCGGGCACCCTGTCCCTGACCTCGGCGAAGTCGGGCGCGCTCGTCGGCGTCGCCATCTCGGTGACGACGGTCCCGGCGGCGGCGAACGCCGCGGTGGCCTTCAGCTACGACGAGTACCGCCAGGCCTGGGGCTCCACCGAGCAGCTCCTGCTCAACCTGCTCGGCATCGTCCTCGCCGGTACGTTCACGCTGCTCGCCCAGAAGCTGCTCTGGGCCCGGCAGCGCGAACGCACCGCGAAGAAGTTCGGCCTGCCCTAGCCGAGCGCGGACTTCACCACGTCCGCGAGGCGCCCGGCCACCGAGCGGGCCTGCTCGATGTCGGCGGCCTCCACCATCACCCGCACCAGCGGCTCGGTGCCGGAGGGGCGCAGCAGCACCCGGCCGGTCTCGCCCAACTCGCGCTCGGCGTCGGCGACCGCGGTGGCCAGCTCCGTCGAGGTCCCCACCCGGGTCCGGTCCACGTCCGGCACGTTGATGAGGACCTGCGGCAGACGCTCCATGACGGCGGCCAGGTCCTTGAGGCTGCGGCCGGTCTCGGCGACACGGGCCGCGAGCAGCAGGCCGGTGAGGGTGCCGTCGCCGGTGGTGGCGTGGTCCAGGGCGATGACGTGCCCGGACTGCTCACCGCCGAGCGCGTAGCCGCTGGCCTTCATCTCCTCCAGGACGTACCGGTCGCCCACGGCGGTCTGGACGAACTGCAGGCCCTCGCGCTCCATGGCCAGCTTGAAGCCCAGGTTCGACATGACCGTGGCGACAACGGTGTCGCGGCGCAGCACCCCGCGCTCCCGCATGCCGAGCGCCAGCACGGCGAGGATCTGGTCGCCGTCGACCTCGGCGCCCGTGTGGTCCACGGCGAGGCAGCGATCGGCGTCGCCGTCGTGCGCGATGCCGAGGTCGGCGCCGTGCTCGACGACGGCGGCCTGGAGCTGCTCCAGGTGGGTCGAGCCGCAGCCCTCGTTGATGTTCAGGCCGTCGGGGGACGCGCCGATGGTGACGATCTCGGCGCCCGCGCGCGCGAAGGCCTCCGGGGAGACCCGGGCGGCGGCGCCGTGCGCCTCGTCCAGGACGATCCTCAGCCCGTCGAGGCGGTTCGGCAGCACGCCGATCAGATGCGCCACGTACTGGTCGAGCCCCTGGTCGTACGAGGTGACACGGCCGACCCCGGCGCCGGTGGGCCGCTGCCAGGGAGCGCCGGTGCGGTGCTCCTCGTAGACGGACTCGATGCGGTCCTCCAGGTCGTCGGCCAGCTTGTGGCCGCCGCGCGCGAAGAACTTGATGCCGTTGTCGGGCATGGCGTTGTGGCTGGCGGACAGCATCACGCCGAGGTCGGCGCCGAGCGCGCCGGTGAGATGGGCCACCGCCGGAGTGGGCAGCACGCCCACGCGCAGGACGTCCACGCCCGCGCTCGCCAGGCCCGCGACCACCGCGGCCTCCAGGAACTCCCCGGACGCGCGCGGGTCACGCCCCACCACCGCTGTCGGGCGATGGCCCTCGAAGGTGCCCGCTTCGGCGAGCACGTGCGCCGCGGCGACCGAGAGACCGAGCGCGAGCTCCGCCGTCAGATCGGCGTTGGCGACACCGCGCACGCCGTCCGTGCCGAAGAGTCGTCCCACTGCTGTCCTCCATTGCGATCCACCAGGCGCCGCCCCGGGCGCCCGCCACTGGGTGCCTAACAAAGAACGCCCCGGCGGCACACAGGTGCCGCCGGGGCGAACAAGAAGTACAAACAGGCAGCGATTAGCGCTTGCTGTACTGCGGGGCCTTGCGGGCCTTCTTGAGACCGGCCTTCTTGCGCTCGACCGCACGGTCGTCGCGCTTGAGGAAGCCGGCCTTCTTGAGGGCGCCGCGGTTGTTGTCCACGTCGGCCTCGTTCAGGGCGCGGGCCACGCCGAGGCGCAGGGCGCCGGCCTGACCGGAGACACCGCCACCCGAGATGCGGGCGACGACGTCGTAGCGGCCCTCAAGCTCGAGGACCTTGAACGGCTCGTTGACTTCCTGCTGGTGCACCTTGTTGGGGAAGTAGTCCTCAAGGGTGCGACCGTTGATCTTCCACTTGCCGGTGCCCGGAACGATCCGGACGCGGGCGATGGCGTTCTTGCGACGGCCCAGGCCGGCGGCCGGCTGCGGGTCGCCGAAGCGCGCGGCGTTCGACTCCGAGGTGTACTCGCCCTCGACGGGCGCCTCGGACTCGGTGGTGTAGTGCTCGATGTCGACAGTCTCGTCGATCGGCTGCTCGGCGGTGGTCTCGGCCACGATGCTCCTCAGATTCTCTTCAGGCTTAGGGGGTGGCCGGACTTACTGCGCGACCTGGGTGATCTCGAACGGCTGCGGCTGCTGCGCGCCGTGCGGGTGCTGGTCACCCTTGTAGACCTTCAGCTTCGAGAGCATCTGACGGCCCAGCGAGTTCTTCGGGAGCATGCCCTTGACGGCCTTCTCGATGGCCTTCTCGGGGTTCTTCTCGAGGAGCTCGTCGTAGCGGACGGAGCGGAGACCACCCGGGTAGCCGGAGTGGCGGTACGCCATCTTCTGGGTCCGCTTGTTGCCGGACAGGTGCACCTTGTCGGCGTTGACGATGATGACGAAGTCACCGGTGTCAACGTGCGGCGCGTAGATCGGCTTGTGCTTGCCGCGCAGGAGAGAGGCGGCGGTGGTCGCCAGACGCCCCAGGACGATGTCCTGGGCGTCGATGACGTGCCACTGACGGGTCACGTCGCCGGGCTTGGGGCTGTACGTACGCACTTCGTAGCCTTCGCTTCTTCAGTGGATGGGGTCCAGACATACGGCACCCAGGAAGCGATCATGCAGCTGGGGCTCACAATGCCGGGGACGCTGCCCGTATGCGAGCCACTGGTAACTGCTCCAGGGAACCTACGTATGGCCCTTTCGCGTGAGAACGAGGAAGCCAATACGTATCAGTCCACGAGACTACCCGCGCCGCCCCGTATGGGTCAAAACGCGGCCCTGGAGACCGGCACCGCCGACCCCACCGCCTCGGGCGGTCCTGCCGGTCCTGCGCCATCCACAGTAACCGCCCTCGGCCGCAGACAGCACCGTGCGACCGCGAAGGCCAGCACACAGAGCGTGACGCAGTCCTTGAAGGCCCGCCGCACCCCCGGCTCAAGACCCACCCACGCGAACCCCGGCACCTGCGGCACGAGGGCCACCCAGAACCCGGCCCCCCGCACCACGGCCCCCGCCTCCCCCGCCCCCGCGAGCAGCAGCGGCACCACGACCAGCAGATAGTGGTCGTACGAGGGCCGGGACACCAGGAAGGCCGCCAGCATCAGGGCCACGGCCGTCTCCACGACCCGCGCGGCCCCCGCGTCCCCGCGCCCCCACCGCCGCCACGCGCACCCCACCCCCACCACGGCCCCCGCCCCCGCCACCAGCGAGGCCGCCGCGCCCGGCACCCCGAGGCGCGGCAGCACCGCCGCGGGCGAGGCCTCGTAGAGCCGTACGAAGCTGTCGCCGCCGCGCAGGAGGAAGGGGAGCGTACGGGTGAGGAAGCCCGCCGGGTCGGGCAGCAGGAGCGCCGCGGCGGCGGAGACCGCGACCGGCACCCCCACCGCGATCCCCAGCGCGCGCCACCGCCGCGCGAAGACGAAGAGGAGCAGCACCGGCACCAGGAGCGGCTTCACGGCCACCGCGACCCCGAGCACCGCCCCCGCCCGCCCCCACCGGCCCCGGCACACGCACAGCAGCGCCAGCGGCAGCGCGGCCGCCGACGCCACGGTCCAGTTCCCGAGCTCCACCAGGTGCCCGAAGGGCGCGAAGCCCAGGGCGAGCCCGAGCAGGCCAAGCACCGCGAAGCGGCTCCTGAACGGCACCCCGTACACCCGCAGCGCAGCCGCCCAGCCACCCGCGAGGGCCCCCACCACCCCGAGCGGCACCAGGACCCGCACCACCCCCTGCGGAAGGACGGCCTGCGGCACCGCCGCGAGCACGGCCCCCGGCAGGTACAGGAAGTGCCGGTCCGCGTACGGAGAGCGCCCCTCGAGCCAGGCCCCGGCCGCCCGCACCACGATCCCGTTGTCCATGCCGCCGTCCGGCACGCGGCAGGCGACGCGCAGCACGAGCGCGCCGAGGACCACCCCGAGCACCGCCCACGCCTGCCACGCGGCGGGCCGCAGCCACCATCCCGTACCACCGGAAACATCACATTTGCCCGCGTTCATGCGGCTCAGGCTAGGGCGAGAACCCGCCCCGGCCCCGGCTCAACATCCCCACCGCCCCGTCTAAGATGCCGCGCATGAGCTTTGGGCAAGGGGGACCCCAGTGGGGTCCGGGGGGCTCACCCACCCCGGACTGGGCGGCACTGGCCGAAGCCTCCGAGAAGCGCGCCCGCCGCCGCAAATGGCTCCTCCTCGGCGGCGGCGCCCTCGCCACCGTCGGTGTCGCCACGGCCGTGGCCGTCGCCGTCGTCTCCGCGAACGGCGACGACGCCGCCGCGTCCAACAAGCCCGCGAGCGAACTGCCCTCGTCCCCGGACATCCCCGGCGCCTCCTCGGCCCCGGAGCCGTCCTTCGAGGCGACCACTCCCCCGCCCCCGCCGGACCCGAAGGACTACATCTCCGACGCGGACAAGGACAAGGCACCCCTGAGCGCCGCGATCCTCTTCCCCGGCACGAAGCTGACCTCCGGCGACAAGGTCTACAAGAAGGGCGCCACCGCCGACACCAAGCGGTGCGCCTCGGTGACCCAGCCGGTCCTCGGCCGGATCCTCACCAAGAACAAGTGCACCAAGCTGATGCGCGTCACCTACGCCCGCCGCGGCGTCGCCGTCACCGTCGGCGTGGCCGTCTTCGACACCGAGGCCCAGGCCGCCAAGGTCAAGAAGCAGGCCGACAAGGGCCTGGTCACCTCGCTGCCCGGCAAGGGCGTCGCCACGTTCTGCCGCACGGCCGTCTGCCGCGGCACGTACAACGCGTACGGCCGCTACGCGTACTTCACGACGACCGGCTTCCTGAGCGGCAAGGACGTCACACAGAAGGACCGCAAGGCGTACGAGGTCGGCGACGACCTCGCCCGCTTCGCCTTCCACCAGATCAACCGCCGCGGCGAGGCACAAGCCTCCGCCGCCGCGAACAACCCCGAGTAGAACGAACGCTCTATCCAGAGCTCAGCAACAACCCGCCGACGGCAGCGACCGCTTGTTCCGCGCCTCCGCGCTGCGCGCCGCGAGCAGCTCGTCCGCCGGATAGCCGACCTCTTCGAGCGTGAGCCCGTGCGGCCGCACCACGTGCACCGCCGAGTCCCGCACCCCCGCCGCGAGCACCTTGCCCGGCCAGTCCGGCGGCCGGTGCCCGTCCCCCACGAACAGCATGGCCCCCACCAGGGACCGCACCATGTTGTGGCAGAAGGCGTCCGCCCGCACCGTCGCTTCGAGGATCCCGTCGGGACGCCGCTCCCAGCGCAGCTCCTGGAGCGTGCGGATGGTCGTCGCACCCTCGCGCCGCTTGCAGTACGCGGCGAAGTCGTGCTCGCCGATGAGCGCCCGCGCGGCCTCGTTCATCGCGTCCAGGTCGAGCGTCCAGTCGTGCCACAGGACGTGACCGCGCAGGAGCGGATCGACGCCGCCGGGGTGGTCGGTCACGCGGTACGCGTACCGCCGCCAGATCGCCGAGAACCGCGCGTTGAACCCGGCCGGGGCCCCCTCCGCCCGCCAGATCCGCACGTCGTGCGGCAGCCGTCCGGCGAGCCGCCGCAGCAGCTTCTCGCGGTGCTCGGCCCACAGCCCCTCCGGCAGGTCGACGTGCGCGACCTGGCCGCGCGCGTGCACCCCGCTGTCGGTCCGCCCGGCCACGGTCAGCTCGTACGTCTCGCTGGACCGCGTGACCGTGCGCAGCGCGTCCTCGATCTCGCCCTGGACGGTCCGCTGGCCTTCACGCTGCTTCGCCCACCCGGAAAAGTCCCGGCCGTCGTACGACAGATCAAGACGCACCCGAACGAACCCGGGCTTCACTTCCTCACTCACACACAGATCCTCTCAGCAACGCGAAAGCGGGCCCGCCCCAAGGGGCGGACCCGCTCAGCACCCGCTCACAGAAAGGCAGAGCCTCACGCGTCCGGGTCACCTCCGCTGACGCGGAGAAACGCCTCAGGCGTCCTTGGACTCCTCGGCGGCCTCAACCGGCTTCGCGTCCTCGACGGGCGCGTCCTTCTTGAGGGCGTCTTCCTTGACGGCACGCTTGGTCGCCGCCTCGGCCTCACCGGTGGCCTGCTGGGCCACGGTCAGGGCCTCCACCAGCTCGATGACGGCCATGGGCGCGTTGTCGCCACGGCGGTTACCGATCTTGGTGATACGGGTGTAGCCACCCGGGCGGTTCTCGTAGCGCGGGCCGATCTCGGCGAAGAGCGTGTGGACGACGCTCTTGTCCGTGATGACCTGGAGCACCTGACGGCGGTTGTGAAGGTCGCCCTTCTTCGCCTTGGTGACCAGACGCTCCGCGAACGGGCGCAGGCGGCGGGCCTTCGCCTCGGTCGTGGTGATGCGGCCGTGCTCGAAGAGATCCTTGGCGAGGTTCGCCAGCATCAGCTTCTCGTGCGCGGCGCTGCCGCCCAGACGGGCACCCTTGGTGGGCTTCGGCATGGTGTTTCTCCTAGTGATCTGCCCCGGCCGTATCAGGTACCGGGGTCAGCGGACCGCGCCCCGTAAGGGGCGCGGGGAACTGCGCGAGCAACCACAACGCACGCGCAGCCAAATTCAGACCGTCGGGCCCGAGCTCTAGTACTGCTCGGTCTCGACGAACCCGGCGTCCGCGTCGTCATCCGCGCCAAAGGCGTCAGCCGCAGCGGTCGGGTCGAAGCCGGGAGGCGAGTCCTTCAGCGCGAGGCCCATCCCGTTGAGCTTCATCTTGACCTCGTCGATGGACTTCGCACCGAAGTTGCGGATGTCCAGGAGGTCGGCCTCGGAGCGGGCGACGAGCTCACCCACGGAGTGGATGCCCTCACGCTTGAGGCAGTTGTAGGAGCGGACCGTGAGCTCCAGCTCCTCGATCGGCAGCGCCAGGTCGGCGGCGAGCGCGGCGTCCGTCGGGGACGGACCCATGTCGATGCCCTCGGCGTCGATGTTGAGCTCGCGGGCCAGACCGAACAGCTCGACCAGGGTCTTACCGGCGGACGCCATGGCGTCGCGCGGGCGCATGGCCTGCTTGGTCTCGACGTCGACGATCAGCTTGTCGAAGTCGGTGCGCTGCTCGACTCGGGTGGCCTCGACCTTGTAGGTCACCTTGAGGACCGGCGAGTAGATGGAGTCGACCGGGATGCGGCCGATCTCCTGGCCGACCTGCTTGTTCTGCACGGCGGAGACGTAGCCGCGACCGCGCTCGACGGTCAGCTCCATCTCCAGCTTGCCCTTGCCGTTGAGCGTGGCGAGGACGAGGTCGGGGTTGTGCACCTCGACACCGGCCGGCGGCGCGATGTCAGCGGCGGTGACCAGGCCCGGGCCCTGCTTGCGCAGGTACATCACGACCGGCTCGTCGTGCTCCGAGGAGACGACCAGCTGCTTGATGTTGAGGATGAGGTCGGTGACGTCCTCCTTGACGCCCGGCACGGTGGTGAACTCGTGCAGGACACCGTCGATGCGGATGGACGTGACCGCCGCACCCGGGATCGAGGAGAGGAGCGTACGACGCAGGGAGTTGCCGAGGGTGTAGCCGAAGCCCGGCTCCAGCGGCTCGATGACGAACCGGGAGCGGAACTCGTCGACGACCTCTTCGGTCAACGAGGGACGCTGAGCGATCAGCATGTAGCGATTCCTTCAGTCAGGGGCACCCACTATTTGATGCCCTGAGTAGTACAAGGGTACGGGCGATACGGCCCGAAAGAGCCGTACCGCCCGAATCCTCAAGTCAAGCGACGTGCGTCAGACGCGGCGACGCTTCGGCGGACGGCAGCCGTTGTGCGGGGTCGGCGTGACGTCCTGGATCGAACCGACCTCGAGGCCCGTGGCCTGGAGGGAGCGGATCGCGGTCTCGCGGCCGGAGCCCGGACCCTTCACGAAGACGTCGACCTTGCGCATGCCGTGCTCCTGCGCGCGACGCGCGGCCGACTCGGCGGCCATCTGCGCGGCGAACGGGGTGGACTTGCGCGAGCCCTTGAAGCCGACGTGGCCGGCGGAGGCCCAGGAGATCACGTTGCCGGTCGGGTCCGTGATGGACACGATCGTGTTGTTGAACGTGCTCTTGATGTGCGCGTGGCCGTGAGCGACGTTCTTCTTTTCCTTGCGGCGCACCTTCTTGGCAGCGCCCTGACGACCCTTGGGGGGCATCTCTAACTCCTACGGGAGGTGGTCGGTCCTGCAGCGTCAGCTGTCGATAGACCGCTGAGCGAGGACTACTTCTTGCCCGGCTTCTTCTTACCGGCGATGGCGCGACGCGGGCCCTTGCGGGTGCGAGCGTTGGTGCTGGTGCGCTGGCCGCGGACGGGCAGGCCACGGCGGTGGCGCAGACCCTGGTAGCAGCCGATCTCGACCTTGCGGCGGATGTCGGCCTGGATCTCGCGACGGAGGTCACCCTCGGTCTTGACGTTCTGGTCCACGTACTCGCGGATCTTGACGAGGTCGTCCTCGGTCAGGTCGCGAACACGGGTGTTGCGGTCGACACCAGTGGCGTCCAGCGTCTGCTGGGACAGCGTCCGGCCGATGCCGAACACGTAGGTGAGGGCGACCTCGATGCGCTTGTCGCGCGGGAGGTCAACACCTTCAACGCGTGCCATTCATGGCTCCTGTGAATCTACGGAGGTCTTCAGCAGAACCGCTCCCAGCCGCCGTATGAGGTACGAACTGGGTCCCCGGCCTCCGACCGGGGGTGTCGCCCTCCATTACCTGATGGACCTAGAGAGGGACGGGTCCTGCATATGTGCTGTTACGTGCGTCGCGCGAAAATCTGCGAGTGCAGTACGTGCGTCAGCCCTGGCGCTGCTTGTGGCGCGGGTTGTCGCAAATGATCATGACCCGACCGTGACGGCGGATCACCCTGCACTTGTCGCAGATCTTCTTGACGCTCGGCTTGACCTTCATGGGTGTGAGGTTCTCCGGGTCAGTGCCACCACCCCGCCGGAGCGGGATACAGGCAAGATCTACTTGTACCGGTAGACGATCCGGCCACGCGTCAGGTCGTACGGAGACAGCTCCACCACGACCCGGTCGTCAGGGAGGATGCGGATGTAGTGCATGCGCATCTTGCCGCTGATGTGTGCCAGGACCTGGTGGCCGTTCTGGAGCTCGACCTTGAACATAGCGTTCGGAAGAGACTCGACGACAGTGCCCTCGATCTCGATGGCACCTTGCTTCTTGGCCACGCTTCGCCCTTCGAATCGACTACCTTGATCGACTCTCTGCGGTGACGCAGACATGCGGGTGCACGAGAGCCGACGCGTCAGTCTACGTCAGTGCACCCGGAAAGACGAATCGAGAAAGAATGCCCGCCCGGGAAGATCCTTAAGCGGCACCGCGGCAGCCCTCACCCACTGTGCCCAGACGCCGCACACACGTGGCCCCGGGGGCGCGGCCCGGCAGGGGCTCAGCCCAGCGGGTCGGGCGCGGCGGTGACGCCGTACTCGGCGAGCTTCGCCTTGCCCCCGTCGGGCGCGGTGAGCACCAGCGGCCCCTGCTCGGTCAGCGCGACCGAGTGCTCCCAGTGCGAGGACCACGTGCCGTCCGTGGTGATGACCGTCCAGTCGTCGGACAGGACCTCGGTCTTCGCGGTCCCGAGCGACACCATCGGCTCGATCGCGAGGCAGAACCCGGGCACCAGCTTGGGCCCGCGGCCGCGCCGCCGCTCCACGTAGTTCAGCACGTGCGGGTCCATGTGCATCTCGGTGCCGATGCCGTGGCCGCCGTAGTCCTCGATGATCCCGTACTTGCCGGACGCGGGCCGCGGCTGGCGGCGGATGTACGTCTCGATGGCGCGGGAGACGTCGACGAGCCGGTTGCCCAGCTTCATGGCCGCGATGCCCGCCCACATCGACTCCTCGGTCACCCGGGACAGCTCGACCAGCTCCGGAGCGTGACCGCCGCCCACGAACGCGGTGAACGCGGCGTCGCCGTGCCAGCCGTCCACGATCGCGCCCGCGTCGATGGAGATGATGTCGCCGTCCTCAAGGACGACGTCGTCGCTCGGGATGCCGTGCACGACGACCTCGTTCTTCGAGGTGCAGATGGTCGCGGGGAAGCCGCCGTACCCGAGGAAGTTCGACTTGGCGCCGTGCTCGGCGATCACCTTGCGCGCCACGTCGTCCAGGTCCTTGGTGGTGGCGCCCGGCACGGCCGCCGCCCGCGTGGCCTGGTGGATGGCGGCGACGACAAGTCCCGCCGCACGCATCTTGGCGATCTGCTCGGGAGTCTTGATCTGCACCATGTCCGGGCCTGAGCCTTTCTGAACCTACGAGTACGACGTACGGCATACGAGGAGCACTCACCACGATACGGCCGCGGCAGTGCCCCTCGCGCCCCGCCCACGGCTGGGCCGCGGCACCCGCCCGGGGTGCCGCGGCCCAGTCACATCCGTGTCAGGCGCTCTCGCCCTGGAGGGCGGACATCGCCCGCTGCGTGACCTCGTCCACCTTGCCGAGGGCCGAGATCGTCACGACCAGGCCCTGCGCCTTGTAGTGGTCGATGATCGGCTCGGTCTCGCGGTGGTAGACGTCGAGCCGCTTGCGCACGGTCTCTTCCTTGTCGTCGCCGCGCTGGTAGAGCTCGCCGCCGCAGACGTCGCAGACGTCCTGCTGCTTCGGCGGGCTGTACGTCACGTGGAAGACGTGGCTGGAGTCGTTGCGGCAGATGCGGCGGCCCGCGATGCGCTTGACCACCTCGTCCTCGGGGACCTCCAGGTCGAGGACCGCGTCCAGCTTCTGGCCGTCGGCCTTGAGGGCCTCGTCCAGGGCCTCGGCCTGCGACACGTTGCGCGGGAAGCCGTCCAGCAGGAAGCCGTTCTCCGCGTCGGCCTGCGCCATGCGGTCCTTGGCCATGCCGATGGTCACCTCGTCCGGGACGAGGTTCCCGGCGTCCATGTAGGACTTGGCCAGCTTGCCGAGCTCCGTCTGCTGGCTGATGTTGGCGCGGAAGAGGTCGCCCGTGGAGATGTGCGGGATCGACAGGTTCTTGGCAAGGAACGCGGCCTGCGTTCCCTTGCCGGCACCGGGCGGCCCGACGAGGACGATTCGCATCAGCGGAGGAACCCTTCGTAGTTGCGCTGCTGGAGCTGGCTCTCGATCTGCTTCACGGTCTCCAGGCCCACACCCACGATGATGAGGATGCTCGTTCCACCGAAGGGGAAGTTCTGGTTGGCCTGGAAGCCCACCAACGCCATCGTTGGCACGAGAGCGATCAGCCCCAGATACAGCGAGCCCGGCCAGGTGATCCGGTTGAGTACGTAGCTCAGATACTCAGCGGTCGGTCGGCCAGCCCGGATGCCCGGGATGAAGCCACCATACTTCTTCATGTTGTCGGCGACTTCCTCCGGGTTGAAGGAGATCGCGACGTAGAAGAAGGCGAAGAACACGATCAGGACGAAGTAGGTGACGATGTAAATCGGGTGGTCACCCTTGGTCAGGTTCTGCTCGATCCACGTCTTCCAACCGGACTGACCACCGGCGAACTGGGCGACGAGCGCCGGGATGTAGAGCAGCGACGAGGCGAAGATCACAGGGATGATGCCCGCCTGGTTGACCTTCAGCGGGATGTACGTCGACGTGCCGCCGTAGGACCTGCGGCCGATCATGCGCTTCGCGTACTGCACCGGGATGCGACGCTGCGCCTGCTCGACGAAGACCACCAGGCCGACCATGAACAGGCCGACGAGGATGACGGTGCCGAACTCGATCCAGCCGCCCGCCAGGTCGCCCGACTTCTTGATGCCCCACAGGGCGGCCGGGAAGGTCGCGGCGATCGAGATGAACATCAGGATCGACATGCCGTTGCCGATGCCGCGGTCGGTGATGAGCTCACCGAGCCACATGACGGTGGCCGTACCGGCGGTCATGGTGATGACCATCGTGATGGTGACGAAAATCGACTGGTCGGGGACGATCTCCGAGGCGACCGGGCAGCCCTGGAACAGGGTGCCGGTGCGGGCGGTGGCCACCAGGCCGGTGCCCTGCAGGATGGCCAGGGCGATGGTCAGGTAGCGCGTGTACTGCGTGATCTTGGCCGTGCCCGCCTGGCCCTCTTTCTTGAGGGCTTCCAGACGCGGGATCACCACGGTCAACAGCTGCAGGATGATGCTCGCCGTGATGTACGGCATGATGCCGAGCGCGAAGATCGTGATCTGCAGGAGCGCGCCGCCACTGAACATGTTGACCAGACCGAACAGGCCCTGGTTGGCATTGGCCGCGTCGATACAGGTCTGGACGTTCTTGTAGTCGATGCCCGGGATCGGGACGTGCGTCCCGAGCCGGTAGATCACGATGATGCCGAGCGTGAAGAGCAGCTTCTTGCGCAGGTCGGGCGTCTTGAACGCCCGGGCGAACGCGGTGAGCACGGTGCCTCCTGCGACCCCCGCGCTACTGCGTCAGAGGTGACGGTGGTGTGTCCGACGGATAAGTACGTGTGTGTCTAACTGAAAGCCAAGAACCGCCCGGCCGGTCGCGAGGACAGACCGCGCGGAAAGTAACAGTGCACGCCACCTTACCGGCGACCGTGCCCCCCTTGGAACGACCAACCGGGGATGCCCCTTTTGTGGGGCATCCCCGGTCGGGATCGCTCAAGTCATCGAGACGCCTGAGAAATTCAGACGAGCTCGGTGACGGTACCGCCAGCGGCGGTGATCTTCTCCTTGGCGGAGCCGGAGACGGCGTCAACCGTCACCTGCAGCGCCACGGTGACCTCGCCCTGGCCGAGGACCTTGACAAGGCTGTTCTTGCGAACGGCGCCCTTGGCGACCAGGTCGGCCACCGTGACCTCGCCACCCTCGGGGTAGAGGGCGGTGAGCTTGTCCAGGTTGACGACCTGGTACTCGGTCTTGAACGGGTTCTTGAAGCCCTTCAGCTTCGGGAGACGCATGTGGAGGGGCATCTGGCCACCCTCGAAGCGCTCCGGAACCTGGTAACGGGCCTTCGTGCCCTTGGTACCACGACCGGCCGTCTTACCCTTCGACGCCTCACCACGACCGACACGGGTCTTGGCGGTCTTGGCGCCGGGAGCCGGACGGAGGTTGTGGATCTTCAGCGGGTTGTTCTCCGCCATGATCAGACCTCCTCAACCGTCACGAGGTGGCGGACGGTGTGCACCATGCCGCGGAACTCGGGGCGGTCCTCCTTGACGACCTGCGTGTTGATGCCCTTGAGACCAAGGGAACGCAGGGTGTCACGGTGGTTCTGCTTGCTGCCGATGTACGACTTCACCTGCGTGATCTTGAGCTGTGCCATTACGCACCAGCCCCGGCACGCGCACGCAGCAGAGCGGCGGGAGCGACGTCCTCGAGCGGCAGACCACGGCGGGCCGCGATCTCCTCGGGACGCTGCAGACCCTTGAGGGCCGCCACGGTCGCGTGCACGATGTTGATCGCGTTGTCGGAGCCCAGGGACTTCGACAGGATGTCGTGAACACCGGCGCACTCGAGCACGGCGCGCACGGGACCACCGGCGATAACACCGGTACCCGGCGAAGCCGGCTTGAGCAGGACGATGCCCGCGGCCTTTTCACCCTGAATCGGGTGCGGGATGGTACCGGCGATACGCGGGACCTTGAAGAAGTGCTTCTTGGCCTCCTCAACGCCCTTGGCGATGGCGGCCGGCACCTCCTTGGCCTTGCCGTAACCGACACCCACGGTGCCGTCGCCATCGCCCACCACGACCAGCGCGGTGAAGCTGAAGCGACGACCACCCTTCACAACCTTGGCGACGCGGTTGATCGCGACAACGCGCTCAACGTACGCGGTCTTCTCGGCGGCAACTGCGCCGCCGTCACGGCCCTTCCGGTCCCGCCGCTCGCCGCCACCGGCACCGCTGCCGCGGCGCTGGGGTCCAGCCATTGGATTTACCTCTCTCTTTTCCGCTAGCTACGCAGCGAGCTCAGAACTTGAGCCCGGCCTCGCGGGCGGCGTCGGCCAGGGCCGCGATGCGACCCGCGTACCGGTTACCGCCACGGTCGAACACGACAGCCTCGACACCGGCGGCCTTGGCACGCTCGGCGACCAGGGCGCCGACCTTGCCGGCCTGCGCCGACTTGTCGTCCGAGCCACCACGGATGGACGCGTCCAGGGTCGACGCCGACGCCAGGGTGTGACCCTGGATGTCGTCGATGACCTGGGCCACGATGTGGCGGTTGGAGCGCGTCACGACCAGGCGCGGACGCTCAGCCGTACCCGAGATGTGCTTACGGATCCGGATGTGACGACGCTTGATGGCAGCACGCTTGTAAGCGTCGCCCTTAGCAATCTTGACACCGTATGCCATGGCTTACTTACCCGCCTTTCCGACCTTGCGGCGGATGACTTCGCCCTCGTACTTGACGCCCTTGGCCTTGTACGGGTCAGGCTTGCGCAGCTTGCGGATGTTGGCCGCAACCTCGCCGACCTTCTGCTTGTCGATGCCCTCGACCGAGAACTTGGTCGGCGACTCGACCTTGAACGAGATGCCCTCGGGCGCCTCGATCAGGATCGGGTGGCTGTAGCCGAGCGAGAACTCCAGGTTGGAGCCCTTCGCCAGGACGCGGTAACCGACACCGCTGATCTCGAGCTTCTTCACGTAACCCTGGGTCACACCGGTGATCATGTTCGCCACCAGCGTGCGGGACAGGCCGTGCAGGGCCTTGTTCTGACGCTCGTCGTTCGGGCGGGTGACGTTCAGAACGCCGTCCTCGCCCTTAGCGATCTCGATCGGCGACACGACGGTGTGGCTCAGGGTGCCCTTGGGGCCCTTCACCTGGACCGTCTGGCCGTCGATGGTGACGTCCACGCCGGCGGGAACCGTGATGGGGAGCTTGCCAATACGCGACATAGCTGTTTCCTCCGTTCCCTTCCGCTACCAGACGTAGGCGAGGACTTCCCCACCCACGCCCTTCTTGCCCGCCTGCTGGCCGGTGAGCAGGCCGTGGGACGTGGAGATGATGGCCACGCCCAGGCCGCCGAGCACCTTCGGCAGGTTGGTGGACTTCGCGTAAACACGCAGACCAGGCTTCGAGATCCGCTTGATGCCCGCGATGGAGCGCTCACGGTTCGGCCCGAACTTGAGCTCGAGAACGAGGTTCTTGCCGACCTCGGCGTCCTCGACCTTCCAGCCCGTGATGAAACCCTCCTGCTGGAGGATCTCCGCGATGTGCGACTTGATCTTGCTGTGCGGCATCGCCACGGTGTCGTGGTATGCCGAGTTCGCGTTCCGCAGACGCGTAAGCATGTCTGCGATCGGATCAGTCATGGTCATGAATTGGCCTTCGGCCTCTCTCGCCGGGGTTTCCTGTCTGCGCCATCCCTCTCCCCACTCATGGGCGGGACGGGTGCGGCGCGGGGACCTACGGCGTAGTAAGTCGTACGAGGGCGGCAGGGCGCCCAACCACACAAGCCTAAGGCATGCGCGGCCGGGCCCCCACCGACCTCATTGCTTACCGAGAGACTCCGGTCATCCCAACTAGGGGACTACCAGGAGCTCTTGGTCACGCCCGGCAGCTCGCCACGGTGAGCCATCTCACGAAGGCACACGCGGCACAGGCCGAACTTGCGGTACACGGAGTGCGGGCGGCCGCAGCGCTGGCAGCGGGTGTAGCCACGCACACCGAACTTGGGCTTGCGAGCAGCCTTAGCGATCAGAGCCTTCTTCGCCATCTCGCTCACGCCTCCTTGAACGGGAAGCCGAGGTGACGAAGGAGCGCGCGGCCCTCAGCGTCGTTGGTCGCCGTGGTGACCACGGTGATGTCCATACCCCGGACACGGTCGATCTTGTCCTGGTCGATCTCGTGGAACATGACCTGCTCCGTGAGACCGAAGGTGTAGTTGCCACGGCCGTCGAACTGCTTGGGGGACAGGCCACGGAAGTCGCGGATACGCGGCAGCGCGAGCGACAGGGTGCGGTCCAGGAACTCCCACATGCGGTCGCCACGGAGCGTGACGTGGGCACCGATCGGCTGGCCCTCACGCAGCTTGAACTGCGCGATGGACTTCCGGGCCTTGGTGATGGCCGGCTTCTGACCGGTGATCGTGGTCAGGTCACGGACGGCACCGTCCATGAGCTTGGAGTCACGGGCAGCGTCGCCGACACCCATGTTCACCACGATCTTCACGAGGCCGGGGATCTGCATGACGTTCTCGTACGAGAACTCCTCCTGCAGCTTGCCCTTGATCTCCTCGCGGTACTTCGTCTTGAGGCGCGGAGTGGTGGTGGTCGTCATCAGATGTCCTCACCCGTCCGCTTGGCAACGCGGATCTTGTTGCCCTCGTCGTCGAAGCGGTAGCCGACGCGCGTGACGACCTTCTTGCCGTCCTTCTCAACGACCAGCTGGACGTTGGAGACGTGGATCGGCGCCTCGGTCGTGACGATGCCACCGGCCTGCGAGCCGGAGGCCGTGGGGCCGGCCTTCGTGTGCTTCTTGACCCGGTTGACACCCTCGACCAGGACGCGCTCGTCGCGCGGGTAAGCGGCAATGACCTTGCCCTGCTTGCCCTTGTCCTTACCGGTGATGACCTGGACCAGGTCGCCCTTCTTGATCTTCATGCTTACAGCACCTCCGGCGCGAGCGAGATGATCTTCATGAACTTCTTCTCGCGCAGCTCACGGCCCACCGGGCCGAAGATACGGGTGCCGCGAGGGTCGCCGTCGTTCTTCAGAATGACGGCGGCGTTCTCGTCGAAGCGGATGTACGAGCCGTCCGGACGGCGGCGCTCCTTGACGGTGCGAACGATGACCGCCTTGACGACGTCACCCTTCTTCACGTTGCCACCGGGGATCGCGTCCTTGACGGTGGCGACGATGACGTCACCGATGCCCGCGTAGCGGCGACCCGAGCCACCGAGAACACGGATGGTGAGGATTTCCTTCGCACCCGTGTTGTCGGCGACGCGAAGTCGCGACTCCTGCTGGATCACGTCTATCTCCTGTTTGTCTGCCGGTTCCCGGCAGGGGCCTCGTCCCTAGAGGGAGTGGGGCCCCTGCCGAGCCTGGCGGAACTGATCCGAGGGGAGACCCCCTCGGAAATTACTTGGCCTTCTCGAGGATCTCGACGACGCGCCAGCGCTTCGTCGCGGACAGCGGCCGGGTCTCCGCGAGGAGGACACGGTCGCCGACACCCGCGGCGTTCTGCTCGTCGTGCGCCTTGAGCTTGTTCGTACGGCGGATGACCTTGCCGTACAGCGCGTGCTTGACGCGGTCCTCGACTGCGACGACGACGGTCTTGTCCATCTTGTCGCTGACGACCAGACCCTCACGGGTCTTGCGGAAGCCGCGCGCGGCCTTCACCGCGGCGGAGCCGCTGATGTCTGCAGTTTCAGTCACGTTGCTCTCGCTCATCAGGCGCTCTCCACCGTCTCGATGCCCAGCTCGCGCTCACGCATCAGGGTGTAGATCCGCGCGATGTCCTTACGGACGGCCTTGAGCCGACCGTGGTTCTCGAGCTGACCCGTCGCCGCCTGGAAGCGGAGGTTGAACAGCTCTTCCTTGGCCTCGCGGAGCTTGTTGAGGAGCTCCTCGTTGCCCAGCTCGCGCAGCTCGGACGCCTTGGTACCGGCCGACATCACGCTTCACCTGCCTCGCGCTTGACGATCCGGCACTTCATCGGCAGCTTGTGGGCCGCACGGGTCAGCGCCTCACGGGCGATCTTCTCGTTGGGGTACGACAGCTCGAACATGACGCGTCCGGGCTTGACGTTGGCGATCCACCACTCCGGCGAACCCTTACCGGAACCCATGCGGGTCTCGGCAGGCTTCTTGGTGAGGGGACGGTCCGGGTAGATGTTGATCCAGACCTTGCCGCCACGCTTGATGTGGCGGGTCATCGCGATACGCGCGGCCTCGATCTGACGGTTGGTGACGTACGCCGGGCCCAGGGCCTGGATGCCGTACTCACCGAACGCAACCTGCGTGCCACCCTTGCTCATGCCCGAGCGCTTGGGGTGGTGCTGCTTGCGGTGCTTGACCCTACGGGGGATCAGCATGTCGGTCAGGCCTCCGTTCCGGTGCTCTCAGCAGCCGGAGCGGCAGCGGCGGGAGCCTCGGCCTTGGGGGCCTCGGCAGCCGGCGCGGACTGCTGCTGCGGCTTGCGGCCGCGGCCGCCACGCTCGCCACCACGGCCACCGCGGGCCGGGCGGTCGTTGCCACCACGGGCCGGGCGGTTGCCGGCGCGGGCAGCGGCGTTCTCGGCGCGGACCTCGGCGATGTTCTTGACGTCGCCCTTGTAGATCCAGACCTTCACGCCGATGCGGCCGAAGGTCGTCTTGGCCTCGAAGAAGCCGTAGTCCACGTTGGCGCGGAGCGTGTGCAGGGGCACACGGCCCTCGCGGTAGAACTCCGAGCGGGACATCTCGGCGCCGCCGAGACGACCGCCACACTGGATCTTGATGCCCTTGGCGCCCGCCTTCATCGCCGACTGCATGCTCTTGCGCATGGCGCGACGGAAGGAGACGCGGGAGGACAGCTGCTCCGCGACGGCCTGGGCCACGAGCTGAGCGTCCGTCTCGGGGTTCTTGACCTCGAGGATGTTCAGCTGGACCTGCTTGCCCGTGAGCTTCTCGAGGTCACCGCGGATGCGGTCGGCCTCGGCGCCACGGCGGCCGATGACGATGCCGGGACGAGCGGTGTGGATGTCCACACGCACGCGGTCACGGGTGCGCTCGATCTCCACCTTCGAGATGCCGGCGCGCTCCATGCCGGACGTCATCATCCGACGGATGGCGACGTCTTCCTTGACGTAGTCCTTGTACAGCTTGTCGGCGTACCAACGCGACTTGAAGTCGGTCGTGACACCGAGCCGGAACCCGTGCGGGTTTACCTTCTGGCCCATTACCGGGTTCCTTCCTTGCTGCTGACGACCACGGTGATGTGGCTGGTCCGCTTACGGATCCGGTAGGCACGGCCCTGAGCACGCGGACGGAACCGCTTCAGGGTCGGGCCCTCGTCCACGTACGCCTCGCTGATGTACAGCGACGACGCGTCCGTGTGGTCGTAGTTGTGCGCGGCGTTGGCGATGGCGCTGTCCAGCACCTTGCCGACCGGCACGCTGGCGGCCTGCGGGGCGAAACGCAGGACCGCCTGAGCCTCCGTGGCATCCATGCCACGGATGAGGTCCACCACGCGGCGGGCCTTCATGGGCGTGACGCGGATGTACCGCGCCTGGGCCCTGGCTTCCATGGTTGTCCCTTCGGTGTTAGTCATAGTCGATTCCACCCCGCCTTAGCGGCGCTTCGACTTCCGGTCGTCCTTGACGTGACCCCGGAAGGTGCGCGTCGGCGAGAACTCGCCGAGCTTGTGGCCGACCATCGACTCGGTGACGAACACCGGGATGTGGGTCTTGCCGTTGTGCACCGCGATCGTGTGGCCGAGCATGGCCGGGACGATCATCGAGCGGCGGGACCAGGTCTTGATGACGTTCTTGGTGCCGGCTTCGTTCTGGACATCCACCTTCTTGATCAGGTGGTCGTCGACGAAGGGCCCCTTCTTCAGGCTACGAGGCATCTCAACCCGTCCTTAGCGCTTCTTGTTCGTCTTGCGGCGGCGGACGATGTACTTGTTCGACGCCTTCTTGGGCGAACGAGTACGGCCTTCCTTCTTGCCCCAGGGCGAGACCGGGTGACGACCACCAGAGGTCTTGCCCTCACCACCACCGTGCGGGTGGTCAACCGGGTTCATCACGACACCGCGAACGGTGGGACGGACGCCCAGCCAGCGCTTGCGGCCGGCCTTGCCCCAGTTGATGTTCGACTGCTCGGCGTTGCCGACCTCACCGATGGTGGCGCGGCAGCGGACGTCGACCAGACGGATCTCGCCCGACGGCATGCGCAGGTGGGCCATCGAGCCCTCCTTCGCGAGCAGCTGCACCGAGGCACCCGCGGAGCGGGCGAACTTGGCGCCGCCGCCCGGACGGAGCTCGATCGCGTGGATCGTGGTACCGACCGGGATGTTGCGCAGGGCAAGGTTGTTGCCGGGCTTGATGTCGGCGCCAGGGCCGTTCTCCACCCGGTCACCCTGCGCCAGGTTGCGCGGAGCGATGATGTAGCGCTTCTCGCCGTCTGCGTAGTGCAGCAGGGCGATGCGCGCGGTGCGGTTCGGGTCGTACTCGATGTGCGCGACCTTGGCCGGCACGCCGTCCTTGTCGTGACGACGGAAGTCGATCACACGGTAGGCGCGCTTGTGTCCGCCACCCTGGTGGCGAACGGTCACACGACCGGCGTTGTTACGGCCGCCCTTGCTGTGCAGGGGGCGGACCAGCGACTTCTCCGGCGTGGACCGCGTGACCTCGACGAAGTCGGCGACGGAGGAGCCACGGCGGCCCGGCGTCGTCGGCTTGTACTTGCGGATTCCCATTTCTCAGTCCTCGTCCGATATTCGGACCAGGGTCTCCGTTAGGAGGCCTGGCCGAAGATGTCGATACGGTCGCCCTCAGCAAGGGTCACGATCGCGCGCTTGGAGTCGGCACGCTTGCCGAAGCCCGTACGAGTGCGCTTGCGCTTGCCCTGGCGGTTGAGCGTGTTGACGCCGGTGACCTTGACCGAGAAGACCGCCTCGACGGCCTGCTTGATCTGGGTCTTGTTGGCGCCGGGCGCGACGACGAAGGTGTACTTGCCCTCGTCGAGCAGCGCGTAGCTCTTCTCCGAGACGACCGGCTTGAGGAGCACGTCACGGGGGTCCGTGAAGCTCTTGCTCAGCGGCGTCTCGACGGTGTTCTTGCCCTCGGTGGCGTGGCGCTTCGCCTTGGCGACGCGCGCGGCCTTGGCGGCCTTGGCGGCCTTCGAGGCGATAGCGGGGTGACGGATAGCCATCAGGCCTCGCTCCCTTCGGTGTCATTGGCCTTCGGGCCCGACACGAAGGACTCGAACGCGGCCTGGGTGAAGACCACGTCGTCCGAGACGAGAACGTCGTACGTGTTCAGCTGGCCCGGCTCCAGGATGTGGACCTGGGGCAGGTTGCGGGCGGACAGCACGGCCTTCTCGTTCTCGCGCTCGACGACCAGGAGCACGTTCTTGCGCTCGCTGATCTTGCCGAGGAGAGCCTTGACGGCCTTCGTGGAGATGTCGCCCTCGACCACGTCGGAGACGACGTGGATGCGGCTGTTGCGGGCCCGGTCGGTGAGGGCACCGCGCAGGGCGGCGGCCTTCATCTTCTTCGGGGTCCGCTGCGAGTAGTCACGCGGCACGGGACCGTGCACGACGCCACCACCGGCGAACTGCGGCGCGCGGGTCGAACCCTGGCGGGCGCGGCCGGTGCCCTTCTGGCGGTACGGCTTCTTGCCGCCACCACGGACCTCGCCGCGCGTCTTGGTCTTGTGCGTGCCCTGGCGGGCAGCGGCCAGCTGCGCGACAACGACCTGGTGGATCAGCGGGATGCTGACCTTCGCGTCGAAGATCTCCGCGGGGAGCTCGACGGTACCGGCCTTGTCGCCTGCCGGCGAAAGGATCTCAACAGTGCTCATCGGTTACCTCAGGCCCCCTTGGCCGCGGTGCGGACCAGGACGAGGCCGCCGTTCGGACCGGGAACCGCGCCCTTGATGAGCAGCAGACCCTTCTCCGCGTCAACGGCGTGGACGGTCAGGTTCTGGGTGGTGACCCGCTCGTTGCCCATGCGGCCCGCCATGCGGAGGCCCTTGAACACGCGGCCCGGGGTGGCGCAGCCACCGATGGAGCCGGGCGAGCGGTGCTTGCGCTGGGTGCCGTGGCTGGAGCCGAGGCCACCGAAGTTGTGGCGCTTCATGACACCGGCGAAGCCCTTGCCCTTGCTCTTGCCGGTCACGTCGACCTTGACGCCCGACTCGAAGGTCTCGGCGGTGAGCTCCTGGCCGAGGGTGTACTCGGACGCGTCCGAGGTACGGATCTCGACGAGGTGGCGACGGGGGGTCACGTCGGCCTTGGCGAAGTGGCCCTTGAGGGGCTTGTTCACCTTGCGCGGGTCGATCTCGCCGAAGGCGATCTGGACCGACTCGTAGCCGTCGCTGTCATTCGTACGGACCTGGGTAACAACGCAGGGCCCGGCCTTGACCACGGTCACGGGGACGACACGGTTGTTCTCGTCCCAGACCTGGGTCATGCCGAGCTTCTCGCCCAGGATGCCCTTGATCTGCTTGGTCATCTCTTCCGTGCCTCTCAGAGCTTGATCTCGATGTCAACGCCGGCCGGAAGGTCCAGGCGCATCAGCGAGTCAACGGTCTTGGGCGTCGGGTCGAGGATGTCGATCAGGCGCTTGTGCGTGCGCATCTCGAAGTGCTCGCGCGAGTCCTTGTACTTGTGCGGCGACTTGATGACGCAGTACACGTTCTTCTCAGTGGGCAGCGGCACCGGGCCCGCGACCGACGCACCAGTACGCGTCACCGTCTCGACGATCTTCTTCGCCGAGGAGTCGATGACCTCGTGGTCGTAGGCCTTGAGCCGGATGCGGATCTTCTGTCCCGCCATGGCTACTTAGTAGTCCTTCGTCTCGAACGCTCTGGCCCCCGGGAGGCCCGTTTTTCTACTTCCTCCGACCCACGCGGTCGGGCGTGTCGCAGTCCCGCTCACACAGATCTCCCGAAGGATTTCCCTGCTAGGGGCTGCGGCCCTGAATGACCGCGGGTCCGGGGGAAGAAACCCACCGGGCGCCTGGCCGAGCCACCGCACCGCACTTCCCGAAAGATTCCCGTACGTCCGCCACAGCGCTGCCTTACGGCAGATGGGGCGACGAGTACTGTGGGACTCGCTTTCAGTCCTCCCGGCGGGAGGCGCACAGCATCGGCACTCAACCGAGCAACCTGAACAGTGTGCCACACCTGGTACGACGAAGGCCAATCGAGCCGATTGTCAAGCGGCACGGCCGCCCGCGGCGCGCCCCACAACGACAAGAGGCCCCACCCGCCGTAACGGCGAGCGGGGCCTCTTGCTGCGCTCAGTTCAGAGCAGCCGGGTCACCCCGACCAGCAAGCAAGCGGAGCTTACTTGTTGATCTTGACGACCTGGCCGGCGCCGACGGTCCGGCCACCCTCACGGATGGCGAACTTCAGGCCCTCTTCCATGGCGACGGGCTGGATGAGCTCCACCTTCATCTCGGTGTTGTCACCCGGCATGACCATCTCGGTGCCCTCGGGGAGGGTCACGACGCCGGTCACGTCCGTCGTACGGAAGTAGAACTGCGGGCGGTAGTTGTTGAAGAACGGGGTGTGACGGCCACCCTCGTCCTTCGACAGGATGTACGCCTGCGCCTCGAACTCGGTGTGCGGGGTGACCGAGCCCGGCTTGATGATGACCTGGCCGCGCTCGACGTCCTCGCGCTTGATGCCGCGGAGCAGCAGACCGACGTTCTCACCGGCCTGGCCCTCGTCGAGCAGCTTGCGGAACATCTCGATGCCGGTGACCGTGGTGGTGGTCTTCTCGGTCTTGATGCCGATGATGTCGACGGTCTCGTTGACCTTGAGGACACCACGCTCGATACGACCGGTGACGACGGTGCCACGACCGGTGATCGTGAAGACGTCCTCGATCGGCATCAGGAACGGCTTGTCGACGTCACGCTCGGGCTGCGGGATGGCCTCGTCGACGGCCTTCATCAGGTCGAGGACGGACTTGCCCCACTCGGCGTCGCCCTCGAGCGCCTTGAGCGCCGAGACCTTGACGACCGGGACGTCGTCGCCCGGGAACTCGTACTCGGAGAGGAGCTCACGGACCTCGAGCTCGACGAGCTCCAGGATCTCCTCGTCGTCCACCATGTCGGCCTTGTTCAGGGCGACGACGATGTACGGAACGCCGACCTGGCGGGCCAGGAGCACGTGCTCCTTGGTCTGCGGCATCGGGCCGTCGGTGGCGGCGACCACGAGGATGGCGCCGTCCATCTGCGCGGCACCCGTGATCATGTTCTTGATGTAGTCCGCGTGACCGGGGCAGTCGACGTGGGCGTAGTGACGCGTCTCCGTCTGGTACTCGACGTGCGCGATGGAGATGGTGATACCGCGCTGGCGCTCCTCGGGAGCCTTGTCGATCTGGTCGAAGGCCGAGGCCTCGTTCAGGTCGGGGTACGCGTCGTGCAGCACCTTGGTAATGGCGGCCGTGAGGGTCGTCTTACCGTGGTCAATGTGACCGATGGTGCCGATGTTGACGTGCGGCTTAGTCCGCTCGAACTTCGCCTTCGCCACTGGGGTCCTCCTGTGGAGTGGTTCTGTACGCCTTACTTCATCGGCGCCAGGTGATCTTTGCTGGGGTGCCGACCGCCGGGGCATTCCTCACGGATCGCAGGGTTTGCCCCGGCCGACGGTGTCAAGCCTAAAGCGTGTGCTCGGGTGAGCTACTCGCCCTTGGCCTTCGCGATGATCTCCTCGGCGACGTTCCGCGGAACCTCGGCGTAGGAGTCGAACTGCATCGAGTAGCTTGCGCGACCCGACGTCTTGCTGCGGAGGTCTCCGACGTAGCCGAACATCTCCGACAGCGGAACCAGGCCCTTGACGACCCGGGCGCCACTGCGCTCCTCCATGGCCTGGATCTGGCCACGGCGGGAGTTGATGTCGCCGATGACGTCGCCCATGTAGTCCTCGGGCGTGGTGACCTCGACGGCCATCATCGGCTCGAGCAGCACGGGCTTGGCCTGCCGCGCGGCCTCCTTGAAGGCCTGCGAACCGGCGATCTTGAAGGCGAGCTCGGAGGAGTCGACCTCGTGGTAGGCACCGTCGAGCAGCGTGACGCGGACGCCCGTCATCTCGTAGCCCGCCAGGATGCCGAACTGCATGGCCTCCTGCGCACCCGCGTCCACCGACGGGATGTACTCCCGCGGGATGCGGCCACCGGTGACCTTGTTCACGAACTCGTACGAGGCGTCGCCGTCGACGATGGGCTCGATCGCGATCTGCACCTTGGCGAACTGACCGGTACCACCGGTCTGCTTCTTGTGGGTGTAGTCCACGCGCTCGACGGCCCGACGGATCGTCTCGCGGTACGCGACCTGCGGCTTGCCGACGTTCGCCTCGACGCGGAACTCGCGCTTCATGCGGTCGACGAGCACCTCGAGGTGAAGCTCGCCCATACCACCGATGATGGTCTGGCCGGTCTCCTCGTCCGAGTGGACCTGGAAGGAGGGGTCCTCCTCCGAGAGGCGCTGGATGGCGACACCCAGCTTCTCCTGGTCGCCCTTGGACTTCGGCTCGATGGCGACCTGGATGACCGGCGCCGGGAAGTCCATGGACTCCAGGATGACCGGGGCCTTGTCGTCACAGAGCGTCTCGCCCGTGGTGGTCTGCTTCAGACCCATGACGGCGACGATGTCACCGGCGCCCACCGACTCGATCTCCTCACGCTTGTTCGCGTGCATGCGGTAGATCTTGCCGATGCGCTCCTTCTTGCCCTTGACGGAGTTCAGCACGGCGGTGCCGGAGTCAAGGCGACCGGAGTAGATCCGGACGAAGGTGAGCTTGCCGAGGTGCGGGTCGCTCGCGATCTTGAACGCGAGGGCCGCGAGCGGCTCGTCGTCGGACGGCTTGCGCTTGACGATCTCCTCCGGGTCCTTGGTGCCGTGGCCCTCGATGGCCTCGACGTCCAGGGGGGAGGGGAGGTAGCGCACGACCGCGTCGAGCAGGGGCTGGACGCCCTTGTTCTTGAACGCGGTGCCGCAGAACACGGGGGTGACGGTGGTGTCGCCGCCCTTGCCCGAGGCGATGGTGATGCGACGGATCGCCGCGTACAGCTGCTCCTCGGTGGGCTCCTGGCCCTCGAGGTACAGCTCCATCATCTGCTCGTCGTTCTCGGCGACGGCCTCGAGGAGCTTGCCGCGCCACTCGTCGGCGGCCTCGGTGTGCGTGGCCGGGATGTCGACGATGTCGTAGGCCTCGCCCATCTTGGTCTCGGCGGACCAGACGAAGGCCTTCATCGTGACGAGGTCGACGACGCCCTTGAAGTCAGCCTCCGCGCCGATGGGCAGCTGCATGACGATCGGGGTCGCACCGAGGCGGTCGACGATCATGTCGACGCAGCGGTGGAACTCGGCACCCGTACGGTCGAGCTTGTTGACGAAGCAGATGCGCGGGACGCCGTAGCGGTCCGCCTGACGCCACACGGTCTCGGACTGGGGCTCGACACCGGCGACGCCGTCGAACACCGTCACGGCACCGTCGAGCACGCGCAGGGAGCGCTCCACCTCGACGGTGAAGTCGACGTGCCCGGGGGTGTCGATGATGTTGATCGTGTGGTCGACGTCGTTCAGCGGCCAGTGACAGGTGGTGGCGGCAGAGGTGATCGTGATGCCACGCTCCTGCTCCTGCTCCATCCAGTCCATCGTGGCGGCACCGTCGTGGACCTCACCGATCTTGTACGAGACACCGGTGTAGAACAGGATCCGCTCGGTGGTCGTCGTCTTGCCCGCGTCGATGTGAGCCATGATGCCGATGTTGCGCACCTTGGCCAGGTCAAGTGAAGTGGTAGCCATATCGGCTCAGTCTTCTCTCGGTCTCGATGGGGGTAGCGACTACCAGCGGTAGTGCGCGAAGGCCTTGTTGGACTCGGCCATCTTGTGGGTGTCCTCGCGCTTCTTCACAGCGGCGCCCAGGCCGTTGGAGGCGTCGAGGAGCTCGTTGAGCAGACGCTCGGTCATGGTCTTCTCGCGACGGGCGCGGGAGTAGCCCACCAGCCAGCGCAGGGCCAGCGTGTTGGCGCGACCGGGCTTGACCTCGATCGGCACCTGGTAGGTCGCACCACCGACGCGGCGGGACTTGACCTCGAGGGTCGGCTTGATGTTCTCCAGCGCGCGCTTCAGCGTGATGACCGGGTCGTTGCCGGTCTTCTCACGCAGACCCTCCATGGCGCCGTAGACGATGCGCTCGGCGGTGGAGCGCTTGCCGTTCAGCAGCACCTTGTTGATGAGGGAGGTCACCAGAGGAGAGCCGTACACCGGGTCGATGATGACCGGGCGCTTCGGGGCGGGGCCCTTACGAGGCATTCTTACTTCTCCTTCTTGGCGCCGTAGCGGCTGCGGGCCTGCTTGCGGTTCTTGACACCCTGGGTGTCGAGGGAGCCGCGGATGATCTTGTAGCGAACACCCGGCAGGTCCTTCACACGGCCGCCGCGCACGAGCACGATGGAGTGCTCCTGCAGGTTGTGTCCCTCACCCGGGATGTAGGCCGTGACCTCGATACCGGAGGTCAGACGCACACGCGCGACCTTCCGGAGCGCCGAGTTCGGCTTCTTCGGGGTGGTCGTGAACACACGCGTGCAGACGCCACGGCGCTGGGGCGAACCCTCGAGTGCGGGCGTCTTGTTCTTCTCGACCTTGTCCTGCCGGCCCTTCCGGACCAGCTGCTGGATCGTAGGCACTACTTCTCCGGTTTCTGTGTGCCGAATAGTAAAGCTAACCTGGAACGTTGCCGACCCACGCGGTCGGGTGTGTCGAATGCTGCAGACCCCCGCCAAAGGCGAGAAGGGCGCAGATTGCGGTGGCCGGATCAGACTCACGATGCGGTTGAAGACACGCGCGCGAGCCCAGGCACACCCCAGGCACAAGGTCTGAGCGTACCTACCTCATTGGCTGCGGTCAAAACAAATACCCCGCACCCCGGACACGCCAGGCGCCTCGGGCGCCGTGAGCCGGGTTATCGGCCTTCGGCCTCGTCCTCAAGCGCCGGACGGGCTGAAACGTGCCCTGCTGGTTCAGTTCGCTGCCGACACCACCAGGAGCAGGATCACCGCCCAGCCCACGATGGCCAGCCAGCCGAGGGCCAGGCCCGCGACCGCCTGGCCGTCGCCGCTCTCGTGGGTGCGGCGGATCTCGGAGCGGGCGATGTGGCCGAGCACCACGGCGGGCACACCCGAGGCCCCGAACGTGAAAAATGTCGCGATCCCGCAGATCATGGCGGCGGTGGCCTTGCCGTTCACGGGCGGCGCCGCCATGAAGGTGGACACCGCGGGCGGGCCTTGCGCAAAGCCCGAGGGGCCCTGCGGCAGGTCGGCGACAAGCAGGCCGAGCTCCCCCACCGTACGCGCCTGGTAGGCCCGCTCGACGCGGCGCTCGTACTCGTCCTGCTGGAGGCGGCCCTCGGCGAAGCCCGCGCGCAGCACGTCGACCGCGCGCTCCCGGTCGGAGTGGCCCGCCAGCATCGACGGCTGCCCCTGCTGTCCCGGCCACGGCGCCGGCTGCCCCCACGGACTGCTCACGATAGGCACGCTCCCCCACACGATGTGTGCCCTCCATCATGCGGCAAAGCGCCGCAGGGCGGCCACCCGACTCTCGTCGGGCGACCGCCCTGCGGTGTGTCTCGCGCTGGGGGCGAGGACTACTGGTTGTAGGGACCGTAGTCGTAGTCCTCCAGCGGAACGGCCTGGCCGGAGCCGGTGCCGAACGGCGAGTAGTCGATGTCGTCGTAGCCGACGGCCGAGTACATCGCGGCCTTGGCCTCCTCGGTCGGCTCGACCCGGATGTTGCGGTAGCGGGACAGACCCGTACCGGCCGGGATGAGCTTACCGATGATGACGTTCTCCTTGAGGCCGATGAGGCTGTCGGACTTGGCGTTGATCGCCGCATCCGTCAGGACTCGGGTCGTCTCCTGGAAGGAGGCGGCCGACAGCCAGGACTCCGTCGCCAGCGAGGCCTTGGTGATACCCATCAGCTGCGGACGGCCGGAGGCGGGGTGACCGCCCTCGGTGACCACACGACGGTTCTCGGTCTCGAACTTCGAGCGCTCGACGAGCTCGCCCGGAAGCAGCTCCGCGTCGCCGGACTCGATGATCGTCACGCGGCGCAGCATCTGCCGGATGATGATCTCGATGTGCTTGTCGTGGATCGACACGCCTTGCGAGTTGTAGACCTTCTGGACTTCGCCGACCAGGTGGACCTGGACCGCGCGCTGGCCGAGGATGCGCAGCACGTCGTGCGGGTTGGTGGCACCCACGGTGAGCTTCTGGCCCACCTCGACGTGGTCGCCCTCGCCCACGAGCAGACGGGCACGCTTCGAGATCGGGAACGCCGTCTCGTCGCTGCCGTCGTCCGGGGTGACGACGAGCTTCTTGGTCTTCTCGGTCTCCTCGATGCGGACCCGGCCCGCGGCCTCGGAGATCGGGGCGACGCCCTTCGGCGTACGGGCCTCGAAGAGCTCGACGACACGGGGCAGACCCTGGGTGATGTCGTCACCGGCCACACCACCGGTGTGGAAGGTACGCATCGTCAGCTGGGTACCGGGCTCACCGATGGACTGGGCGGCGATGATGCCGACCGCCTCACCGATGTCGACCAGCTTGCCGGTGGCCAGCGAGCGGCCGTAGCAGAAGGCGCAGGTGCCGACCGCGGACTCACAGGTCAGGACCGAGCGGGTCTTGACCTCCTCGACGCCGTTGGCGACCAGGGCGTCGATCAGGACGTCACCCAGGTCGACGTTGGCCGGCGCGATGACCTTGCCGTCGATGACGACGTCCTCGGCCAGCATGCGGGCGTATACGGACGTCTCGACGTTCTCCGTCTTGCGGAGCACGCCGTCCTCGCCACGGACCGCGATCTTCAGCTTCAGGCCGCGCTCGGTGCCGCAGTCCTCCTCGCGAATGATGACGTCCTGGGAGACGTCGACCAGACGACGGGTGAGGTAACCGGAGTCGGCGGTACGCAGAGCCGTGTCCGCCAGACCCTTACGGGCACCGTGGGTCGAGATGAAGTACTCGAGCACGGAGAGGCCCTCGCGGAACGAGGCCTTAATCGGACGCGGGATGGTCTCGTTCTTCGCGTTCGACACCAGACCACGCATACCGGCGATCTGCCGCATCTGCATCATGTTTCCTCGGGCACCCGAGTCAACCATCATGAAGATGGGGTTGGTCTTGGGGAAGTTCGCGTTCATCGCCTCGGCGACCTCGTTGGTCGCCTTGGTCCAGATCGCGATGAGCTCCTGCGTGCGCTCTTCCTTGGTGATCAGACCGCGCTCGTACTGCTTCTGGACCTTCTCGTCCTGGGCCTCGTAGCCCGCGACGATCTCCTTCTTCGCCTCAGGCACGACGACGTCGGAGATGGCCACGGTGACGCCGGAACGGGTCGCCCAGTAGAAGCCCGCCGCCTTCAGGTTGTCGAGCGTCGCCGCCACGATGACCTTGGGGTAGCGCTCGGCGAGGTCGTTGACGATCTCGGAGAGCTGCTTCTTGCCGACCTCGTAGTCGACGAACGGGTAGTCCTCGGGCAGCAGCTCGTTGAAGAGCGCGCGGCCCAGGGTCGTGCGCAGGCGGAAGCTGTCGCCCTGCTGGTACTCCTGCTCGCCCTCTTCGGCGACCGGCGGGGTCCAGCCGCGCGGCGGGATGGTGCCGACCGGGAAGCGGATGTCGACCTTCGACTGGAGCGAGAGCTCGCCCGCGTCGAACGCCATGATCGCCTCGGCGGTGGAGCCGAACGCGCGCTCCTCGCCCTTGACCCCGCGGCCCTCGCCGTCGGTGGTGAGGAAGAACAGACCCAGGACCATGTCCTGCGTCGGCATCGTCACCGGCCGGCCGTCGGCGGGCTTGAGGATGTTGTTCGAGGACAGCATCAGGATGCGGGCCTCGGCCTGCGCCTCCGCGGAGAGCGGCAGGTGCACGGCCATCTGGTCACCGTCGAAGTCCGCGTTGAACGCGGTGCAGACGAGCGGGTGGATCTGGATGGCCTTGCCCTCGACCAGCTGCGGCTCGAAGGCCTGGATGCCGAGGCGGTGCAGCGTCGGCGCACGGTTCAGCAGGACCGGGTGCTCGGCGATGACCTCTTCGAGGACGTCGTACACGACCGTGCGGCCGCGCTCGACCATCCGCTTGGCGCTCTTGATGTTCTGCGCGTGGTTCAGGTCGACCAGGCGCTTCATCACGAACGGCTTGAAGAGCTCCAGGGCCATGGCCTTGGGCAGACCGCACTGGTGCAGCTTCAGCTGCGGACCGACGACGATCACGGAACGCGCGGAGTAGTCCACGCGCTTGCCGAGGAGGTTCTGACGGAAGCGGCCCTGCTTGCCCTTCAGCATGTCGCTGAGGGACTTCAGGGGGCGGTTGCCGGGACCGGTGACCGGGCGACCGCGGCGGCCGTTGTCGAACAGCGCGTCGACGGCCTCCTGGAGCATGCGCTTCTCGTTGTTCACGATGATCTCGGGCGCACCGAGGTCGAGAAGGCGCTTCAGGCGGTTGTTGCGGTTGATCACACGGCGGTACAGGTCGTTCAGGTCGGAGGTCGCGAAGCGGCCACCGTCCAGCTGCACCATCGGACGCAGGTCCGGCGGGATGACCGGCACGCAGTCGAGCACCATGCCCTTGGGGCTGTTGGACGTCTGCAGGAACGCGGAGACGACCTTGAGGCGCTTGAGCGCACGGGTCTTCTTCTGGCCCTTGCCGGTGCGGATGATCTCGCGGAGGCGCTCGGCCTCCTCGTCGAGGTCGAAGGACTCCAGGCGCTTCTGCAGCGCCGCGGCACCCATCGAGCCGTCGAAGTACGTGCCGAAGCGGTCACGCAGCTCGCGGTAGAGCAGCTCGTCGCCCTCGAGGTCCTGGACCTTGAGGTTCTTGAAGCGCGACCAGACCTCGTCCAGACGGTCGATCTCGCGCTGCGCGCGGTCGCGCAGCTGCTTCATCTCGCGCTCGGCACCCTCGCGCACCTTGCGGCGCACGTCGGCCTTGGCGCCCTCGGCCTCGAGCTCGGCCAGGTCGGTCTCGAGCTTCTTGGCGCGGGCCTCGAGGTCGGCGTCGCGGCGGTTCTCGATCTGCTGACGCTCCACGGAGACGTGCGCCTCCAGGGAGGGCAGATCGCGCGTGCGGCGCTCCTCGTCCACGAACGTGATCATGTACGCGGCGAAGTAGATGACCTTCTCGAGGTCCTTCGGCGCGAGGTCGAGCAGGTAGCCCAGACGCGACGGGACACCCTTGAAGTACCAGATGTGCGTGACGGGCGCGGCCAGTTCGATGTGGCCCATCCGCTCACGACGCACCTTGGCGCGAGTGACCTCGACACCGCAGCGCTCGCAGATGATGCCCTTGAAGCGGACACGCTTGTACTTGCCGCAGTAGCACTCCCAGTCCCGGGTCGGACCGAAGATCTTCTCGCAGAAGAGCCCGTCCTTTTCCGGCTTGAGGGTGCGGTAGTTGATGGTCTCGGGCTTCTTGACCTCGCCGTGGCTCCACTGACGGATGTCGTCCGCGGTAGCCAGGCCGATCCGGAGCTCGTCGAAGAAGTTGACGTCGAGCACTATGCGTCAATCCCTCTCAGGGTCGTGTCTCAATCAATGGTCTGTCGGGGTCCGGGGGCCCGCCACCCCGGTGTCAGGGGTGGCGGGGGACCCGTCAGACCTCTTCGACGCTGCTCGGCTCGCGCCGGGACAGGTCGATACCGAGCTCCTCCGCGGCGCGGAAGACGTCCTCGTCCGTGTCGCGCATCTCGATGGACATGCCGTCCGAGGACAGCACCTCCACGTTGAGGCACAGGGACTGCATTTCCTTGATGAGCACCTTGAAGGACTCGGGAATGCCGGGTTCGGGAATGTTCTCGCCCTTGACGATGGCCTCGTAGACCTTCACGCGGCCGGTGACGTCGTCGGACTTGATCGTCAGCAGCTCCTGGAGGGCGTACGCGGCGCCGTAAGCCTCCAGCGCCCACACCTCCATCTCACCGAAGCGCTGGCCACCGAACTGAGCCTTACCACCCAGCGGCTGCTGGGTGATCATGGAGTACGGACCGGTCGAGCGGGCGTGCAGCTTGTCGTCGACCAGGTGGTGCAGCTTGAGGATGTACATGTACCCGACCGAGATCGGGTCCGGGAACGGCTCGCCGGAGCGGCCGTCGAACAGGCGCGCCTTGCCGGACGGGAGCACCATGCGCTCGCCGTCGCGGTTCGGGATGGTGTGCTGGAGCAGACCGGCCAGCTCGTCCTCGCGGGCGCCGTCGAAGACCGGCGTGGCGACGTTGGTGCCCGGGGCGACCGAGTCGGCGCCGATCGCCTGCAGCCGCTCCGCCCACTCGTCGGCGAGGCCGGAGACGTCCCAGCCGCGGCTGGCGAGCCAGCCGAGGTGGATCTCCAGGACCTGTCCCGGGTTCATTCGGGACGGCACACCCAGCGGGTTGAGGATGATGTCGACCGGAGTTCCGTCCTCGAGGAACGGCATGTCCTCGATCGGAAGGATCTTCGAGATGACGCCCTTGTTGCCGTGACGGCCGGCGAGCTTGTCACCGTCGGTGATCTTGCGCTTCTGGGCCACGTAGACGCGGACCAGCTGGTTCACGCCCGGCGGGAGCTCGTCGCCCTCTTCGCGGTCGAAGACGCGGACGCCGATGACCTTGCCGATCTCACCGTGCGGCACCTTCAGGGAGGTGTCACGGACCTCGCGGGCCTTCTCACCGAAGATCGCGCGGAGCAGGCGCTCCTCCGGCGTCAGCTCGGTCTCACCCTTGGGCGTGACCTTGCCGACGAGGATGTCACCGGCGACGACCTCGGCACCGATGCGGATGATGCCGCGCTCGTCGAGGTCGGCGAGGACCTCCTCGGAGACGTTCGGGATGTCCCGGGTGATCTCCTCGGGGCCCAGCTTGGTGTCACGGGCGTCGACCTCGTGCTCCTCGATGTGGATCGAGGAGAGGACGTCGTCCTGCACGAGGCGCTGCGACAGGATGATCGCGTCCTCGTAGTTGTGGCCCTCCCACGGCATGAAGGCCACGAGCAGGTTCTTGCCCAGGGCCATCTCGCCTTCCTGGGTGGCGGGGCCGTCGGCGAGGACCTGGCCCTCGATGACGCGCGCGCCTTCCTCGACGATGACCTTCTGGTTCACCGAGGTGCCCTGGTTCGAGCGGGAGAACTTCGCGACGCGGTACGTGGTGTACGTGCCGTCGTCGTTCGTGACGGTGATGTAGTCCGCGGAGACCTCCTGGACCACACCCGCCTTCTCGGCCTTGATGACGTCACCGGCGTCGACGGCGCAGCGGTACTCCATGCCCGTACCGACGAGGGGGGCCTCGGCGGTGATCAGCGGCACGGCCTGGCGCATCATGTTCGCGCCCATGAGCGCGCGGTTGGCGTCGTCGTGCTCGAGGAAGGGGATCATCGCGGTCGCGACCGACACCATCTGGCGCGGCGAGACGTCCATGTAGTCCACGTCCGTCGGCGCGACGTAGTCGACCTCGCCGCCGCGGCGGCGGACCAGGACGCGGGCCTCGGCGAACCGGAGCTCGTCGGTCAGCGGCGCGTTGGCCTGGGCGATGACGAATCGGTCCTCTTCGTCAGCGGTCAGGTAGTCGACCTCGTCGGTGACCTGGCCCTCGACGACCTTGCGGTACGGCGTCTCGATGAAGCCGAACGGGTTGATGCGGCCGTACGAGGCGAGCGAACCGATCAGACCGATGTTCGGGCCTTCGGGCGTCTCGATCGGGCACATGCGGCCGTAGTGCGAGGGGTGCACGTCACGGACCTCGAAGCCCGCCCGCTCACGGGAGAGACCACCCGGGCCGAGCGAGTTCAGACGCCGCTTGTGGGTGATGCCCGACAGCGGGTTGTTCTGGTCCATGAACTGCGACAGCTGGCTGGTGCCGAAGAACTCCTTGATGGAGGCGACGACCGGCCGGATGTTGATCAGGGTCTGCGGCGTGATCGCCTCGACGTCCTGGGTGGTCATGCGCTCGCGCACGACGCGCTCCATACGGGCGAGACCCGTACGGACCTGGTTCTGGATCAGCTCGCCGACGTTGCGGATGCGGCGGTTGCCGAAGTGGTCGATGTCGTCGGTCTCGACGACGATGGACGCACCGCTGTCGCCCACGGTCTCGGTCTCACCGGCGTGCAGCTTCACCAGGTACTTGATCGAGGCGATGATGTCCTCGACCGTGAGGACACCCGCCTCGAGCGGGGCGTCCGCGCCCAGCTTCTTGTTCACCTTGTAGCGGCCGACCTTCGCGAGGTCGTAGCGCTTCGGGTTGAAGTACAGGTTCTCGAGCAGCGTCTGCGCGGCCTCGCGGGTCGGCGGCTCGCCCGGGCGGAGCTTGCGGTAGATGTCGAGCAGCGCGTCGTCCTGGCCCTGGGTGTGGTCCTTCTCCAGGGTGGCGCGCATGGACTCGTACTCGCCGAACTCCTCGAGGATCTGCTCGGTCGTCCAGCCGAGGGCCTTGAGCAGCACGGTGATCGACTGCTTGCGCTTGCGGTCGATGCGCACACCGACCATGTCGCGCTTGTCGATCTCCATCTCCAGCCAGGCACCCCGGGACGGGATGATCTTGACCGAGAAGATGTCCTTGTCGGACGTCTTGTCGATGGAGGAGTCGAAGTAGACGCCGGGCGAACGGACGAGCTGCGACACCACGACACGCTCGGTGCCGTTGATGACGAAGGTGCCCTTGTTCGTCATGAGCGGGAAGTCGCCCATGAAGACCGTCTGGGACTTGATCTCGCCGGTCTCGTTGTTGGTGAACTCAGCGGTGACGAAGAGCGGGGCGGCGTACGTGAAGTCGCGCTCCTTGCACTCGTCGATGGAGTTCTTCGGGGGCTCGAAGCGGTGGTCCCGGAACGTCAGGGACATCGACCCGGAGAAGTCCTCGATCGGAGAGATCTCCTCGAAGATCTCCTCCAGACCGGACTTGGTGGGGACGTCCTGTCCGGACTCCAGAGCCGCCTCGACACGAGCCTTCCACGCGTCGTTGCCGAGCAGCCAGTCGAAGCTCTCGGTTTGCAGCGCAAGAAGGTTCGGAACCTCGAGGGGCTCCTTGATCTTTGCAAAGGAGATGCGCAGCGGGGCGGTGCTGGCGCCGTTGTTCGTATTCGCGGTCGAGGCAGTGCGCGAGGCGGCCAAGAGGGGGTCCTTCCGAGGGCTCGGACTCACTACGCGCGTACCGGTCCCAGCCTTGGCACGGAGGAGAGACGGTCCCGAAGTGGCCAAAAGGCCAGGTCAGAGCGGCTTCAACTCACGATGCTCACGGATGGGCATGCCCCTGGTGACGGGCAGGAGGCAGCTAACAGGCAGCGCAAAGGGTCAGTGTAGCCACCTGGCCCACTGATGTCCAGTGCGGGTTTCTGAAGACCCTCTGTGTTCTCAACACCTGCGGCAAGCCACGTCCTCAACGCACATCGATACTGCCCTCTTCGCCGCCGATCCATGCCTCGGATGCGGATCCTTGTGACGACGCGTCCTGAGAATTGCGCGCTGCGTGCGGTTCGTCAAGGCCCCCCTGCCCTGCCAGGCTCCGATTCAGGAACGTTCGGAGTCCGCTCGGAGGCACAACGAAGATCACCATACTCGCCGGTGCCGACAGTGCAAGGCAGCCGTCACGGGAACGCCGAAGGGCGACCACCCAACTGGGTGATCGCCCTTCAGTGTGTGCGCGTTACAGCGCGGGAGCCGTGTGGTCCCTCACAGGACCACGGGGCTCGAGGAGTCGCGTACGACCCCGTGAGGTGTTACTTGACCTCGACGGAGGCGCCGGCGCCCTTGAGGGCCTCGGCGGCCTTCTCCGCGGCGTCCTTGGCGACCTTCTCGAGGACCGGCTTCGGGGTGCCGTCGACGAGGTCCTTGGCCTCCTTCAGACCCAGGGAGGTCAGCTCACGCACGACCTTGATGACCTGGATCTTCTTGTCGCCGGCGCCGGTGAGGATGACGTCGAACTCGTCCTTCTCCTCCTCGGCAGCGGCGGCGGCGCCACCAGCGGCACCACCGGCGACGACGACCGGCGCGGCAGCGGCGGCGGTGACGTCGAACTTCTCCTCGAAGGCCTTCACGAACTCGGAGAGCTCGATGAGGGTCATCTCCTCGAACTGCGCGAGCAGCTCGTCCTGGGTGAGCTTCGCCATGATGGCGGTCCTTCCACTAATTCGGCAGGTGCCGGATGTACTGGTGTGGCGGGCGTACGTCTGGCCCGCTGTGACCGTCGCCGTCAGGCGGCGGTCAATGTGCGAGCCGAGTTACTCGGCACCGCCCTGCTCGTCCTGCTTGGCACGGAGCGCGTCCACGGTGCGGACGAGCTTCGACGGCAGCGCCTGGAAGACAGAGGCAGCCTGAGACTGCTTGCCCTTGAAGGCACCGGCCAGCTTGGAGAGCAGAACCTCGCGGGACTCGAGGTCCGCAAGCTTCTTGATGTCGTCGGCGGACAGCGCCTTGCCGTCCAGAACACCGCCCTTGATGACAAGAGCGGGGTTCTCCTTGGCGAAGTCACGCAGACCCTTCGCCGCCTCGACCGGGTCACCGGTCACGAAGGCGACAGCGGTCGAGCCCTTGAGGTGCTCGTCCAGCTGAATCCCGGCCTCGTTGGCCGCGATCTTGGTCAGCGTGTTCTTCACCACACGGTACTGAGCGTTGTCGCCGAGAGAACGACGGAGCTGCTTGAGCTGCGCCACGCTCAGTCCGGTGTAAGAAGTCACAACAGCAGCGTTGGAGTCGCGCAGCTTCTGCGTGATCTCCTCGACGGCTGCGACCTTGTCGGACGTCGCCATGAGCCTCGGCCTCCTTCCGGGGTGATGATCCTCGACTGACCCTTCTCGATCAGCCGTGTCGCCGGACCGCCTGAATCAGGCACAAGGAAGGGGCTCTGCACAAAACGAAACGCCCCGGCGCAGGCGCACGGGGCGTGAGCTCGACCGGACACGAACGCGTCCAGGAGCACTTCCTCGGTCACCTGCGCGGGTCGTCCGCAGTTCAGCGGATCCTTCGGCCGCCGCGCACTCTCACGAGCACACGGCAACGACCAGCGGTCTTTGGCTTCTCCGGAAGGCTACGCGAACGGGGCCGCGTCAGGCAAATCGGGTCAGCTCTTCGCGCCCGCGCCCTTCATCATCTCGGCGAGGTCCATGACCTGGCTCTTCGGCGGCGCCGTGACCGTCACCGGCTTGTTCACGTCGAAGAACGTGATCGTCATGTCGAACTTGCCCTTGTCGGCGTCGCCCTGGGTGCGGAACTGCTTGGCCCGGTCGTCGCCGTCGATCCACATGTCCATCGAGAGCTTCTCGATGCCCATGTCCTCGAACTTCTCGATGTTCTTCGTGCGGCTCGCCCGCGTCTTCGCGTCCTCGTCCTTCAGGTCCGCGCGGAGGTCGGCCAGGGTGACCGTGCCCTTGTAGTGGGTGGTCTCGACGCCGTCGACCTTCTCCTCGCCGACCTTCTCCACGTCCTTGGAGCCGGTCAGGAAGGCGGCCTCCTGGGCCGGGTTCTTCTCGGCCTGGCTGGACATGGAGGCGCCCGCGGGCTTGCCCGCGCCCTGCTTCTCCAGCGCCTTGGCGTCGAACTTCATCCAGCTCTTGCCGTCCGTCTCGGCGGTGGGCTTGCCGCCGCCGACGTACAGGCCGCCGTCGACGAGCCGGATCTCGGCCTTCTGGCCCGCCTGGTCGAGCGAGGTCATCTTCATCCGCATGGCGAGCGGCTCCGCCGTCATCGACGCCTCGGCCTTCACGCGCCCGTCGCCGGGCACCTGGCCCTTCATGCGGAAGCTGAACGACTTGAGCCGCTCGCTGTTCTTCGCGGCCTTCTTCACGGCCGCGGCGGGCGAGAGGTCGTCCCCCGCGCCGTCCGACTTCTTCTCCGTGCCGCAGCCCACCGCGCCGGCGGCGAGCAGCAGGGCCGCCGCGGCGGCCCCCGCCGCCCTCTTACGGCCCTTACGTACGGAAACGATCATTACCCCACCCCTAGGAACATTTGATCCATATATTGCGGTGGGCTGAGATTACCTGACGGACGCGCGCGGAGGCTCGGGGATATCTTCCGAGGTCAGCCCGGCATGGGGCCGCTATCGGACCGAGATCAGGTGGCGGGCTGACGGTTCACCAGGTCCTTGAAGTCGGCGGTGTCGGCCGCGGGCGGCTCCTTAGCGGAGACCGCGGTGCCGTAGTCGCTGTAGTACGCGGTCGCGGCCAGCTCGCCGGTCTTCATCTGGCCCTTCTCGACCTTCTTGACCAGCAGGTTCTCGTCGTTGACCCAGATGTCGACGGTCTCGGTGGTGACGCCCGCCTGCTCCAGCTGCCGCTTCATGTCGGAGAGCTGGGAGGCGCTGAGGCCGGAGGACTTCTCGGCGAGCTCGGCGACGTCGACGGTGCCCGAGTAGTGCGTGGTGTTCACGCCCCGGACCTTCTCCTCGCCGACCTTCTTCACGTCACCGGAGGCGAGCAGCATCTTCACCGACTGGTGCGGCGTGCTGTTCTGCATCGCGTCCTTCATGTACGCGCCCGAGCCACCGCCGACCCGCTCCAGGTCGTCGTACGCGTACTTCACCCAGTGCTTGCCGTCGGCCTGCGCGGCGAAGCGGTCGCCCATCTTCGCGTAGTACGCGTCGGGCAGATAGCGGGCCTCCATCGAGGTGCTGCCCGTCTGGCGCATCGTTTCCGCGAGCTGGCCGCCGGTGTACGTGATCGTCATGTTGCCGGTGAGGCCGTCCTCCCAGCCGAGGGCGCCGCTGGCCTTCATGGACATCACCGAGCCCATGGTGGTCTCGGACTCCACCTTGGCCGAGTCCGCCTTGTCGGTGGACTTCTCGATGGTGCGCAGGGCGGCTATCGGGCTGACGGCGAGGCCGCCGCCCCCGCCCTTGCCGGAGGAGCCCTTGGAGTCGCTGTCCGTGCCGTCCGACGAGCCACAGGCGGTGATGCCGGTCAGCGCCGTCGCGGCCGCGATCGCCAGTGCCACGCGGCGTGCTGTCGTGCCGTTCATGTCGTCCCACCCCTTGCGTCCATGGAGAGCCAGCACGCTAGCGCGGCCCGCCCTCCGGCGTCCCCCGTACGTAGTCGACATCACGTACGGCGAAGTCACTTGCGGGGAAAACCCGTTCACGGGAAGACCCGTTCCCCCAGCGTCTACCCGTACAACGGGACGGGTCCCGCACCACGAATGGTTGCGGGACCCGTCGGATACGCGCCAGACGCGCGGCTGCCGTCAGTGTCAGACGGCGGCCGGGTCCTCCTCGACGAGGAGGTTGCGGGTGCGGTTGGAGTCGACCGGAATGCCGGGGCCCATCGTGGTGGTGATGGCGGCCTTCTTGATGTAGCGACCCTTGGCGGCCGACGGCTTCAGACGGAGGATCTCCTCCAGGGCCGCGGCGTAGTTCTCCACCAGCTTGGTGTCGTCGAAGGACACCTTGCCGATGATGAAGTGCAGGTTCGAGTGCTTGTCGACGCGGAACTCGATCTTGCCGCCCTTGATGTCGTTGACGGCCTTGACGACATCGGGGGTCACGGTGCCGGTCTTCGGGTTCGGCATCAGACCACGCGGACCGAGCACGCGGCCGAGGCGGCCGACCTTGCCCATGAGGTCCGGCGTGGCGACGACGGCGTCGAAGTCCAGGCGGCCCTTGGAGACCTCGTCGATCAGCTCGTCGGCGCCGACGATGTCGGCTCCGGCGGCTTCCGCGGCCGCAGCACGGTCACCGGTCGCGAAGACCAGGACCCGGGCGGTCTTACCGGTGCCGTGCGGGAGGTTCACGGTGCCACGGACCATCTGGTCGGCCTTGCGCGGGTCGACACCCAGACGGAAGGCGACCTCGACGGTGCCGTCGAACTTGGTCGAGGAGGTCTCCTTGGCGAGACGGACGGCCTCGAGCGGGGCGTACAGCTTCTCCCGGTCGATCTTGGCGTCCGCAGCGCGGAGAGTCTTGCTGCGCTTCACTTCGTACTCCTGAGGTTCAGGTTTGGAGTTCGTGGTCCGGGCCAGCGCTGGCCCTGCCACTCAAGGTCAAACGGGGAGGATCAGCCCTCGACCGTGATGCCCATGGAACGGGCGGTGCCGGCGATGATCTTCGACGCGGCGTCCAGGTCGTTCGCGTTGAGGTCGGGCATCTTGGTGGTGGCGATCTCGCGGACCTGCGCCTCGGTGATCTTGGCGACCTTGGTCTTGTGCGGCTCGCCGGAGCCCTTCTCCACGCCCGCGGCCTTGAGGATCATCTTCGCGGCTGGCGGGGTCTTGGTGATGAAGGTGAAGGAGCGGTCTTCGTAGACCGTGATCTCCACCGGGATCACCCAGCCACGCTGCGACTCGGTCGCGGCGTTGTAGGCCTTGCAGAACTCCATGATGTTCACGCCGTGCTGGCCCAGCGCGGGGCCGACAGGCGGGGCCGGGTTGGCGGCGCCGGCCTGGATCTGGAGCTTGATCAGCCCCGTGACCTTCTTCTTCTTGGGAGGCATTGCTCTCTCCGGGTCCTAGTGAGAGTGTTGAGCAGCCCCCTCCGACATGATCCAGCGGCGTTCCGCGACGACCGTCACACGATCGTCTGGATCATTTGGATGGAGGCATACCGCACTACGATAACGGGTAACGCGCCGGGGCCCAAACCGGCCCCCGAGCAGGCCCGTGGGCCCGCCCCCGTGTGACGGGCCCACGGACGTATCGGTGGCCCCGCTCGGCGAGGGCCGGGAGGGCGACCCCCGCCGAGCGAGCTTGGGAAGCGCGGCTCGGCTCAGCAGCGCTTGGACGTCAGCGCCTGGCCCGGCAGCGGGTCGCCGGGGGCGCGCAGCTGGCCGATCGCCGCGGTGCACTCGGCGGCGGTGGCGGCGGGCAGGGACCAGAACTCCGCGCTGTTGGTGCCGTTCCACCAGTCCTGGCCGAGGATCTCGTCCCGGGAGTAGCTGTAGACGCCGGTGCTGACGTCGTAGTCCTTGATCTTGTCGCGGAAGCTCTTCCACACCCACACGTAGCCGTAGTTCTGCTTGCACGACGGCGAGTAGAACTGCTTGACCGATGCCGCGTGCGCGCCGCCCCGGTCGATGTAGGCGGTGGTCCCGATCTGGTACGCGTCGGCACAGACCCCCGCGGCCTGTGCCTTGGCGCTCCTCGGGTTGCCGTCCGCGGAGGGCGCCGTCGACTGGGGCGCGGCCCCGCGGGCGCCGGGCGCGGGGGCGGGGCCGGTGCCGGCGAGCGCGGAGCCGCCGCCGAGCAGGACGAAGGCACAGGCAGAGGCGGCGATCGCGGTCTTGCGAGCTCTCATGAGGTGTCCCCTTGCTCGTGGTGAGTGAGCCCATCCGGCCATACCGCTGCAGAGCACCACAAATCGCCGCGCCAGGGTCGCGGGAATCCCCTGGGCGCGGGTGGTGCGTCGTGGAGAGCGGTGGGAGGCCGGAAGGTTCCGTCTACCAGGTCAGACAGCCCGAGGCGCCCGATGGTTGTGGTGCGGAACACATGTGCTTGCCGCGGGCCTGTGCCGGGGCACGCGACAGGGCCCCCGTCCGGCGGATATCCGCTGGTCGGGGGCCCTGTCGGAAGAGCGTCGCGTCAGTTCTTCTGGATCTGGTCGAAGCTGAGCTCGACCGGGGTCTCGCGGCCGAAGATCTCGACGAGGCCCTTGACCTTCTTCGAGTCGGCGTTGATCTCGTTGATCGTGGCCTGGAGCGTGGCGAAGGGGCCGTCGGTGACGGTGACCGAGTCGCCGACCTCGAAGTCCAGGACCTGGACCTCGACCTTGCGCTGCGGGGCGGGCTTGCCCTCGGCCTCGGCGGCCTCGCGGGCGGCCTTCTCCTCGGCCTCCGGGGCGAGCATCTTGACGATCTCGTCCAGGGTCAGCGGGTACGGGTCGTAGGCGTTGCCCACGAAGCCGGTGACGCCGGGGGTGTTGCGGACGACGCCCCAGGACTCGTTCGTCAGGTCCATGCGGACCAGGACGTAGCCGGGGAGCTTGTTCTGGCGGATCGTCTTGCGGTCGCCGTTCTTGATCTGGACGACCTCTTCCTGGGGCACCTCGGCCTGGAAGATGTAGTCCTCGACGTTCAGCGAGACGGCGCGCTGCTCGAGGTTGGTCTTCACGCGGTTCTCGTAACCGGCGTAGGTGTGGATGACGTACCACTCGCCGGGCAGGCCGCGCAGCTCGTCACGGAGGGCGGCGACGGGGTCGACCGGCTCGGCGGGCTCCGCCTCCTCGACCTCGGCCTCGGCTTCGTCCTCGACGGACTCGGCGGCAGCGGCGTCCTCGTCGGTCTCCGCGACGGCCTCGGCCTCGTCGTCCTCGTGCACAGCGGCCTCTTCGGCAGCCTCACCGGCGGCGGCGTCGGCAGCCTCGACCTCGTCCGGGTCCACGGCGTCCGCCGCCTCGACGATGTCGATCTGGTCCTCCACGGACTCCGCCGACTCGATGGCGTCGTTCAGGTTCGGGTCAGACACGGTGGCTGCTTCTTCCTGGATACATGGGGGTGGAACACGCGAAAGGGGCGCCTGGTGCGGCGCCCTTCGCTTTCGGCCTAGCCGAAGACGTACTTGATGAGGTGGCTGAAGCCGTAGTCAATCACGGTCACCAGACCGATCATGATGACGACGAAGACGATCACGACGGTGGTGTACGTCGTGAGCTGGTTCCGGGTGGGCCAGACGACCTTGCGGAGCTCGGCGACGATCTGGCGGTAGAAGAGCGCGAGACGGCCCAGGGGGCCCTTCTTGCCGCGCTTGCCGCCCTTGCGGCTCTTCTTGGACTCCGGCGCCTCGTCCTGGGCATCAGGCATGTCGATGGAGCCCACGGCGTCCGTCACTCGTCCTCACCTGATTCCGGGTCGTGGCCGTGCCGCGCCCGGTTGAGCCGCACGGCGGTGCAATGCAGTACGTACATGCGCACACATCCTGGCGAAGGAGTGTGTAGCAGGGCCGGAGGGACTTGAACCCCCAACCGCTGGTTTTGGAGACCAGTGCTCTACCAATTGAGCTACGACCCTTTGATTTCCCCCAACCTACCGCATCCGACCATGTGCACGGAGTGCGGTGGAAGGAGCGGCCGGTGAGGGCCAACGACGAGTGAGTGTACGTGGTCCGGAGCGCCCCGTCGAACAGCTTGGGTTCCGCCGGTCGCTCCGGGGGCGCTCAGGGGTCCGGCGGGCGCCCCCGCGAGCGGCCGGAGCGGGGGCGGACCGAGGCCGGCGGCGAAGGGGCCCCGGGGCCGGGAGCGGGGCGGGGCCGAGGCCCGGCGGGCCATCCGGCAAACCCGTGTGCCCGGGCCCCTCGGGGTCTGGAACGATGGGCGCATGAGCGCTGTCACTCCACCCACCGAGCGCCGGGTCTCCGCCCGAGTCGGCGCGATCTCCGAGTCCGCGACCCTCGCCGTCGACGCCAAGGCCAAGGCCCTCAAGGCCGCCGGGCGCCCGGTGATCGGTTTCGGCGCGGGCGAGCCCGACTTCCCGACCCCGGACTACATCGTCGAGGCGGCCGTCGAGGCCTGCAAGAACCCGAAGTACCACCGGTACACCCCGGCGGGCGGCCTGCCCGAGCTGAAGGCCGCGATCGCCGCGAAGACGCTGCGCGACTCCGGCTACGAGCCCGAGGCCGCCCAGATCCTCGTCACCAACGGCGGCAAGCAGGCCATCTACGAGGCCTTCGCCGCGATCCTCGACCCGGGTGACGAGGTCATCGTCCCGGCGCCGTACTGGACGACGTACCCGGAGTCGATCCGTCTCGCGGGCGGCGTCCCGGTCGACGTCGTCGCCGACGAGACCACCGGCTACCGCGTCTCGGTCGAGCAGCTGGAGGCCGCGCGCACGGAGAAGACCAAGGTCGTCCTCTTCGTGTCGCCGTCGAACCCGACGGGCGCCGTCTACAGCCGCGAGGACGCGGAGGCCATCGGCCGCTGGGCGCACGAGCACGGCCTGTGGGTGATGACCGACGAGATCTACGAGCACCTCGTCTACGGAGACGCTGAGTTCACGTCCCTGCCCGCGCTCCTGCCCGAGCTGCGCGACAAGTGCATCGTGGTGAACGGCGTCGCGAAGACGTACGCGATGACCGGCTGGCGCGTGGGGTGGATCATCGGCCCGAAGGACGTGGTGAAGGCCGCGACGAACCTCCAGTCGCACGCCACCTCCAACGTCTCCAACGTCGCGCAGGCCGCCGCCATCGCCGCCGTCTCCGGCGATCTGACCGCCGTCGAGAAGATGCGCGAGGCCTTCGACCGCCGCCGCAAGACGATCGTGCGGATGCTGAACGAGATCGACGGCGTCGTCTGCCCCGAGCCCGAGGGCGCCTTCTACGCGTACCCGTCGGTGAAGGGCCTCATCGGCAAGGAGATCCGCGGCAAGCGCCCGCAGGACTCCGTCGAGCTGGCCGCGCTGATCCTGGACGAGGTCGAGGTCGCGGTCGTCCCGGGCGAGGCCTTCGGCACGCCGGGCTATCTGCGCCTGTCGTACGCCCTCGGTGACGAGGACCTCGTCGAGGGCGTCTCGCGGATCCAGAAGCTGCTCGCGGAGGCGCGGGACTGACCCGCCGCCGCCCCGGGGAACGGGCACCAGCGCATCACGTGGTGCGGTGGTGCCCGTTCCTTCGTTCGGTGACGTACCTCATGGGAAGAAGCGGCTACCGGGACCGGGGGTGCGTACGGCAAGATCCTGGAATGGAGCGTGTACGAGACGTCAGCGAGCTGCCCAAAGCCCATCTGCACCTGCACTTCACCGGGTCGATGCGGCCCTCCACCCTCCTGGAGCTCGCCGACAAGTACGGCGTCCATCTGCCCGCCGCGCTGACCGGCGGGACCCCGCCGAAGCTGCGCGCCACCGACGAGCGCGGCTGGTTCCGCTTCCAGCGGCTCTACGACATCGCGCGGTCCTGTCTGCGCGAGCCGGAGGACATCCAGCGGCTGGTGCGGGAGGCCGCGCAGGAGGACCTCAGGGACGGTTCCGGTTGGCTGGAGATCCAGGTCGACCCGACGTCGTACGCGCCCCGGCTCGGGGGGCTCATCCCGGCCCTGGAAGTCATCCTGGACGCCGTCGACAGCGCCTCGCGCGAGACCGGCCTGGGGATGCGCGTCCTGGTCGCCGCGAACCGCATGAAGCACCCGCTGGACGCGCGCACGCTGGCCCGGCTCGCGGTCCGGTACGCCGACCGCGGCATCGTCGGCTTCGGCCTGTCCAACGACGAGCGGCGCGGCATGGCCCGGGACTTCGACCGGGCCTTCGCGATCGCGCGGGAGGGCGGCCTGCTCGCGGCCCCGCACGGCGGTGAGCTGACGGGCCCGGCCTCGGTGCGCGACTGCCTCGACGACCTGCACGCGCGGCGCATCGGCCACGGTGTGCGCGCGGCCGAGGACCCGCGGCTCCTGAAGAAGCTCGCGGAGCGCGGTGTGACCTGCGAGGTGTGCCCGGCGTCGAACGTGGCCCTCGGTGTCTACGAGAAGCCCGAGGACGTGCCCCTGCGCACGCTGTACGACGCCGGGGTGCCCATGGCGCTCGGGGCCGACGACCCGCTCCTGTTCGGCTCGCGGCTCGCCGCGCAGTACGAGATCGCGCGGCGCCACCACGGCTTCAGCGACGCCGAGCTCGCCGAGCTCGCGCGGCAGTCGGTGCGCGGCTCGGCCGCCCCCGCCGACGTGCAGGAGAAGCTGCTCGCCGGGATCGACGGGTGGCTCAGCGGCTGACGCCGGCCAGGAGCGTGCGGGCGAGCCCCGCGGCGAAGGCGTCGACGGGCTGCGGGGGCCGCTTGCCGACCGTGGCGTCGTAGGCGAAGGCGCGCTGGGCGCAGGCGCCCAGGAGCAGCGAGGCCGCGGCGAAGGTGTCGGCGTCGGGGTCGACGCGGCCCGCGTCGCGCTCGGCGCGCAGATAGGCGTCCAGGGCCTCGATGGGCATGTGGGGGCCCATGCCGCGCTCGCGCATGGCGTCGTCGTGGCGGCGCTTGAGCTTGGTCTCCGCGTACAGGGAGGCGGCGACCGGGAAGCTCTGTGCGTAGAAGTCGCAGGCCAGGACGGCGATCTCGGTGAGGTTCTGCTCGAGGGTGCGCTCTCCCGGCTCCTCGATGAGGCGGTGAAGGAGCGGTCCGAGGCGCGGCAGGCGCTCCTGGAGGACGCCGACGAACAGGTCCTCCTTGCTCGTGAAGTGCTTGTAGAGCGCGGCTTCGGAGCAGCCCGCGGCCTTCGCGATCTCCTTGGTGGTGGCCCGGGCGAGACCGAGCGTGACCATGAGCTCGTGGGCCGCGTCGAGGATGCGTTCGCGCGTGGGCCGCTGCGGTGCCTGCCGTTCCATGAACCGTCCAAACGAGCTTGACTACGGGGTGAGTGCGTACTCACTCTAGTGGTGAGTGAATACTTACCCACCAGGAGAGCGCGATGAGGATCACGGTGTTCGGGGCGAGCGGCGGCATCGGCGGGGAGATCGTCCGGCAGGGTCTGGCGGCGGGGCACGAGGTCACGGCGGTGGTGCGCGACCCGGCGCGCCTGGCGGCGACCGGGGACCGCCTGGAGGTGTTCCGCTCCGACCTCACGGACGCGGAGGAGCTGCGCGGGGCCGTGGCGGGGCGGGACGCGGTGCTCTCCGGCCTGGGGGCGCGCGGACGCGCGGACGCGCGCGCGGGCATCGCGACGCGCCTCACCGTGCCGGTGCTGCGCGCCATGGAGGCCGAGGGCGTACGCCGCCTCCTGGTGGTGAGCGCGGCGCCGCTGGCCCCGGCGGCGGAGCGCGAGCCGCTCGCCGACCGCGCCATGATGGCCGTGGTCGGCAGGGTGTTCAAGCCGGTGTACGTGGATCTGCGCGCCATGGAGGACGAGCTGGCGCACAGCGCGACGGACTGGACGTCCGTCCGCCCGCCGCGGCTGCTCAACAAGCCGCTGACGGGCGTCTATCGCACGGCCGTCGGGCGCAATCCGCGCAGCGCCCGGCTGATCGGCAGGGCCGACGTGGCGCACGCCATGCTGACGATGATCGACGACCCGGCGACGGTGAAGCGGGGCGTGGGCGTGGCCTACTGAGTGCCTCCGGGGCCTGCGGGCTCTGCCGGGAGGGGCGCTACAGGCTGACGCCCACCGTCACCGGCTCGTTGACGAGCGTGACCCCGAAGGCGTCCCGTACGCCCGCGACGACCTCGCGCGCCAGGTCGAGCAGGTCCTGCGTGGTGGCGCCGCCGCGGTTGGTGAGGGCCAGCGTGTGCTTGGTGGAGATGCGGGCGGGGCCCTGGCCGTAGCCCTTGGGGAACCCGGCCTTGTCGATGAGCCAGGCGGCGGAGGTCTTCACGTGTCCTTCGCCCGCGGGGAAGGCGGGCGGGGCGACGTCCGGGCCGAGCCGGTCGGCCACGCGCGCGTGGAAGGCGGCGAACTCCGCGTCGGTGAGGATCGGGTTGGTGAAGAACGACCCGGCCGACCAGCTGTCGTGGTCCTCGGCGTCGAGCACCATGCCCTTACCCGCGCGCAGCTTCAGGACGGTCTCGCGGGCCACGGCCGCCGGGACGCGGTCGCCGACCTCGACGCCGAGCGTGCGGGCCGTCTCCGCGTACCGGATGGGGGCGCTCATGCCGTCCGCGTCCTCCAGCGCGAAGCGCACGCGCAGGACCACATAGCGCTCGGGGTCGGCCTTGAAGCGGCTGTGGCGGTACGAGAACACGCACTCCTCGTTCGAGAGGGTGACCGTCTCGTCGGTCCTGCGGTCGTACGCGACCACTTCGGTGATGGTCTGGGAGACCTCCTGGCCGTACGCGCCCACGTTCTGGATGGGGGTCGCGCCCGCGGAGCCCGGGATCCCGGCGAGGCACTCGACGCCCGCGAGACCGGCCGCGACGGTCCGCTCCACGGCGTCCGTCCACACCTCGCCCGCCGCGAGCTCCAGCGTGGTGCCGTCGAGCGCGAAGCCGGTGGTGGCGATGCGCAGCGCGGTTCCGGCGAAGCCCTTGTCGCCGATGACCAGGTTGCTGCCGCCGCCGATGAGCAGCAGCGGCGTACCGGACGCGTCGGCCTCGCGGACGGCGGCGACCACCTCGGCGTCGGTCGTGGCGGTGATCAGCCGGTCGGCGGGGCCGCCGAGCCGGAAGGTGGTCAGCGGGGCGAGGGGGGCGTCGTCAAGTACCTGCACGCACACCAGGGTATGCGGGCCCGCTCCCCCGCCCGGGCGCCGGGCCTCCGGGGCGCCGGGCGGGCAGGCGCGAACCCACCCGCCCGGGAGGGGCGGGTGGGTCGGTGGACGCTACGGCCTCACGCGCTGACCGGCACCCGTTCCTCCGCGGCCGGAGCGGCGACGGAACCGTCGGCCTGCCCGGCCCGCCGCCCCGGCAGCAGCGCCGCGGCGGCGGCCGCCAGGGCGACGACTCCCGCGCCCACCCACAGCGCGGGCTCGAGCCCGTCCACGAACGCCCGCGGCGACTCGTACCCGCCCTGCGCGGAGAAGACCGAGGCGAGGACGGCGATGCCGAGCGCGCCGCCCACCTCGCGCAGCGCGTTGTTCGCTCCGGAGGCGATGCCCTGCTCGGCGGGGCGGACGCTGGACATGACCAGGCTCGCGGCCGGGGCGAAGTACAGGGCCATGCCGATCCCGCTGATGATCAGGGCGGGCAACTGGGCGGCGTACGACACGTCCGGAGAGACGATCAGGGCGAACCAGCCGAGGCCCACGGCCTGGAACGCGAGGCCCGCGGTGACGACCGGGCGGCCGCCGATGCGGTCGGAGAGGTACCCGGCGATGGGCGCGACGATCATCGGCATGCCGGTCCAGGGCAGCATCCGCAGGCCCGCCTCGGTCGGCGAGTAGCCGAGCACGCCCTGGAGGAACTGGCTGAGCAGGAAGATCGAGCCGAACATCCCGACGAACATCAGCAGGCTGGCGGCGTTGATCGCGGAGAAGGCACGGTTGCGGAACAGCCGCATGGGCAGCATCGGGGCCCGGTTGCGGATGCCGTGGTGCACGAACCCGGCGAGCAGGGCGCTGCCCGCGATCAGGCCGGTCAGGACGGGCGCGCTGGTCCAGCCGTCGACGTTGCCGCGGATCAGGGCGTAGACGATGCCGAACAGACCGCCGCTGGCGAGCAGGGTGCCTGCGACGTCGAGCCGGGCGCCGGTCCCGTACGACTCGGTGAGGCGCAGACGGGCCAGCGGCAGCAGGGCGATGCCCAGCGGAACGTTCAGCCAGAAGATCCACTGCCAGGACACGTGTTCGGTCAGGGCGCCGCCGATGAGCGGCCCACTGGCGACCGCGAGGCCGTTGACGGCCCCCCAGATCCCGTACGCCATGCCGCGCTTGGCCGCGGGCACGGCGGCCGTGAGCAGGGTGAGGGTGAGCGGCATCATGATGGCCGCGCCGACGCCCTGCACCGCGCGGGCCGCGATCAGCTCCTCCAAGCCGGGCGCGAGGGCGGCGGCCGCGGAGGCCGCGGTGAAGACGGCGAGGCCCGCCCCGAAGAGCTTGCGGCGCCCGAAGCGGTCCCCCAGGGCCGCGCCGAACATCAGGAGCACGGCGAAGGTGAGGGTGTAGGCGCTCACCGTCCACTCCAGGTCCTCGAGTCCGCCGCCGAGGTCCTCCCGGATGGAGGGCAGCGCGGTCGTGACGACGAGGTTGTCCAGGGCCGCCATGAACCCGGCGACGCTGGTGATGACGAGGGCCCACACGACTCTTCCGCGCGGTACCGCTTGCTGTGACATCGCTCCCCCAGAGACTGTTTTACCGATGCTGTCTTCGTAGACGCCGTCTTGCAGACGCCGTCTTCGCAGACGCCGTTTTGGTTAGTAATTGATGACTAACTTCTGCGGGCAGAAGAACGCCCGGACACCGGGCGATTCCACCGGGCCGGACGCCCCTACGGGGACTGCCCCGGAACCCGCGCCGACTCCGGCTCCTTCACGAGCTGGGGCCTCTTCGCCTCCCCCGGAGGCTGCGCCGAGGCGTAGAACCCTTCCCACACCCGGTGCTCAGGCGGAAAACCCATGGCCGACAGGGCGTTGAGCAGCATCCCGTAGGCCAGGAAAGTCGTCGTCTCGTCCACGTCGGCGCCGAGCGGCAGGTGCACGGTCTCCCAGAGCTCCATCCAGCCGGCGCGCACCATCTCGCCGAACTCGTAGTCCCCGGCCGCCTCGGCGGCGGCCACGGCCACGTACGTCTGGAGCTGCATGTGCAGCTTGTCGGGGTCCTCCGTGATGAGGCCGTGGTACGCCCGCGCCATGGAGTGCAGGGCTTCTTCGCCCTGGAGCCCCTCGCTCGCCGTCTCGAACACCTTCCGGACCTCCTCGCAGCAGCGCGCCGACGCCGCGAGGAACATCGCCTTCTTGCCGGGGAAGAGGCGGAAGAGATACGGCTGCGAGACCCCGACGCGCTTGGCGATCGCCTCGGTGGACGTCCCGTGGTAGCCGCCTCGGGCGAACTCGCTCATCGCCGCCCGAATGACGCTCTCGCGCCGCTCTTCCGCGCTCATCCTGACCATGCGAGTAAGTTAGTACTCAATCACTAACTACGTCAAGGGGGGTGGGCGAGGCGGCCGAGGGACTGGAACGTGGCTCCTGCGCGGAGCGTTGATCAGGCCGGGGGGCCGTTACGCGTAAGGGGCGCCTCGCAATGGAGAACGCCCCTTACTTCGCCTACTTCATCGCCCTGACCTCACGGCCTCGCGGGCGGGCCTCCGCAGGCCTTGGGCCTTGGGCTTCGGGCCTCAGGCCAGCCGCACGACCGCGCGCGACATTCCGAGGACCTTCTGCCCGGCGCTGGTCGCCAGCAGGTCCACGCGGACCTTGTTGTCGTCGAGCTTGGCCGCGACCTTGGCGCTGACCTCGATCGTCGCGCCCTCGTCGTCGTTCGGGACCACGACGGGCTTGGTGAAGCGCACGCCGTACTCGACGACGGCGGCCGGGTCACCGGTCCAGTCCGTCACGACGCGGATGGCCTCGGCCATGGTGAACATGCCGTGCGCGATGACGTCCGGCAGGCCGACCTCCACCGCGAACTTCTCGTTCCAGTGGATCGGGTTGAAGTCCCCGGAAGCGCCCGCGTACCGCACCAGCGTGGCGCGCGTCACGGGGAAGGTCTGGGTCGGCAGCTCCGTGCCGACCTCCACGTCGTCGTATGCGATCTTCTCTGCCATCGCCTTACGCCTCCTCGGTCCCGGCCGCGCGCGCGACGAGCTTGGTCCACGCGGTCACCACGTGCTCGCCCGCCTCGTCGTGGACCTCGCCGCGGATGTCCAGGATGTCGTTGCCCGCCATCGACTTGATCGCCTCGATGGTCGAGGTGACGGTGAGCCGGTCGCCCGCGTACACGGGGCGGGTGTACGCGAACTTCTGGTCGCCGTGCACGACGCGGCTGTAGTCGAGCCCCAGCTGCGGGTCCTCGATGACCTGGCCCGCGGCCTTGAACGTGATCGCGAACACGAAGGTCGGCGGGGCGATGACGTCGCGGTGGCCGAGCGCCTTGGCGGCCTCCGGGTCGGCGTACGCCGGGTTGGCGTCGCCCACCGCGACCGCGAACTCGCGGATCTTCTCGCGGCCGACCTCGTACGGGTCAGTGGGCGGGTAGGTCCGCCCGACGAAGGACTGGTCGAGCGCCATGGCTCGGCACCTCCTGCAGCTGGGTTCCAATGAGCTCGGATTCTCGCGAGCCCGGTGCCGCCGGTGCGCGCCCGCACGGAGCCGCAGACCGGCTACGGCCTTGGCGAGAGATCGAACAAGAGACGCTACCGGCGATCCGCAAAGACTGGGTCCACCAGATCTCTTCTGGATCTACTGGATCTACATCGGGGGTACGGGATTCCCTGGAGATCCCCAGGGAACCTCCCGGGGATCTCCAGGATCCACAAACGACTAGAGGCCACCCCCGAAACAACGGGGGCGGCCTCTAGTTCTAGCCTGTGTTTATCGCGTCTCGCGGTGCGCGGTGTGCGAGTTGCAACGCGGGCAGTGCTTCTTCATCTCAAGACGGTCCGGGTTGTTACGCCGGTTCTTCTTGGTGATGTAGTTCCGCTCCTTGCACTCCACGCAGGCCAGCGTGATCTTCGGGCGGACGTCGGTGGCAGCCACGTGAGTGCTCCTATGACGGACGGATGGACGGATGAACGCATAAAGAGTAGCCGATCGAAGGACCGACCCCGCAATCGGCTACTGTGTGTAGCGGTGACCGGACTTGAACCGGTGACACAGCGATTATGAGCCGCTTGCTCTACCGACTGAGCTACACCGCTGCAGATGTGATGCGGATCCTCGCCGAGGCGAGGAACCCTTCACATCAGAGCCCCAAAACGGAATCGAACCGTTGACCTTCTCCTTACCATGGAGACGCTCTACCGACTGAGCTATTGGGGCGAGCGATGAAGACATTACACGCTCGGCAGCCGTTCGCCCAAATCCGTTTCGCGAGGCCCGTCCGGGGTCGTGGCGGGCGCCCCGATCAGCCCGTCCCGTACGTGTCACAGCGCCTCGCGAGCCACCACCGAGCACGTGCGCCACACCGGTACGCGGACCACCAGGCGTCACACGGGCACGTGGGCTCACCAGCGCCGCACCGGCACGCCTGAGCGCGCCCGCGCCACAGCGGCAGGGCGCACGCGCCACGACGGCACGACGGTAGGGCGGCAGGGCGGCAGGGCGGCAGGGCGGTAGGACGCGCACGCCACGACGGCACGGTTCCCGCACCACAGCGGTACGACTAATGCGCTCCTCCGCGAAGCGGGGCCGCCGCCGTCCTAGGCTCGCCTCACCCTGCGTGATCTTGCGCGCCTCGAAGCCGCGTCCGCGCCGCCCCCGAGCCCCAGGAGCGCGATGCCCGACAGTCAGCCGCAGCAGCCCCACTCCGCCGAGCCCGACGCCACCTCCGGAGCCCTGCTGCTCTGCGGGGCGCGGCTCGTGGACGGCAGGGCCGTGGACGTCCGGGTCGGCGCCGGGCGCATCGAGGCCGTCGGCACGGCGGGCAGCCTCAGCGCGCACGCCGCGCGCGTGGACCTGAGCGGCTTCCTGCTGCTGCCCGCCGCCGCCGAGCCGCACGCCCACAGCGACACGGCGCTGTCCGCGCTCCGCGAAGGGCCCGTGTCGTACGACGCGCGGGACGTCCAACGCCGCACCACCGAGGCGGCGTTGTTGCAGCTGGGGCACGGGGCGACGGCGCTGCGCGCGCACGTACACGTCGGGGGCGTGCAGGGTCTTGGCTGCCTGGAGGCGGTGCTCCAGGCGCGCCGGTCGCTGCGTGGGCTCGTCGACCTGTCCGTGGTCGCGGTGCCGCGGCTCCTGACGGGCGCGGCCGGGGCCGACGGGCTCGCGATGCTGCGGGACGCGGTGCGGATGGGGGCCTCCGTAGTGGGCGGTTGCCCGGATCTGGACCCCGATCCGACGGGGTACGCGGAGGCGGTCCTCGATCTCGCGGCGGAGTACGGCCGCCCCGTCGACCTGCACACGGACGGCGGCGACCCGGCACGCCTCGGCCGACTCGCCGCCATGGCCGGGGGCCTGCGGCCCGGTGTGGCGGTCGGCCCCTGCGGCGGTCTGGGGCGGCTGCCCTCCGACGTGGCCACGCGCGCGGCGGAGCAACTCGCGGCGGCCGGGGTGGCGGTGGTGTGCCTGCCGCAGGGCGGCTGCGGCGCGCTGCCGGGCGGTACCGGCACGCCTCCGGTGCGCCTGCTGCGGGCCGCCGGGGTGCGGGTCGCGGCGGGCAGCGGCGCGCTGCGCGACGTCGCGAACCCCGTGGGCCGCGGGGATCCGCTGGAGGCGGCGTACCTCTTGGCCTCGCGCGGCGGGCTGCGCCCCGACGAGGCGTACGCCACGGTGAGTTCGGCCGCCCGCGAGGCCATGGGCCTGCCGCCGGTCAGGATCGAGGCGGGCTTCCCCGCCGAACTCCTCGCCGTGCGCGGCGACAGCCTCGAAGGGGCGCTGTCGCTGGCGTACAGCCGTGTGGTGGTGCATCGGGGGCGCGTGGTGGCACGGACGAGCGCGGTGCGCGAGTACTGCGACTCCGCGGCCGCGGTGGCGCTCGGCCTGCCGCGGCAGGGGCGGGGGGCGTGACGGCGTACGCCTGCGGGGACGGGGGCGTCGCGGGTGCTGTCCGAGGCCGAGCGGCCGGATCTGCCGTACCGTCGGAAGCATGCGCATTGTCATCGCTGGAGGCCATGGACAGATCGCCCTGCGTCTGGAGCGGCTGCTCGCCGCGCGTGGGGACGAAGCCGTAGGAGTCATCCGCAATTCGGCGCACGAGTCGGATCTGCGGGAGGCCGGTGCCGAGCCGGTGCTGTGCGACCTGGAGTCGGCGTCCGTCGAGGAGGTCGCGGGGCATCTGGAGGGCGCGGACGCGGTGGTGTTCGCCGCGGGCGCGGGCCCCGGCAGCGGCGCCGCCCGGAAGGACTCCGTGGACCGCGCGGCCGCCGTCCTGTTCGCGGACGCGGCGGAGCGGGCCGGGGTGCGGCGGTACGTGGTGGTGTCGTCGATGGGCGCGGACCCGAACCACGCGGGGGACGAGATCTTCGACGCGTATCTGCGCGCCAAGGGCGAGGCCGACGCGGACGTGCGCGGACGTGCGGCTCTCGACTGGACGATTCTGCGCCCGGGGATGCTCACGGACGACGCGGGCACGGGCCTGGTGCGCCTGGAGGCGTCGACGGGGCGCGGTCCCGTCCCGCGCGACGACGTGGCCGCGGTGCTCGCCGAGCTCCTGGAGACCCCGGCGACGGCGGGCCTGACCCTCGAACTGGTCAGCGGTTCCGTGCCGGTGTCGGTGGCCGTGAAGTCGGTCGCCGGGAACTGACCCGCACGACACCGGGCGCGGCCGGGGCTCAGAACAAGGGCAACTGGCCGGGGAATTCAGGCACTACGTAGCCGTCGAGTGCGGGCTGCGCGGCGCCGATCTGGGCGTGCCGACGCGAGCCGGGGCACGAGACCAGGTCCTCCCCGCCGCGCGGCCCCGGCGGGTCGTGACGAGCGAACCGCCCGCCGACGACGGCGATTTCGCGCCGACACTCCGGGCAGTGCCTGCGACGCGCTGAACTGGACGACATGTCACCAGTGTGCCCACGGCACCCGCGTGCGTCGCGCACCCACTCCCGCGTCGGCCCCCTTCGCGAGGCAGGCAGTGCGACCGAGGCGGGTGGCGCGACCGAGGCAAGGGCACGACCAGGGCAATGTGAGGCAGATCACCCATTTTCGACCCGCTTTTCGATCGGCGCAAGTGATCCCTTGATGCCCCTCCAGGGAAACGCAAAGACCCTCTCCGACCTGCGTAAACACAGATCGGAGAGGGTCTCTCTCAGCGTGGCGGCGCCAGGATTCGAACCTGGGAAGGCTGAGCCGGCAGATTTACAGTCTGCTCCCTTTGGCCGCTCGGGCACACCGCCGGGTTTGCTGCCTGGCCCCGCTCTCGCGGTGCTCCGTGGCAACGACGTAAACGATACCTGATGCCCAGGGGTGCTTCGCCACCCGATTGATCGGCACCCGGCGCGGGGGCAGTGGCTAGGCTTTGCGGATGCGGTCGGCGACTGAAGGCCGTGTACCCGCTGAGTACGCAGATACCGATACAAGGAGCCACAGGACATGGCCGACTCCAGTTTCGACATCGTCTCGAAGGTCGAGCGGCAGGAGGTCGACAACGCCCTCAACCAGACGGCCAAGGAGATCTCGCAGCGCTACGACTTCAAGGGCACGGGTGCCTCGATCTCGTGGTCCGGCGAGAAGATCCTGATGGAGGCGAACGGCGAGGACCGCGTGAAGGCGATCCTCGACGTGTTCCAGTCCAAGCTGATCAAGCGGGGCATCTCGCTGAAGTCGCTGGACGCGGGCGAGCCGCAGCTGTCCGGCAAGGAGTACAAGATCTTCGCGTCGATCGAGGAGGGCATCTCCCAGGACAACGCGAAGAAGGTGGCGAAGATCATCCGCGACGAGGGCCCCAAGGGCGTCAAGGCGCAGGTGCAGGGCGAGGAGCTGCGCGTCAGCTCGAAGAGCCGCGACGACCTCCAGACCGTGATCGCCCTCCTGAAGGGCAAGGACTTCGACTTCGCGCTGCAGTTCGTGAACTACCGGTAGGTAGTCGAGTACGCGGTCGAGTCGTACGCACGCCGTGGGACACAAGGGGGCGGGCACCCGGGTCGGGTGCCCGCCCTTGCTGCTGGCTGCGGTCTGTGTGGGGAACTCGTAGGTGCCTCGTGGGGACGTCCGCGGCCGTCCGGCGGAGTCAGCGCCGTGAGTGGCCGAAGAGGATGCGGTAGGCGATGAGCAGGACGAGCGAGCCGCCGATGGCCGCCGTCCAGGTCGCGCCGTCGAAGAAGTGCTCGGCTATGGGCCGGTCGAGGAAGCGCGCGGAGATCCAGCCGCCCACGAAGGCGCCCGCGATGCCGATCACCGTCGTGCCGACGAAGCCGCCCGGGTCGCGGCCCGGGAGCAGGATCTTGGCGGTGGCACCGGCGAGGAGGCCCAGAATGATCCAGCTGATGACGCCCATGCGGTGACCTGACCTTTCGTGCCTTTTCGTGCGTTGTTGTCCTGTGGGACGTCGCGAGGGGCGGTGGCGGTTCCCGCGGGTCGCTAGGGTGCGGGCCCATGACAGGGCGGACGGGGCGACAGGGGCCTGGTGAGGCGGGGGAGCTGCGGCGGACGCTCGGGGTCCGCGACGCCGTGGTGATCGGGCTCGGCGCGATGGTGGGGGCCGGGATCTTCGCGGTCCTCGGGCCCGCGGCCGACGCGGCCGGGTCGGGGCTGCTGATCGCGCTCGCGGTCGCCGCCGTGGTCGCGTACTGCAATGCCGTGGCCTCGGCCCGGCTCGCGGCGCGCTACCCCGAGTCCGGCGGGACGTACGTGTACGGGCGGGAGCGGCTCGGGGAGTTCTGGGGCTATCTGGCGGGATGGGCATTCGTCGTCGGCAAGACGGCCTCCTGCGCGGCCATGGCGCTGACGGTGGGGGCGTACGCGTGGCCCGGGCAGGCGCACGCCGTCGCGGTGGCCGCCGTGGTGGCCCTGACGGCCGTGAACTACCTGGGCGTGCGGAAGTCGCTGTGGCTGACCCGGGTGATCGTGGCCGGGGTGCTCGCGGTCCTCGTGCTGGTCGTCGCGGTCTGTCTGGGCTCTTCGGAGGCCACGGCTGGACGCGTGGACGTGGGGCTCTCCGGCGGTGGCTTCGGCGGGGTCCTGGAGGCGGCGGGGCTGCTGTTCTTCGCCTTCGCCGGGTACGCGCGCGTGGCGACGCTGGGCGAGGAGGTACGCGATCCGGCGCGCACCATTCCGCGCGCGGTTCCGCTGGCCCTCGGCATCGCGCTCGCGGTGTACGCGTGCGTGGCTGTGGCGGTGCTCGCCGTGCTGGGGGCGGGCGGACTCGCGGAGGCTTCGGCTCCGCTGGCGGACGCCGTGCGGGCCGCGGGGGCGCCGGGCCTGGTGCCGGTGGTGCGGGTGGGGGCGGCCGTGGCGGCGCTCGGGTCGCTGCTCGCGCTGATCCTGGGCGTGTCGCGGACGACGCTCGCCATGGCGCGCGACCGCCATCTGCCGGGGGCGCTCGCCGCCGTGCATCCGCGCTTCCAGGTGCCGCACCGGGCGGAGCTCGCCGTGGGCGCGGTGGTGGCCCTGCTGGCCGCGACGGTGGATGTGCGTGGCGCGGTGGGCTTCTCGTCGTTCGGGGTGCTCCTGTACTACGCGATCGCCAACGCGTCGGCGTGGACGCTGAGTCGGGCGCCCCTCGCGCGCGTGGGGCCGGTGGTGGGCGCCGTGGGGTGCGTGGTGCTGGCGTTCGCGCTGCCGGGGGTTTCGGTGGCGGTCGGCGCGGGGGTGGTGGCGGTGGGGGGTGTGGCCTACGGGGTGCGGCGGTGGATCGGGGGGCGGGGCTGACGTGGGCCGGGGCTGGCCCGGCGGGGGCGTCAGTTCCTGGCGGGTGCAGGCGATCCCCGGCGGTCCCCGGTCAGCGGTCCCCCGGCTGTGGCCCTGCCTTGTCCGTGAAGGTGCCAGTGGCCGCCCTGCCTTGTCCGTGAGCGAGCCCGTGGCCCTGCCTTGTCCGTGAGAGGGCCCGTGGCGGTGAGGGAGCCCCTGCTGCCAGGTGCGCCACGCTCAGGAAGGCGCCACCAGGCCTGGGCGCGCCATCGCCGCGGGGCGCTGACCGTCCCGGCGAGCCCTCGGCCGGAGCCCCGCCTCTTCGGAGCGGGTCACCACCCCTGGTTCTGCGGATGCCCGGCGGGTGCCGGTCGTACCGACGCCGCGCCGAACGGCTCGTCCGTGGGCACGATTTCGCGGCCCAGGGGCATCAGGGAGATCGGGATCATCTTGAAGTTGGCGAGGCCCAGCGGGATGCCGATGATCGTGAGGCACAGCAGGACGCCGGTGATGATGTGGCCGATGGTCAGCCACCAGCCCGCGAGGATCAGCCACACCACGTTGCCGATCAGGGACGGCGCGCCCGCGTCGGACCGCTCGACGGCCTTGCGGCCGAAGGGCCACAGGGCGAAGAGGCCGATGCGGAAGGCCGCGAGGCCGAGCGGGATGCCGATGATCGTGATGCACAGGATCAGGCCCGCGACCAGGTAGGCGAAGCACATCCACAGTCCGCACAGGACGAGCCAGATGAGGTTCAGGATTACTTTCATCGCGGGCTACCTGCCATCTTTTCGAGCCGGGCGATGCGCTCCGCCATCGGCGGGTGGGTGGAGAACATCTTCGACATACCCTGGCCCGGCCGGAACGGGTTCGCGATCATCATGTGACTCGCCGTTTCCAGCCGCGGCTCGGGAGGGAGCGGCAACTGCTTCGTACCGGCGTCGAGTTTACGCAACGCGCTCGCGAGGGCCAGGGGGTCGCCGGTGAGCTGGGCACCGGACGCGTCGGCCTCGTACTCCCTGGAGCGGCTGATGGCGAGCTGGATGATGGAGGCCGCCAGCGGGCCGAGCAGCATGATCAGGAGCATGCCGAAGATGCCGGGGCCCTCGTTGTCGTTCGACCGGCCGACGGGAATCAGCCAGGCGAAATTGACCAGAAACATGATGACCGAGGCGAGGGCGCCGGCGACCGAGGAGATCAGGATGTCCCGGTTGTAGACGTGGCTCAGCTCGTGGCCGATGACGCCGCGCAGCTCGCGCTGGTCGAGGATGCGCAGGATGCCCTCCGTGCAGCAGACGGCGGCGTTGCGCGGATTGCGGCCCGTCGCGAAGGCGTTCGGCGCCTCGGTGGGTGAGATGTACAGACGGGGCATGGGCTGGCGGGCCTGGGTGGAGAGCTCGCGCACCATGCGGTACAGCTCGGGGGCCTCGAATTCGCTGACCGGGCGGGCGCGCATGGCGCGCAGGGCCAGCTTGTCGCTGTTCCAGTACGCGTACGCGTTCGTCCCGATGGCTACGAAGAGCGCGACGATCAGGCCCGTACGGCCGAAGAAACTGCCGATGACGAGGATGAGTGCCGACAGTCCCCCGAGGAGTACGGCGGTTTTCAGCCCGTTGGTTCGGCGGTGCACGGTACGCCCTCCTGGTGGTGCGCGGGGGAACCCTCTGCTTGCTGGTCTTCCACTGTTCAGTGGACCCTCCCTTCCTGGTCAACGCCAGGCGGGAGGAGCTAGTTCCCTTGTGCGCGCCGGAGCCGCTGTGAGCCGCCCGGGTGACGCGGTCGCCTCCGGGGCGGAGCGGCTTCAGGAAGGCGTCAGAACGGGCTGGTCCCGGTGAACCTCAGGACGAGCTGGGGCGCTCCGGAGAGGGCGATTCCGAGGACCGCGGTCGCGACGATGGCCACGGTGAGCGGGGCGGGGACGCGGTGCCGGGCGGGCTCGCCCTCGGGGGCGCGGAACAGCAGCGCCGTCCACTGGAGGTAGTAGTACAGGGCGATCACCACGTTGACCGCCATGATCACGGCGAGCCAGCCGAGGCCCGCGTCGACGGCCGCGGAGAAGACGGTGACCTTCGCGAAGAGGCCGATGATGCCGGGGGGCAGACCCGCGAGGCAGAGCAGGAAGAAGGCCAGGGTGAGGGCGGACAGCGGGCTCTTGGCGTACAGACCCCGGTAGTCGCTGACGCGGTTCTTGCGCCGCGTGCGGCCGACGAACGCGGCCACGGCGAAGGCCCCCAGGTTCACGACGGCGTACATCAGGGCGTAGGCGACGGTGGCGCCGACGGCGTCCGCGGTGGCGCCCTCGCCCCGTCCGTTGTCGAATCCGGCCGACGCGATCGGCACCAGGAGGTAGCCCGCCTGGGCGACCGACGACCAGGCGAGCAGTCGGACCGCGCTGTACGCGCGCGTGGCCTGCTGTCTGAGGGCGGCGACGTTGCCCGCCGTCATGGTGAGCGCGGCCAGTGCGGCGATGGCCGGGCCCCACACGTCGTCGTACGACCGGAAGCCGACGACGGTGACGAGGATGAGCCCGGTGAAGCCGACCGCCTTGCCGACGACAGAGAGGTACGCGGCGACGGGCAGGGGCGCGCCTACGTAGGCGTCGGGTACCCAGAAGTGGAACGGGACGGCCGCCACCTTGAAGGCGAATCCGACGAGGGTCAGCACGACACCGGCCTGGGCGAGCGTCTCCAGCTGCCCGTCGACCTGCCCGAGCTTCTCGTCCAGCTCGGTGAGGTAGAGGGTGCCCGTGGCCGCGTACACGAAGCTCACGCCCAGGAGGGTCACCGCGGTGGCGGCGACCGAGGAGAGGAAGAACTTCAGGGCGGCCTCGGCGGACCGCTTGTCCCCGCGTTTGAGGCCGACCAGGGCGAACGCGGGCAGGGAGGCGACTTCGAGGGCGACGACGAGCGTGGCCAGGTCGCGGGAGGCGGGCAGCAGGACGGCGCCCGCGACCGACGACAGGAGCAGGAACCAGAACTCCCCTTCGGGGAGCTCCCGCTTGGCGGCCCGTGCGTCCTTGAGGGTGCTCAGGGACAGCAGACCGGCGAGCAGCGCTCCGCCGAGGACGAGGAGCTGGATGGCGAGGGTGAACTCGTCGACCGTGTAGCTGCAGACGGTGCCGTCCGTGCCGACCACGCAGAAGGTGTCGCGGTGGTGGGAGTCGGCGATCGGCAACATGGAGAGCGCGGCGGCGGCCAGGCCCGCGAGGGAGATCCAGCCGAGGAGCGCCTTGCGGTGCTCCCCTACGAAGAGGTCGATCACGAGCACGGCGAGCGCGACGACGGCCGTGATGGTGGGCGGCAGGACCGCGGGCCAGTCGACGCTCTGGACGACGCTGGCCGCGCTCTCGACGAAGGCGCTGTCGGTGGGGGCCACGGTCACGACTTTCCTCCCGCGAGGAGCTGCTGCACGGCCGGGTCGGTGAGGCCGAGGAGGGCCGCGGGCCAGAGTCCGGCGAGGACGGTGAGGGCGACGAGCGGGGTCCAGGCGGCGAACTCGTAGCCGTGGACGTCGGCGAGCCGGGGCGCGTCCTCTCCGGCGGCCGGGCCCATGCACACGCGGCGGACGACGATGAGCATGTACGCGGCCGTCAGGAGGGTGCCGAAGGCGGCGACCGCCATGAACGTGAGGTACGCCGGGCGGCTGAGGCCGTCCGCGGGCTTGAACGCGCCGAACAGGGCGAGCATCTCGCCCCAGAACCCGGCGAGGCCCGGCAGCCCGAGCGAGGCGACGGCCCCGAAGGCGAGCAGGCCGCCGAGGCGCGGGGCCTTGCCGTAGAGGGCGGCGCCGGACCCCTCGGCTAGGGCGTCGAGGTCGCTGGTGCCGGTGCGGTCCTTGAGGGCGCCGACGAGGAAGAACAGCAGGCCGGTGATCAGGCCGTGGGCGATGTTCGCGAACAGGGCGCCGTTCACGCCGGTCGGGCTCATCGTGGAGATGCCGAGCAGCACGAAGCCCATGTGGCCGACGGACGAGTACGCGATGAGGCGCTTGAGGTCGCCCTTCGCGCCGGGCCGCGCGAGCGCGAGGCAGGCGAGCGAGCCGTAGACGATCCCGACGACGGCGAACGCGGCGAGGTAGGGCGCGAAGGTCCGCATGCCGTCCGGCGCGATCGGCAGCAGGATCCGGACGAACCCGTACGTACCCATCTTCAGCAGGACACCGGCCAGCAGGACCGAGCCGACGGTCGGGGCGGCGGTGTGGGCGTCCGGCAGCCAGCTGTGCAGCGGCCACATCGGCGTCTTGACCGCGAGCCCGACGCCGATCGCCAGAACGGCGATGACCTGCACGGACTTGGTGAGCTCGGGGTGATTGTCAGTGGCGAGTGCCACCATGTCGAAAGTGCCGGACTTGAGACCGATGAGGAGGAGGCCGAGCAGCATCACGACGGAGCCGAGCAGCGTGTAGAGGATGAACTTCCAAGCCGCCTGCGTGCGTTCGGCGCCGCCCCAGCGGGCGATGAGGAAGTACATCGGGATGAGGACCATCTCGAACGCGAGGAAGAACAGCAGCAGGTCGAGGACGGCGAAGGTCGCGAGGGTGCCGGACTCCAGCACGAGGATCAGCGCGACGAATGCCTTGGGTGACGGGCCCTCAGGCAGCTTGAAGTAGGAGTACAGCGCGCAGAGGAAGGTCAGCAGCGCGGTCAGGACCAGAAGGGGGAGGGAGATGCCGTCGATGCCGAGGTGGATGCGCACGTCGAGCGCGGGGATCCAGCTGATGTCGGTCGTGGCCTGCATCTTCGACGGGTGGTCGTGGTCGAAGCCGAGCGCGAGGACGATCGCGGCGAGCAGGATCGCGCCGGTCACGGTCACGCCGTGGCGCAGCACGGCCTGGTCGGGCGACTTCCCCTTCAGCCCGGGCGGCGCCGGAAGGAGGGCGGCCACGGCGCCGACGAGCGGACCGACCACGATCAACGCGAGAAGGAACTGCATCACGGACTCACTGATACCGATCACTGCTGCTCACGCTCCGGCGGTGGCGACGAGGACGGCGGCGACCGCCAGGACGACGGTGCCCGCGAGCAGCGCGCTCAGATAGGTCTGCACGTTGCCCGTCTGCGCGCGCCGGACGGCCGCGCCGAGCAGGCGGGGCGCGGCGCCCGCACCACGGACGTACGTGTCGACGACCTCGCGGTCGAGGAAGCGGACGAGGCGGGCGCCCGCCTGGACGGGGCGGACGAACAGGGCCGCGTAGACGGCGTCCAGGTGGAAGCCTGCGGCGGCGTGGCGGTGCAGCGGGCCGAGCAGCAGACGGCCGGGGTCCGCCGGGTCGGGGGCGCTCGCGATGTCGCCGTACGCGGGAGTGTGGGTGGCGATGGCCTCCGCCTCGACCTCTCCCCCGTCGGCTTCGGGACGGGCGGCGACGGCGCCGATCGGCACGCGGGCCGCGAGGGCCGTGGTGTGCCGCCAGGCGCCGTAGGTGACGAGGGCGCCGACGAGGGCGAGGCCGGTGCCGAGGACGGAGGTGGTGAGCTTCGGGGCGAGTTCGTGGCCGTCGAACCAGTCCGGGAGGACGCCGACAGTCACGCCGAAGGCGAGCGAGGGGACGGCGAGTACCCAGAGCACGGCGGTCATAGCCACGGGCTGCTTTCCGTGGTCCGGTGCCTCCGCTCCCCTGCCGTAGAAGGCGAGGAGCCACAGCCGGGCCGCGTAGGCGGCGGTGAGGAGGGCGCTGACCAGGCCCGCGACGAGGACGATCCAGCCCGCGGCGCCGGGGACGGACGCGGCGTGCCCGGTGGCCGCGTGCTCGGCCGCGCCGAGCACCGCCTCCTTGGAGAAGAAGCCGCTGAACGGCGGGATCGCGGCGAGCGCGAGGAGCGCCACGGTCATCGTCCAGTAGGCGTCGGGGACGCGGGCGCGCAGGTTCCGCATGCGGGACATCGCGGCCAGGGAGTTGGTGCCCGCCGCGTGGATGACCACGCCGGCGGCGAGGAAGAGGAGCGCCTTGAAGGCGCCGTGGGACAGGAGGTGGAAGACGGCGGCGCCCCGGTCGCCGACGGCGAGCGCGCCGGTCATGTAGCCGAGCTGACCGATCGTCGAGTACGCGAGGACGCGCTTGATGTCGTCCTGGGCGAGCGCGGCCAGGGCGGAACCGGCCATGGTGACGGCGGCCATGACCGCGAGGACGACCAGGGCCGCCGACGAGGCGGCGAAGACGGGGAGGAGCCGGGCGACGAAGTAGACACCGGCGGCGACCATCGTCGCGGCGTGGATCAGCGCGGAGACGGGTGTCGGGCCCGCCATCGCGTCGGGCAGCCAGGTGTGCAGCGGGAACTGCGCGGACTTGCCCGCCACGCCCGCGAGCAGCAGCAGGGCGATCAGCGTCGGGTGGTCGAGGCCGCCGTCCGCGACGGTCGCGAGGACGGTGGTGATCCGGAACGACCCGGCGTCGACGGCGAGCGCGAACAGGCCGATCAGGAAGGGGACGTCGCCGAGCTTGGTGACCAGGAAGGCCTTCAGGGAGGCGGCTCGGGCCTCGGGGGTCTCCCAGTAGTGGCCGACGAGGAAGTACGAGCAGATGCCCATGACCTCCCAGCCGACCAGGAGCACCATCAGGTCGCCGGAGTAGACGACGAGCAGCATCGCGGAGGTGAACAGCGACACGAGGGCGGCGTACGAGGGGTAGCGCGGGTCGTCGCGCAGATAGCCCGTCGAGTAGATCTGGACGCAGGAGGCGACGACGCCGACGAGGACGGCGACGAGCGCGGCGAAGCCGTCGATGTGCAGGGCGAGGTCGATCGGCACCGAGCCGGTGGGCGTGAGCTGGGTGGCCGCGTCCACGGCGGAGTCGCCGCCCTGGCGGGCGGCCACGACGGCGGCGAGGACCAGCGACGTCAGGGTGGGCAGCACCGCGAGGGGCCGCACCAGGCCGGGGACGGTGCGGCCGAGCAGCAGGCCCGCGGCGGCGCCGAGGAACGGCAGGAGGGGGACGAGGACGGCGAGGGTGGTCGTGGTCACGCGGTGGCCTCGGCCTTCTGCGACTGCTGAGACGTCGGGGACTGCTGGGCCGCCTCGTCGGGGGCGGGCTCGGGCTCGTCGAGGGCGGCGCCGTCCAGGTCGTCGTCGCCGTCGTCGTCGCCGTCGGGGTGTTCGGCGGTGTCGCGGAGGTCGTCGACGGCGGAGGTGCCGCGGTTGCGGTAGACGGCCAGGACGATCGCGAGGCCGATGCCGATCTCGGCGGCGGCGATGGCGATGGTGAAGAGCGTCAGGGCCTGGCCGGAGTGGAGCGTGTCGCGCAGCCAGACGTCGAAGGCGACGAGGTTGAGGTTGACGGCGTTGAGCATCAGCTCGACGGACATCAGGACCAGGATCGCGTTGCGGCGGGCGAGCACGCCGTACAGGCCGACGCAGAAGAGGAGGACGGCGAGGACGGCGGGGTAGGCGAGGTGCATCAGCGGGTCCTCTCCTGTGGGGCCGTCGCGCCCTTGGGGGGCTGCGGGCCGCCGCGGCTCTGCGGGCCTCTCGGGGGCGTGCCGCCGGGGTCCTCCTTGGACTTGCGGGACAGCACGATCGCGCCGACCAGTGCGGCGAGGAGCAGTACGGACAGCGCCTCGAAGGGCAGCACCCAGTTCCGGAAGAGGAACGCGCCGGTCACTTCGGTGGAGCCCTGGGCGGGGCCGTCGAGGTCGATCCACTGCGTGCGGAAGGCGTCCACGACGACCCACACCAGGGCGGCAGCGGCGGCGAGGGCCACGGCGAGCGCGACCCAGCGGTTGCCCGAGTCGGCGTCCGGGGAGCGGCCGATGGGGGCCCTGGTGAGCATCAGGCCGAAGAGGAGGAGGACCACGACGGAACCGACGTAGATGAGGACTTGCACCCAGGCGACGAACTCGGCGCTCAGGAGGAGGTACTCGACGGCGAGCCCGCCGAGCGCCACGACCAGCCAGAGCGCGGCGTGCACGAGCTGTTTGGTGGTGACGGTGACGATGGCGGCGCCGAGGGTGACCAGGCCGACGAGGAGGAAGGCGACCTCGACGCCGGTCGGGGACAGGAAGCCGTGGGGGGCCGCGGCGGCGACGTGGGCGTTCACGCGTCCCCCTCGGGCTCGGTGGCCTGCTGTGCGGCGGCGTCCCGCTCGGCGGCGAGCTTGTCGGCGGCCTTGCGGGCGGCGGCCAGTTCCTTGGGTTCCTCGGCGGCGGGGTCGAGGGCGGGCGGGGCCGGGACGGTCCACATCCACTCGCGGAGCTTGTCGCGCTCGTGGGTGAGCTCGCGGATGTCGGTCTCGGCGTACTCGAACTCCGGGGACCAGAACAACGCGTCGAAGGGGCAGACCTCGATGCAGATGCCGCAGTACATGCAGAGGGAGAAGTCGATGGCGAAGCGGTCGAGGACGTTGCGGCTGCGCTCGCGGCCGCCGGGCGCGGCGGCCGGGACCGTCTCCTTGTGGGAGTCGATGTAGATGCACCAGTCGGGGCACTCGCGGGCGCAGAGCATGCAGACCGTGCAGTTCTCCTCGAACAGGCCGATGACGCCGCGGGTGCGGGGCGCCAGGTCGGGCTGGACGTCGGGGTACTGCTCGGTGACGGACTTCCGCGTCATCGTGCGGAGGGTGACGGCCAGGCCCTTGGCGAGGCCGGATCCGGGGACGGACAGGCGGGGCCGCCCGGAGGGCGTCGTTGAGGGGCGGTGGTCGGGTGACGGGCGGGCCATTAGTTGATCGCCACCTTCACGATTCCGGTGAGCGCGATCTGCGCCAGGGCGAGCGGGACGAGGAGGGTCCAGGAGAGCTTCTGGAGCTGGTCCTCGCGGAGCCGGGGGTAGGTGACGCGCAGCCAGATGACGACGAAGGCGAGGAGGCCCGTCTTCAGGAGGGTCCACACCCAGCCGAGGCCGTCGGCGCCCCCGGGTCCGTGCCAGCCGCCGAGGAAGAGGACGGTGGTGAGGCCGCACAGGACGACGATCCCGGCGTACTCGGCGAGGAGGAACAGCGCGAAGCGCAGTCCGGTGTACTCGGTGTACGCGCCGAAGATAATCTCGGAGTCGGCGACCGGCATGTCGAAGGGCGGGCGCTGGAGTTCGGCGAGCCCGGCCACGAAGAAGACCACGGCACCGACGATCTGCCAGGGCAGCCACCACCACTCGAAGGCGTTGAGGATGCCGGGCAGCGAGACCGTGCCCGCGGCCATCGCGACGGAGGCGGCGGCGAGCAGCATCGGCAGTTCGTACGCGAGCAGCTGGGCCGCGGTGCGCAGGCCGCCGAGCAGGGAGAACTTGTTGGCCGACGCCCAGCCCGCCATCAGCGAGCCCAGGACGCCGACGCCCATGACGGCGAGGACGAAGAAGATGCCCGCGTCGACGACCTGGCCGACGGCACCCTCCTGGGGGCCGATGGGGATGGCGACGAGGACCAGGAGGTAGGGCAACAGGGCGACGGCCGGGGCGAGCTGGAAGATGCGGCGATCCGCGTCGGCGGGGACGACGTCTTCCTTCTGCGCGAACTTCACGCCGTCGGCGACCAGCTGGGCCCAGCCGTGGAAGCCGCCCGCGTACATGGGGCCGAGGCGGCCCTGCATGTGGGCCATCACCTTGTGTTCGGTCTGGCCGACGATCAGGGGCAGGGCGAGGAAGGCGACGAAGACGACGAGGAGTCGCAGGGTGACGTCGAGGGCGTCGTTCACTGCGCTCCTCCTTCGGTGCCGGTGTCCGGGGCGTTCCTGGTGTCCTGGAGGGTCCCGGTCTCCCTGGGGGTCCCGGTCTCCCGGGTGGTCCTGGTGTCCCCGTTGTCTCCGGTGGTCCCGGAGTCCTCTTCGTTCGCCGTGGTCTCTGTGGCCTCGGTCGGTGTCGTGTTCTCTGGAGGTGCCGTGTCCTCTGGAGGTGCCGTTTGAGGTTTCCGCTCGGGGGCCTGCTTCGGCGTGTCGAAGGCCGGGCGGGCGTGGTGCCACGGGGCGTCGGAGGCGCGCGGCGCGGGCTGCGGCTTGTCCGGCGCCGGGGCGGCCGGGGCGGGGGCGTCGGCGGCAGGGGCCTCGGGGGGCTGCGCCGCGTCCGCCGGAGCGGGGGTCTCCGCCGCCGTACGCTGCGACGCCGACCCCTGGCTCACGCTGCGCGCGCGGCGCGGCGGCCGGGCGGGAGCGGGGGCCTGGTCGGCGGCCGGGGCGTCAGTGGCCGGAGGCTCGGCGGCCGGAGTGGCGGTCGGAGCGGCGCTCTGGCTTGCCGAGCCCGCGCTCGCGCTCCGCGTGCGCCGTGCGGGGCGCTCCCCCGCGGCCGCGGCACGGCCCGCTCCGCGTGCGGGGCGCGCCGGGGCGGCGGGCAGCTGGCCCTTCAGCGGGCCCCACTCGTTCGGGTCGGGCACGCCGGGCGGCAGCATCTGGCGCCGCTTGGGGCCACCGTGCTCGGACTCCCCCGGTTCCTTCGCCCCGGGCCACGCCTTCGCGACCCGGGCCGCGAGTACGAAGTCCTTGCGCAGGGGATGGCCTTCGAAGTTCTCCGGAAGCAGCAGCGGGACCAGGTGCGGGTGGCCCTCGAAGCGGACGCCGAACATTTCGTGGGTCTCGCGCTCGTGCCAGGCCGCGCCCGCGTAGACGTCGACCGCGGAGGGCAGGACGGGCGCCTCGTGCGGAACCGTCGTACGGACGAGGAGGCGCCGCACCGGGGACAGCGCCACCACGTGGGCGCTCACGCGAAAGCCCGTGCCCGGTTCGTCGACGGCGCTCAGCCAGTCGAAGTACGTGCAGCCGAGCGTGGACCGGGCGGTGCGCAGGGCTTCGGGCCAGGACGCGGGCGGCACGTCCACGGTCAGGAGGTCGTACGACTCTTCGGCGGTCGCCTCCGCGCCGAACAGTTCCTCCACGGGGGCGGACAGCCAGCCGGTCATCTGCCGTCCTCCTGTGCCGAAACCGAAGCCGAAGCTGAAGCCGAAGCCCCAGGCGCGGACGTGGGCGGCGCCACCAAGTCGCTGCGCAGCGCGGCCGTGGACGGACGCGCCCCGTTGGGGGCGTACCGCTCGCCGAGGGACTCCCGCGCGATCTTCTCCTGGAGCTTGAGGATGCCCTGGAGGAGCGCCTCGGGCCGGGGCGGGCAGCCGGGAACGTACACGTCGACCGGGATGATCTGGTCGACGCCCTTGGTGACGGAGTACGAGTCCCAGTACGGGCCGCCGCAGTTGGAACAGGCGCCGAAGGAGATGACGTACTTGGGCTCGGGCATCTGCTCGTACAGGCGCTTCACGGCGGGCGCCATCTTGTCGGTGACCGTGCCGGACACGACCATCAGGTCGGCCTGGCGCGGGCCCGGTGCGAACGGGATGACGCCGAGCCGGATGAAGTCGTGGCGGGCCATGGAGGCCGCGATGAACTCGATGGCGCAGCAGGCGAGCCCGAAGTTGAAGACCCACAGGCTGTAGCGGCGGCCCCAGTTCAGGACCACCTTCATCGGCTCGGGGGCGAGCCGGGACAGGACGCCCAGCTTCTTCGGTTCCGGGAGGAGCACGGGCTCGGCCCCCGCGGGCTCCTGGTTCACGTCCATGTGAGGACGCCCTTCTTGTAGGCGTACAGCAGTCCCACGGCGAGGAAGCCGAGGAAGATGAACATCTCGACGAGGGTCGTCGCGCCGTAGCCGGACTCGGCGAAGACCGTCGCCCACGGGAAGAGGAAGATCGAGTCGACGGCGAAGATCACGTAGAGGAAGGCGTACACGTAGTAGCGCACCTGGGTGTGCGCCCAGCCCTCGCCGACCGGGTCCACGCCGCACTCGTACGTGAGGAGCTTCTCGGGGGTCGGCACGACGGGCCGCAGCAACCGCCCGGCGCCGAAGGCCACGGCGACGAACAGCACGCCGACCACGGCGAGCAGTCCGACGACGGAGTACGACTCGTAGTAGCTCGCCGCGACGTACGTCGTCCCTGGCACGTCAGCCCCTCGCTCCCTGCACTCCGTGACTCGCCCTGTTCGACGATCTGTACGCACGGGAGTCTAGGGCCTGCTAAAGGCGAGGTAAGCAGACCGTCACGGACCGGTCGGCCGCGGGTCCGTCATCGGCCGGATCCGCCGGATCGGTTCGCCGGATCCACCACAGCGATCTGGTGGGGTTATCCACAGTCCGGTTCGGCGGTCCCCCTCATGGCGCGCGGGGCCACAGGCCGGGCACTCTTGCTCATATGACCCCACGTTCCACGTCTTCGCAGGCCACACCGGAGCCACTGCCGCCTGCCCGGTTCGCGTACGACGCGCACACCTGGAAGGAGATCCTGCACCTCCTGCTGAATCTCCCGGCGGGCCTGGTCGGTTTCACGTACGTGGTGACGGCGTGCTTCATCGGCGGATTCCTGTCGTTCACGGTCATCGGTCTGCCGCTGCTCGCGCTCGCGCTGTACGGGGCGCGGCTCTTCGGCAAGTTCGAGCGAGCGCGGGCCCGGGCGCTGCTCGGCGTGCACATCGACGAGCCGAGCCCCATGCCGCTGAAGTCGCGGCGCGGCGGCGGGGTCCTCGCCTGGCTGTGGTCGACGCTGAAGGACCCGGTGGGCTGGCGGGCCGTGCTGTACGGCTTCATACGCCTGCCGTGGGGCATCGTGACGTTCACGCTGGCGCTGTGCGGCCTGTTCCTGCTCTGGCCGGTGCTGCCGTTCGTGGTGCGGGCGCTCGCCAACGCCGACCGGGCGATGGCCCGCGGCCTGCTCTCGCCGTCGGACGAGCTGGAGCGGCGCATCGCGGAGCTGGAGTCGGACCGGGGTGTGGTCGTGGACACCGCGGCGGCGGACCTGCGGCGCATCGAGCGGGACCTGCACGACGGCGCGCAGGCCCGGCTCGTCGCGCTCGCCATGGGGCTCGGCCTCGCCAAGGAGAAGCTCCTTGAGGACCCGGACGCGGCGGCGGCCATGGTCGACGAGGCGCACGGCGAGGTGAAGCTCGCCCTCCAGGAGCTGCGCGACCTGGCCCGGGGCATCCACCCCGCGGTCCTCACCGACCGCGGCCTGAGCGCGGCGCTGTCCTCGGTGGCCGCGCGGTGCACGGTGCCGGTGAAGGTGACGGCCGACCTGCCCGCGCGCCCGGCGGCGGCGATCGAGGGCATCGCCTACTTCACGGTCTCCGAGCTCCTGCAGAACGTGTCCAAGCACAGCGGCGCCCGCACCGCCGCCGTCGAGGTGTGGCGCTCGGACCAGCGGCTGCTCATCCAGGTGCGCGACGACGGGCGCGGCGGCGCCAGCCTGGACGGCGGCACGGGCATGGCGGGCCTCTCCGAGCGGCTCGGCGCGGTCGACGGCCTGTTCATCGTCGACTCGCCGCAGGGCGGGCCGACGACGATCACGGCGGAGCTGCCGTGGCGCGACCGGTGAGGCGGGCGCGGCGCGGGCGCCGGGCCGGAGCACACCCTTCCGCCGCCGGGGCCCACATCCCCCCGGAGGGTAGGGAAAACCCCCGGCCGAAGACGCCGACGCGCTCCATGGCCCACCGCACGCCCCGGAGCGCACTCTGGGAGTACGACAAGAGGCAGCCCGCGCCGGTCACGGAGGGCCGGGAACCGCGCGGGACGAACAGGAACGGACGGCAGCGATGGCCACGGACTACGGACAGGGGTACGGACGCCTCATGAGGAGCGACCTCGACGGCCGCTGGGCCGAGGACCACGGGGGCGACGGGGCCCAGACGGCCCGCCAGCACCTCCTCCCGGTCTGGCTGCGGGCGCCCTTCGAGGGGCGCACCCTGCGGGAGTTCGTGTACGTGCTGCTGTCGATGCCCCTCAGCGTCATCGCCTTCTCCTTCGCGGTGACGACGCTCACGCTCGGCGTGGGCCTGCTGATCACGTTCATCGGCGTCCCCGTGCTCGCCCTGGCGCTGACCGCCTGCCGCGGCTTCGGCGCCCTTGAGCGGGTGCGGGCGCGGACGCTGCTCGGCGTCGACGTGAAGGACCCGCACCCGCTCCAGCCGCGCGGCTCGGGGCCGCTGGCCTGGATGGGTGCCGTCCTGAAGAGCGGCGTCTCCTGGCGGCACGCGGTGTACGCCGTCGTCCACATGCCGTGGGCGATCTTCGCCTTCGCGGTGGCGCTGGTCTTCTGGACGTACGGCTGGGCGATGCTCACGTACCCGCTGTGGTTCTGGGTCTTCCCGGCGTACGCGGGCCAGGGCGGCATCCAGCTCTACGGGGACGCCACGCACCACATCTACCTGGACAACCCCTTCGAGATCGGGCTCACCGCGCTCACCGGTCTGCTGATCACGCTGGCCACGCCCTGGATCATCCGTGCCCTGACCACCGTCGACCGCGTCCTGGTCTTCGGGCTCCTCGGCCCCTCGCGGCTGGTGTCGCGCGTCGAGGAGCTGGAGTCGGACCGGGGGGTGGTCGTGGACACCGCGGCGGCGGACCTGCGGCGCATCGAGCGGGACCTGCACGACGGCGCGCAGGCCCGGCTCGTCGCCCTGGCCATGGATCTCGGCCTCGCCAAGGAGAAGCTCGCGGAGGACCCGCAGGCGGCGGCCCGGATGGTCGACGAGGCCCACGGCGAGGTGAAGGTGGCCCTCCAGGAGCTGCGCGACCTCGCGCGGGGCATCCACCCCGCGGTGCTCACCGACCGGGGGCTCGACGCGGCCCTCTCCTCCCTCGCCGCGCGGTGCACCGTGCCGGTGGACGTGGAGGTCGACCTGCCCGCGCGGCCCGCGGCGGCGATCGAGGGCATCGCGTACTTCACGGTCTCCGAGCTCCTGCAGAACATCAGCAAGCACAGCGGGGCCTCGCGGGCGTCCGTGGACGTGTGGCGGGCGGCGGACCGGCTGATGCTCCAGGTGACCGACGACGGGCGGGGCGGGGCCGACGTGGGAGCGGGCTCCGGGCTCGCGGGGCTCGCTGAGCGGTTGGACGCGGTGGACGGGATCCTCGTGGTGGAGTCCCCCGTCGGCGGCCCGACCCTGGTGACGGCGGAGCTCCCCTGGCGGGGCTAGCCCCGGGCCGCGGGCAGCCCCGACCGGCGCATCCCACCCCCGGGCCGCGGGCAGCCCCGACCGGCGCATCCCACCCCCGGGTCACGGCGGCCCCGACCGGCGCAGCCCCACCCGCGCCACGGCGGCCCTGACCGGCGCAACCCCACCCGCGCCCCGGTGGCCCGACCGGCGCGCCCCGCGCCTCCCCCTCGAACACCCCAGCGGCTGGAAAGCCACGCCCCGGACGGGCTTGATCTGCCCGTTCGGGGCGCTCGGCTGTTCGGACGTGGCCGGAGTCGGTCCCATGGGGGTCCGGATGCTGGGATGCTGGGGTCTGGCAATGGGGTGGGGACAGGCTGTGGGGGGCCGGAACATCGTGGAGGACAAGGTGCGGGTGGTCATCGCCGAGGATTCAGTGCTGCTCAGGGAGGGGCTGACCCGGCTGCTGACCGACCGCGGACACGACGTGGTCGCGGGCGTGGGCGACGCGGACGCGCTGATCAAGACGATCACGGAGCTCGCGGCCCAGGACGAGCTGCCGGACGTCGTGGTCGCGGACGTGCGGATGCCGCCGACGCACACGGACGAAGGGGTGCGCGCGGCCGTGAAGCTGCGCAAGAGCCACCCGGGGCTCGGCGTGCTCGTGCTGTCCCAGTACGTGGAGGAGCAGTACGCGACCGAACTGCTCGCGGGGTCGAGCCGGGGCGTGGGCTATCTGCTCAAGGACCGGGTCGCGGAGGTCCGCGAGTTCGTGGACGCGGTGGTGCGGGTGGCGCAGGGCGGGACCGCCCTCGACCCGGAGGTCGTGGCGCAGCTGCTCGGGCGCAGCCGCAAACAGGACGTCCTCACGGGGCTCACCCCGCGCGAGCGGGAGGTCCTGGGCCTGATGGCCGAGGGGCGGACCAACTCGGCGATCGCGCGCCAGCTCGTCGTCAGCGACGGGGCCGTGGAAAAGCACGTCAGCAATATCTTCTTGAAGCTCGGGCTTTCCCCGAGCGACGGCGATCACCGAAGGGTGCTTGCCGTGCTCACGTATCTGAATTCCTAATTCCGTATTTCCGGTGTCGTTCCGGGAACGTCCGGCCCCATTGAGGGGCGTTCGGGATTCACCATCCACCCACCGCACTGACATCGTGTCAGGGGTGCCGGACGAGGTACTCCGACCAGGGCGGGGACGTCCCGGCAGCGGGACAGCGCCCAGCGCAGGAGGGCGCCGGTCCTAGATCCGGCGCCCTAGAACCAAAGGATGAGCGGAGAGCGTCTTCATGAGAGGCCGGGGGGCGAGGCAGAACGTGATAAATCAGGGCATCAAGCTGTCTCAAAGGTGCGTCCACCATGCGAGCGGCCCCAGGAAGGTACCCCTTACAGACGTAGGGTGGGCGATGGGAGGGCAGGTCTGCCTGCGATCCCGCACAGTCGCCTCGAGGGAGGTCCAGTTCAGTGACCAGCCAGGTCAGTAGCCCGGCCGAGCAGGCCGACGAAGCCGTAGTCGGGGAACAGCGCAGGCCCGCGGGCGAGAAGGACGTACGTCGTCTCGACCGAGTGATCATTCGTTTCGCGGGTGACTCCGGTGACGGCATGCAGCTCACCGGCGACCGGTTCACCTCCGAAACGGCGTCCTTCGGCAACGACCTGTCGACGCTGCCGAACTTCCCCGCCGAAATCCGTGCCCCCGCCGGCACGCTGCCCGGCGTCTCCAGCTTCCAGCTGCACTTCGCCGATCACGACATCCTCACCCCGGGCGACGCGCCGAACGTATTGGTCGCGATGAACCCGGCCGCCCTCAAGGCGAACATCGGCGACGTGCCGCGCGGCGCCGAGATCATCGTCAACACGGATGAATTCACCAAGCGGGCCATGCAGAAGGTGGGGTACGAGACCTCGCCGCTGGAGGACGGCTCGCTCGACGGGTTCCAGGTCCACCCGGTGCCGCTGACCACGCTGACGGTCGAGGCGCTGAAGGACTTCGACCTGTCCCGCAAGGACGCGGGCCGCAGCAAGAACATGTTCGCGCTCGGGCTGCTCTCGTGGATGTACCACCGGCCGACCGAGGGGACCGAGCGGTTCCTGCGGACGAAGTTCGCCAAGAAGCCGGACATCGCGGAGGCGAACATCACCGCGTTCCGCGCGGGCTGGAACTTCGGCGAGACGACCGAGGACTTCGCGGTCTCCTACGAGGTGGCGCCCGCGGCGACCGCGTTCCCGCCGGGCACCTACCGGAACATCTCCGGCAACCTCGCCCTCGCCTACGGCCTGATCGCCGCCTCGCGCCAGGCCGACCTGCCGCTGTACCTGGGCTCGTACCCGATCACGCCCGCCTCGGACATCCTGCACGAGCTGAGCAAGCACAAGAACTTCGGCGTGCGCACCTTCCAGGCCGAGGACGAGATCGCGGGCATCGGCGCCGCCCTCGGCGCCGCTTTCGGCGGCTCGCTCGCGGTGACCACGACGTCGGGGCCCGGCGTGGCCCTGAAGTCGGAGACGATCGGCCTCGCGGTGAGCCTGGAACTGCCGCTCCTGGTCGTGGACATCCAGCGCGGCGGGCCCTCCACCGGCCTGCCCACCAAGACGGAGCAGGCCGACCTGCTCCAGGCGATGTACGGCCGCAACGGCGAGGCGCCGGTGCCGGTGGTCGCCCCGCGCACCCCGGCGGACTGCTTCGACGCCGCCCTGGAGGCGGCCCGGATCGCGCTGACGTACCGCACGCCCGTCTTCCTGCTGAGCGACGGCTACCTGGCCAACGGCTCCGAGCCGTGGCGCATCCCGGAGCCGGACGAACTGCCGGACCTGCGCGTGCAGTTCGCCTCCGGGCCGAACCACACCCTGGCGGACGGCACCGACGTCTTCTGGCCGTTTAAGCGGGATCCGAAGACCCTCGCCCGGCCGTGGGCGATCCCCGGCACGCCGGGCCTGGAGCACCGCATCGGCGGCATCGAGAAGCAGGACGGCACGGGCAACATCTCGTACGACCCGGCCAACCACGACTTCATGGTCCGCACCCGTCAGGCCAAGGTCGACGGCATCGACGTGCCCGAGCTCGAGGTCGACGACGCGACGGGCGACGCGCGGCTCCTGGTCCTCGGCTGGGGCTCCACGTACGGGCCGATCACCGCCGCCGTGCGCCGGCTGCGCGCCGCGGGGCAGAGCGTCGCGCAGGCCCATCTGCGCCACCTCAACCCCTTCCCGCGGAACCTGGGCGACGTCCTGAAGCGTTACGACAAGGTGGTGATCCCCGAGATGAACCTCGGCCAGCTCGCCACACTGATCCGCGCCGAGTACCTCGTGGACGCGGTCTCCTACAACCAGGTCAACGGAATGCCGTTCAAGGCCGAGCAGCTCGCCACGGCTCTCAAGGAGGCCATCGATGGCTGACACCACGATCGAGGGGCCCACCGGCTCCGAGACGCTGCTGAAGCTCGTGCCCAAGGCCGAGGCCAAGCAGTCGATGAAGGACTTCAAGTCCGACCAGGAAGTGCGCTGGTGTCCCGGCTGCGGTGACTACGCGGTCCTGGCGGCCGTCCAGGGCTTCATGCCCGAGCTCGGCCTGGCCAAGGAGAACATCGTCTTCGTCTCCGGCATCGGATGCAGCTCCCGCTTCCCGTACTACATGAACACGTACGGGATGCACTCCATCCACGGCCGCGCCCCCGCCATCGCCACGGGCCTCGCCTCCTCGCGGCGCGACCTGAGCGTCTGGGTCGTCACCGGTGACGGCGACGCCCTGTCCATCGGCGGCAACCACCTGATCCACGCCCTGCGGCGCAATGTGAACCTGAAGATCCTGCTGTTCAACAACAGGATCTACGGCCTCACCAAGGGCCAGTACTCCCCCACCTCCGAGGTCGGGAAGATCACCAAGTCGACGCCGATGGGTTCGCTCGACGCGCCCTTCAACCCGGTGTCCCTCGCGATCGGCGCCGAGGCCTCCTTCGTCGCCCGCACCGTGGACTCCGACCGCAAGCACCTGACCGAGGTCCTCCGCCAGGCCGCCGACCACCCGGGCACGGCCCTGGTGGAGATCTACCAGAACTGCAACATCTTCAACGACGGCGCCTTCGAGGTCCTCAAGGACAAGCAGCAGGCCGAGGAGGCCGTGATCCGCCTGGAGCACGGCGCGCCGATCCGCTTCGGCACGGACGGCTCCAAGGGCGTCGTGCGCGACCCGGCCACCGGCGACCTCAAGGTCGTCCCCGTGACCGCGGAGAACGAGAGCGAGGTCCTCGTCCACGACGCCCGCGCCGCGTCCCCGACCACGGCCTTCGCGCTCTCGCGCCTGGCCGACCCGGACACGCTGCACCACACCCCGATCGGTGTGTTCCGGAACGTGGAGCGGCCGGTGTACGACACGCTGATGGCCGACCAGCTCGACACGGCCATCGAGCAGCACGGCAAGGGCGACCTCGCGGCGCTGCTCGCCGGCGGCGACACCTGGACGGTCGTCGGCTAGCCGCCACCCGCGTTCGACGAGGCCCGGTCCTGACCCTTCAGGACCGGGCCTCGTCGTACTTCTCGCGCGCCTTCAGTACGTCGTCCATGCGCCGGTCCGTCCAGGCGGCGAGGGCCCTGACCTGCTCGGCGGCCTCGCGCCCCAGGCCGGTGAGGGAGTAGTCGACGTGCGGCGGGATGACCGGCCTGGCCTCGCGGAGCACCAGTCCGTCGCGCTCCAGGGTCTGGAGGGTCTGGGCCAGCATCTTCTCGCTGACGGCCCTGCCGGTCCGGCCGACCTCGCGGCGCAGCTCGCTGAAGCGGTACGAGCGCTCCGCGAGCGCGATCAGGACGAGGACGCCCCAGCGGCTCGTGACGTGCTCCAGGATCAGGCGGTGGGGGCACAGCTGCTCGGCGTCCGGGGACCCACTCTTACTTACGGCCATGCCAGTACCTTACTTCAAAGTTGGTACTTACGGCTGGTTAGTGCCTTAACTAGGGTGAGTGGCATACCGAATCCCACCGGGGCATAAAGGGAGCAATCACCCATGAGCATCGTCGTCACCGGAGCCACCGGACACCTCGGCCGTCTCGTCGTCGAGGGGCTGCTCGACGCGGGCGTACCCGCCGACCGGGTCGTGGCCGTCGTACGGAACAAGGAGAAGGCCGCCGACCTCGCCGCGCGCGGCGTCGAGCTGCGGATCGCGGACTACAGCGCGCCCGAGACCCTCGCGGGCGCCTTCGCGGCGGGCGACAAGGTCCTGCTCGTGTCCGGCAGCGAGGTCGGCCGCCGGGTGCCGCAGCACCGGGCCGTCATCGACGCGGCGAAGGCCGCCGGGGTCGCGCACCTCGTGTACACGGGCGTCCTCGGCGGGCCCGACGCCGACTTCGACCTCGCCGCCGAGCACAAGGAGACCGAGCGGGCGGTGCTCGACTCGGGCCTTCCGTACACGTTCCTGCGCAACGGCTGGTACCACGAGAACTACACCGAGCACCTCGCCCCCGTCCTGGAGCACGGGGCCGTCGTCGGCAGCGCCGCGCCCTCGGGCCGCGTCGCCTCCGCCGCCCGCGCCGACTACGCCGCCGCGGCCGTCGCCGTCCTGACCGGCGAGGGGCACGAGGGGCGCGCGTACGAGCTGAGCGGGGACGTGGCGTGGAGCTTCCCCGAGTACGCGGCGGAGGTCGCGGAGGCCTCCGGCAAGGATGTGACGTATGCCGAGGTGTCGCCTGCGGAGCATCTGGCGGTGCTGGTCGGGGCGGGCCTGCCCGAGCCGCTGGCGGCTGTGCTGGTGGATGTCGACGCGGCCATCGGGCGTGGGCTGCTGGCCGGGACCAGCGGGGACCTCGCCCGGCTGATCGGGCGGCCCACCACTCCGCTTGCCTCGGCTGTCGCTGCCGCCCTGGCCTGACCGTCTCGTTTGTGGCTGCTGGCCGGTGGGGGGCTGTGCCCACCCGTTCCGCCCTCTGGGCGGACCAGCTGCCCACAGCGGGGGGCGTGTCATGACCGTATTGCGGAACGGGCATGACAGGTGCGGGGCGGGGGCGCTACCTTCGGGGTGCAGCGTGGGGCTGCTGGCACGGAGGAGGAACTGTGGGACCTGCGCAGGCGAAGGGGGAAGCCCGCATAGGCCTCCTGAACGGCGTCGCCGCCTACGGCATGTGGGGCCTCGTGCCCCTCTTCTGGCCGCTCCTCAAGCCCGCGGGCGCGGGCGAGATCCTGGCCCACCGCATGGCCTGGTCCCTCGTGGTCGTCGCCGTCGCGCTGCTCTTCGTACGCCGCTGGGCCTGGGCCGGTGAACTGCTGCGCCAGCCCCGCAGACTGGGCCTCGTCGCCATCGCCGCGTCCGTCATCACGGTCAACTGGGGCATCTACATCTGGGCCGTGAACACCGGCCACGTCGTCGAGGCCTCCCTCGGCTACTTCATCAACCCCCTGGTCACCATCGCGATCGGCGTCCTGCTGCTCGGCGAACGGCTGCGGCCCGTGCAGTGGGCCGCCGTCGCCGTGGGCCTGGCCGCCGTGCTCGTCCTCGCCATCGGCTACGGCAGGCCGCCGTGGATCTCGCTCTGCCTGGCCTTCACCTTCGCGACGTACGGCCTGGTGAAGAAGAAGGTCAACCTCGGCGGCCTGGAGTCCCTGGCCGCCGAGACCGCCGTGCAGTTCCTGCCCGCCGTCGCCTATCTGGTGTGGCTCGGCACCCAGGGCGACCTCGTGTTCGGCACGGAGGGCGCGGGGCACGCCGCGCTGCTCGCCGCGACCGGTGTGGTGACGGCGGCGCCGCTGGTCTGCTTCGGCGCCGCCGCGATCCGCGTGCCGCTGTCCACCCTCGGGCTGCTGCAGTACCTGGCGCCCGTGTTCCAGTTCCTGCTCGGCATCCTGTACTTCCACGAGGAGATGCCGCCGGAGCGGTGGGCCGGGTTCGCCCTGGTGTGGCTGGCGCTCGCGCTGCTGACCTTCGACGCGTTCCGCTTCGCGCGGCGCAACGCGGCCCGGGCCGCCGCCGCGCGGCAGGCCGTCCCGTCTCCCGCCGTCAGGCCCACGCACCCCGCGCCGCCGCCGACTTCACGTACGCGCTGAAGTCCCGCGGCGCCCGGCCAAGGACGTCCTGGACGCCCGTCGCGAGCGGCGAGAGGTGGCCCTCGGCCGTGAACGTGAAGATGGCGGCCAGTTCGCGCGCCAGCGGCTCGGGGACCTCCGCCGCGCGGAGCTCCGTCAGGAACTGCTCCTCCGTGACCGCCTCGAAGCGCATCGGGCGGCCCGACGCCGCCGCGATCTCCGCGACCGCGTCCGCGTAGCTGAGGGCGCGCGGCCCCGAGAGCTCGTACACGCGGTGGGTGTGGCCGTCCTCGGTGAGCAGCGCGGCCGCGACCTCCGCGATGTCCTCGACGTCGACGAACGGCTCGGCCACGTCGCCGACCGGCAGGGCGAGGCGGCCCGCGAGCAGCGGCGCGTGGGCGAAGTCCTCGTCGAAGTTCTGCGCGAAGTTGTTGGCGCGGATCACCGTCCAGTCGACGTCCGACTCCCGCACCACGCGGTCCGCCCGGGCCATGCCCGCGAGGAAGGACTCGCCGGACACCTCGATGCCGCGCCCGGACAGGACCACGAAGCGGCGCACGCCCGCCGCCACGGCCTGGGCCACGAAGTCGGCGACGGGCTCCGGATCCTCCGGCGCGACCAGATAGAGGGCGGTCACGCCGTCCAATACTGTTGGCCAAATAGAGCGTTCGTTCCAGTCGAAACGAGTCTCGCCGGAGCGGGAGGCCGCGCGCACGGTGTGGCCCGCCGCGCGCAGCCGGGGCACGATCCTGCGCCCGGTCTTGCCGGTGGCGCCGAGCACGAGGATCAACTCGTCGGTACGCGGTGTCTTCTGGGGTGCTGCCTGGGGTGTCGTCGTCATGCGTCCAGCCAACCCCCGTGCCGCTCCGGGTGACATGGGCGTCCGTCTCGGCCCCATAGGCATCCGTCCAACCGGCCCGGACGGCCGTTTACGGTGGGGGCATGGACGCTCTGGGGGATCTGCTGCGCGGTATCCGCGCGGACGGCGCGCTGTTCGCTCGTACGGTGCTGCGCGGGGCGTGGGAGCCGGAGCGGACGGAGCCCGCCGCGCTGACCCTGGTCATGGTGTTGCGCGGGCAGGCCCACGTCACGGGCCCGGGCGGGACGCGCACCCTGGGGGCGGGCTGCGCCGCCGTGCACACCTCGGGCCCCTTCGGCATCGTCGCCGCGGGGGACGCGGAGACCGAGCTGGTCACCGGCACCTACCAGTGGGACGGCAGCGGCGGGCGGCGGCTGCTCAGCGCGCTGCCGCCGGTGCTCGTGGTGCCCGGCGGCGAGGAGTGCCTGACCATCATCGGCCTGATCGCGGACGAGGTGGCGACCGACCGGCCGGGGCGCCAGTACGTGATGGACCGGATGCTCGACTGGCTGCTCGCCTGCACCCTGCGGGAGTGGTTCGACCTGCCCGAGTCCTGCCCGCCCGCCTGGTACCGGGCGCTGGGCGACGACGTGGTGGGCCCGGCCCTGCGCGCCATGCACGAGGAGCCGGGCCGGGCCTGGACGGTGGCGGCGCTGGCCGCGCGCGCCCGGGTCTCGCGCGCGGCCTTCGCCCGCCACTTCACCGATCTCGTCGGGCGGCCGCCGATGGCGTACCTCACCGAGTGGCGCATGACGCTCGCCGCCGAGCTGCTCGCCGAGCCGGGCGCGACGGTGGCGTCCGTGGCCGGACGGGTCGGGTACGCCGACGGGTTCGGCTTCAGCGACGCCTTCAAGCGGATCCGGGGGATCACCCCGAGCGGTCACCGCGCCTCGCTGGTCACGGGCAGGGCGGCGGCGGGCTCCTCGCTCCGGGCCGCGGGCTGACCCGGCCACCTTCCGCGCACCACCCCGGCCAGGGCGACGGCCACGCCCACCAGGGCGAGGGCCACCGGCACCACGAGGGCCGCGCGGAAGGCGTCGAGCGAGTGCCCGGCCCCGTCCGTGCCGCCGTGGCCCCCGGCGACGAGCCCGTACACCGCCGTCACGCCCGAGACCCCGATCGCCGCCCCGAACTGCGTGGCGGTGTGCAGGATTCCGCCCGCGAGGCCCTGCTCCCGCGCGTCGACGCCGTCGGTCGCCGCGATCATCAGCGGCCCGTACGCGAGGGCGAAGGCCGTGCCCGCGACGAGCAGCGTCGGGAACATCGCCGCGTACGTCCAGTCCCTGCCGACCGGCAGGAAGAGCGCGTACGCGAGGGCCGCGAGCAGGAAGCCGCCGAGGATCACGCGGGCGTGGCCGTAGCGGTTCACCAGGCGGGGCGTGAGGGTCGGCGCGAGCACCACGTCGCAGCCCATCACGACGAGGGCGATCGCCGTCTGCCACGACGACCAGCCGCGCAGCTCCTGCAAGTACAGCGTGAGCACGAACTGGAAGCCCATGAAGGCACCGAGGAACAGCAGCGCGCCGAGCCCGGCCCGCACCACCGTGCCGGTGCGGAAGATGCCGAGGCGTACGAGCGGCACGGCCGCGCGGCGCTCGATGCCGACGAACGCGGCGCTGAGCAGCAGCCCGCCGAGGGCCGCGCCGAGCGTCACCGGCCAGCCGTCGAGGCCGTGTTCGAGCCGTACGACGCCGTAGGCGAGCAGCAGCATGGCGCCCGCGGCCGCCGCCGCGCCGGGCAGGTCGAAGCCGCCCGAGCGCAGGGTCGCCGACGCCTTCGCCGCGGGCGCGTCGGCCGCGGGCACGAGCCGGACGGCGGCGGCGAGGATCGCGGCGGCGAGGACGACCGGGGCGAAGAACACCCACTGCCAGCCGAGTTCGGTGAGCAGTCCGCCGATGACCAGGCCGAGCGAGAAGCCGCCCGCCGAGGTACCCGCGAACACGAGCAGCGCCTTGTTGCGCTCGGGGCCCTCCGCGTAGGAGGTGGTGATGATGGACATCGCGGCGGGCGTCATGAACGCGGCGGCCACGCCGGTCACGAACCGGGCCACGATCAGCATCCAGCCCTCGGTCGCGAGGCCGCCGAGCCCGGAGAAGACCAGGAAGACGCCGAGCCAGGTGAGGAACATCCGCCGCCTGCCGAGCAGGTCGGCCGCGCGGCCGCCGAGCAGCGTGAAGCCCGCGTAGCCGAGGACGTACGAGCTGATCACCCAGGCCGCGGTGGCCGTCGACAGGTCCAGGTCGGACCTGATCGTGGGGATCGCGATCGCGAGCATCGCGATGTCGGCGCCCTCCAGGAAGATCGTGCCGCAGAGGACGAGCAGCAGTGCCCACGCGCGGGCGCCCATGGTGACTCCTCGATTCAATCCGTTGGTTACCCAACTGGTGGCCGGTTCCTTCTTGTAACCGTGGACAGCGTGCGGCAGCATCGACGGGTATGGAAGAAGGCACTTTGAAGTCACCGAGTAACTCCGGGGGCACCGTGCCGCCGCACGGCGCCGCCCAGGAGTACGGGAACGGGCTGGACTACGGGGACGCCGACCCCTTCCAGTGGGACACCCGCGAGGACTGCCAGGTGCGGCAGATCCTCGACCGGATCGCCGACAAGTGGTCACTCCTGGTGATCGCGCTCCTCGACCAGCGCCGGCTGCGCTTCACCGAGCTGCGGCGCGAGATCGACGGCATCAGCCAGCGGATGCTCACCGTCACCCTGCGTCAACTGGAGCGCGACGGCCTCGTGCAGCGCACGGTCCACCCGGTGGTGCCGCCCCGCGTCGAGTACGAGCTGACGCCGCTGGGCGGCACCCTGCACCACACCATCCAGTCCCTGGTCACCTGGACCGAGGAGCACCAGAACGAGATCGCGGCGGCGCGGTCGTCGTACGACGCGCGGGCGAACGACGCCGGGGCGGGCGCGGCGGCCGGCCCTGGGGCAGGCGCCTGAGGGGCGGGCGCTTGAATGGCCGCATGACCCTGCACTGGAAGCTCGTCATCGACGCACACGACCCGCACGCCCAGGCCGCCTTCTGGGCCGAGGCGCTCGGCTACGTGGTGGAGGACAACAGCGCCCTCATCGAGCGGCTGCTCGGCTTCGGCGCCGTGACCGAGGCCGAGACGGTGGTGTTCCGCGGCCGCCGCGCCTTCCGCGACCTCATCGCCGTACGGCACCCCGACGACCCGTACGAGGAGGACAGCGGCACGGGGCTCGGCCGCCGTCTGCTCTTCCAGCGGGTGCCGGAGCCGAAGTCCGGCAAGAACCGGCTGCACGTCGACGTGCACGCCGCACCCGGTACGCGCGACGAGGAGGTCGCCCGCCTGGAGACGCTGGGCGCGGCCGTGCAGCGCCAGGTGCGGGCCGCGGGCGGCGCGTGGACGCTGATGACGGACCCGGAGGGGAACGAGTTCTGCGTCCATTGAGGGCCGACGGCTAGGCGTTGAGGGCGTGGCCTGTGGTGACGTCCACGTGGGTGGGGACCTCGTCGTGGCGGTCGCCGACCGTCAGCGTGCCCGTGGGCTCGAAGAGCAGGATCCGGGTGCCGGGGCGCGCGGTCGGCTTGTGCTCGGTGCCGCGCGGGACGGTGAAGACCGACCCCTTCGGCAGGGTCACCGTGCGCTCCCCCGTGGGCTCGCGCAGGGCGATGTCCAACTCCCCGTCCAGGACGAGGAAGAACTCGTCGGTGTCGTCGTGCACGTGCCACACGTGTTCGCCCTCGACCTTGGTGACGCGTACGTCGTAGTCGTTGACGTGCGTGACGATACGGGGGCTCCAGTGCTCGTCGAAGGAGGCGAAGGCCTGGTCGAGAGCGATCGGCGTACGCCTCTGGACTGCGGTTTCTCTGGTCATGAGCCCATCGTGGGCCTTGGCCCCGCCGACCACGAGTGCTAGGAATCGCATATGGCGCAAGAAAACTCTCAGGTGGTGCCCTTGGGTGGGGGCCCGGGGCCGGTGCCTCATCGGGTCGTCGTCATCGTCGACGAGAACTCCAATCCCTTCGAACTCGGGTGTGCCACCGAGATCTTCGGCCTCCAGCGGCCCGAACTCGGCCGTGCGCGGCCCGGCCTGTACGACTTCGCGCTGTGCTCGCCCGAGCCCCGCACCCTCATGCGGGACGGCTTCTTCACGCTCACCGGGGTGGCCGGGATCGAGGCCGCCGACACCGCCGACACGCTGATCGTGCCCAACCGGCCCGACATCGAGGTGCCGCGCCGCCCCGCCGTCCTGGACGCCGTACGGCGCGCGCACGCGCGCGGGGCCCGGCTCGTCGGCTTCTGCAGCGGCGCGTTCACGCTCGCCGAGGCCGGGGTCCTCGACGGGCGCCGCGCCACCGCGCACTGGCAGTGGGCCGACGACTTCCGGGCCCGCTTCCCCGCCGTCCGGCTCGAACCCGACGTCCTCTTCGTCGACGACGGCGACATCCTCACCGCCGCGGGCAGCGCCGCCGCGCTCGACCTCGGCCTGCACATCGTGCGCCGCGACTTCGGCACGGAGGTCGCCGTGTCCGTGTCCCGGCGGCTCGTCTTCGCCGCCCACCGCGACGGCGGACAGCGGCAATTCGTGGAACGGCCCGTCCCCGACGTCCCCGACGAATCCCTCGCGCCGCTCCTCGCCTGGGCCCAGGAACGGCTCGACGAGCCCCTCACCGTGAGCGGGCTCGCCGCGCGGGCCGCCGTCAGCCCCGCCACGCTGCACCGGCGGTTCCGGGCGCAGTTGGGTACGACGCCGCTGGCCTGGCTGAACGGGGAGCGGGTGGGGCTCGCGTGCCGGCTCATCGAGCGCGGGGAGCAGCGGCTCGACGTGGTGGCCCAGCGCAGTGGGCTCGGCTCCGCGGCCAACCTCCGCGCGCGGCTGCGCCGGGCCACGGGGCTCAGCCCCTCCGCCTACCGCCGCCGCTTCGGCCCCTGACGGGTAGGTTCCCTGTCCCTGGCGCGGCCCCGGCTTCGCCGGGCGGGGCCCGAGCCGTGGCGCCGCGCCCCCACCGCTACCGCGGCGGGTCTCTCCCACCCACCCACCCGTTGCACCCGGCTTCGCCCGGCCGGACCCCGACGCGGAGCGCTGCGGCCGATCTCCTCCCCTCCCCGCCGCTACCGCGGCGGGTCTCTCCCACCCACCCACCCGTTGCACCTGGCTTCGCCGGGTCGGCCCCTACGCGGGGCGCTGCGGGTGCGTGACCGATGTACACCGCCCCTGCGGGGCGGGGGTGGTGGGCGAGTCCACGCTGCGCGGGGGCGCGGGGCGCACCGCGGGTGAGGCGCAGGCCGGGCCGCCCCCCCTGTGGGCAATCGTCCCGCAGGGCGGGACGGGTGGGCACAGCACCCAGGTGCCGACCAGCCGTAGGCGAGGGCCCCACCCCAGCAGCCAACCGCAGCTACCCGGGCCCGGGCCCCGCCCAGGCAAGGCAGGCTCAGGCCAAGCCCCGCCCGGGCAAGGGCACGCCCAAGCCAAGCCCCGCCCGGGCAAGGGCACGCTCAACAAGCCCCTGCGCAGCGGGGTCAGCCCCTGCGGAGTAGGTCCAGTACGCGGGCGCCCAGGTCCAGCGCCGCCCCCGGCTCCCGTACACACTGCTGAAGATCCACGAAACACCCCTCAACCCCGGCCCCCCGGACCCCGCGCAGCACCCCCGCGATCTCCTCCGCCGAAGCCCCCGGCTTCGGGTTGTGGCGGATCTCGCGGCGCAGCGCGTCGGGGTCGCGCCCGGCGGCCTCCGCGGCACCGCGGGCGAGGGACCACAGGCCCGCCAGCGCCTCGGGCGGCAGCGTCACCCCGACCCAGCCCGCGGCCCGGCGGCCGACGCGGGCCATCGCGGCGGGGCTGAAGCCGCCCAAGTACACGGGCGGACCGGCCTGCTGGACGGGCCGGAGGCCGACGTAGGAGCGGGGGATCCGCCAGTGCGGCCCCTCGTGCGCGAAGGTCTCCTCGGTCCAGATGCCCTCCAGGACGTCCAGGATCTCGTCGAGGCGCGCCCCGCGCTTGCCGAAGTCCGCGTTCACGGCCGTGTACTCGTCGCGCAGCCAGCCGATGCCGAGCCCCGCGTCGAGGCGGCCCCCGCTGACGCGGTCGAGCGTGGTCAGGGTGCGGGCGAGGAGCAGCGGCGGGTACCAGGGGGCGTTGAGGGTGCTGGTGCCGAGCCGGACCCGGGTGGTCGCCGCGGCGGCGACGGTGAGGACCGTCAGGGGGTCCATGAAGGTCTTGTACTCGGGCGGGTAGGGGTTGTCGGGGGTGTGCCCGGGGTAGAGATCGCTGGGCGCGACGGGCGTGAGCGAGCGGTCCCCGACCCACAGCGAGTCGAACCCGGCGGCCTCCGCGTCCCGGGCGAACGGCGCGATGGACTCTTCCCGGGCGTGCGTGCCGTACTGCGGCAGGGCGATACCTATGTGCATGGGCCCATCCTGCGCGCGGGGACGGCCCCGGACCGCGTAGCTCCACGTGTGACCCGTGCCACCCGAGCCGCGGCGGGCCCGGTCGTTTAACGGCCGTTGACCGGTTCTGTACCTGCCCCCTCCACAGTCTCTCCATGACCAACCACACCCTGGCCCCCGCACCCGACCTGACCGGCATCCGCCTCGCCCACCGCGCGATCATCGGCGACGTCGAGCGCCTGGCCGCGCTGGTCGAGGGCATCGCCACGTCCGGCCGCCCGGTGACCGGCGCGTGGGCCCGCTCCATCGCCACGTACGTGCACCGCTACAACGTCGGCGTCCGGCACCACCACGACAACGAGGACGCCATCCTGTGGCCGGTGATCGCCACCGCCGTCGAACAGGCCCTGACGGACGGCTCCTTCGTGGCGGGCCTCTCCCCCGAAAGCGTGGTCGACCTGGCCTCGCTCACCGAGGACCACACGGCCCTCGACCCGCTCCAGGACGCCTGCGACTGGGCGGCCACGCTGTTCGGCGAGGCCCCCGCGCGGCACGCCCGCCGTCTCGCCGACGCGCTCGCCGCGCAGCACGCGGCCCTCGTGGGGCACATCGCGGCCGAGGAGCGGGAGCTGTTCCCGGTCATCACGCGGCATGTCAGCGCCGAGGACTACGCCGCCGCCGAGGCCAGGATCCGCGCGGCCACGCCCGTCGAGCACGCCCCGTGGCTGCGGGCCTGGCTGATGTCGTGGGCGACGGCCGACGACCTGCGCGCCCTCGCCCCGCCCAGCGGTTCGTCGCCCGTGGCGGACACGGTGTTCCGGGCGTACGCCGAGCACGAGGTGGAGGTCTTCGGCCCGGCTTCCTGACGGCCCGGGAGAGCGCCACGTTCACGACAGCGCGTGCCACGCCCGGCGGCAGGCGCACTCCCGCCGTAATGCCCGCATTCCGTACGGTTGCCGGGTGGCGCTCGACTTGCGGAAACAGGAAGCGCGACGCTCCGCGCGTCGCGACCGCGAACAGCGCGCTCACCGGCTTCTGCTCGCCGTCTGCGCGCTGTTCGCCCTCACCTCGCTCGTCCTCGTCCCGCTCGGGCTGCGGCTCGGCTGGGACGAGCTCGTCTACGCGAGCCGCTTCGGCCCGTTCGCGGGCCCGGGCGCCGGGGTGCCCTTCAGCGCGCCCCGCACCCGGGGCGTGCCGCTGCTCCTCGCGCCCGTCGCCACCTGGAGCGACTCGGCCGTGCTGCTGCGCGCCTGGCTGACGCTCCTGGCGAGCGCCGCGCTCTACCTCGGCTTCCGCCCCTGGGTGCGGGCCGCGCCGGACCGCCCCGAGGCCGCGCCGGTGGCCGCGGGCCTGTACGGCAGCCTGTGGATCACCCTGTTCTACGCGAACGCCGCCATGCCGAACCACTACACCGCCATGGGCGCCACCGGTGCCGTCGGCCTCTTCCTGCACCGCCGCCCCACGGCGCGCGCCTGCGCGGGCGTCGCGGGCGGCCTCGCCCTCGCCACCCTGATGCGGCCCAACGACGGGGCCGCCGTCGCCGGGCCGCTGCTGCTCGCCACGGCCCTGGTGCCGAGGTGGCGCTCGGGCGCCCGCGCCGCCGCGGCCGTCACCGGCTTCGCGGCGGGCTTCCTGCCCTGGGCGATCGAGGCGTACGTTCGCTTCGGTGGCGTACGCGAACGGCTCAGCTCCGCGAGCGAGGTGCAGGGCGGCCTGCGGCTCACCGACTCGGCGCTGCACCTGTTCACCGCCGTCGACGGGCCGCTGCTCTGCCGCCCGTGCTCCGGCGACGGGGTGCGGCCGACCGCCCTGGGGTGGTGGCTGCTGCTCGCCGTCCTGGTGCCGCTCGGCCTGTGGTCGGTGCGCGGGCTTCGACGCACGGCCGCCGGGGGCCTGCTGGCCGTGGCCGTCGCGGCCTCGGCCGCGCTGCCGTACGTGCTGGTGGTGCCGTACACCGCGCCGAGGTTCCTGCTGCCCACGCACGCGCTGCTCGCCGTGCCCGTCGCCTTCGGGGTGCTCGCGGCGGTCCGTGCGGCGCGGCGCGCGCGGCCGCGGAAGGCGGCGGTGGGCGCCCTCGCCCTGGCCCTCGCGGCCCATCTGACCGCGCAGCTCACCCTGGTCTCCTCCACGTACCACGTCCAGGAGTCCGCGCGGCGCGACTGGGCGCGGGTCGCCGCCGTCCTGCACGAGCGGGGCGTACGGACGCCCTGCCTGCTCGGCGGCAACACGTCGGTGATTCCGCTTGCCTATGTCGCGGGCTGCGAACCCTCGCCCCGCGGCGCCGAACGCCACCCCACCGCCCTGGTCATGCGGAAAGCTCCGCCTCCGGCATGGGCCCGGTCCTGGACCCGGGTGCCGGTTCCGGATACGTACGCGCCCGGCTGGGTCGTGTACGTACGGCCCTGAGGCGGCCACCCTGCCGTACCCCTCGCGGATCCGCCCACACGCGTACGAAGAGCGCACGGTATGCGGAACTACGCGTCCGGATCCCGCTCTTGACGTGAACTCAACACGCCTCCACCATCGGGCACCCCAGGCTCATTCGACGTTCAACTCGGGATGTGAGCCCCGGGAATCCACCCGGAATTCACCACACAGAAGCCGGAGCCCCCCACATGAGACTCTCCGCTCCCGGACGCACCGCGACCGCGGCCGCCCTAGCCGTCGCCGCGCTCCTGACGACCAGCGCGATATCCACCGCGGCCGCCGGGACGACGGCGCCGACGCGCGCCGCCGCCCCCGACATCCCGGTGGCCAACGTCAAGGCGCACCTCTCGCAGCTGCAGTCCATCGCCTCCGCCAACGGCGGCAACCGCGCGCACGGCACCGCGGGCTACAAGGCCTCGATCGACTACATCAAGGGCAAGCTGGACGCCGCCGGATACACCACGACCGTCCAGCAGTTCACGTCCAGCGGCCGGACCGGCTACAACCTGATCGCCGACTGGCCCGGCGGCGACCCCAACCAGGTCATCATGTCGGGCTCGCACCTCGACAGCGTCAGCCGCGGCGCGGGCATCAACGACAACGGCTCGGGCTCCTCGGCCGTCCTGGAGACGGCGCTCGCCGTGTCCCGTGAGCAGTACAAGCCCACCAAGCACCTGCGGTTCGCCTGGTGGGGCGCGGAGGAGCTGGGCCTCGTCGGCTCCTCGTACCACGTGCGGAACCTGCCCGCCGCGGAGCGCACGAAGATCAAGGGCTATCTGAACTTCGACATGATCGGCTCGCCGAACCCCGGCTACTTCGTCTACGACGACGACCCCACCATCGAGCGGACCTTCAAGACCTACTACTCGGGCCTGAACATCGGCACCGAGCCGGAGCGCGAGGGCGACGGCCGCTCCGACCACACCCCGTTCAAGAACGCGGGCGTCCCGGTCGGCGGCATCTTCACCGGCGCGAGCACCGCCAAGACCTCCGCCCAGGCCCAGAAGTGGGGCGGCACCGCGGGCCAGGCCTTCGACCGCTGCTACCACTCGTCGTGCGACACCTCGGCGAACATCAACAACACGGCGCTCGACCGCAACAGCGACGCGATCGCCTACGCGGTCTGGGGCCTGTCGCAGTAGGCCGGTCATCTCTGGTCATCTCTGGACGGTGATCCTTGCGCGTGCATATAGTGCACGCGCAAGGATCCGCCGCACCGCCCAGGGAGCGTCATGACCCGGAAATTCCTGTTCGTCCTCGGCAGCGCCCGCCCCGAGGGCAACACCGAGATCCTGGCCCGCAAGGCCGCCGAGCAGCTCCCCCCGGACGTCGAGCAGCGCTGGCTCAGCCTGGCCGACCACCAGGTCCCCGACCTGGAGGACCTGCGCCACCACCCGTCGTACGGCCGCGCCCGCCCGCTGCCCGTCGGCGACAACGAGGCGCTGCTCCTGGAGGCCACCCTCGACGCCACGGACATCGTCATCGTGTCGCCGCTGTACTGGTACTCGGTCTCGGCCTCCGTCAAGCGCTACCTCGACTACTGGGACGCCTGGCTGGAGGTCCCCGAGCTCGGCTTCCAGGACGCCATGAAGAGCCGCACCCTGTGGGGCGTGACGGCGCTCGCCCACCGCGAACAGGAGGTGGCGGAGCCGCTGATCGGCACGCTGCGCTACTCGGCGGCGTACTTCCCGATGCGCTTCGGCGGCGTCCTGCTCGGCAACGGCACCCGGCCCGGGCAGGTGCTCGACGACACGGAGGCGCTGACCCGCGCCAAGACGTTCTTCGCCCAGGAGGCGCCGCTCGCGCGCTACCCGTACGACGACGGCGCGTGACCGGTGCCCGTCAGCTCGCGATGTCCTTCGCCCCGAACCGCGCCCACGCCGCCGAGCCGAACACGCCCGCGTACAGCGCCTGGAGGCCCAGGTTCCGCACCAGGTCGTCCCAGTAGACCGGGTCGCGCATGAGGTCGGCGAAGGACAGCCAGTAGTGCGGGAACAAGTACGGGTGGACGGCGTGCAGCTGCGGGATCTGGTCGACGATCTGGACGGTGATGAGCAGGCCCACCGTCGTCGCCATCGCGGCGATGCCGCTGCCCGTCAGCGTCGACACGAAGAGCCCGAGCGCCGCCACGCCGATCAGTGAGGCGGCGACGACGAGCGCGATGAGCAGTGCGCGCAGCAGCCCGTCGGCGAAGCCGATGCGCGTCCCGGAGATCGTCGTGACCTCTCCGAGCGGGAACAGCAGGGCTCCGACCGCGAGCGCCGACGCGGCCACGACCAGGGTCGCGACCACGCAGAAGACCAGCGTGGTCGCGTACTTGGCGAGCAGCAGCCGGGTGCGGCCCGCGGGCGCCACGAGGAGATAGCGCAGCGTGCCCGCGCTGGCCTCGCCCGCGATCGCGTCGCCCGCGACGACGCCGACCGCCATCGGCAGGAAGAACGGCAGCGTCGCGGCGAGCGCCGTGAAGACCAGGAACAGGCCGTTGTTGGTGACCTGCGCGATGAACGCGGGGCCCTCGCCGTCCGGGCCGCCCGCGCTGACCGAACCGCCGTCGCTCGTCTCGATCTTCACGGCGATGCCCACGAGGATCGGCACGGCGGCCAGGACGGCGAGCAGCGCGAGGGTGCGCCAGCGCCGGAACGTCACGGACAGCTCGCTGCGGAACAGACCGAGGCTCCACAGCAGGCTCGGCGTGCGGGGCGCGCCGCCGCCCGCCTTCCCCGCGGAGCCCTCGCCCGTCGCGCCCGTCCTGTCTCTCACGCCCGTCCCGTCCGTCATGCCGGTCCCTGGTGTCACTTCAGCCCGCGACATCGAATCCCTCCCCTGTCAGCGCCACGAACGCGTCCTCCAGGGAGGCCCGTTCGACGCCGAAGCCGCGGACGCGGACGCCCGCCCCGACCAGTGCCGCGGTCACGTCGGCGAGGTCGGGCACGCGGTCCGGGCCCGGCGGCTCGCCCGTCACGCGGTCCTCCTCGACGACGACGTCCGCGACGCCCTGCTCCTTCAGGACCCGGGCGGCGTCGGCGGTGTCCGGCGTCGTCACGACGAGCCGCCCCCGCGCACCCGCGGCGAGCTCGGCCACCGGGCCCTGGGTGATCAGACGGCCCTGCGCCATCACGGCGGCGTGCGTGCACACCTGCTCGATCTCGTCGAGCAGGTGGGAGGAGAGGAAGACCGTCGTGCCGTCGGAGGCCAGCTCCCGCACCAGGGAGCGGATCTCCCGCATGCCCTGCGGGTCGAGGCCGTTCGTCGGCTCGTCGAGCACCAGCAGCTCGCGGGGCTGGAGCAGCGCCGTGGCCAGGCCCAGGCGCTGCTTCATCCCGAGCGAGTACGCCTTGGCCTTCTTGCCCGCGGCGGCGGTCAGGCCGACCCGGTCGAGCGCGGCCTCGGCGCGGGCGCGGCGGGTGCGGGGGTCGGCCGTCGGGTCGGCGGCGTCGTACCGGCGGAGGTTCTCGCGGCCGGAGAGGAAGCCGTAGAGGGCGGGGCCCTCGATGAGCGCGCCCACACGTGGGAGCACGGTGCGCTGGGCGCGCGGCATGGGGCGGCCGAGCACCGAAGCCCGGCCGGACGTCGGCTCGATCAGGCCCATCAGCATGCGGATGGTCGTGGTCTTGCCCGAGCCGTTGGGTCCGAGAAAGCCGAAGACGCTACCGCGGGGCACGACGAGACTCAGCCGGTCCACAGCGACGTGCTTGCCGTACCGCTTCGTCAACGCGGAGGTCTCGATCACGCTGTCCCCACGCACGCGGCCGCCGCGCGCGCTGTCCTCGCGTGAACGGTCTTCACGTGCGCTGTCCCCGCGTGCGCGATCGCCACGCGCACCGTCTCCGCGTGCGCTGGCCTCGCCTGCGCTGGCCTCGCCTGCGCTGGCCTCGCGTGCACGGGTTTCACGTGCGCTGCCCCCGCGTACACGGTCCCCGCGCGCGCGGTCTTCGCGTGCACTGGCCTCGCGTGCGCTGTCCCCGCCTGCGCTGCCCCCGCGTGCACCGCCTTCACGTGCGCTGGCCTCGCGTGCGCCATCGCCGCATGCGCGATCGCCGCGCGCGCTGTCGCGCGGTTCCCCGTCGGTGCTCGGCACCCGTTCCTCCTGTCGTCCGGCCGGCGGCCGGTGGTCGTGCTGGTTCCGCCGTCGCCGGTAGGGGCCGGGGCCGAGCGCCAGCGCGGCGGACCGGGGGTGCCCCGGCCCGCCGCCCGGTCGCCCGTCGGCGCCCCGCGCTAGCGGTTCGCCGCCTCGACCAGCGCGTCCTTCGTCACCGCGCCCACGTACACCTTGCCGTCGTCGGTGATCAGGGCGTTGATCAGCCGGGTCTTGAAGACCGTGCCCGAGCCGAACTTGCCGCTCACCTTGTCCCCGAGGGAGTCCAGGAACCGCTGGGCGTCCGCCGGTATGTCGGCGGAGCCGGACGTGGGCAGGCCCTGGCCGCCGGGCAGTTCCAGCTCGGCGACGGACGTCCAGCCCTCGCCGATCACGTTGACCCCGGGCTCCGCGCCCTTGAAGCCGCCGGACCCGTGCTTGCCCGACCTGCCGTCCTCCTCGGTGACCTTCGTGCCCTTCGCGGGCTTGAAGTCGAAGGTGGACGCGGACGGCTTGGCGAAGTCGACCTTCGTGAAGCCGACGTCGACGACCGCCGCGCCGCCGCTCGCCGGGGTGAGCGTGAACTTCAGCGGCGTGCCCGTCTTCGCGTCGACCGCGATGGTGATCTGGCCGACCGTGGTGCCCGCGTCCTTCGGCTTGAGCACCAGGCGGTACGCGTCGCGGCCCGCGACCTTCGCGCTGCCGTCGACCTTCACCGACGTCGTCTTGTCGGCCGCCTCCAGGGCCTGGCGCGCGAACTCCTTGGGCGTGGCCGGGACGCCCTTCGGCAGGTCGCCCTTCTTGCCGTGCCGGTCACCGGACTTGCCGGTGTCCTTGGTGTGGTACGCCTCGTTCGTCGCGCTGTCGTACGCCCATACGTCGTCGCCGTTGTGGATCACGCTGTACTCGGCGGCGTCGTCCAGGACGGAGACCTTCTGCTTGTCGGGGCCGTCCGCCGCGACGCGCAGCGTGTGCGAGCCGGACGCCAGCTCCATCAGCTTGGCCGCCGGGTCGGCGGCCGAGCCCTCGTCGTCCTCGCCGCCACCGCCCCCGGCGCCGCCCGGCACGAAGGCGCCGGCGCCACCGCCCAGCGACGGCAGACCCAGATCCGTGTTGATCTTCACGGTGCCGGACAGCTGCTCGGTGTCCGACGCGGCGATCTTCTCGATGAGTTCCTGTGCGGTCAGCTTGGGCAGGTCCGGGTCGCCGCCGGACGCGAGCGCCGGGACCAGCCCGATGGTCGCCGCCGCCACCCCCGCCACCGCGACCGGGACGAGGTAGCGCGCTGCCTTGCGGCGGCCCGCGCTCAGCTCCTCGGCGTCGGTCGTGCCCTGCTCCGGTTCGTACGGTGCCATTGTGTGCCTTACCTCCGTGGTCGGCGGCGGCTTTCCGTTTCGTACACGCGCTCGTCCACCCCGCGCCGCCATTCTCACCCGAATTGGTCAGGAGTGGTGGTCCGTGTTCGCCTTTCGACGGTCTCCATCCGACCAAATCGGCCAGCGGGAAGCGTCAGACCCCGGGAGCAACTCCGCGTACTGCTACGGGATGACAAAAGGGGGCGGCGCCTCCCCCGTCCCGTAAGGGGAGGCGCCGCCCTGGAGGTGACGACCGGCCCGCCGGGGGTCTGCCGGGCCGGTCGTCCGCAGTGGCTCAGCGCTGGACGAACACGTAGTCCGCCGCGTACGGCACGGAGGCGATCGTGCCGGGCCTGCACGCGCCCGCGGGCTGGACGCCGCCCACCGTGTTCAGGCGCAGGATCTCGACGGTGTGCGCGAACAGGCCGGTGTGCCGCCCGGCCTGCTTGGCCCTGAGGTCGAGCTCGGGGATGTTCTTCGCGCCGTTCGGCGTCTTGGAGAGCAGCTTGCCGGTGACGGCGCTGCGGTCCGGGGCCCGCCAGCGCGGCGTACCGGAGTTCGGGGCGACGAAGTCGTGCGCGATGCGGCCGCCGAGCGTCGCGCGCACGTCGCGCTGCGCGAAGGCGTACGTCCCGTCCGGGCGCTTGGCGCACTGGTAGATCTGCTCGCCCTTGACGACCGGGGCCTGGAAGCCGCGGGCGGCACCGGTGGTGACCCGGTGGAGCTGGCCCCGGACGGCTCCCCCGGGGAACTGGGCGGTGTGCAGGTTGGCGTAGAAGGCGGTCGGCTTCGTCTTCAGGCGCTTGAGCAGGGCCGCGTCGCGCACCGTGACCGTGCCGGTGACCCGCCGGTGCTCGGCGCGCGCCAGGAGCCCGGTGAAGTCGACCTTGACGCCGCCGTTCGTCCCCTTCCCGCCCTGGTGGATGTGGAGGGCGGTGGGCCGGGCCGTGCCGCGCCACGTGGCGGTGACGGTGACCTTGTCGCCCTTGATCCGGACGAACTCGAGGGCGGCGCCGTCCTTGTCGCCGACGGCGGGGCCGCCGGGCACGGGCACCTCGTTGGCGCCGTTCAGGCTCGCCACGAGGAGGGCGCCGCTGGTGGCGGTGGCGGTGGCGTCCCTCGCCGTCGCGGGGAGCACGGCCGCGCCCAGGGCGCCCACCGTGGCCACCGCGACCCCGGAGGCGAGCAGCGCCCGGCGGCGGTTCTTCGCATACGCAGTGAAAGCGCCCATGACGTGAAATCTCCCCGTTCCGTAGCCAACGCCCCCTGCGTCGGCTTCTGGGCATGAGTACGGAACGGATCTGAGCCTGGACTCAATCCAGGCTCAGCCAATTCATGTGACGCGCACCACACGGGCGGAGCGCCCCGGGGATCACCCCGCCCGGTGCACCACCAGGTCGCAGAGCTCGACGAGGGCGGCCTTGGCGTCCCCCTCCGCCAGCGGCGCCAGCGTGGCGCGCGCCTCCTGCGCGTACCGCACGGTGTCCCGCCGCGCCTGCTCCAGCGCGGGATGGGCGCGCAGCAGCGAGAGCGCCTCGGCGTGCCGGGCGTCGTCCGTGAGGTCGGAGTCGAGCAGCTCGCTCAGCGCGATGTCCTCCGCGAGCCCGAGCCGCTCCACCCGCTCGCGCAGCCGCAGCACCGGCAGCGTGGGAATGCCCTCGCGCAGGTCCGTGCCGGGCGTCTTGCCGGACTCGGTGGAGTCGGACGCGATGTCGAGCACGTCGTCGGCGAGCTGGAAGGCGACCCCGAGCCGCTCCCCGTACTGGGTCAGGACGTCCACGACCGTCTCGTCCGCGCCGGACATCATCGCGCCGAAGCGGCCCGCCACGGCGATCAGCGAGCCGGTCTTGCCGCCGATGACGTCCAGGTAGTGCTCGACCGGGTCGCGCCCGTCGCGCGGCCCCGCCGTCTCCAGGATCTGCCCGGTGACGAGGCGCTCGAAGGCCTCGGCCTGGATGCGTACGGCCTCGGGGCCGAGGTCGGCCAGGATGTGCGAGGCGCGCGCGAAGAGGAAGTCGCCGGTGAGGACGGCCACGGAGTTGCCCCAGCGCTGGTTGGCGCTGGGCACCCCACGGCGCACTTCGGCCTCGTCCATCACGTCGTCGTGGTAGAGCGTCGCGAGGTGCGTGAGCTCCACGACCACGGCGGACGGCACGATGCCGGGCGCGTACGGATCGCCGAACTGGGCCGCCAGCATCACCAGGAGTGGCCGAAAACGTTTGCCCCCCGCGCGGACGAGGTGCTGTGCCGCCTCGGTGATGAACGGCACTTCGCTCTTGGTGGCCTCGAGCAGGCCCTCCTCGACAGCCGCCAATCCTGCCTGGACATCGGCTTCGAGGGCCTGGTCCCGCACGCTCAGCCCGAAGGGCCCGACGACGGTCACGAGGGGTTCTCCTGTCTGCTGACGATCACAAGTCGATCACTCGGTCGATCACTCGTCGATGACACGGTTTGTCGATGTGTCGCTGCCATCACTCAAGTCAGCGTATCCGGTCGCCTTTCGATCACAGCGAGCACCTGCCCGACCAGAGGGGGCCAGCCTGCCCGATAGACATGAAATGACCGCTTTGCCGCCCAGCGGGCGATGCGCCCCACATGCCGAGCACCCTCCCCGCGGCCGTCGCCCACGCCCGGCGGCGACGGCTCGCGACGGCCCGCACGACCGGGCCACGACGGGCCGCGCCGCCGGGCCACGCTGAGTGATCCGGCGGCCACAGGGCACCCTCCCGGGTACCCTCACGAGCGCTGTCCGCCACCCACCGCTTTCCGGCCATCGGCACTCAGCATCCGCTCCAGGACCACGGCGATCCCGTCCTCCTCGTTGGACAGCGTCAATTCGTCCGCCACCGCCTTCAGTTCGTGGTGGGCGTTGGCCATCGCCACGCCGTGCGCCGCCCAGGCGAACATCGGGATGTCGTTCGGCATGTCACCGAACGCGATCGTGTCGGCCGCCCGCAGGCCGAGCCGCTCCGCCGCGAGGGCGAGACCGGTCGCCTTGGTGACCCCGCAGGGCTGGAGTTCCACCGTGCCGGGCCCGGACATCGTCACCGTGGCGAGCGAGCCCACGACGCCCCGGGCCACCTGGGCCAACTCGTCGTCCGCCAGCGTGGGGTGCCGCAGGAGCACCTTGCTGATCGGCTCCTCCCAGAGCACGTCGCGGCCGGGCACACGCATCGCGGGCAGCGTCGGGTGCGGCATCTCGTACCCGGGCTCGATCAGGGTCAGGCCCTCGACCCCGTCCTGGTCGACCGCCGCGAAGACCTGGCCGACCTCCGCCTCGATCTTGCCGAGCGCCACCTCCGCGAGCTCCCGGTCCAGGGTCACCGACCACACCATGCGGTCGGCCCCGGCGTCGTACAGCTGCGCGCCCTGCCCGCACACGGCGAGCCCGTCGTACCCGAGGTCGTCGAAGAGCGGGCGCACGCGGGGCGCGGGGCGTCCGGTGACGACGAGGTGCCGCGCTCCGCCCTCGCTCGCGGCGGCCAGCGCCCGGCGGGAGCGGTCGGAGACCGTGTCGTCGCCGCGCAGCAGCGTTCCGTCCAGGTCAGTAGCGATGAGGGAATATGCGAGGGGAGCGGCCATGATCCGAAGAATACGGATCTGAGCCCGGCCGGTAAGCCGTGTCACAGGACCTGTGACGCTTTGGGTGCGCCCGGCGCACCCCCGGCATGCACCAGGTCGTGCGGCCAACGTCCCCTGCCCGTACGCGCCGGGGGCGCAGAAGAGCGCCGGGCGTGACCGCCCGCTCCCGGTTCACCGGAACGAGGCGGGCCGTGCGGCGGCCGCGGCGACGGGGGTGCCGGATCGCCCCGCGTCCCGCCGTCCGTCCCGGGCGCCCCGGGCCGCCGCCGGACGCCCGCGCGCACCCCCGCGCGCCCTGCCTCGAACTCCCCTGTGAACGCGCCCCGCAAGGAGCGCGGGGCCACGTCGACGTGCGGCTACGCCGCGAAGGGGGTCCCCCCTGTTCGAGCGAAGCCGAGAACTTGGGGGAGCGACCAGCCCCAGCGGACCCGCTGACGACAACGGCCCCCTCGCGGCAGCCGACGCGGCGCTCAGCCGTACGCAGCCGCCAGATGCCGGGCCAATCGCGGCGACGCGAACTCCGTGCCGCACACGAACCGCATCACCGGCCCGTACGACGACCCGGCCAGCATGCCCGTGAAGTACAGGCCCGGGACCGAGGAGGCATAGCCCTCGCCGAGCCTGGGCGTGCCGCGGCTGACCGCCATGCCGGCGCGCAGGCCGTGCCCGAGGAAGCTGAGGGCGGCGAGGTCGACGCGGTAGCCCGTGGCGGCGATGACGTGGTCGGCGGTGAGCTCCCGGGTCCGGCCGCCGAGCGACTCCACGGTGAGCAGGGGGCGGCCGTCGTGGACCTCGGCCCGCACCACGCGCCGCATCTCCCGGGCGTCGACACGCTCCTGGAACCGCTCGCGCAGCCACCAGGCGCCGAGCGGACCGAGGACCCGGCGGACGAGGAAGTGCCGGGCCTGCGGCGGGAGATGGCGGTACAGCTCGGCGTGGTGGCTCAGCGCGTACAGCGACCAGGCGCGGCCGAAGGGCGACTGAGGGCGCATCCTGGGCTGCTGCCACGGGGGCGCGCCGAAGCCGATGGCGCCCCTGCCCCGGGCCACGAGCCGGACCCGGGCGCCCGCCTCGGCGGCGAGCACGGCCGTCTCCAGGGCGGACTGGCCCGCGCCGACGACGAGCAGGTCGGTGCCCGCGTACCGCGACAGGTCGTGGTGTTGGGAGCTGTGCGAGAAGGGGCCCGCGGGCGAGGGCCCGTCGGGCACGGCGGCGGCCAGGGCGGGCGGGAGCTGCGCAAGGCCCGTCAGACCGCTGGCGACGACGACCGCGGAGGCCGTGAACTGCTCCCCCGAGTCGAGCTTGAGCTCGAACCCGCCGCGCTCGCCGCGCTCGACGGACACCACCCGCACCCGCTCGAGGCCGGGCACGAGCTTCTCCTGGAACCACTGTCCGTACCGGACGAACGTGTCGGCCGGGATGAGGTCCTCGTCCGTGACCAGGCGCGGGATGCCTGCCGCCGCGCAGTAGTCGGTGAGGGTGTGGCCCGGCTGCGGGGCGTCGATGTTCGACGCCGCCGGGGTCGACTTCAGGAGCATTCCCGCGGGCATGTGGGAACGCCAGCTGACCATGGGGTCGCCGAAGACGCGGACGCGGACGCCCCGCGCGCGCAGATGGGCTGCGGCGGACAGGCCGTAGGGCCCTGCCCCGATGACTGCTACTGGTTGCTTCACGAAGTCCCTCCCCAGGACATCGCGCGCGCCGTGCCGTCGCACGGCACACTGCCTTACTTCGTGGCGGGCCTGCTGCCGCGCCGACCGGTCCGCCACAGCTGATACAGGTGGATCGCCCCCGGCCGGACGAAGCGCGCCAGCATGGTGAAGAACGGCTTCATGTCGTCGGCGGCGAGCCAGGCGAGCTCGGTGCCGCTGGCTCGGGCGGGGGCGTGCGGCGTGACATATCCGCTGCGGCGGTAGGCGATGAGGGCGGGCAGGTCGATGTTCTCCACCACATAGCGGTGGCCGACGCGCTGGTCGCCCTCCGGAACCTCGCGGCCCGTCAGGTGCAAATGCATGGCCCGCACGACGTCGACGCCCGTCTCGCTTTCGAAGAGACGGAACTGGGCGCCCATGCGCGGGTTGAAGTCGAGCAGTTTGTACTGGCCGTCGCGGCGGTCGAAACGGAGGTCCAGGTCGATGATTCCGGTGAAGCCGATCTCTTTGATGAAACGCGCGGCGAGGTCGGCGAGTTCCGGATTGTCGACGACGTACGCGTGGGCCGTCATGCCCGCGTGCGGCGGCCAGGAGCGGACCTTCACGCCGGTGAACAGCGCGAGGGGCAAGGAGTTGGCGTCGAAATAGGCGTGCACCACCCAGTCCTCGGCCTGCTCGCGCGGCAGATACTCCTGGAGGATCACCCCGGGCCGCTCGCCCCAGCCCCGGGCCAGCTCGCGCAGGCCCTGGGCGGTGTCGATGCGGGTGGTGCCGTGCACCGCGGGCCGTTCGCGGCGCTGGAACGCCTCGCGGTTCTTCGCGACCACCGGGAAGGCCGCCGTCTCCGCGAACTTCTCGATGTCGTCCTGGCTCTGCGGGCACGCCGACGCGGGCGAGCTGAGGCCGTGCTCCACGCACAGCTCGTGCAGCCCCTCCTTGCTGGCGAGGCGGCGCGGCAGCGCGGCGTCGACACGCGGGAAGAGGAAGCCTCCGAAGTCCGTGTCGGTCAGCTCCCGCTGGTGCTCGGCGATGAGCACGGCCGCTTCCTCGTCGGTCGGTATGAGCACCGCCGGCCTGCCGATGCGCCGTCCGATCCGCAGCAGCCCGTCGAGCAGATATCCCGGGTCCTCCGCCCCGGTGGTCCGCCAGGGAAAGGCACCGGTGAGATAGCGGGACGCGGCGGCGGGCGTGTGCCGGTCCTCCGTGATCGCGTACATCGGTACGCCGACGCGGCCGAGGCTCCGGATCGCCCCCACGCCGCCGTGGTGCAGTGGATAGTCGCCGAACTTCACGATGAGTCCGGGCACTTCGCGGTCGGGCGTGCAGGGCACACCACCGCTGGAATTGGTCACGGGTCCCCCCACGCGTCCAGATCGCACCGACCCGGACCCACCCCGTCCGCGTCCCCCCGTGGAACCTAAGCCGGAACTGAACACTCCATGCGTGGTTTATCCGGACATTGCTAACTCTTTAGGCACTGCCCGAATACAGGGCTTCCACGTAACGTGTGGGGCACCCAGATTGGAAAGCGAGGCAGGAACGCATGTCCGAGCAGAATCCGCTCGACCTCCCCGAGGGCGACCCCTTCGGCCCGCACAATCTTCCGTACGGTGTCTTCTCCCCGGCCGGATCCGCCGACCCCGGGTCCGGCTCCGCTTCCGGCTCCGCGCCTGGGTCGGCGCCGGTCAGCGAGGGCCGTCGCGTCGGTGTCAGGATCGGCTCCCACGTCCTCGACGCGGGGGCCGCCGCGGCCGCCCTCGGCTCACCCCATGTGTCCCTGCTCGCCCAACCCACACTGAACCCACTGCTCGCCGCGGGCCGCCGGACGTGGAGCGAGGTGCGCCGCGCCCTGACCGCCTGGGTGACGGAGCCCGCGCACCGCGACGCGATCCGCCCGCTGCTCCACCCCCTCTCCGACGTCACCCTGCACCTGCCCTTCGACGTCGCCGACTACGTGGACTTCTACGCCTCCGAGCACCACGCGTCGAACCTGGGCCGCATGTTCCGCCCCGACGCACCGGCACCGCTCACCCCCAACTGGAAGCACCTGCCCATCGGCTACCACGGCCGCTCGGGCACCGTCGTGGTCTCCGGCACGGAGGTGATCCGCCCCACCGGGCAGCGCAAGACGCCCGCCGACGCCGCCCCGGTCTTCGGCCCGTCCGCCAAGCTCGACATCGAGGCGGAGGTCGGCTTCGTCGTCGGCAAGCCCTCCACGCTCGGCACGCCGGTGCCGCTGACCGACTTCCGCGAGCACGTCTTCGGCCTGTGCCTCCTCAACGACTGGTCGGCCCGTGACATCCAGGCCTGGGAGTACGTGCCGCTCGGCCCGTTCCTCGGCAAGTCCTTCGCCACCTCCGTCTCGGCGTGGGTCACGCCGCTCGACGCCCTGGACGCGGCGCGGGTCGCCCCGCCGGAGCGCACCGAGCCGCTCCTGCCGTACCTGGACGACACGGCCGACCCGGCCGGATCCGCCGACTCCGCGGCCGACGGGCCCGGCGGCTACGACCTCCGCATCACGGTCACCCTGAACGGCGAGGTCATCTCCAACCCGCCCTTCTCCACCGTCTACTGGACCGCCGCCCAGCAGCTCGCCCACATGACGGTCAACGGCGCCTCCCTGCGCACCGGTGACCTCTACGGCTCCGGCACCGTCAGCGGGCCTTCGCCCGACCAGTTCGGCTCCCTGATCGAGCTCACCTGGAACGGCCGCGACCCCCTCGAACTCCCCTCCGGCAAGCGGACGTTCCTGGAGGACGGCGACGTGGTGACCCTCTCGGCCTGGGCGCCGGGCCCGGGCGGCACCCGGGTGGGCCTGGGCGAGGTGACGGGCCGGGTGGCCCCGCCGCGCTGACGCGCCCCCGGCGAGAGGTCCGGGGCGCCGCCCGCGAGGGCTACGCCCCGGCCTCCGCCAGGACCTCAAGCACCCCTTCCCCATACGTCGCCAGCTTCTTCTCGCCGACCCCGCTGATGCCGCCGAGGTCCGCGACGGACGCGGGCCGCGCCGCCGCGATCTCCCGCAGCGTCGCGTCGTGGAAGATCACATACGCGGGCACGCCCTGCTCCCGCGCCTGCGCCGCCCGCCAGGCCCGCAGCGCCTCGAAGACCGGCACGGCCTCCTCCGGCAGCTCGGCCACGGCAGCCGCCGCCTTGGCCTTGCGCTCCCCGCGCGGCGCGGACCGCGCCGAACCGGCGGGCTTCTTCGGCTCCTTGCGCAGCGGCACCTCCCGCTGCCGGCCGAGGACGGCGGCGCTCTCCTCGGTCAGCACCAGCGTGCCGTACTCCCCCTCGACGGCGAGGAGGCCCTGCGCCAGCAGCTGCCGCACCACACCCCGCCATTCGGCCTCGCTCAGCTCCTCGCCGATGCCGAAGACGGACAGCTGGTCGTGGTCGAACTGGATGACCTTGGCGGTCTTGCGGCCGAGCAGGATGTCCACGATCTGGCCCGTGCCGAACTTCTGGCCGCGCTCCCGCTTCAGGCGCACCACCGCGGAGAGGACCTTCTGCGCGGCGACCGTGCCGTCCCAGGTCTCCGGGGGTGTCAGGCACGTGTCGCAGTTCCCGCAGCCGGTGGCCGCCGGGTCCTGGCCGAAGTACCGCAGGAGCTGGGCGCGGCGGCAGGAGGCCGTCTCGCACAGCGCCAGCATCGCGTCCAGATGGGCCGCCGAGCGGCGCCGGAACGCCTCGTCGCCCTCGCCGGACTGGATGAGCTTGCGCTGCTGCACGACGTCCTGGAGGCCGTACGCCATCCAGGCCGTCGAGGGGAGGCCGTCGCGGCCCGCCCGGCCCGTTTCCTGGTAGTACCCCTCCACCGACTTGGGCAGGTCGAGGTGGGCGACGAAGCGGACGTCCGGCTTGTCGATGCCCATGCCGAAGGCGATCGTGGCGACCACGACCAGGCCGTCCTCGCGCAGGAAGCGCGACTGGTGGCGGGCGCGGGTGCCGCTGTCCAGACCCGCGTGGTACGGCACCGCCTCGACTCCGTGGGCGCTGAGGAAGTCGGCGATCTGCTCGACGGACTTGCGCGAGAGGCAGTAGACGATGCCCGCGTCGCCGTCGTGCTCCTCCTTCAGGAAGGTGAGGAGCTGCTTCTTCGGGTCGGACTTCGGCACGATCCGGTACTGGATGTTCGGCCGGTCGAAGCTGGCGACGAAGTGCTTGGCGTCCGGCATGGCCAGGCGCTCGGTGATCTCGCGGTGCGTGGCGTCCGTCGCCGTGGCCGTCAGCGCGATGCGCGGGACGTCCGGCCAGCGCTCGCCGAGGACGGAGAGGGCCAGGTAGTCCGGCCGGAAGTCGTGGCCCCACTGAGCCACGCAGTGCGCCTCGTCGATCGCGAAGACGGAGATCTCCGCCCGGGAGAGCAGCTGGAGCGTGGAGTCGAGGCGGAGCCGCTCCGGCGCCAGATACAGCACGTCGAGCTCGCCCGAGAGCAGCTCGGCCTCGACGAGGCGGCGCTCGTCGAAGTCCTGCGTCGAGTTCATGAACCCGGCGCGCACGCCGAGGGCGCGGAGCGCGTCGACCTGGTCCTGCATGAGGGCGATCAGCGGGGAGACCACCACGCCCGTACCAGGTCTGACCAGGGCCGGGATCTGATAGCACAGGGACTTTCCGCCGCCGGTCGGCATGAGGACGACCGCGTCGCCGCCCGCCACCACGTGCTCGATGATCGCTTCTTGCTCGCCCCGGAAGGCGTCGTACCCGAACACCCGGTGGAGCGTCCGCAGCGCGTCGCTCTCCACCACCTCTGTCATGCCGACCCCACTGATCCCGCTCATCGCCGTGCCCCCGCCTGTCGCACCTCGACCACTGCCTCCACGATAGGCGCCCGCGCCGACACCCCGGGAAGTTATCCACAGGCCGGTCGGAGGCTTCTCGGTCAGTCCAATGGCCCAGGCGTTCTGGCCGCGGGGTCCGCCCCGGGTGATCCTGCTGCTTGCGGCGGCCCGGGGGCCCAGCCCGCCCAGGTCATGGCGCCCGAGCGCGCCTCACCCGTCGAGGAGCCCCTCCATGCCTCTGCCCCGTACCGCCCAGGCCGCCCTCGCGCTGGCCGCGGCCTCCGGTCTGGCCCTGTCCACCGCGCCCGCGCGAGCGGCCGCGCCGACGCCTCCGCCGCCCCCGCAGCAGGCCGCCTTCGCCAAGGTCTACGCCGCGACCGCCAAGTACGCGTACGAGCCGCTCGCGATCAAGGCGGGCTTCGCCCGTACCGACGAGTGCGCCGCCGACCCGGACCTCGGCGGGATGGGGTACCACTACGTCAACCCGGCGAACTTCGGCTCGGTCGATCCGGCGAAGCCCGCCGCGCTGCTCTACGAGGACGCGGGCGACGGCAAGCGCAAGCTCATAGCCGTCGAGTGGATCGTCGTCGACGCCGACCAGGACAAGAGCACCGACGACGACCGCCCGTCGCTGTTCGGGCGGCCCTTCGACGGGCCGATGGACGGGCACGTCCCGGGCATGCCGATCCACTACGACCTGCACGCCTGGCTCTACAAGGAGAACCCCAGCGGCAGGCTCTCCCCCTGGAACCCGACCGTCCACTGCCCCGAGCGGTCCTGACGGCGCACGCGAAGGGCCCCGGCCTCCCGAAGGAGGGCCGGGGCCCCGCGCGCGCCAGCGGACGACCGGGTCAGCGCACGAACACGCCCGCCTGGTTCGCCAGGTCCAGGAAGTACTGCGGCGCCACCCCGAGTACCAGCGTCACGGCGACGCCGATCCCGATGGCCGCCGTCGTCAGCGGCGAGGGCACGGCGACGGACGGGCCGTCGGCCTTGGGCTCGCTGAAGAACATCAGCACGATCACCCGGATGTAGAAGAACGCCGCGATCGCCGACGAGATCACACCGACCACCACGAGCGCGCCCGCGCCGCCCTCGGCCGCCGCCTTGAACACGGCGAACTTCCCGGAGAACCCGGAGGTCAGCGGGATGCCCGCGAAGGCGAGCAGGAACACCGCGAAGACCGCGGCGACCAGCGGCGAGCGGCGCCCGAGCCCCGCCCACTTCGACAGGTGCGTCGCCTCGCCGCCCGCGTCCCGCACGAGCGTCACCACGGCGAACGCCCCGATGGTCACGAACGAGTACGCGCCCAGGTAGAAGAGCACCGACGAGACGCCCTCCTCCGTGGTGGCGATGACACCCGCGAGGATGAAGCCCGCGTGGGCGATCGACGAGTACGCGAGGAGCCGCTTGATGTCGGTCTGCGTGATCGCGACGATCGCGCCGCCCAGCATCGTGATGATCGCGACGCCCCACATCACCGGCCGCCAGTCCCAGCGCAGCCCTGGAAGGACCACGTACAGCAGCCGCAGGAGCGCGCCGAACGCGGCCACCTTCGTCGCGGCCGCCATGAAGCCGGTGACCGGTGTGGGCGCGCCTTGGTAGACGTCCGGCGTCCACATGTGGAAGGGCACCGCGCCCACCTTGAACAGCAGGCCCATGAGGATCATCGCGGCGCCGATCAGGAGCAGCGCGTCGTTGCCCATGGTGTTCGCGAGGGCCGGGTCGACCGTCTTGACCGTGCCGTCGACGACGTCGGCGATGGTGCCGTACGACACCGAGCCCGCGTAGCCGTAGATCAGCGCGATGCCGAAGAGGGTGAACGCGGACGCGAAGGCGCCGAGCAGGAAGTACTTCACGGCCGCTTCCTGCGACATGAGGCGCTTGCGGCGGGCGAGCGCGCACAGCAGGTACAGCGGGAGCGAGAAGACCTCCAGGGCGATGAACAGCGTCAGGAGGTCGTTCGCCGCCGGGAAGACGAGCATGCCGCCGATCGCGAAGAGGGCGAGCGGGAACACCTCCGTGGTGGTGAACCCGGCCTTCACCGCGGCCTGTTCGCCCGCGCCGCCGGGGACGGCTCCGGCCTGGGCCACGAAGGAGTCGACGCGGTTGCCGTGCGCCTCCGGGTCGAGGCGCCGCTCCGCGAAGGTGAAGATCGCGACCAGACCCGCGAGGAGAATGGTGCCCTGGAGGAACAGCGCGGGCCCGTCGACCGCGATGGCGCCCATCGCGGCGATGCGCGCCTTCGTGGTGCCGTACCCGCCGGAGGCGAGCGCGACGACCGCGGCGAAGGCGGCGGCGAGCGCCACGACCGACACGAACAGCTGGGCGTGGTAACGGGACTTGCGCGGTACGAAGGCTTCGATGAGCACTCCGATGACGGCGGCACCGATGACGATGAGCGTCGGCGCGAGCTGGCCGTACTCGATCTTCGGCGCGTCGATCTTGTCGATCGGCTCGGCCGCCACTGTCCACAGGCTGTGGACGGCTGTCGCACTCACTTGGCGGCCTCCACCTCGGGCTCGGGATCTGTCTTCTGTACGTCGGACATGGTGTGCTCCACCGCCGGGTTCACCAGGTCGGCCACCGGCTTCGGGTACACCCCGAGGCCGATGAGGAGCACGATCAGCGGGGCCACCACGACCAGCTCGCGGGCCCGCAGGTCGGGCATCTTCGCGAGCTCGGGCTTCACCGGGCCCGTCATCGTCCGCTGGTAGAGGACGAGGGTGTAGAGCGCGGCGAGCACGATGCCGAGCGTCGCGATGATCCCGACCGCCGGATAGCGCGCGAACGCGCCGACCAGGACCAGGAACTCACTGACGAACGGCGCGAGCCCCGGCAGCGAGAGCGTGGCGAGACCGCCGACCAGGAAGGTGCCCGCGAGCACCGGGGCGACCTTCTGCACCCCTCCGTAGTCCGCGATCAGACGCGAGCCGCGGCGCGAGATCAGGAAGCCCGCGACCAGCATCAGGGCGGCCGTCGACAGGCCGTGGTTGACCATGTAGAGCGTCGCGCCGGACTGCCCCTGGGAGGTCATCGCGAAGATGCCGAGGATGATGAACCCGAAGTGCGAGATCGACGCGTAGGCCACCAGGCGCTTGATGTCGCGCTGGCCGACGGCGAGCAGCGCGCCGTAGATGATGCTGATCAGGGCGAGCACCAGGATGACCGGCGTCGCCCACTTCGAGGCCTCCGGGAACAGCTGGAGGCAGAAGCGCAGCATCGCGAACGTGCCGACCTTGTCGACCACCGCCGTGATCAGCACGGCTACCGGGGCGGTGGCCTCCCCCATCGCGTTCGGCAGCCAGGTGTGCAGCGGCCACAGCGGGGCCTTCACCGCGAAGGCGAAGAAGAAGCCGAGGAAGAGCAGCCGCTCGGTGTTGGTCGCCATGTCCAGCGAGCCGTCGGCCCGCGCGGCGGCGATCTCCTGGACGGAGAAGTTCCCCGCGACCACGTAGAGGCCGATCACGGCGGCGAGCATGATCAGGCCGCCGACCAGGTTGTAGAGCAGGAACTTCACGGCCGCGTACGAGCGCTGCGCCGAGGCGTTCTCGTCGCTGCCCGCGTGCGCGCGGTCTCCGAAGCCGCCGATGAGGAAGTACATCGGGATGAGCATGGCTTCGAAGAAGATGTAGAACAGGAAGACGTCGGTGGCCTCGAAGGAGATGATCACCATCGCCTCGACGGCGAGGATGAGGGCGAAGAAGCCCTGAGTCGGGCGCCAGCGCGACGACTTGGTCTCAAGGGGATCGGCGTCGTGCCAGCCCGCCAGGATGATGAAGGGCAGCAGCAGGGCGGTCAGCGCGATCAGGGAGACCGCGATGCCGTCCACGCCCAGTTCGTACCGCACCCCGAAGTCCTTGATCCAGGAGTGCGACTCGGTCAGTTGGTACCGGTCGCCGTCCGGGTCGAACCGGACGACCGCCGTGATGGCAAGCGCGAGCGTCGCCAGCGAGAAGAGCAGCGCGAGCCACTTGGCGGCGGTGCGCCGGGCGGCCGGGACGGCCGCCGTGGCGATCGCGCCCACCGCGGGCACCACGGCCGTCGCTGTCAGCAGAGGAAAGGACATCGGTATCAGACCGCCCTCATCAGCAGCGTCGCGGCGATGAGGACCGCCGCGCCGCCGAACATCGAGACCGCGTAGCTGCGGGCGTAGCCGTTCTGGAGCTTGCGCAGGCGCCCGGAGAGCCCGCCGACCGAGGCCGCCGTGCCGTTGACCACGCCGTCGACCAGGGTGTGGTCGACGTACACCAGGGAGCGCGTGAGGTGCTCGCCGCCGCGCACCAGGACGACGTGGTTGAAGTCGTCCTGGAGCAGGTCGCGGCGGGCCGCGCGGGTGAGCAGGGAGCCGCGCGGGGCGACGACCGGAACCGGCCTGCGCCCGTACTGCGCCCAGGCCAGGGCCACGCCGACGACCAGGACGGCCACGGTGGCGCCGGTGACCGTGGCGGCGCTCAGCGGGGAGTCGCCGTGGTCGTGGTGCGTGACCGGCTCCAGCCAGTTCAGGAAGCGGTCGCCGATGCTGAAGAAGCCACCGGCGAACACCGACCCGAAGGCCAGCAGGATCATCGGGATCGTCATGGTCTTCGGGGACTCGTGCGGATGCGGCTCGGCGTGCTCGCCCTGCGTCTCGGCGGCGGGCTCGACACTCGGCTCCTCGGGAGAGGCCGTCTTGCGGTGGCGCCAGCGCTCCTCGCCGAAGAAGGTCAGGAGCATCACGCGCGTCATGTAGTACGCCGTGATGGCCGCGCCGAGCAGGGCCACCGAGCCGAGGATCCAGCCCTCCGTGCCGCCCTTGGCGAACGCCGCCTCGATGATCTTGTCCTTGGAGAAGAAGCCGGAGAGGCCCGGGAAGCCGATGATCGCGAGGTAGCCGAGCCCGAAGGTCACGAACGTCACCGGCATGTACTTCCGCAGGCCGCCGTACTTCCGCATGTCCACCTCGTCGTTCATGCCGTGCATGACCGAACCGGCGCCGAGGAAGAGCCCGGCCTTGAAGAAGCCGTGCGTCACCAGGTGCATGATCGCGAAGACGTAGCCGATCGGGCCGAGGCCCGCGGCCAGGATCATGTAGCCGATCTGCGACATCGTGGACCCGGCGAGGGCCTTCTTGATGTCGTCCTTCGCGCAACCGACGATCGCACCGAAGATCAGCGTGACCGCGCCGACCACCGCGACGGCCAGCTGCGCGTCCGGCGCGGCGTTGAAGATCTCCCCGGAGCGCACGATCAGATACACGCCCGCGGTGACCATCGTCGCCGCGTGGATCAGGGCGGAGACCGGGGTCGGGCCCTCCATCGCGTCCCCGAGCCAGGACTGCAGCGGCACCTGCGCGGACTTGCCGCACGCGGCGAGCAGCAGCATCAGGCCGATCGCCGTGAGCTTGCCCTCGCCCGTCTGGTCCGTGGACTCTAGGACGGGCCCGAAGGCGAACGTCCCGAAGGTGGTGAACATCAGCATGATCGCGATCGAGAGGCCCATGTCGCCGACGCGGTTGACCAGGAAGGCCTTCTTCGCCGCGGTGGCCGCGCTGGGCTTGTGCTGCCAGAACCCGATCAGGAGGTACGAGGCGAGGCCGACGCCCTCCCAGCCGACGTACAGGAGCAGGTAGTTGTCGGCGAGGACGAGGAGCAGCATCGCCGCGAGGAACAGGTTCAGATAGCCGAAGAAGCGGCGGCGGCGCTCGTCGTGCTCCATGTACCCGACGGAGTACAGGTGGATCAGCGTGCCGACGCTCGTGATCAGCAGGACGAACGTCATCGACAGCTGGTCGAGCTGGAAGGCGACGTCGGCCTGGAAGCCCTCGACCGGGATCCAGCTGAACAGGTGCTGGTGCAGGCCGCGGTCCTCCGCGTCCTTGCCGAGCATGTCGGTGAAGAGCACCGCGGCGAAGACGAAGGAGACGGCCGAGAGCAAGGTGCCGAGCCAGTGGCCGACGCGGTCGAGCAGGCGCCCGCCGCACAGCAGGACGGCCGCTCCGAGCAGAGGCGCCGCGACGAGCAGCGCAATCAGTTTCTCCACGATTCAGCGACCCCTTACAGCTTCATCAGACTGGCGTCGTCGACCGAGGCCGAGTGGCGGGAGCGGAACAGCGACACGATGATCGCGAGCCCGACCACGACCTCGGCCGCGGCGACGACCATCGTGAAGAAGGCGATGATCTGGCCGTCGAGATTGCCGTGCAGCCGGGAGAACGCGACGAACGCCAGGTTGCAGGCGTTGAGCATCAGCTCGACGCACATGAAGACCACGATCACGTTCCGCCTGATCAGGACGCCGGTGGCGCCGATGGCGAACAACAGGGCCGCCAGGTAAAGGTAGTTGACCGGATTCACTTCGACGCCTCCTCGGTCTGCTCGGCCCGGTCGCCGCCCGCGTCGCGCCCGGGATCCGTGCGGCGCAGGTCGGGACGTTCGAGGCGGTCGGTGGAGCGCTGCTCCAGGGCCCGCAGGTCCTCCAGGGCCTCGCTGGAGACGTCGCGGATCTGGCCGCGCTCCCGGAGCGTCTTGTTGACGGTGAGCTCCGAGGGCGTGCCGTCGGGCAGCAGGCCCGCGATGTCCACGGCGTTGTGCCGGGCGTAGACGCCCGGGGCCGGGAGCGGCGGCAGGTGCTTGCCCGCGCGCACCCGCTCCTCGGCAAGCTCGCGCTGGGTCTTGGCGCGCTCGGTGCGCTCGCGGTGGGTGAGCACCATCGCGCCGACGGTCGCCGTGATCAGCAGGGCGCCGGTGATCTCGAAGGCGAAGACGTACTTCGTGAAGATGAGGGCGGCGAGGCCCTCCACGTTGCCGCCCTCATTGGCCTTGCCCAGGCCGTTGAAGTCCTTCACCGAGGCGTTGCCGATGCCCGCGAACAGCAGGACGGCGAAGCCGACGCCGCACAGGGCGGCCAGCCAGCGCTGCCCCTTGATGGTCTCCTTCAGGGAGTCCGCGGCGGTGACGCCGACGAGCATCACGACGAACAGGAAGAGCATCATGATCGCGCCGGTGTAGACGACGATCTGGACGATGCCCAGGAAGTACGCGCCGTTGGCCAGGTAGAAGACCGCCAGGATGATCATGGTCCCGGCCAGGCAGAGGGCGCTGTGCACCGCCCTCTTCATGAGGATCGTGCTCAGTGCGCCGATCACGGCGACCGTGCCGAGCACCCAGAACTGGAAGGCCTCGCCCGTGGAGGTGGTGTAGGCCGCGACGGAGGTCACGCGTCCACCCCCTCGGCCCTGGGCTCCGGCTCCCGCTCACCCTTGGAGACGGCGACCTGGCGCTCCGTGCCGGGCGCCGCCCGCGTCACCAGACCGCGGTAGTAGTCCCCCTCGTCCGTGCCGGGATAGATCGCGTGGGGCGCCTCGACCATGCCCTCGTCGAGGCCCGCGAGCAGCTGCTCCTTGGTGAAGATCAGGTTCTGGCGGCTGCTGTCGGCGAGTTCGAACTCGTTCGTCATCGTCAACGCGCGCGTGGGGCACGCCTCGATGCACAGGCCGCAGAAGATGCAGCGGGCGTAGTTGATCTGATAGACGCGGCCGTAGCGCTCGCCCGGGGAGTAGCGCTCCTCCTCGGTGTTGTCCGCGCCCTCCACATAGATGGCGTCCGCCGGGCAGGCCCAGGCGCACAGCTCGCAGCCGACGCACTTCTCCAGGCCGTCCGGATGGCGGTTGAGCTGGTGCCTGCCGTGGAAGCGGGGAGCGGTGGTCTTCTGCTGCTCCGGATACTGCTCGGTCAGCCGCTTCTTGAACATGGCCTTGAAGGTCACGGCGAAGCCCGCGACGGGGTTCTGGAACCCCTGATCCGACTGGGTCGCCTGCGCTGCTTCCTGGCCCGTCGGCCGCTCGGGCGGCTGCCCGCGCCGCGGCCGGTCCGGCGTGTTCGACTGCTCGGACTGCTCAGCCATCGGACGCCTCCTTTCCGTCACTTTGAGTATCCGGGCCACCACTGACAATCAACTCCCGCTCATGGCGCGGGCGTCGGCGCGGCACGGGTGGCAGGGTCTGGCCGGGCAGCGGTGGCACCGGGAAGCCGCCCGCCATCGGGTCGAAGACTTCGGCCTCGACGGGCTCGGCGGCGGCCGCGGCCTCCTTCTCGCGCTTGTCCCGGAACAGGTCGTACAGGACGGAGAGCAGGAGCAGCGCGATGACTCCGCCCCCTACGTAGAGGGCGATCTCGCTGAAGTCGTAGTCCTCGTTGCGCAGCGCGCGGACGGTGGCGACGAGCATCAGCCACACCACCGACACCGGGATGAGGACCTTCCAGCCGAGCTTCATCAACTGGTCGTAGCGGACGCGGGGCAGCGTGCCGCGCAGCCAGATGAAGAAGAACAGCAGCAGCTGCACCTTGAGCGTGAACCAGGCCATCGGCCACCAGCCGTGGTTGGCGCCCTCCCAGAAGCCGCTGATGGGCCAAGGAGCCCGCCAGCCGCCGAGGAAGAGCGTCGCGGACACGGCCGAGACGGTGATCATGTTGATGTACTCGGCGAGCATGAAGATCGCGAACTTGATCGACGAGTACTCGGTGTTGAAGCCGCCGACGAGGTCGCCCTCGGACTCCGGCATGTCGAACGGCGCGCGGTTGGTCTCGCCGACCATCGTCACGATGTAGATCAGGAACGACACCGGCAGGAGCACGATGTACCAGCGCTCCTGCTGCGCCTCCACGATCGCCGACGTGGACATCGACCCGGAGTACAGGAAGACCGACGCGAACGCGGCGCCCATCGCGATCTCGTACGAGATCATCTGCGCGCAGGAGCGCAGACCGCCGAGGAGCGGATACGTGGAGCCGGAGCTCCAGCCCGCGAGCACGATGCCGTAGATGCCGACCGAGGCGACCGCGAGGATGTAGAGCATCGCGATCGGCAGGTCGGTGAGCTGCATCGTGGTGCGGTGCCCGAAGATCGAGACCTCGTTGCCCGCGGGCCCGAAGGGGATCACCGCGATCGCCATGAAGGCGGGGATGGCCGCGACGACCGGCGCCAGGATGTAGACCACCTTGTCGGCGCGCTTGACGATCAGGTCTTCCTTGAGCATCAGCTTGATGCCGTCCGCGAGGGACTGCAGGAAGCCCCAGGGGCCGTTGCGGTTGGGGCCGATGCGCAGCTGCATCCAGGCCACGACCTTGCGCTCCCACACGATGGCGAAGAGCACGGACACCACGAGGAACGCGAAGCAGAAGACCGCCTTGACGGCGACCAGCCACCAGGGGTCGCGGCCGAACATGGAGAGGTCTTCGGCGGCGAGCTGGGTCATGGGGCTCACGACTGCACCTCCTGGGCGCCCTGGGCGGGCTCGACGCGGACAGCGGGGCCGATCCTGACCAGCGCGCCCGGCCGCGCCCCCGTGTCGGAGGCGACGCCGCCGCCCACGGAGTTCAGCGGCAGCCACACCACGCGGTCGGGCATCTCCGTGACCGCGAGGGGCAGTTCGACCCGGCCCGCGGTGCCGGTGACGGCGAGGGTGTCGCCGTCCTTGACACCGGCCTCGGCCGCGGTGGCCGCCGAGAGCCGGGCCACCGCCGCGTGCCGCGTCCCGGCGAGCGCGTCGTCGCCCTCCTGGAGGCGGCCCCGGTCGAGCAGGAGCCTGTGCCCGGCGAGCACGGCCTCCCCCGCGGCAGGCCGCGGCAGCTGGACCGCGGTCTCCAGGGGCTCGGTCGCGCGCGGCCCGTCCCAGCCGCCGAGCCGGTCGAGCTCGCGCCGGACGGTCAGCAGGTCGGGCAGGCCGAGGTGCACGTCGCCCGCGTCGGCCAGCATGTGCAGGACGCGGGCGTCGGTGGGTGCCAGGCGGCGCGTCATCTGGTCCGGCTTGAGCGCGGCCTCGAAAAGCCGGGCCCTGCCTTCCCAGTTGAGGAAGGTGCCCGGCTTCTCGGCGACGGCGGCCACCGGGAGCACCACGTCGGCGCGCTCGGTCACCTCGCTCGGCCGCTGTTCCAGCGACACCAGGAAGCCGACCGCGTCGAGCGCCTCACGCGCGCGTGCCGGGTCGGGCAGGTCGGCGACCTCGACACCGCCCACCAGGAGGGCGCTCAGCTCGCCGGTCGCGGCGGCCTCGACGATCTGGCCGGTGTCCCGGCCGTAGCGGTGCGGGAGTTCGGCCACGCTCCAGGCGGCCGCGACCTCGTCCCGCGCGCGCGGGTCGGTGGCCGGGCGGCCTCCCGGAAGCAGTGACGGCAGCGCGCCGGCCTCGACGGCGCCGCGCTCGCCCGCGCGGCGCGGGATCCACACCAGTGCCGCGCCGGTCGCGGACGCGGCCCGCACGGCGGCGGTGAGCGCCCCCGGCACGGCCGCGAGCCGCTCCCCCACGACGATGACCGCGCCCTCGGCGCGCAGCGCCTCGGCGGCCTGCGCGCCGTCGTCCTCCAGGCCGACCCCGGCGGCGAGCGCGTCCAGCCACTCGGTCTCCGTGCCGGGCGCCGCGGCGAGGAGCGTGCCGCCCGCCTTCTCCAGGCCCCGTGTGGCGTGCGTGGCCACGGCGTACGTGCGCTGGCCGTGCTTGCGCCACGCCTTGCGCAGCCGCAGGAAGACGCCGGGCGCCTCCTCCTCGGCCTCGATGCCGACGAGCAGGACGGCGGGGGCCTTCTCCAGGGCGGTGTACGTGACACCGGTGCCGTCGAGGTCCCGGCCGCGCCCGGCGACACGTGCCGCCAGGAAGTCGGCCTCCTCGCTGGAGTGCACCCGCGCGCGGAAGTCGATGTCGTTCGTGTCGAGCGCCACGCGCGCGTACTTGCTGTACGCGTAGGCGTCCTCCACGGTGAGGCGCCCGCCGGTCAGGACACCGGCCCGCCCGCGCGCGGCGGCGAGGCCGCGTGCGGCCGCCGCCAACGCCTCGGGCCAGCTAGCCGGTTCCAGCTCACCCGAGGACGCGTTGCGCACCAGCGGCGTGGTCAGCCGGTCGGGCTTCTGCGCGTACCGGAAGCCGAAGCGGCCCTTGTCGCAGATCCACTCCTCGTTGACCTCGGGGTCGTCCTGGGCGAGCCGCCGCATGACCTTGCCGCGCCGGTGGTCGGTGCGGGTCGCGCAGCCGCCCGCGCAGTGCTCGCACACCGACGGCGACGACACCAGGTCGAAGGGGCGCGACCGGAAGCGGTAGGCGTGCGAGGTGAGCGCTCCCACCGGGCAGATCTGGATGGTGTTCCCGGAGAAGTACGACTCGAAGGGGTCGCCCTCCCCGGTGCCCACCTGCTGGAGCGCGCCCCGCTCGACCAGCTCGATCATGGGGTCGCCCGCGATCTGCTGGGAGAAGCGGGTGCAGCGGGCGCACAGCACGCAGCGCTCGCGGTCGAGCAGCACCTGGGTGGAGATCGGCACCGGCTTCTCGTAGGTGCGCTTGCTGCCCTCGAAGCGGGACTCGGCGTTGCCGTGCGACATGGCCTGGTTCTGCAGCGGGCACTCGCCGCCCTTGTCGCAGACCGGGCAGTCCAGCGGGTGGTTGATGAGCAGCAGCTCCATCACGCCGTGCTGGGCCTTCTCGGCGACCGGCGACGTCAACTGCGACTTGACGACCATGCCGTCGGTGCAGGTGATCGTGCAGGACGCCATCGGCTTGCGCTGGCCCTCGACCTCGACGATGCACTGGCGGCAGGCGCCCGCGGGGTCGAGCAGCGGGTGGTCGCAGAAGCGGGGGATCTCGATGCCGAGGAGTTCGGCGGCGCGGATCACCAGGGTGCCCTTGGGGACGCTGATCTCGATGCCGTCGATGGTCAGTGTGACCAGGTCCTCTGGCGGAACCGCCGCCTCCCCGCCCCCGGAGGGAGCGCTGGTGGTCACTGTCATGCGTTCACCTCCGTGTTCGCCGCGGGCCTGTCGGCCCAGAGGGTGGACTTGGCGGGGTCGAACGGGCAGCCCCTGCCGGTGATGTGCTCCTCGTACTCCGCGCGGAAGTACTGGAGCGAGGAGAAGATCGGCGAGGCGGCGCCGTCGCCGAGGGCGCAGAAGGACTTGCCGTTGATGTTGTCGGCGATGTCGTTCAGCTTGTCGAGGTCGGACATGACGCCCTTGCCCGCCTCGATGTCGCGCAGCAACTGGACGAGCCAGTACGTGCCTTCGCGGCAGGGCGTGCACTTGCCGCAGGACTCGTGGGCGTAGAACTCGGTCCAGCGCGTCACCGCGCGCACGACGCAGGTGGTCTCGTCGAAGCACTGCAGCGCCTTGGTGCCGAGCATGGACCCGGCGGCACTGACGCCCTCGTAGTCGAGCGGGACGTCGAGGTGCTCGTCGGTGAACATCGGCGTCGAAGAGCCGCCCGGCGTCCAGAACTTGAGGCGGTGCCCGGGCCGCATGCCGCCGCTCATGTCGAGCAGCTGGCGCAGCGTGATGCCGAGGGGCCCCTCGTACTGGCCGGGCGACGCGACGTGCCCGCTGAGCGAGTACAGCGTGAAGCCGGGGGACTTCTCGCTGCCCATCGAGGTGAACCAGTCCTTGCCCCGCTGCAGGATCGCGGGAACTGATGCGATGGACTCGACGTTATTGACCACAGTGGGGCACGCGTAGAGACCCGCGACCGCAGGGAAGGGGGGACGCAGTCGCGGTTGGCCACGGCGGCCTTCGAGCGAGTCGAGCAGCGCGGTCTCCTCACCGCAGATGTACGCGCCCGCGCCCGCGTGCACGGTGAGTTCGAGGTCGAGTCCGCTGCCCAGGACGTTCTTGCCGAGGTAGCCCGCCGCGTACGCCTCGCGCACGGCCTCGTGCAGCCGCCGCAGTACGGGGACGACCTCACCACGCAGATAGATGAAGGCATGCGACGAACGGATCGCGTAGCAGGCGATCACGATGCCCTCGATGAGGGAATGCGGGTTCGCGAAGAGGAGCGGGATGTCCTTGCAGGTCCCGGGCTCCGATTCGTCGGCGTTGACAACTAGATAGTGCGGCTTGCCGTCCCCCTGCGGAATGAACTGCCACTTCATCCCGGTGGGGAAGCCCGCGCCACCGCGGCCGCGGAGCCCGGAGGCCTTCACATAGGCGATGAGGTCGTCCGGCTCCATCGCGAGGGCCTTGCGCAGTCCCTCGTAGCCCTCGTGGCGCCGGTAGACGTCGAGGGTCCAGGACTTCTCCTGGTCCCAGAAGGCCGAGAGGACCGGGGCGAGCAGCTTCTCCGGGCTGGTCTCGTTGATCTCGGCGGCCAAGGTCATCACTCTCCCTCCTCGCGGCCCTCGCCGACCGGGCCCGCAGGGTGCGAGGGGTCGGATGCCGAGGTCCTCTGCGGCGCGTCGTGCGAGCTCAGGTGCTCGCTGGGCGACGGGTCGTGCGGCTGGGCGCCCTCCGGCCCGCCCGTGCGCGGATGGACCACGCGCGCGGGGGGCGCCTCGCCCTTGGCCAGGCGAAGCCCGACCAGCGAGGCCGGGCCCGCGCCGCCGGTGGCCTCGACGGCTCCGGGGCGCTCGTCGGGGAAGCCCGCGAGGATGCGGGCCGTCTCCTTGAAGGTGCACAGCGGGGCGCCGCGGGTCGGCTCGGCCTGGACGCCCGCGCGCAGGTCGTCGACGAGGCGCTTGGCGCTCTGCGGGGTCTGGTTGTCGAAGAACTCCCAGTTGACCATCACCACGGGCGCGAAGTCGCAGGCGGCGTTGCACTCGATGTGTTCGAGCGTGACCTTGCCGTCCTCGGTGGTCCCGCCGTTGCCGACGCCCAGGTGCTCCTGGAGGGCCTCGAAGATGGCGTCCCCGCCCATGACGGCGCACAGGGTGTTGGTGCACACGCCCACCTGGTAGTCGCCGGAGGGCTTCCGCCGGTACATGGTGTAGAAGGTCGCGACGGCCGTGACCTCGGCGGTGGTCAGGTCGAGCACCTCCGCGCAGAACCGCATCCCGGTGCGCGTCACGTACCCCTCTTCCGACTGCACGAGGTGCAGCAGCGGCAGCAGGGCGGAACGGGAGTCCGGATAGCGGGCGATGACCTCCTTGGCGTCCGCTTCGAGCCGGGCCCGTACGTCGGCCGGGTAGTCGGGGGCGGGGAGTCGAGGCATCCCCAGGCTCGTCGGCGATGCGTCTGTCACCGGTCGACGCCTCCCATCACGGGGTCGATGGACGCGACGGCGACGATGACGTCGGCGACCTGGCCGCCCTCGCACATCGCCGCCATGGCCTGCAGGTTGGTGAAGGACGGGTCGCGGAAGTGCACCCGGTAGGGGCGGGTGCCGCCGTCGGAGACGACGTGCACGCCGAGTTCGCCCTTGGGGGACTCCACGGCGGTGTAGGCCTGCCCTGGCGGCACCCGGAAGCCCTCCGTCACCAGCTTGAAGTGGTGGATCAGGGCCTCCATGGAGGTGCCCATGATCTTCTTGATGTGGTCGAGCGAGTTGCCGAGGCCGTCGGGGCCGAGCGAGAGCTGGGCGGGCCAGGCGATCTTCTTGTCGGCGACCATGACCGGTCCTGGCCGCAGCCGGTCCAGGCACTGCTCGATGATCCGCAGCGACTGGCGCATCTCCTCCAGGCGGATGAGAAAGCGCCCGTAGGAGTCGCACGTGTCGGCGGTCGGGACCTCGAAGTCGTAGGTCTCGTAGCCGCAGTACGGCTGGCTCTTGCGCAGGTCGTGCGGGAGCCCGGCGGAGCGCAGGATGGGGCCGGTGGCGCCGAGGGCCATGCAACCGGTCAGATCGAGGTAGCCGACGTCCTGCATGCGGGCCTTGAAGATGGGGTTCCCGGTGGCGAGCTTGTCGTACTCGGGGAGGTTCTTCTTCATCTTCTTCACGAACTCGCGGATCTGGTCCACCGCGCCGGGCGGCAGGTCCTGGGCGAGTCCGCCGGGCCGGATGTACGCGTGGTTCATGCGCAGGCCGGTGATCAGCTCGTAGATGTCGAGGATGAGCTCACGATCGCGGAAGCCGTAGATCATGATCGTGGTGGCGCCGAGCTCCATGCCGCCGGTGGCGATGCACACCAGGTGCGAGGACATCCGGTTCAGCTCCATCAGGAGCACGCGGATGAGGGTGGCGCGGTCGGGGATCTGGTCCTCGATGCCGAGGAGCTTCTCGACGCCCAGGCAGTACGCCGTCTCGTTGAAGAACGGCGTCAGATAGTCCATGCGCGTGACGAACGTGGTGCCCTGGGTCCAGGTGCGGTACTCGAGGTTCTTCTCGATGCCCGTGTGGAGGTAGCCGATGCCGCAGCGGGCCTCGGAGACCGTCTCGCCCTCGATCTCCAGGATGAGCCGGAGCACGCCGTGCGTGGAGGGGTGCTGCGGGCCCATGTTCACGACGATGCGCTCGTCGTCGGCCTCGACGGCGGACTTGGCGACCTCGTCCCAGTCGCCGCCGGTGACCGTGTAGACGGTGCCCTCGGTGGTCTCGCGCGCGGAGGCGGAGGAGGCAGAGGTGAAGGGAGTGCTCATCAGCTGTACGACCTCCGCTGGTCCGGAGCCGGGATCTGGGCGCCCTTGTACTCGACGGGAATGCCTCCGAGCGGGTAGTCCTTCCGCTGCGGGAAGCCCTGCCAGTCGTCCGGCATCATGATCCGCGTGAGCGCGGGGTGGCCGTCGAAGACGAGGCCGAAGAAGTCATAGGTCTCGCGCTCGTGCCAGTCGTTCGTCGGGTAGACCGCGACGAGGGACGGCACGTGCGGATCGGCGTCCGGGGCGCTGACCTCCAGGCGGAGCAGCCGGTTGTGGGTGAGCGAGCGCAGGTGGTAGACGGCGTGCAGCTCGCGGCCCTTGTCGCCGGGGAAGTGCACGCCGGACACGCCGGTGCACAGCTCGAAGCGCAGCGCCGGGTCGTCCCGCAGGGTCCGGGCCACCCGGACGAGATGCTCGCGCGCGATGTGGAAGGTGAGCTCGCCGCGGTCGACGACCGTCTTCTCGATGGCGTTCTCGGGGACGAGGCCCTGTTCCTCCAGGGCGCCTTCGAGTTCGTCGGCCACCTCGTCGAACCAGCCGCCGTAGGGCCGGTTGGCGGCGCCCGGGAGCCGGATGGAGCGGACCAGGCCGCCGTAGCCGGAGGTGTCGCCGCCGTTGTTCGCGCCGAACATGCCGCGCTGGACGCGGACCTCCTCGCCGTGCTCGCCGCGCTGGCCGGGGAGGTTGGAGGCGCTGAGGTCCTTCTCGGGGTTGACCCCGTTGCTCGCGCCGTCGTGGGGGTCGGTCACCGCAGCAGCCCCTTCATCTCGATGGTGGGGAGGGCCTTGAGGGCCGCTTCCTCCGCCTCGCGGGCCGCTTCCTCCGCGTTCACACCGAGCTTGGTGTTCTGGATCTTGTGGTGCAGCTTGAGGATCGCGTCCAACAGCATCTCGGGCCGGGGCGGACAGCCGGGCAGATAGATGTCGACCGGGACGACATGGTCAACGCCCTGGACGATCGCGTAGTTGTTGAACATTCCGCCGGACGACGCGCAAACCCCCATGGAGATCACCCACTTGGGGTTGGGCATCTGGTCATAGACCTGTCGCAGGACGGGCGCCATCTTCTGGCTCACGCGCCCGGCCACAATCATCAGGTCCGCCTGCCGCGGCGAGCCGCGGAAGACCTCCATGCCGAAGCGCGCCAGGTCATAGCGCCCGGCGCCGGTCGTCATCATCTCGATGGCGCAGCACGCGAGGCCGAACGTGGCGGGAAAGACGGATGCCTTGCGCACCCACCCGGCGGCCTGCTCGACGGTGGTCAGCAGGAATCCGCTCGGCAGTTTCTCTTCGAGTCCCATGCTCAGTGGCTCCTCTGTCCCCTTCCGGGGCTCAGTCCCATATCGGGGGTCAGTCCCTTGCCGGGGTCAGTCCCATTCCAGGCCGCCGCGCCGCCATACGTACGCGTACGCGACGAAGACGGTGAGCACGAAGAGCAGCATCTCCACGAGCCCGAAAATCCCCAGGGCGTCGAAGCTCACGGCCCAGGGGTAGAGAAAGACGATCTCGATGTCGAAGACGATGAAGAGCATCGCCGTCAGGTAGTACTTGATGGGGAAGCGCCCGCCGCCGGCCGGCGTGGGGGTCGGCTCGATTCCGCACTCGTAGGCCTCGAGCTTCGCGCGGTTGTAGCGCTTGGGGCCGACAAGCGTGGCCATGACCACGGAGAAAATCGCAAAGCCTGCCCCGAGGGCTCCCAGTACGAGGATGGGCGCATACGCGTTCACCGCTCCTCGCTCCTCTCAGTCGGCACTGACTGCTGGCGGTTGCGTCGGACCCGCTCGCCGCCCCGCCCGTATGCGATCCCCGGGCCTTCGGAGCTCCTCGAAGATCGCTTACATGTGAAGCAGGTCACAAGCCCAACTGCCCCGCATCTTATGCCCGCCGGTCTGTGATCTGCGACACGGGGTACGACAACGGCTTTGTGATCTCCACCACCTGACGAAGGATCATGAAGTCGGATGAGCGGTGATCTTCGTACGCGAAGCACCTGAGTGATCACCAGAGGTGACATCTTGACGCGTCGAGGCTGGTCGGGGCGGTGTTGCATTATCAAGAGGTGGCCACTACAGGCAAATTGGCGCTGGACGTGATCACTTGATAGAGGGGCGCGTTCACACTTTGGCGGCAGGGGTGTGGACGGCGGTGGACGCGTCCGCACGGAGGCGCCGGGGCGGGTGGGCCACTCCGTTGCGTGCGCGCGTTCACGAGCCCCTCGCGGAAGTGGGGCATTCCCCCGTCAGTCACGCATTCCGCCCGCCGGTCGCGCGCTTCCCCGCCGAAGTCGGGAGGCACCGCGCGCGAAGCACTCATAGAAGAGGTGGCGGGGAGGGGTGGGAGGAGTACGGAGGGATTCGGCGGGAACCCGCGAGATACCCGGGAGATATCGGCCAGATCTCAGCCAGGTCTCGGACGGCCCCCATGAGCCCCAGAACGTGACCTGCGCCACACTCGAACCCCGGGTCGAACAACCGGGCTTGGCCAACGGCCTGAACACGTGTTAGACCACGGGCAATTCGGACGTAACTCGGAAAACCCATGATCACAGGCGTGATCACGACTGTCCGCATTGCCCTTTACGGCGTCAATAAGATGCGACACGCCCGGGATTCACGGCCACGCGGGACAACTGTGGCGCAGCACACGTTTCTTGAAGGGAACCCCTACTCCTTGATAGCGGTTGTTCCCATGTCCCACACCGCTCACATACCCAGCCACCGGAAGCCCCGTCGCAGCGCGTCGAAGATGGCTCTGCGCGCCGGAGTTGCCGGTGGCGTCCTCAGCACCCTGGCCGTGGCCGGCGCCGCCGGCACGGCGAACGCCGCCGAGCCGGTGACCGAGACGATCGAGCTGCCCACCCTCACCGCCGATCTGTCCGCTCAGATCGCGCAGTCCGCGGACGCCACCCAGCAGACCGCCGACAGCTACGAGGCGCGTGCCCAGCAGGAGGCCGCCGCCGTCAAGGCCGCCAAGCAGGCCAGCAAGGACCAGAAGGCCGCAGAGAAGAAGGCGGAGGCCGAGAAGAAGGCCAAGGCCGCGGCCGAGGCCAAGCGCGAGAAGGAGGCCCAGGAGCGCGCGGCGCGGGCCACCGAGCGCACGCGGCTCAGCACCAACTCGGCCCCCGCGGGCGACTCCGGCGGCTCCGGCGGCGGCTCCTCCGCCTCCGACTCCTCGAACGTCTCCGCGCCCTCCAGCGGCAGCGTGGCGACGGTCATCAGCTTCCTCAAGGCCCAGCTGGGCGACGCGTATGTGATGGGCGCCTCCGGCCCCAACGCGTGGGACTGCTCCAGCCTCGTGCAGGCCGCCTTCAAGCAGGTGGGCGTGGACCTGCCGCGCGTCTCGCAGGCCCAGTCGACCGCGGGCACGCCGGTCTCGCTCTCCAACATCCAGCCGGGCGACGTCCTGTACTGGGGCGGCGCGGGCTCCGCGTACCACGTCGGTGTCTACATCGGCAACGGCCAGTACCTGGACGCCGCGAACCCGAGCAAGGGCGTCGTGATCCAGGACCTGTCGGGCTACCCGGCCTCCGGGGCCGTGCGCGTCCTCTGACGGCCTCTCTCCGCCACGCCTAAGGGCCGGAACCCTCCTGGAGGGTTCCGGCCCTTGGTCGTGCGTCGAGGCGTCAGGCCTTGGGGGCCACCCGGCTCAGGCCGTTGATGATGCGGTCCATCGCGTCGCCGCCCGTCGGGTCGGTCAGGTTGGCGAGCATCTTCAGGGTGAACCTCATCAGCATCGGGTGCGTGAGGCCGCGCTGGGCGGCGATCTGCATGACCTTCGGGTTGCCGATGAGCTTCACGAAGGCGCGGCCGAGCGTGTAGTAGCCGCCGTAGGTGTCCTTGAGGACCTTCGGGTAGCGCTGGAGGGCCAGTTCGCGCTGGGCGGGCGTGGCGCGGGCGACGGCCTGCACGATGACGTCGGCGGCGATCTGCCCGGACTCCATGGCGTAGGCGATGCCCTCGCCGTTGAACGGGTTGACGAGGCCGCCCGCGTCGCCGACGAGCAGCAGGCCGCGGGTGTAGTGCGGCTGGCGGTTGAAGGCCATCGGCAGGGCGGCGCCGCGGATCGGGCCCGTCATGTTCTCCGGGGTGTAGCCCCAGTCCTCGGGCATGGAGGCGCACCAGGCCTTGAGGACCTCGCGCCAGTCGAGCTCCTTGAAGGCGGCGGTGGTGTTCAGGACGCCGAGGCCGACGTTCGACGTGCCGTCGCCCATGCCGAAGATCCAGCCGTAGCCGGGGAGCAGCCGGTCCTGGGCGCCGCGGCGATCCCACAGCTCCAGCCAGGACTCCAGGTAGTCGTCGTCGTGGCGCGGCGAGGTGAAGTACGTGCGCACCGCGACGCCCATCGGGCGGTCCTCGCGGCGGTGCAGGCCCATCGCGAGCGACAGGCGGGTGGAGTTGCCGTCGGCGGCGACCACCAGCGGCGCGTGGAAGGTGACCGGCGTCTTGTCCTCGCCGAGCTTGGCCTCCACGCCGGTGATGCGGCCGGTGCGGTCGTCGATGAGGGGGGCGCCCACGTTGCACCGCTCGTACAGGCGTGCGCCCGCCTTCTGGGCCTGCCGGGCGAGCTGCTCGTCGAAGTCGTCGCGCTTCCGGACGAGTCCGTAGTCGGGGTAAGAGGCGAGATCCGGCCAATCCAGCTGGAGGCGCACACCGCCCCCGATGATGCGGAGGCCCTTGTTCCGCAGCCAGCCCGCCTCTTCGGAGATGTCGATGCCCATGGACACCAACTGCTTCGTGGCGCGCGGGGTCAGGCCGTCGCCGCAGACCTTCTCCCTAGGGAAGGCGGTCTTCTCCAGGAGCAGCACGTCGAGCCCGGCCTTCGCCAGGTAGTAGGCGGTGGTCGAACCGGCCGGACCTGCGCCGACGACGATGACGTCCGCGGAGTTGGCGGTGGTGTCGGAGAGCGGCTCGGTCACGGCGGGTTCTCCCCAAGGCTCGAAATCAGTGTGCCGACCGGCACGGGATAGGGGCAGTCTATGAGGCGGTACTGATCAATCACCCGAAGGGCCACTTGTGAGCGACGTGAGCGAGCTGGACGACGCCCCCCACCGGACCCGCACCGCCCCCGCCGTCGGTCTGCGCGTGCCGACCCACGAGGACGCCTTCGTCTGGCACCGGCTCTTCGACGACCCTCAGGTCATGGAGTACGTGGGCGGCGGTGTGTCCAGCGAGCTCTCCGTGTACGAGGAGCTGACCGCGCGCCAGCGCCGCCACGACGCGGAACTGGGCTTCTGCCTGTGGACGTTGCTGGACCCGGACGGCGAGCCCGTCGGCCTCGCCGGGGCCCAGCCGTGGCCGCGCGCGTGGGGGCCCACGGGTGAGATCGAGATCGGCTGGCGGATCGCCCGCCGGGCGTGGGGGAACGGCTACGCGACCGCGGCGGCCCGCGCGAGCCTGGACCGGCTGCGGGCGGTGGGCGTGCCGTCGGTGGTCGCCGTGATCGACGTGCGCAACGAACGGTCCATGGCGGTGGCCGAGCGCCTCGGCATGGAGCGCCAGGAGACGTACGACGTGCCCGGCGCGGACCGCCGCGCGTGCTGCTACCGCGTGGGGTTGTAGTCCGGCCCGCCCGGGCTACCCTTCCCCTACCGCCGGGGCCTCCCCTACCGCTGGGGGTTCGCGCCCCTGCCGCTGAGGAGTGACGCCTGTGCCGAGGACGCCGGGGGACACCGGGCCGCTGGACGTGCGCGTGCCGCGCTTCGTGGGCCTGATGGCGATGGACGCGCGCAAGAGGGCCGCCGAGCGCGGCGTGCGCCTGGTGGCGGGCGACCGTTCCGAACTCGACGACGTGGTCCTCGAGTACGTCGTACGCCAGTACCCGCTGCCGGAGGTCGAGGTGCCGCGCGGTGCCGTCGTGACCGTGTGGTTCGACCTCGGCCCCGGCGAGGGCGAGGGCGGCGCCGGGGTGCGCGAGCCGCGGCTGCCCGGCCCGTCGGACGGCGGCCTCCAGCGGGAACTGGCCGAGCCGGGGCAGCCGGGGGTCGGCGTGGGGGCCGAGGCGTTCGAGGGCTGAGGCGTTCGAGGGCTGAGGCGTTCGAGGGCTGAGGCGTTCGAGGGCCGAGGCTTTCCAGGACTGAGGGCTTTCCAGGCCCCCGAGGCTCCGGGGCCCGGGGCGGCCGCCTGCCGTCAGCCCGTGGTCCGCCAGGTGTCGAGCGCCGTCCGGTGCGTCCGCGTGCCCCGCTCCGTCGACCAGACCTTCGCGCGCCAGGACAGCTGGATCGCGTACTCGGTGCCGTCGGCGGTGACGTAGCTCTGGTCGATCGCGTGGATCTTGCGGCCCGACTTGTCGGTGTACGTGTACTCCCACACCGCGCCCGCGCGCCCCTGGAAGGTGTTGTCCTCCAGGCGGATGCGCCGGTAGTCGGACTTGTCGGGGTCCTTCTCCGCGTGCTCCTCCATGTTCGTGAGGTTCTCGTACGAGGTGTAGTCGGCGTTCGGGATCACCCCGACGAGGAAGTTCTCCGCCCCGCTCGCGCCCGCGTACATGGACTGCGTGGGGTTGTCCCCGGCCCGGCTGCTCCAGCCCTCGGGCGCCGCGAACGAGAACCCCTTCGGGTCGGTGACGCGCTCGGAGCCCGGCGGCACCGCGGCGTCCCCCGCACTCTCGCCGCCGCTCTCGCCGTCGGAGGGCCGCGCGGGTTCGGTCGGCGGGGTCCGGCTCGGCTCGTCGGTGCGGCTGGCGGCCGGGCCGTCGTTCTTGCCGTCGTCGTCGGAGCCGGTCCCGGTCCCGGCCGCGTCCTGGCGCGCCTTGTCGGACGTGCCCGCTCCGTCCGACGTGCTCTGGTTCTCCTGCCAGACGACGATGCCCGCCGTCGTGCCGCCGCCGACGAGGAGGGCGACGGCCAGCGTGAGCGCCCAGACCCCGGCGCGGCCGCGCTGCCGCGCGGGGGCGGGCGGGGACGCCAGGACGCCCTGGGTGGGGGCCGCGCTGGGGTCGTACGGGCCGGGGACGGCGTACGCCGCGGGCGCGCCGGGGCCCGCCGCGCCGGGCGCGGGCGGCGGCAGCTGGCCCGGCGGCGACTGGCCCGGCGGCAGCCCTGGCGGAACCGGGGGCGCCCCGCTGCCGCGCGCGGTGAACACCGCCGCCACGAGCACCGCTCCGGCCACCCACAGCAGCCCGAACAGCAAGAGGTCCGGCATGCTCACACCCGCGTCGAACGAGCCGCTCGACGTCTCGCCGCCGAGCCCGCGCTGCCGGGCGGTGGTCTCCACGCCGAGGCCGCCGACGGCGGCGAGCAGCAGGATCAGCCCGAAGGAGAGCCCCGCGGCCAGGATCTGCTCGCCGCGGCGGGCGCAGCGGCGCGCGCCCACGAAGGCGATCACGAGGGCGCACACCAGGCCGAGCGCCAACGCGCCCACGACCGCGCCCGAGTTGACCAGGTCGCCGAGTTTCGACAGGCCGAACGACTCGCTCTCGCCGCTGTCGCCGTAGCCGCCGTACCGCGAGCCCCTGCTCGCCTCGGACTTCAGGGGCGCGCCCCAGCCGAGGCCGAGCGCGTGCAGACCGAGGTTCGGCAGGAGCAACAGGGCGACGAAGTAGGGCGAGACCCGGTCGTCCGAGACGTCGGAGCCCGGCACCTCGGAGTCGCCGTTGAAGGCGTCGATCTGCGTGACGCTGAAGTACGCGGTGACGGAGCTGAGGACGAGGACGAGGGCAAGGGCGCGCAGGGACGCGCCCAGGGCGCGGGTGAAGAACTGCGCGCCGGGGCGGGTGGCGAGCCAGGGCGCGGCGCCGTCGCGGTGCAGCACGGCGGCCGAGACCCCGAGGGCGAGCGCGAGCGCGCCGAGCATCGCGAGGAGCGGCCCGGACGACACCTCGACGCGCTGGATCTCGGGCTGCCCGAAGAGGGCGAGCACCAGCACGCCGAGCGCGGTGAGCAGCCCGACGCGGACGGCCGCTTCGAGGCCCGCCGTGCTCCCCGGCAGGCTCTGCCCGCGCAGCCGGAGGCGGTTCCTGAGGATGCGCGCGCCGATGACGAGCCCGCCGATGAACAGCGCCGTCACCGTGAGCGGCACCAGGTGCACGCCGAAGGTGCCCTCGACCACCCGTTGCGAGACCGAGCCGTCGAGGCCGGTCTCCTCGTCGGTGCCCGAGAACTCCAGGCGGCCGCCCACGGCCTGGAGGACGAAGGCGAGGGCGATCCGCAGCCGGTCGGCGAAGCCGACGAAGTCCTCGTCGTCCTGTCCGTACTTCGGCGTGGCGCAGACGAGCGCGGAGATGAGCAGCGCCGCGAGCGGCCACAGCGCGGCCTGCGCGGAACCGGCCCAGTCACCGCGCGCGGTCCGCCCGAGGAAGGCACCGACGGGCGAGGGCGCGGCGGGGGCCGGGGCGTACGCGGGCGCGGCGGGGTGCGGGGCCGCCGCTGCGACCGGGGCCGCCGCGGGGGCGGGCGGGGCTGCCGGGGAGGGCGGTGCCGGTGGGGTCGGCGGTGCTGTCGGTGGCGGCGCGGCCACCGGGGCGGGGGGAACCACCAGCGTCTCGGGGTGACTTGGGGCTTCGGCGGGCGCGTCCCGGGGTGGGCCCTGGGGCGCGGCGGGGGGCGCGGCGTCCGAGGCCTCCCCCGTCGGCTCCGGGAGGCGTTCGCGCCCGCACTTCATGCAGAAACGGGCCTCGTCCGGGGATGGCGCCCCGCAGTGCGGGCAGTACGACGACATCGGAACGCTCCGTCTTGAGGAGATCGTCAGGGGGACGGGTCGGTGAGCGCCGACCGTTATGCTCCGGCCACGTGGAGTGGCCGGTACATATCAACTGACACATCTTCCCCGGCGCGCGGTTCCCGTCAACCGCCGCGTCCGAAACGACCGTTCGACCGTTGTCGAAACGACCGTTCAGCCCTTCTTGAAACCCCGGTGGAGCGCCACCACGCCACCCGTCAGGTTCCGGTACGCCACCTTGGACCAGCCCGCGTCGGCCAGGCGCGCCGCGAGCTGCGGCTGGTTCGGCCAGGAGCGGATGGACTCGGCGAGGTAGACGTACGCGTCCGGGTTCGAGCACACCGTGCGGGCGACCGGCGGGAGCGCGCGCATCAGGTACTCGATGTAGACCGTGCGGAAGGGGCCCCACGTCGGCTCGGAGAACTCGCAGATCACCACGCGCCCGCCGGGCCGGGTGACGCGGAACATCTCGCGCAGCGCGGCGTCGGTGTCCTGCACGTTGCGCAGGCCGAAGGAGATCGTGACGGCGTCGAAGGTGTCGTCCTTGAACGGCAACTTCGTGGCGTCCCCCGCGGTGAACGGCATCCACGGGTGGCGCTGCTTGCCGACCCGCAGCATGCCGAGCGAGAAGTCGCACGGCACCACGTACGCGCCCGCCTGCGCGAAGGGCTGCGAGGACGTGGCCGTCCCGGCGGCGAGGTCGAGGATCTTCTGCGCGGGCCGCGCGTCGACGGCCCTGGCGACCTCCTTGCGCCACAGCCGGGCCTGGCCGAGCGAGATCACGTCGTTCGTGAGGTCGTACCGTTCCGCGACGTCGTCGAACATCGAGGCGACTTCGTGCGGCTGCTTGTCCAGGGATGCGCGGGTCACCCGGCCCATTGTGTCAGGCCGGTCTTCTTCCTTGGGCGGGGGCCTCTTCGCCTGCGTCGCGCCTGCGGCGGGCTTGGCGCCCTCGCGTCTGCCCGCTTCGCTTGTCCGGCGGGTGCGGATGGGTTCTGGTTGCTCGCGCAGTTCCCCGCGCCCCTTTCAGGGGCGCTTCCCCTTAGCGGCGGCGGAAGAGGAGGCGGCCCTCGATGGCCGTGGTCAGGCAGGTGCCGTCCTCGGTGAAGATCGCGAAGTCCGCGAGGGCCGACGGGGCCAAGGGCGCTTCGGGCGGGGTCGCGGTGACGACTCTGATGCCCGAACGGGTGACGGCCGTGCGGACCGGCGGGTGGGTGAAGGGGCCCGCCAGGGTCGTGGTGCCGGTGGCCAGGAGGCGTTGCAGGCCGCGGCGGGCGCTGGCGCCCCAGCGGGTGTCCGTCATGCCGAGCCGCGCCAGGGCCTGTCCGGTCAGCGGGTCCGTGCCGAGCTCGTCGGCCTCGCGCGGGTCGGGCCAGTACGCGGACTCCAGGAGGGCCACGGCGTCGGGCTCGTGGCGGCCGGGGGTCAGGACGCCGTCCCAGCGCCGGACCCGGGCGCGCTCGCCGTACGCCGCGTGCAGTTCCGCGTACGGGCCGACGGCCACGATCCGGGCGCCGTTGACGACGACGGCGTCCGCCCCCGCGGGGGCGGGCCGGACCGCGTCCACCTGGTGCAGTGTCAGCAACTGGCCCTCGCGCGGCCCTAGTTGGAGGTGAGGAGCTTCAGCTCCGGGTGGGCCGTGCCGCCCTCGATGGCGGTGGAGGAGATGTGCGAGGCGACGCGCTCGTCGACCGGGTCGTTCGCCGGGTCGTCGTGCACGACCAGGTGCTCGTACGTCGTGGCGCGCTGCGCGGGCACGCGGTCGGCGGAGCGGATCATGTCGATCATCTCGCGCAGGTTGGAGCGGTGCTTGGCGCCCGCGGAGGAGACCACGTTCTCCTCCAGCATCACCGAGCCGAGGTCGTCCGCGCCGTAGTGCAGCGTGAGCTGACCGGCCTCCTTGCCGGTGGTCAGCCAGGAGCCCTGGATGTGCGCCACGTTGTCCAGGAAGATCCGCGCGATCGCGATCATGCGGATGTACTCGAAGATCGAGGCCTGGGTGCGGCCCTTGAGGTGGTTGTTCTCCGGCTGGTACGTGTACGGGATGAAGGCCCGGAAGCCGCCCGTCCGGTCCTGTACGTCGCGGATCATGCGCAGGTGCTCGATGCGCTCGGCGTTCGTCTCGCCGGTGCCCATGAGCATCGTGGAGGTGGACTCCACGCCCAGCTTGTGGGCGGCCTCCATGATCTCCAGCCAGCGCTCGCCGGACTCCTTCAGCGGGGCGATGGCCTTGCGCGGCCGCTCCGGGAGCAGCTCGGCGCCCGCGCCCGCGAAGGAGTCGAGCCCGGCGGCGTTGATCCGCTGGATGGCCTCCTCGACGGAGACCTTCGAGATCCGGGCCATGTGCTCGACCTCGCTCGCCCCCAGGCTGTGGATGACGAGCTGCGGGAACTCCTTCTTGATGGCCGCGAAGTGCTTCTCGTAGTACTCCACGCCGAAGTCCGGGTGGTGGCCGCCCTGGAACATGATCTGCGTGCCGCCGAGCTCCACGGTCTCCGCGCAGCGGCGCAGGATGTCGTCGAGGTCCCGGGTCCAGCCCTTCTTGGTGTCCTTCGGGGCGGCGTAGAACGCGCAGAACTTGCACGCCGTCACACAGACGTTCGTGTAGTTGATGTTCCGCTCGATGATGTACGTCGCGATGTGCTCGGTGCCCGCGTACCGGCGGCGGCGCACGGCGTCGGCGGTCGCGCCGAGCGCGTGCAGCGGGGCGTCCCGGTACAGGGCGAGCGCCTCTTCGGCGCTGATCCGTCCGCCCGCCGCGGCACGGTCGAGGACGGCTGTGACATCAGAGGACGTGAGGTCGGCCTGCTCGGTCACCGGTGCGTCCCTTCCGTAAGGGGGTTGGACAGATCGCTCTTCAGCGTACGCCAGGGCTCTGGGGCCCCGGCGTCCGGTGGGCCGCGCCCCGGCGTCAGGCCGCGTACGCGCCGAGCAGGACGCCCGCGAGCCCCCCGGCCAGCAGGAACGGGCCGAAGGCTATCGCCGTCCTGCGGCCCGCCCCGCGCACCACGACGAGCCAGCCGCCGTACAGCGCGGCGCACACGAACCCGGTGAACGTGCCGAGCACCAGCGCGCCCCAGCCGTACCAGCCCAGGGCCGCGCCGAGCGCGAGCGCGAGCTTCACGTCGCCGAACGCCATCCCGTTCGGATTGATCAGGAACAGCACGAAATAGCCGCCGCTGAGCATGAGCGTGCCGAGGACCGCCTGCGTCCAGTCGCCGCCGTGGCCGGGCAGCGCGGCCGCCACGCCGAGGAGCGCGAGCGCGGCCGCGGCGAGCGGCAGCGTCAGCACGTCCGGCAGGCGCATGACGGCACGGTCGACGCAGGCGAGGACGAGGGCGGGCGGCACGCACAGCAGCCACACCACGAGCTCGGGGCGCGGGCCCGTCGCAAGACCGAGCAGGGCGCAGACCACCGCCGCGACGGCGGCGAGGGCGGGGGCACCGGGGCCGTACCGCTCCCCGTCGGGGCAGCGGCCCCGGCCCAGCCAGCCCCGCACCTCGTGCGCGTCGCTCGGGCAGCGGGCGCGCCAGGGCTCACCGGCCGGGGCCGAGAAGCGGTACACGGCGCGCGGCAGGGCGAGCCCGGCCAGGGCACCCCACAGGGCACCGGCGAGCGCGAGCGGCAGCTCCACGGTCACCCCACCGCCGTGAGGCCGTCGCGCCACGCCGGGAGCAACTCGTCGAGCAGCGCCTCCGTGCGCGGCGGCAGACCGCGCGCGCCGCTGCGGGCGACCAGGTCGGCGGCCAGCGCCCGGAGCCGGGCCGGGTCGTTGGTGGCGTGCGTGGCCCGCAGCAGTTCGTTCCACAGGCGCTCGTCGGCGGGGGCCGAGGTGCGGGCAGAGGTGAGCGCCTCGATGGCCTGCTCGGCCCGGCCCTTCTCCAGGTGGAACTCGCTGAGGGCGAGCCCGATGTCCGCCACGAGCAGCGGCAGCCGCGCGTCGACGATCTCGTGCGTCAGCCAGCCGTAGCGTCCCTGGGGGCGGTCCGCGAGCAGCGGGCCGCGGACCAGGACGAGCGCGTCCGTGAGCATGCGGCCGCGCACCGCGCGGTTGGCGGCCCCGCGCCCCTGCGTCGCCTCGTGGTACAGCGAGCGCAGCACGTCCAGGTCACAGACCACGGAAGGGGCGAGCGTGAGCCGCCCCGACGCGTCGGCGCGCAGCCGGGGCGTGCCGTCCTGGTCGCTGCCGAGCCACGCGCGGACCCGGTCGACGAGCGCGTCCCGCACGTCCTCGGTCACGCCGCGCGGCCACAGCGCGGAGGCGAGCACGCGCGGGTGCACCCCTTCGCGGTGGAGCAGCAGCAGCGCGAGCGCCTCGTGCATCAGCGGGCCGCGCTCGCCGTCGGGCGTCTCCAGGCCGATGATCTCGTACGTCCCGACCAGGCGCGCGTACACCGCGGGGCGGCCCTGCTCGCTGACGTCGACGAGGAAGGGGGGCGCGGCCGCGCCGCCGGTGGAGTCGTCCCCGCCGTCGCCGCCGTCGCCGCCGTCGGGGTCGGCCGCGGTGAACAGCTCGACCACCGCCTGCTGGAGCGCGTCCGGCAGCCGCTGCGCCGCCAGTTCGAGGCCGAGCAGCGGGGCCAGCAGCTTGCCGTCGTCGGTGATCTCCATCTCCCAGGCGGCACCGGGCAGTTCGCCGGAGTCCGTGCCGACGAGATAGCCGATGCCGAGGCGGCTCGCGTCGGCGGCGAGCTCGGCGAGCTCGACGGCCTCGTCCGCGGTGGGCGCGGCCGCGAGCAGGACCAGGTGCGGCGCCCAGCGGGTGTGCCGGGCGGGGCCGGTGCGGCCGGTGAGGACCGAGTCGTGTCCGGCGGCGCCGAGCGCGCCGCGCCGCTGCCGCGTCTCGGCGCCCATGGTCTCGATGAGCGCCTCGACGTCCTCCAGGTGCCGCAGCCTGTTCGGCGCGAGCGGGGTGAGGTCCCGGCCGAAGCCGACGAGCGTGATCGTCATGCGGTCCGACCAGCCGTTGGTGGCCAGCTCGGCGGCGACGGACGCGAACACGGCGGCCCGGTCGGCGGCGGCGCCGCTCAGCGAGACGATGCCCGGCACCGCCTCCAGGTTGAGCAGCAGGCGCGAGTCGTCCATCGTGCCGAGGCACACCAGGCCGGGGTAGGGCGCCGCCGCGTCCACGTCCTCGTACGCCTCGGCGTCGGCGCGGGTCAGCACCCAGAACGTCTGGTCCTGCCCCAGCTGCCAGGGCGCGGGCGGCCGTCCGGCGGGCTGGGCGAGCTGGAGGTGCAGATCGCCGTTGCTCAGCCAGGCCGCGTACACCGTCGGCAGGGGGCGGGACTCCGCGGTGAGCGCGGCGGCCAGGCCGCGCAGGGCGCGGTCCAGGAGCCGGACGCCCTCGGGGTCGGCGCCGACGAGCAGCGCGTCCTGCGCGTCGGCCGCCGCGCCGGTCGGCGTGGGCGGATCCATGCCGCGGCGCCCGCCGACGGCACCCATCGCCGACTGCCACAGCGCGTGCCGACGGCGCCTGCCGAGCGCGCCGAGCAGCCCTGCGGCGAGCAGCGGCGCCCCGACGAGCGCCTCGGGCAGGCCGAAGGAGAAGCCGTCGGACGCGGCCTCGGCGGCCTTCTGGGCCGCGGCGGGCGTGGCGGGCGCGGGCGGTTCGCCGCTGCCCCGGCCGTCACCCTGGCCGCCACCCCGGCCGTCGCCGCTGCCCCGGCCGTCACTCCGGCCATCGCCTCGGCCGCCGTCCCGCTCCTCGCCGCTGCCCGGGCGCTGCTCGGGGATCGCGATGTGCGCCGTGTCCCGGTCGACGGATCCGCCGCCCTTGCGGTCGCCGACCTGCTGCGCGCCGCCGCCCTGGCGCTCGTCCCCGGCCTTCGCGTAGTCGGAGATCTGCTCGCGGACCTCCTCGGGCACCTTGGGCGCCTCGTCGGGCATCTCGACGAGCTCGCCGCCGTGGGCGTCGGCGGGCATCTCCATGATCCAGCCGGGCCGGATCAGGCTGGCCTCGGAGAGGCGGGAGCCGTCGGGCTGCTCGCGGTCCTTGTTGAGCTGGTAGATCTCCCTGTACCTGCGGCCGTCGCCCAGGTGCCGCTCCGCTATCTCCCACAGCGAGTCGTGGTGGCGGCCCTCGGGCGGCTGGATGCGGTAGAACTTCGTGTCGCCGTCCCTGGCGGTGCCCGCGCGGTCGGCGGCCCGCGCGGCCTGGTCCGCGACCGCGTCCGCCGCGGCCGCCGCGCCCCGCTGCTCCTGCGCGAAGGGCCCCGGCGTCCGCTGGGCTGCTACGGCGGGGGGCTGCTGGTTCCCCTCGGGGGACTGCCCGAACTGCGAGAGCCCCGGCGCGAAGCTGGCCGCCGTGGCGCCGATGAGCAGCAGCGCGGCGACCAACTGCCGCGCGAGCACCTGGCTCGGCCCCGCGCCCGGCACCCGCCCCGGCATCCCGACCCCGGAGAGGGCGGCCTTCACCTCGACGAGCACGCAGGCGGCGAACTGGGCCCAGGCCAGCCACACGACCACCGTCAGCACACGGACGAACGTGCCGACCGTGACCTCCTGCTGGAGCCAGTCGAGGGTCGGCGCCCCGTCCGGCAGCGGCCAGCCCACGAAGTACGCGAGCGCGCCGGGCACGCCGACGAGCAGCACGGCGAGGGCGACGAAGGCGAGGAACGCCTTGACGAAGTCCCCGGCCGAACGCCGACGCGTCGGCAGCGGCTGCGGCGTCCTGTTCCGCGGCACCGCCGGGCTGACCGGCGAGCCGTTCGAGGAGCGGGTGTTGCGTCGCGCCATGGCGGGTGTCCTGGTCCTGGTCCTGTAGATGCCTGTGGTGTCTGGAGGGGTGTGGTGCCTGGATGCCTGGTTGCCTTGAGGCCCACGGCCTGGGAGGCCGGGATGCCCGTGATGTCAGATGCCCGTGGTGTCGGATGAACGTACTGCTGGCCGTATGAACGCGATCGTACGGAAGGCGTCTTCGGCCGGGAGCGCCCTGTGGACAACTCCCCGTCTGTGGACAACTTCCGCCGCAACCATGCCGCCCAGCCGCGCCGCAACCATGCCGCCGAGCCGCGCCGCAACCGTGCCGTACGCCCCGCCGAACCCCCCTCACCCCACTCGGTTCTCCGCCCTCGCCCGCCCGTGCACCACGACGTCCCCGCCGTAGAACAGGCCGGTGAAGACCGGGCTGTACGTCATCTGGACCTCGACCTCCACCTGTTGGGCGTCGGCGCTCACGCAGTGCGTGGCCGCCACGTCCGCGCCGCGCAGGCCCATCTCCCGGGCGAACTTCCGTACGCGGGCGCCGCAGTTCTCGTAGCGGATGGGCGCCTCCTCGCCCGCGTACAGGCCCTCCCGGTCGATGTCCTGGGCCGCGTAGCGCGCCGCCTGCTCCGCGATGTCCGCGGCGCGTTCGCGCTTCGAGATGGACAGGCCGCCGTCGATCACGAACGCGGCCAGGGTCAAGAAGACGAGCGCGAAGACGATGACCGCGCCCGCGCCCGAGCCCCGGTCGTCCAGGCGGGCGCGGCGGGCATCGAGCCAGGGCCGGGCCCGTGCCGCGTACGCGCGGCGCGCTCGCGTGCTCATGTCCCGGCCCTCCGCAGCGGATCGAGCGGCGAGCTGAACGTGGACTTCAGCGTGGTCGGCACGTCGAGGCCGAGCATTCCCAGGCCCCGTACCCGACAGCTCACTTCGACCGTGAAGAGGGAGTCGGGCCGGAATCCTGCGCTCTTCCGCACGACGTGCACGGGGCCGGAGCAGACGTCCTCCAGGTTCGCCGCCGCGGCCCTGCGCGCCTCGGTCATCGCCGTGCCCAGGTCCTTCTGGATGGAGCCCGCGCGGGCCGCGTCCCGCGCCGCCCCGTCGAGGGCGCCGCGCCCGTCCACGAGCTGCCCGAAGGCCACCAGGACGAGGATGAAAAGGATCATCACGGGCGCGAGGATGACGACTTCGACCGTGGAGAGGCCGCTGTCGCCCACCTGGGGCCGTGCCGGACCCGTGAGGCGCCGACGGCCTGGTTCGGGCCGTGTCATCCGCCCTCCTCCACGAACCGCTCCACCGGGCCCGCGGAGCGCGCGTGCACGGTCAGGTCGAGGCCCGGGAACACCGACGGCACGTTGGCGGTGATCTCCACGCCGACGGTGTTCTGTTCGGGCTGGATCGTCTTGACGTCGGGGCCGAGCACCAGCTCGGGCCCCAGTTGGCTGATGTAGTCCTCGACGACGTCGTTCGCCTCGCCGCGCCAGCCGCCCGGGTTCTCGTCGGCCGTGGCGCGGGCCTTGCGCGCGCCCGCCTGGGCCGCGGCCTGGGCGACGTGGTCCGCGAAGAAGTACAGCGCGAACTGCACCGTCGCGAAGATCATGAAGAACAGCACCGGGGTGAGCAGCACGAACTCGACCGCGGTCATGCCGGACTCGCCGCGGGCGGAGGCGGCCTCCACTCGACGGCGTACGCATCCGGGCATCCGGTCGCGGTGCGGCGCGGCTGCGCCCCGGCCCCCGTGGCCCCACATGGTCGTAGGTGACCCGTCGCTCAGCAGGTCTTGCCCGCGTCGGCGCCCTCAATGCAGTCGCCGACCTTGTCGGCACCGCCCTTCAGGGCGTTGTTGATGATCGCGGCGACCACGCCGACGATCGCCACGACGACCGCCGAGATGATCACCCACTCGACCGCCGACGCGCCCCGGTCCAGCTCGCCGGAGCGCACGCGGCGCACCCGGGCCCGCAGGAAGGTCACGAGGAAGTCGACCGCCGGGATGCCGGTGCTGACGTTCCGTCCGTTCATGGTGTGTTGTCCTCTCGGGAAGCAGGATGGTGGTGGGGCTCGGAGGGCCCGCCCGCGGGGTGGGGGTTCAGACCTGGAACACGCGCATCGCCGCCGGGAAGATGAGGAAGACCAGGAACCCCGCGCACAGCAGCAGCTGGGCCACCAGCATCGACTGGGACTTCTCGCCCGCGCTGCCCTCGATCTCGGCGAGTTCGCGGTGTCGCATCGTCTCGGCGCGGGAGGCGAGCGACTCGCGCACCTTCGCGCCGTCGTCGGCCACCAGCGCCAGGGACGCGGAGAGGTCCTTGAGCTCCTCGACGCCCAGTTCCTCGCCGAGCGAACCGAGCGCCTGCCACTGGCTGACGCCGGTGATGCGGGCGTCAGCCAGGGCGTTCCTGATGCGTTGGGTGGCCCAGCCGTCGGAGACCTCGGCGGCGGCCATGAGCGCCTCGGGCAGGCCGCGGCCGCCCGCCAGGCTCATGGACACCAGGTCCAGATAGGCGCCGATCACGCGGCGCAGGTCGCGCCGCTTCTCCTGCGCGTCCCGGCGCACCTCCAGGTCCGGCAGGAAGAAGAAGAGCACCCCGAACATCAGGGCCAGCCAGACCGGGATGATCGGGCCGCGGCCGAAGCCGAGCGTCCAGACGACGGCGAAGAGGAAGGGGCCGAAGAACACGCCCGCCACCGCGAGCAGCACCTTCGTCGCGAGGAACTTCTCCCAGCCGCGGTCGAGCACCGCGAGGTCGGCCCGCAGGGACCGCAGTTCCCAGCCCTGCTGGACGTAGAACGCGGCGACCCGGGCGCCCACCCGCGCGCGCAGCGCGGCGAAGCGCCCGGTGGCGTCCGCGTCCGCCGTGCGGTGCGAGGATTCGTACGCGGCGCCGCGCGCCCGCATCGCGTCGATCCGGGCGACCGTGGCGACGGCGCTGCGCCTGCTCGGCAGCAGCGCCCGGACCAGGGCGAAGACGCCGAGGCCGAGGGTGGCGCCGATGAGGATCGGCCACGTCAGGCTCATCGGCGTACCCCCTCGGTGGGCGGGTGCGGCGGCAGCGTCTGGGCCTGGCCCGGGGTGCCCTCGCCGCCCGCCGTCCGGGGGCGCACGAACCGCACGCCCGGCTCGTCGCGGACGAGGAACCGGTCCGGCGTCTCGACCGTCGACAGCTTGCGCAGCCACCAGAAGCCGAGCGCGAACAGGCCGCACACACAGGCGAGGACGAGCTGCCCGACGGCCGTGCCGTACGGCGAGACGAACGCGCGGTTGAAGATCGAAAGGCCCAGGACGAAGACGACCGAGACGGCGACGACGATCTGTACGGAGCGGCGCGTGGACGCGCGCTGCGCCATCACGCGCTGGCGCATGTCGACCTCCTCGCGCGCCGACTTGGCGAGCGCGCCGAGGACCTGGCGCAGACCGGGGCCGCGCAGGCGGGCGTTGAGGATCAGCGCGGCGACGATGATGTCGGCGGAGGCGTCGTCGATCTCGTCGGCCAGCACCTGGAGCGCGTCCGGCAGCGGCGTCCGCGCGCGCAACCGGTCCACCAGCGCGTCCAGATGCGGCCTGAGCACCGGGGCAGCGGCCCGCGCGGAGGCCGGAATGGCCTGCTCCAGGCCGACCGCGCCCGCGATGGTGTCGCGCAGCGACTCCGTCCAGGCAGCCAGCGCCTCGACCCGCTTCATCTGCGCCCGCTCCTCGGCGGCCCCGCCGAACAGCTTGTCCCAGAAGAAGACGAGGACGCCGGAGGCGATGCCCGCGACCGCCCACCGGGTGAGCAGCAGCACGACGAGGCCGACGCCGACCGCGAGCGAGCCGCGCCGCCCCGCGAACCGGACGAGTTCGCTCATCCGCTCGCTGGCCTGCCGCTTCTCGTGCTCCGGCTTGGCGGGCAGCCCGCGCAGCGCGACGGCCAGCAGGGCGAGCCCGCCGCCGACGGCGACGCCGCACGCGAGGCCGTAGAGCACGGTCAGCGAGAACAGGCCCCCCGTGGATCCCAGCGCGTTCATGTGCTCACCCCCATTGGCCCGCGGGCCGGTAGCCGTACGCGACGAGGTCGTCCAGGCACGCGATCGGGGCGTGGGCGACGACGCGCCCGTCCGGGGCCTGTGCGAACACCTCGCTGGACAGGACCCGGCCGTCGACGCCGTTGACCTCGCGGACGGAGGTCACGACGCGCTGGAGCTTGCCGCCGGTCTGGTAGGCGTTGCGGCGCTGGATGAAGACGACGAAGTTCACCGCGCCCGCGACGAGCATCTGGCTGGCCTCGATCGGCAGCCGCTCGGCGGCCTGGAGCGCGTACGTGGAGATCCTGTTGAAGACCTCGCTGGAGCTGTTGGCGTGGATCGTGGACAGCGAGCCGTCGTTGCCCTGCGACATGGCGTTGAGCATGGTGACGATCTCGTCGCCGAGGACCTCGCCGACGATGACGCGCGAGGGGTTCATGCGCAGCGAGCGCCGCACGAGCTCGGCCATGCCGATGGCGCCCTGGCCCTCGGAGTTGGGCAGGCGCTCCTCGAACGCCACGACGTTCGGGTGCAGATCGGTGAAGGTGTCGAGGCCGAGCTCCAGGGCGCGCTCGACGGTGATGAGGCGCTCGTGCGGCGGGATCTCGTTGGCGAGGGCGCGCAGGAGCGTGGTCTTCCCGGCGTTGGTGGCGCCCGCGATCATGATGTTCTTGCGCGCCCGCACGGCACAGGCCAGGAAGTGCGCGACGTCGGGCGTGAGCGTGCCGTTGCCGACGAGGTCGGACAGGAACACCTTGCCCATGCGGGCGCGGCGGATGGACAGGGCGGGCCGCCGGGCCACGTCCATGACGGCCGAGAGCCGGGACCCGTCGGGAAGGCGCAGGTCGAGCTGGGGATTGGCCGAGTCGAAGGGGCGCGAGGAGAGACCGGAGTAGGCGCCGAGTACCTGGATGAGCTCGATCAGCTCCTCGTCGGTCTCGGCGACCGGCTCCCCGGTGACCTCGCGGCCGTCGGCGTATCCGACGAAGACCTGGTCACAGCCGTTGATGTCGATGTTCTCGACCTCGGGGTCGTCGAGCAGCGGCTGGAGTCGGCCGACGCCGAAGAGCGCGGCGTGCACGGCGGCCGCGTACTGCTCCTCGGTCTCCGCGTCCAGGGGGGTGCGCCCGGCGTTGATCTCCGTACGGGCGTACTCCTCCAGGATCTGCGCGATGACGGCGCGGGCGTACTGCCGCTCGTCCTCCTGGGACATCGGAGTGACGCCGGAGACCTGGTCGAGGCGGCGCTGCTCGGCGATGCGGTCGCCCGCGTCCTGCCGGAACCGCTTGACCAGCTGGTGGTCGACCGCGCTCACCGCCCGGCCCCCGCTCCGGCGGCGGGGCCCGACCAGGCGGCGCCGTAGCTCTGGTAGAGGTCGGCGGTCACCTTGCGCGCGGAGCGGATGAGCATCGACTTGTCGAGCCGCCCGCGGCGGCGTCCGGCCAGTTGGGCGGCGCCCGTGGGGTCGTCGGCGAGCGTGCCGACGACGCGGGCGCCGGTCTGCGCCGCGACCAGCATGTCGTTGACCTGGTGGACGAGCTTGGCGGAGTGCGCGGGGTCGGCGACGAGGACGACGCCGATGAGCGGCGTCGCGAGCGAGGCGGCCCCGCGCGGCCCGCCGTGCAGCTTGGCGGCCAGGGCGGCGGCGCGGTCCCGCACGCGGGCGAGGGACTCCGGTTCCGCGCGGGCCACCAGGAGCACGAGCGCGGCCTGCGGGAACATCTCGACCACCGGGCTGTCGCCGCTGATCCGGCCGCAGTCGGCGATGACGTCGGCGGGCGCGTGCGGCGAGTCGGCGAGCTGGGCGAAGGCCCGGCCGAGCGTCGGCCAGATCCCGGCGAGTCCGGCGGCCTGCTCGGAGACGCCGAGGCCCACGAGGACGTCGAGGCCGCCGGAGAGCGGCTGGGTGTGGTCCCACAGCTGGTCGGGGACGAGGCCGCGGCGCGCGGTCGCGGCGATCGACAGCATGCCGGTGTTCGGGTTGAGGGGCCCGCCGTGCGCGGCGGCGCTGCGGTAGACCAGGTCGCCGCCCGCGGGGTCGGTCTCCGCGAGGAGCACGCGCCGCGGCCAGACGGCGGCGAGGGCGACGGACGCGGTGGTGACGCCGGGCGAGCCCTTGTCGGCGGCGAGGGCGATGAGAGCCATGGGTGGTCCGCTCGCCCTTCTAGTCGCCGGAGGCGCCGGAGCGGCCGGGCACGACGACCAGGGAGACCTCGCCCGCGGACGCGGCGGCAGTGAGGGACGCGGCGTCGTCGGCGTCCACGAGGAGGGTGATGCTGAGGTTGCCCGTGCTGATCGTCGAGTCGTTCTTGCTGGCGACGGTGTTCACGCGCGCGTCGGCGACGATCGGCGTGCTACCGCCCGCGCCGCCGCGCTCCGTGCCCTTGCCGCTGGAGCCGCCCGCGGCCACGCGGTACGCGGCCACGGTGTCGCCCTGCTTCAGGGTCGAGGGGTACTGCCCCTCCTTGAGCGAGAGGCCGACCGTGGACTTGCCCGTCGGCACGCCGCCGTCCACGGCGAACATCTGGCCCACGGCGACGGAGCCCGCCGGGATGGTGCTCTTGGCCTTGTAGTCCTCGAGCGTCTTGCGCTGGGACCACTTCACGTACTTGATGCCGGTGTCCTCGGCGACCAGGACGGGCGAGATGTTCACGCCCTCCTTCGGGGACTCTCCCGCGGGGATCTCCTTGGTGACCTTCACGACCTCGATCCGGTCACCGGCGCGCAGCACGAGCACGGTGGCGCCGAGCGCGCCCACGAGGATCAGCAGGACCGCCAGCGCGGCAAGGGCTGGTTTGCGCTCGCGAGGTGCTGTGGGAAGTCGCTCGCCGACCCCGGCCTGAGCCGATACGCCGGTACGGTTTCCGCCCGCCCCCGTACGCTCTTGGATCTTCACGCAACCGCTCCCCGTACACCCAAGAAAAAACCGTCATTTGGACACCATCGAGGCACTTCGGCCCCACCTCGGCCGGGGTTTACTTGGCCCGTCAGCCACAGGTGCCGCGTCAAGCCACCGCACCGTATCAGCAGCACATAAGCCCCTCAAGGCGCGTTTTGAATCGCGAAGCTCACATAATTCATGGCCTTTCACGTGCCCCGTGAGGCGGGCGGTTCCTCTTTTGGGGCAACGTTTTTCCATATCCCTCAAATGTGCACATGCGAACCAAACATGGCCACGGGAGCAGGAGTTCACATCGGCACGACGGGCCCCCCACGAACCGTCAGCCACACAGGGGACGCGGGCGACAGGGACAGCGGTTCCCGCACCACGCGCCTCGCCCGCTCCGGCCGGGGATGCGTGAAGTGTCCGTATTGGGGCCCCTGTTGAATGAACCAGTGCTGGTCAGCGGATGAACCACGGACCCTCGTACGTCATCTGACAGACCGGCACGGGGAGTGCCCGCGCCACAGTTCGACGAAAGAGAAGTTCGACCCCCATGAGACTTTCCTTTCCCTCCCGCGCCGCCCGGATCTCCCGCCCGCGGCGCGCCGCGGCCGCCGGTCTCGCCGGTGCCGCGGCCCTCGCGATGGTCGCCACCGGCGCCCCCGCCGCCCACGCCATCGTCGGCGGCACCGAGGTCTCCAACGACGCGTACCCGTTCATGGTCGCCGTCCTCGACAAGGGCCCCGGCCCCGTCAAGGACCGCCAGTTCTGCGGCGGCAGCCTGGTCGCGCCGGACACCGTGATGACGGCCGCGCACTGCCTGGTCGACGACTCCCGCAAGCCGGTCAAGCCCAAGAGCATCCAGACGGCCATCGGCCGCACGGTCCTCTCCAACTCCCGGCAGGGCCAGATACGCAACGTGGCCAAGGGCGGCATCCTCGTCCACCCCCGCTACCTCCAGGGCAAGGACGCCTACGACGTGGCGTTCATCCAGCTCAGCAAGCCCGTGCGCGGCATCAGCGCCGTCAAGCTCCCCACCCAGGGCACCGACTCCCTGCTGCGCCCCGGCCAGAAGGCCACCGTCGCGGGCTGGGGCAACACGGACACCGAGCTGACGCACCAGCCGGACCGGCTGCGCCAGGTCCGCGTGCCGATCCTGTCGCACGCCGAGTGCAAGACGAGCTACGGCGAGTACGACACCAAGCTCAACTTCTGCGCCGGGGTCGAGGGCAAGGACTCCTGCCAGGGCGACAGCGGCGGCCCCATCTTCCGCAAGGTCCCCGGCCGCGAGGCGCCGATCCTGATCGGCGTGGTCTCGTACGGCGAGGGCTGCGGCGACCAGGGCGCCCCGGGCGTCTACACGTCGACGAGCTCGGCGAAGCTGTGGAAGACGCTGGGCGACACGGCCGAGGCCAAGCGCGTCAAGCGCAGCCTGCGCCGCGGCTGATCCGGCGGGGCCCGCTGACACGGCCCCGCTGACACAGCCCCGCTGACGCGGCGTGCCGGTGCCCTTGCGGCAGGGGGCACCGGCGCGCCGTATCGTTTCCGCCCGCTTCGGGGCCTCGGGGCTTCGGGGCTTCGGGGCGGGCCAGGGCGGCCGGGGCGGGCCAGGGCGGCCGGGGCCTGGGGCTACTCCCCCGTGACCCCGTCGATCCGCTCCCGCAGCAGATCGGCCTGGCCGTTGTGCCGGGCGTACTCCTCGATCATGTGGATCAGGATGTGCCGCAGCGAGTACGCCGTGCCCTCGTGCTCGCCGGTGACCTCCAGGGAGCTCGCGGCCGCCACCGTCGCCCGGGAGCGGTCGCACTCCGCGCGCCAGACGCGGAACGCCTCGTCGGGGTCGGCGAGGTCGACGTCCCACGCCGCGGAGCCGTCGTCCACGGGCCCCGCCCAGTGCGGCTTGTCCGGCTCCCCCAGGAACACGCACCGGAACCAGCCGCGCTCGACCTCGGCGAGGTGCCGCACCAGGCCGAGCAGACTGAGCGAAGAGGGGGGAACGGCCCACCGCCGGAGCCGGTCCGGGGTCAGGCCCGCGCACTTGAGGGCGAGGGTCGCGCGCTGGTAGTCGAGGAAGGCACTGAGCATCGCGCGTTCGTCGGCGACACCGGGCGGCTCAGTCCGGGCATCTGTGTGACCGTCATCACTGGGCATCGCCCCATCATGCCGAGTCCGCACCTCCCCCACCAGAGCCCGCGCACGCCCCCCGTGCCCGCGGGCCCCGCCCGGTCGAATCGCCTGCGCGCGGGCCTTGTCAGGGCCGGATCGAGCATCCCGTACGCGGCCTGCGCGCGGCCGCCGGAGAAGGGGCCGTCGAGCCACAGGAGCACGGGGCGGCTCGCCGAACTCGCCTACCACCGGCTGCGCCTCACCTATCTGCGCTCGTCCGGCGAGGGCGCCTTCAAGCTCCAGGCCGCGATCACCTGGAAGGTCAGCTGGACGGGCACGGGCAACGCGGGGCCCAGCGGACTTGACGTACTGGACCTCCAACTGCCGGAGCACGTACCGATGTTCACACCAGCGAATCCGCTGGTAACGTCGGATGTTCCACGACGGATGAAGGGGCCTGTACCGACGCATGAGCGACTTACGCCTGGACGGCACGGTCTTCGAGGACCTGAGGAAGACCTTCACCACGATCAGCGACCGGATGGACGCGGCCCGCCGCGTGCTCCACGGCACCGACGCGACGGCCGTCGGCGCGGGGCGGCTCGTCGAGGAGGTCCGCGACTTCGCCGACGAGTGGGGCTACGGCATCAAGCAGCTCCGCAAGCACACCGGCGGCGCGGTCAGGATGATCGACAAGATCGACGAGGAGTTCGGCAAGCTGGACCTGGCGCTCGCCGCGTCCCTGAAGTCCGCCCGGGCGCCGCGGCGGGGCCGCTGACGTGTCCGGCGGACGGCCCGCCTTCCCGCACATCGGCTGGGACCCGACGCCCGGCGACGTCCAGGACACCCGGGACCTCGCCCGGAAGCTGGGCGGCCTCGCCCGTGAACTCGGCACGTCCGGCTGCGCTTCACCGACGAGTCCTGGACCCGCTGGCGCGTCCGTGACGCGGCCCGGCTCGTGAGTCATGTCCGTGGAGAGAGAAGACCTGTCACACACGACGACCTCACTCCTCAACAGCGCTCGCGAGTCAGCGAGTTGATGGCGAATCCGCCCCTTGAAGCGGGACGGTCACTCGGCAAGGTGCACCCCGTCGAGGAGGAACCACAACTGGAACTCCTTTCCGGCGGGGTCGTCGCCGTCCACCTCCAGGTTCCGCTCTCGAACGGCAGCCGCATTCCGCTGACCGAACACCTGGACCCGTCCGGTGCCGATGCAACTCGGGAGGGAGAGAGCCCATGACCTCGGCCCCGCATCCGACGGGCGAGGAACACGCCCCGCTCCTTCTTCCTCCGCTGACGTTCGTCGTGCCGGACGGATTCCACCATGTTCCCGTCGACGCCTCGGCCGACGAACGCCCCACGTCCACCGCGGCATTCGTGCGCGACCTCTACCCGACCGGAGACACCGAACTCTGGCGGTCGGCCGCCCCGTACTACGAACAGGTCGCCACGCTGCTGTCGGCCGCCGGGCTGCTCTACTCCGGTCTGGGAATCTTCGGTCTGGGCGAGGAGGGCGTTGCCCATTGCTCCTTGTCGGTGGCCGTCTGCGCATCGGGGCACGCCGATACGGAGTCAGCCGCTCAAGGAACCCTGGCCGTGCTCTCCGGCGACCCTCTGAATGACGCGCGCTGGCTCGATCTGCCCTGCGGACCGGCCATTTCGTGCGTATCGATGCGCGAACTCTCCCTGGACGCCGAGCAGACGACAGCATCCGAGGAACAGCCGAAGATCATAACTGGGCAGATCCAGGTATACCTGCCCTTCCCCACCGGTCCCTACATGGCGGTCTTCACCCTCAGCACCGCGTCCATGCGGTGCTGGGGAGAGTTCTGCGACATGCTCACCGCAATCCTCCAGACGGTCTCGTTCGCCGATCCCGACGCCCCCGACCACGCCTGAGCGATGCGGTAGCAGCTCCCTCCGGACGACGGCGGAATTGTCCGTACCTCTCCCCCACAACGAAACAAATCAGCGACAGCCCTGTCCACTTCAGGCCGCTAAGTCAGGGCATATCGCGCCCTGTTGCAGGCGACGTGTCTGGCGAGATCTCGATGGTCGTGGATACCTTATTTCCTCTTGTCCGGGGCCTCGTGGCACCGCTCGGTCCGGGGTCCGGCAGGCGTACGGGGCGAGCAGGCGCGGGGGAGCCGATGAGTGACAGGACGAGGGCGGATCTCGGGATGATCCGGGACTGCTCGGACGCGTTGTTCCGGATTCACCGGGAGTTCAAGGAGAACAGCAACCCGGCCGACGAGTACGGCGACGCGCTCGGCAGCGAGAAGCTCCGGGACGTCTTCGACGACTTCTCCGGCACGTGGAAGAAGACGCGGAAGAAACTGATGGCGGACATCGAGAAGCTCGCCAAGTTCACCGACTCCGCGGCCGACACGTACGACAAGGTCGACCACGAGCTGGCCGAGGCCCTCCGCAACGCCCGCAAGGAAGCCAAGGAAGCCAAGGAAGCCAAGGGGAAGAAGTGACGCGCCCGACCGACTGGGAGCCGCTGCACGACGGCGACCCCGTTCCCGGTGATCCGTACGAGGTCGCGCGGCTCGGCAAGGAGCTGCGCACCATGGCCGACGAGATAGACAAGCAGGCCCGCAACATCAAGGCCCTCTCGTCGGTGGAGAGCTGGGACAGCGACGCCGGGCGCGCCTTCCACGAGATCGCGGACGGCACGTCGGGCCGGTTGAAGCGCTCCTTCGAACGGTACGACGAGGCCGCCAAGGCCCTGGGCACGAAGGTCGTCGAGGGCGACACCGAGTCCAAGGAGTACGCCAGCGAGCTGTACCGCGCGCAGAAGGTGGCCGACAAGGCCCTGGAGAAGTACCGCGCGGCGCGGTCCGACCAGCAGACCGCGGTCGGCGACCTGGACAAGTACAAGGGCACCGTGCCGAGCAAGGACGACATCGCGGACCGCACGCGCCTGGAGAAGCGGCGCGACGAGGCGATGAACGTCATCCGCGACTGCCACGGCGAGATCGCGCGCGCGAAGGGCATCCGCGACGACGCCGCGAGCGCGGCGGCCAAGCACATCAAGAACATCATCCACCACGACGGCGTCCGCGACCCGGGCGGCTTCATGAACTGGCTGGCCGACTGGGCCGACCGGTTCTCGAACCTGTCGGCGGTCTTCGCGATCCTGGCGGTGGTCTGTACGTTCGTGCCACCGCTGCAAGTGCTCGCCCCGGTCTTCGCCGCCCTGTCCGTGGTGTGCAGCGCGGCGGCGCTCGCGGGGCACGCGTACGACATGTTCAAGCGGGGCGGGAAGCTCAACCTCCTGAAGCTGGGCCTGGACGTGCTCGGCGTCATGCCGGGCCTCGGCGCCCTGAAGGGGTTCAGCGCGCTCAAGGGCCTCAAGGGCCTGGCGAAGCTGCGCGGCGTGCGGTTCAGCGGCCTGGGCGCGCTCAAGGGCGTGGGGTTCAAGTTCAACAACGGCATCGCCGTGAACCTCACCAACAAGATCCTCACCAAGGCCAAGCGGATGCCCATCGCGGGCGAGAAGATCACCGCGGGCATCAAGACGGCCGGGTTCGGCAGCGCCCTGTACAAGATCTTCACGGGCAAGGACGGCGCCCGCACCGGCGACCCGGGCGACCCGGTGAAGCCGACGAACCTGCCGCGGCCCTCGCCGCGCCCCGCGCCCACGCCGTCGCCGACGCCGTTCCGCACCGCGCTGGCGGGGTAGCCGTGTCCCCGCCCTTCGACGAGCGGCCGCTTGGGCCCGGCACGTACCGGGCCCGGGGGGACGTCGTCCGGTCGCTGGTCCCGGGCGCCGTGCTCGCCGCGGTGCCCGCGGCCCGCGCGGCCGCCGAGGCCGAGGGGCACCGGCTGCGGTTCGACTTCCTCGACGACGCGGCGGTCCTGGAGCTGCTGCGTCTTCGCCACCTCGACGAGGCGGCGCTGCACCGGGCCGGGGTGCGCCTCGGCGTCCCGACCGCGCTCGTCGCCTTCGCGCTGTTCGCGGGCTGGGGCGCGTACGCGCAGCACTGGGAGCCGGGCCGGGACCAGTACCTGTACTACGGCCTGTGCGGCGCGGTCGGCGTCCTGGTCGTCGTCCTGTACGCGGTCACCCTGACCCGGCACTGGGGCAGCCGCCCGCGCCAGCGGGTGCGGGCACGGGCCGCCGCGTACCGCAGGATCGCGCACCTCGCCCGCGACGGCGGGGCCCCGCTGCCGGACGCGTACCCGCACTACGGCCCGTATCCCTTCGCGGCCCGCTTCCACCCCGAGACCGAGAGGCGCGGAGATCCGCCCGGCGCGCCCGATGGGAAAGGCCCCCGATGAGTTCCATGGTGTCCGAGACGACCGGGGCCGCGACCGCGGCCGACGGCGCGCTGTTCCACGTCCGGTGGATCATGCCGGAAGGGTTCTTCGAACTCCCCACGGAGGCCGAGGACATCGACGAGCTCGCCGACAAGCTCATCGACCTGGCCCGGGAGATCCAGCCCAGGTCCACGCCGGAGATGCAGTACCTGTGGGCCGCGATGGTCGGGTCCACGTACGACGAACTGGTCGACGCCGGGGTCCAGTACGCCGGGTTCGTCGTCACCGAGGTCGACGGCGTCCGCTGCACGGCCAACGTGTCGATCGCGCTCGCCGATCTGCCGGACGAGGCCCGCTTCAGCCCGGTGGAGGGCACCGCGCGGGCGCTGCGCGCGCTCGGCCGGGGCGAGGTGGAGGAGCTGTCCCTGCCGTGCGGGCCCGGCGTGTCCTGGATCGGCTCGCGGCGCGCCGCCGTCGACGGCTCGCTCACGCCGTCCGGCGAGGAGGAGCCGTTCTGGACGTCGTTCATCAACGTCCAGGTGCCGCTGGCCAACGGCACCGCCGTGGTTCTGGAGATGTCCACGCCGACGATGGAGGGCTGGGACGTCTTCTCCAGCATGTTCGCGGGCGTCTGCCGGAGCCTCCAGCTCTTCGACGCCGCCGGGAACCCGGTGGACAGCAAGGGCCGCCCCGTCGACATAGCCGACACGGCGGAGGGCGCGGAGTGACCGGCACGGACCCGCGTACGGAGCGGCCCCGCACGGACCCGCGAACGGGGCGGCCCAGCACAGACCCGCGTACGGAGCGGCCCGGAGCGGACGACGCACCGCCGGAGGACTACCGGCTCCTCGTCCCCCGCGACTGGTTCCGCATCGACCTCACGCTCGACCGCTGGCGGCCCCAGCTCAAGACGTTCGCCGACCGGCAGGCGGCCCGGCGCCGGATGTCCGCGCAGGCCGCGCGGGGGTTGTGGGCCACGCTGCGCAACACCGCGGAGAGCGGGGCGGCCCAGGGCGCCATCGAACTGTTCCTGCGCTCGGAGGTCGACGACACGGGCGCGACCCCGGCCACGCTGCTCGTGTCCCTGCTGCCGATGTCCGGCGCGCTGTACGCCACGCCGCAGGACCTGGCGCGGAGCGTCGCCGAGCGCCGGGGCGCGGGCGCGGCGGTGACCGTGACGGAGCTTCCCGCGGGCGAGGCGGTCCGCGTCACGACGGCCACGACGCTGGACCTGTACGTCAACATGCCTGGAAGGGCAGGGTATTTGCTGCTCGCCTTCTCCGTACCGCTGAGCGGTGTCGAGAGCCCGCTGGGCGGCCTGTGCGAGGCGATCGCGGCGTCGCTGCGCTGGCTCTGAGGCCGACAGCGGCAGCGGCGGGCGACGAAAAGGGGCGGGGCGAGGGGCAGTTGTACCCCCTCACCCCGCCCCTGCCGCTACCGTGCCTGCGGACTAGCCCCGCTGGTGCCGCCGGGCCCGGGGAACTAGCCCCGCGCGGCCTTGCCCAGCTCGTCGTCGATCTGCTCGAACTTGTCCGCGGCGGTCGTCAGGTAGTCGCCCATGCCGTCGAGGCCGTCGAGCATGTCCTTGGCGCCGCGCACGAACTCGTCGAAGTTCTCGTCGAACGCCTTCGAGGAGCTCTTGGTGACGTAGCCCGTCTCGACGAGGTTCGCGATGTACTTGCGGAGGCCGTCGAGCTTCTCCTTGAGCTTGTCCTTCTCCTTGACGACATGCTTGGCCGCATCCCGCATGTCCTGGTATGTGACATCAAGGTCCTTGGCCACGAAGCCCACTCCCTATCCAACACGCCGCAGGGCCAGCCCCCGTGGCTCCACTGATGGGTGCGCGTCGCACCTGAAACGGCGCGAATGACGCTGTCGGCACGGCGGCTGCGCCCGGACCCACCCGGTGCGGCCGTCCGCCAGTGCGCCAGCAGCTTACGGGTGTGGTCAGGGAGGGAATACCCCCGTTGAGTCACAGCTCTGCTATGAGCGCGTACCGGGGTGGAAGTGCCGCAACTGGCGGGCGTTGCCGGTGGAAAGCGTGCGCCGACAACCCGTTGCCCCGGGCCGGGAGTGAGCGGTTATCGTCGCTTCCACTGTGAGCCGTGGTCCGGAAGCGGTCACGGGGGGCCGTGGGAGGACGAGCGTGCGTCTGACACTGACCGTCGTCGATCCGATCGGCGGCGGCTCCACCGACGTCGTGCTCGACGCCGATCCCGACTCCTCCATCAGGGACATAGCCGCCGAACTGGCCCGCACGGCGGGCCGCAGCGGCGCCCAGGTCATTCCCCTCGGCCCGCACCGCCCGACGCCCGACGGCGCGCCGGTGATCTACGTCGACGGGTACGCCGTCGACCCCGGCGCCACGGTCGTCACCTCGCCCCTGCGCGAAGGCGCCGTCGTCAGCCTCCACGACCCCGCGGGCTGCGTGCCCGGCGAGCCGACCGGCCTGGTCGAGCTGCGCGTGGCGGGCGGCCCGGCCGCGGGCGCCGTCCACCGGCTCGGCATCGGCCGGTACGACATCGGCAGCGGCCCGGCCGCGTACGTCCGCGTCGACGACCCCGAACTCGCCGCCCGCGCCCTGACGTTGTCGGTGGCCACGGACGGCACCTGCCAGCTGGTCGCGCACGGCGACGAGGAGGAGCGGGGCGAAGTCACCCTCGACGGCGAGAAGTTCAGCGGATCCGAGGGCGGCACCTGGCCCCTCGGCGCCCAGCTCGCCGCCGGGAACACCCTGTTCGAGCTCGTGCGGTACGCGCCGCCCAACGCGGCCCTCAAGTGGTCCGAGGACGGCGCGGGCCTCGACTACAACCGGCCGCCGCGCCTTCGCCCGCCCGAGCGGCAGACCACGTTCCGCCTGCCGTCCCCGCCGCGCGACTTCGAGGCCCGGCCGCTGCCGTGGCTGATGGCCCTGTTCCCGCTGGTCGGCGCCGTGATCGCGGCGATGATCTTCAACCGCTGGTACTACCTCATCATCGCCGGGCTCAGCCCGATCATGCTGTTCGGCAACTACTTCCTGGACAAGAAGCACGGCCGCAAGTCCCACGCCAAGCAGGTCAAGGAGTACAAGGAGACCAAGGAGCGGATCGAGAAGGACGCGCGGGACGCCCTGGTCGCCGAGCGGCTCGACCGGCGCCACGCGGTCCCCGACCCGGCGACCGTCCTCACCCTCGGCACCGGCCCGCGCACCCGCCTGTGGGAGCGGCGCCGCACCGACGCCGACCATCTGCTGCTGTGCTTCGGCACCGGCCGACTGCCGTCCGACGTCGTCCTCGACGACCCCGAGCAGGACGAGCACAAGCGCCAGGTCACCTGGACCATCGAGGACGCCCCGGTGGCCCTCGGCCTGAAGCAGCTCGGCGTCATCGGCCTGGCCGGGCCCGGCGACGCGGCGGCGGCCCTCGGCCGCTGGGCGGTCGCGCAGACCGCCGCGCTGCACAGCCCGATGGACGTCCAGTTCTACGTCCTGACGGAGAACTCCGCCCGGGAGTCCTGGGACTGGCTGCGCTGGCTGCCGCACGCCCGCCCCGGCAGCGGCCAGGACGTCAACGTGCTGATCGGCACGGACGCCGAGACCGTCGGCGCCCGCGTCGGCGAGCTGACGCAGGTCCTCGACGCGCGCGAGAAGGTCAAGCAGGAGACCCGGGGCCAGAGCGGCGGGTTCGCCGACCCGGACATCGTCGTCGTCTGGGACGGCTCGCGCCGCCTGCGCTCGCTGCCCGGCGTCGTCCGGCTCCTGCGCGACGGCCCGGCCGTGGGCATCTACGCGCTCTGCCTCGACACCGAGCAGCGGTTCCTGCCCGGCGAGTGCCAGGCCTTCGTCGTGGCCGAGCCCAGGGCCCGGGAGCTCGCGGACCCGGCCGCAGGGGCCGCGCCCGTGGCGGGCGGCATTCCGCCCCGGCCCGCCGCCGCGCCCGGCGGCTTCCCGTCCTTCCACGCCTGGCACACCACGGACCCCGGCGCCGACCGGGCGGCCACCCACGAGCTGCGGCTTCGCGTCGAGCAGACCGGCGCCCGGCGCCTGCTCGACGTACGCCCCGACTTCGTCTCGCCCGCCTGGTGCCTGCGCCTCGCGCGCGCCCTGGCGCCGCTGCGCGACATCAGCGGCGAGACCGAGGACTCGGCGCTCCCCGCCGCCAGTCGGCTGCTCGACGTGCTCCAGCTGGAGCCGCCGTCCCGCGAGGCCATCGCCGCGCGCTGGCGGTCCGGCGGACAGTCCACGACGGCCGTCATCGGCGAGTCGTACGACGGTCCGTTCGGCATCGACCTGCGCAAGGACGGGCCGCACGGCCTGATCGCGGGCACCACCGGATCCGGCAAGTCGGAGCTCCTGCAGACCATCGTGGCCGCGCTCGCCGTGGCCAACACGCCCGAGAACATGACGTTCGTCCTCGTCGACTACAAGGGCGGCTCCGCGTTCAAGGACTGCGTACAGCTGCCGCACACCGTCGGCATGGTCACCGACCTCGACGCGCACCTCGTCGAACGCGCCCTGGAGTCCCTGGGCGCCGAGCTGAAGCGGCGCGAGCACATCCTCGCCGACGCCGACGCCAAGGACATCGAGGACTACCAGGACCTGGTGCGCCGCGACCCCACGCGCACGCCGGTGCCCCGGCTCCTCATCGTCATCGACGAGTTCGCCTCCATGGTCCGCGACCTGCCCGACTTCGTCACCGGCTTGGTCAACATCGCCCAGCGGGGCCGCTCCCTCGGCATCCACCTGCTCCTCGCCACGCAGCGGCCGAGCGGTGTCGTGTCGCCCGAGATCCGCGCCAACACCAATCTGCGCATCGCCCTGCGCGTCACCGACGGCGGCGAGTCATCGGACGTCATCGACGCGCCCGACGCCGGGCACATCTCCAAGAACACACCGGGCCGCGCCTACGTCCGCCTCGGCCACACCTCCCTGGTGCCCTTCCAGTCCGGCCGCGTCGGCGGCCGCCGCCCCGGCGCCGCCGACCCGCGGGCGCTCGCGCCCTGGGCCGACGCACTCACCTGGCCGGGCCTCGGGCGCGCCACGGCCGCCCGGCCCAAGGCCGCGGCCCGCGAGGACGCGGAGATCACCGACCTGAAGGTCCTCGTCGACGCCATCCGCGAGGCCCACACGGCCCTCGCCATCCCCGCCCAGCACAGCCCCTGGCTGCCCGCCCTCGACGAGACGCTGCTGCTCGACGCCATCGCGCCGCCGCCCGCCCCCGCCGGTGCGCTCCCGCCCGCTCCGTACGGCGTCGAGGACCTGCCCGCCGACCAGGCGCGCCGCCCCGTCACCGTGGACTTCGCGACCTTCGGGCACCTGATGGTCGGCGGCGCCCCGCGCAGCGGCCGCTCCCAGGTGCTCCGCACGATCGCGGGCTCCCTCGCGCGCACGCACTCCTGCGCCGACGTCCACCTGTACGGCATCGACTGCGGCAACGGCGCGCTCAACGCGCTGACCCGGCTCCCCCACTGCGGCGCCGTCGTCAACCGCAACCAGACCGAGCGCGTGGTCCGCCTCGTCAACCGGCTCAAGGGCGAACTCGGCCGCCGCCAGGACCTCCTCGCCGAGAAGGGCTACGCCGACATCGGCGAGCAGCGGGCCGGTGCCGCGGCCGACGAGCGCCTGCCGCACCTCGTGGTCCTCCTCGACCGCTGGGAGGGCTGGCTGCCCACGCTCGGCGAGATCGACCACGGCAGCCTGACCGACGAGGTCACCACGCTCCTGCGCGAGGGCGCCAGCGTGGGCATCCACCTCGTCCTCACCGGCGACCGGCAGCTCCTCGTCGGCCGCGTCTCGTCCCTCACCGAGGACAAGTACGGCCTCCGGCTCGCCGACCGCTCCGACTTCTCCCTGCTCGGCATCCCCTCCCGCAAGGTGCCCGAGGAGATCCCCCCGGGCCGCGCCTTCCGCAACGAGAGCGGTACGGAGACGCAGTTCGCCCTGCTCTCCGAGGACGCCACCGGGCAGGGCCAGGCCGCCGCGCTCGCCGCCATCGGCGAGGCCGCCGCGGTCCGCGACGCCGACGTGCCGCGCCGGCTGCGCCCGTTCCGCGTCGATACGCTGCCCGGCCGGATCTCCTTCGACGAGGCCTGGGAGCTGCGCGACCCCGAGGCCTCGCGCTCGAAGCTGTGGGCCCTGATCGGCGTCGGCGGCGACGAACTCATGGGCCACGGGCCCGACCTGGCCGAGGGCGTGCCCGCCTTCGTCGTCGCGGGCCCCGCCAAGTCCGGCCGCTCCACCGCCTTGATGAACGCCGCCCGCTCCTTCCTCGCGCAGGGCGTACGCCTCGTCGTCGCCGCGCCCCGCCCGTCCCCGCTGCGCGGGCTCGACGGCACCGAGGGCGTCCTGAAGGTCTTCACCGGCGACGACATCGACGAGGACGACCTGGAGGAGGCCATCGACTCGGCGACCCCCCAGGCGCCGATCGCCGTCCTCGTCGACGACGGCGAGATCCTGGAGGACTGCGACGCCGCGAGCCAGTTCAAGCGCATCATCCAGCGGGGCGCCGACGAGGGCCTCGCCCTCGTGCTCGCCGGGGACGAGGAGGACGTGTGCAGCGGGTTCTCCGGGTGGCAGGTCGACGCGAAGAAGGGGCGGCGGGGCATCCTGCTCTCCCCACAGGACACCTCCAGCGGCGACCTCATCGGCATCCGCGTCTCCCGCAGCATGATCGGCGGCCCCGTCACCCCCGGCAAGGGCCTCCTCCACCTGGCCACGGGCGAACCGACAACGGTGACGACTCCCCTGTGACGCGTGGCCGCAGCCCGGCTATGACGCGTGGCCAGGCGGGGCAGTCTCAGCCCGTCCGGCGTTTGAGGACGAGGCGCGGAGCGCCGATAAAGCGGGGGCACGGGGGCGGCAGCCCCCGGATCGGGAAGGGGCGGGCCTGGGGCGCACCCGCGAGGGTTAGCCTCGGACGCGTCGCAGCCGGGCCTCCGGGTCACCCGCCTTGGGATCCTCGGAGGTGTACTGCAGCTCCGTCCCCACCGGCCGCAGCGACACCGTATGGGCGGCCTGCGAGCACCCCGCGCCATTGGACCGCGCCCCGACCCCCTTCAGCACCAGCTCCTTCTCCGAGGCCGACGTGAGCCGGAGCACGTCGACACACGTACCGCCGATGAGATCCGTCTGCGTCACCGTGCCGACCCGCTCCCCCCGCTTCGCGACCTGCCGGACCGTCACGTCGAACGTGCCCAGGGCGACGAGCCCGCCCTGCGCGGAGGCCTTGCCGCGCCACGTGCCCAGGTACCGCTTGGGTACGAGGCCAACGGCGTCGGGGGCGTCACCGGTGGCGGCGGGCGGCCGCTTCCCGGCGCTGCCGTCGCCCTCGCCGCCCGCACCAGAACCGGGCAGCACGTCGAACAGGAACGCCGACCCCACAAGGACCGCCGCGAGCGCCCCGGCCACGGCGAGGGCGATCGTGCAACTCACCCTCCGCCCGCGGCCGTCGGGCGCCCCGGGCGCGCTCGTCGCCGCGACGGAGAGGGAGACCTTGCCGGGGGAACCAGGGGAAGGCGCAGCCGCCCGCGCCTCGGCGGGGCCGTCCCGCGGGGGCGCCGCCGCGGCCCCCGCCCCGTACGACGTGTCCGGCGGCCCGAACACCCCCACCGCGGGCCCCGCGAACGACACCGGCCCCGACGCCACGGCTCCGGCGCCGTCCTCCCGGGCCTCCAGGTCGAGCAGCCGCACCGCACCGCGGCTCACGCGCTCCACCAGCGGCCCCGGCAGCCAGCCCGCGGCCACCAGCGGGGCCGCCCCCGCGGGCGCGAGGCGGTGGGCGACCTCGGCCGGGGCGGGCCGCGCCGCCGCGTCCTTGGCCAGGCAGGCCGCGGCCAGGTCCCGCAACTCGCCGCTCAGCGGGCCGAGGTCGGGCTCCTCGTGGACGACCTGGTAGAGCAGCGCGGCCGACGTGTCCCCGGTGAAGGGGGGCTCTCCCGTCGCCGCGTACACGAGTGAGGCGCCGAGCGAGAAGACGTCCGCCGCGCCCGTGGCGCCCTTGCCGAGGATCTGCTCCGGCGCCATGTAGCCGGGCGAGCCGATGGACACGCCGGTGGACGTGAGCGAGGCCGTGCCGTCCGTCGCGCGGGCGATGCCGAAGTCGATCAGGCGCGGGCCGTCCAGGGTCAGCAGGACGTTGGAGGGCTTCACGTCGCGGTGGACCAGGCCGAGGGCGTGGACGTGCGCGAGCGCCTCCGCGAGGCCCGCGCCGAGGACGCGGGCCGAGTGCTCGGGCAGCGGGCCCGCGTCCCGTACGGCCTCCGTGAGGGACGGGCCCGCCGCGTATCCGGTCGCGACCCAGGGCAGCGCGGCCTCGGGGTCGGCGTCCAGGACCGGGGCCGTCCACTGGCCGCCGACCCGCCGGGCCGCGTCGACCTCGCGGCGGAAGCGGGCGCGGAACTCCTCGTCGAGGGCGAAGTGCGGATGCACGACCTTCACGGCGACCGTGCGGCCGCCCGCGCTGCGGCCCACGTAGACGCGGCCCATGCCGCCGGAGCCGAGCCGGCCGAGCAGTCGATAGGGCCCGATGGCCGCGGGCTCGTCCGGTTCGAGCGGGTGCATCGCGGAGGCCTCCCCCTGGTGCGCCGTACGCGGACCACTGCCACGGATCAGCCTACGGCGCGGGGAACCTCCGCCCGGGTTTCTCCCTCTACCCAGACGGAATTGACCGTATTGCCGTCCTTGTCCCCAGGTCCGTCGAGGTCAGATGAACATCCGCCGCACCACCGCCGCCCTGACCGCCGCGCTCGCCGCCGCCGCGGTCCTGCTCACCGGCTGCTCGTCCGACGGGGGCGAGCCCATGAGCTTCGACAGCGCCTCCGCCCCGGCCCCCGCCAAGGGCCGCGGGAGCGAGGACTCGGGCATCCGGCTCCCCACCGGGCCCCGCGCCTCCTTCACCACCGAGAGCACCCTCGACGACGGCACCAAGATCGGCGTCACCACCCTGCACGGCAAGAAGTCGGGCTTCACCGGAAAGGTATGGGTCTGGGCGCCGAAACAGTACTTCGACCCGAAGTACTCCCGCAGCGGCTTTCCCGTACTCATCGCGCTGCCCGGCGGCCCCGGTTACCCCAATAACTACTGGATGGGCACGGACCTGAAGCTGGAGAGCTCCATCGCCCAGTGGTCGAAGGAGGGAAAGAGCCTGCCGTTCATCGTGGTGATGCCCGTGCTCAATCCCGACGCCACGTTCTATTACGACGGCAGTGACATACCGGGGCAGCCGAAAATGGGCACCTGGATGACCGAGGACGTACCGGATTTCGTCAAGGCGAATTTCCGCACCTTCACGTCCCGCGACGGGTGGGGCTTCATGGGGTCCTCGTCGGGCGGTTTCGTGGGCCTGAAGTCCGTCCTGAAGCACCCGGAGAAGTTCAGGGCCGTGATCGCGTCGGGCCCGGACACCGTGCCCGACTCACCGCTCTGGCGCGGGCACGAGCCACAGCGGCTCGCCAACGACCCGGGGCGCCTCGCCGAGCGCCTCATCCGGCGCGGCGGGCCCGAGGTCGACATCGCCTTCCAGGTCGGCACCGCGGAGTCCGGGCAGCCGAACCTGCGGGCCTTCATGGAGAAGTACGGCAAGGGGCCGGTCAAGACCCGGCTCAACGTCATCCCGGGCGGCACCCACAGCGCCCGCTCGTACGTCCCCGCCATGGCCGACGGGCCGATCCAGTGGATCAGCAAGAAGATGAAGGGCCCGGTCCCCAACGGCTGAGGTCCGGGCCCGGCACGGCTACGGCCGCAGCAGCTCCACGTTCACGTCCGCGGGGAAGCCCGTCGTCGGCCCCACCCGGCGCGCGAACTCCGTGACGCCCTCCAGCTGCGCGCCGCCGAAGCGGAAGTCAAGGGTCGTGAAGTACCGCTCCAGGACGCCCGCGTCGAAGGACTCCCAGCGCGAGGCCTGCTCCGCGACCTTCGCGACCTCTTCCAGGGACAGGTCGCGGGAGGCCAGGAACGCCTTGTGCACCTCGCGGACCACCTCGGGCTCGCGCGCGAGGTAGTCGCGGCGGGCCGCCCACACCGCGAAGACGAACGGCAGGCCCGTCCAGTCCTTCCACATCTGCCCGAGGTCGTGCACCTCCAGGCCGAGCTTGGGGGCGTCGATCAGGTTCGCGCGCAGCGCCGCGTCTCCGATCAGGACGGCCGCGTCCGCCTCCCGCATCATCAGGCCGAGGTCGGGCGGGCAGGTGTAGTACTCGGGGCGCACGCCGTGGCGCTCGGCGAGCAGCAGCTGCGCCAGGCGCACGGAGGTGCGCGAGGTGGAGCCGAGCGCCACCCGCGCCCCGTCCAGGCGGTCGAGCGGCACCTGCGAGACGATCACGCACGACATGACCGGGCCGTCGCAGCCCACGGCCAGGTCGGGGAAGGCCACCAGGTCGTCGGCGTTGCGCAGGAACTCGACCAGGGTGACGGGGCCGACGTCGAGGTCGCCGCGCACGAGCTGCTCGCTGAGCTTCTCCGGGGTGTCCTTGGTGAGCTCGAAGTCGAGGAGGGTGCCGGTCCGCGCGAGGCCCCAGTACAGGGGCATGCAGTTCAGGAACTGGATGTGGCCGACGCGCGGCCGTGCGGTGCGGCGCGAGCTGGGGATGGGGTACCCCTCGCCCGCGCGCGGCCGAGAGCTTGGGGAGGGGTCGGCGTCGACCGCCCCGCCCGTGGTGTCAGCGGGAGAATTGTCCACATCCGTGAGGCTAGCCCTCGTGCGCCACGGAGCGAGCGCCGGGTCCCGCGGCGACCGGGCCGCGCCTCTGCGCGCCCCGCGCCGGGCCGCCGCCGGGGCTGACCGCGAGGTCGGTCCCGGCGCCTGTCCCAGCGCCCCGCTGAGGCCCGCTCTGGTGGTCCGCCTCGCGCTGTCGCCGCGGCTTCCGCCAAGGCCTCGGCGGGCCCGTGTCAACCCGGCGCGAGGGGCCGTCAAACCTCCGGGTGACGTGATCTTGATCCCTATTGCTTCCGGGTGCCTGCGTGCTAAGCTCGCCGCAAGTTGCAGTTTGGTTTCCCTTGCAGTACAGAGCCTGCGGAGCATGTAACCCGCAGGCTCTCGTCGTTTTCAGACTTTTGCAGTTGTTTCAACAATCGCAGGTTCTGGAGCAGGGCAACCCTTTGGCCCAAGGAGGGCTTATGGCTACCGGAACCGTGAAGTGGTTCAACGCCGAAAAGGGCTTTGGATTCATCGCCCAGGAAGGCGGCGGCCCCGACGTCTTCGTTCACTACTCCGCGATCAACGCCAGCGGTTTCCGTTCCCTCGAGGAGAACCAGGCCGTGACCTTCGACGTCACGCAGGGCCCGAAGGGCCCGCAGGCGGAGAACGTCACCCCTGCCTAGTCAGGGACGGCTTGATCCTCCCGTAAGGGTGGCTTGATCCAACGGAAGCAGTACCCAAGGGGCCCCGCGCCCTCGCTTTGGCGAGGCATCGGGGCCCCTGCCTTTTCCTGGCGGGGGCGCCTTGGACGGGTGAGCTCCCTCAGGCGGGCGGGCCCCTCCCCGGCGCGGGCCCATCGGCCTCCGGCCTCGTCCTCAAACGCCGGACGGGCTGGAACTTCCCTGCGGCGCCGTCGTCAGTCGTCGCGCTGGCGCGCTCGTCCTCAAGCGCCGGACGGGCTGGATCTTTCCCTCGGCGCCGTCGTCGCCCATCGGCCTGCGGCCTCGTCCTCAAGCGCCGGACGGGCTGAGAGTTTCCGGTGCGGTCGGGATCTTGTCTGCGGGCCGGGAAGCCCGCAGACGAGATCCGGGGCGCGCCGGAACCATCCAGCCCGTCCGGCGTTTGAGGACGAGGCGCGGAGCGCCGAAAAGGCGGGGGCGCGGGGGCGGCAGCCCCCGGATCGGGAAGGGGTGGGTCTGGGGCGCTCCCCGCGAGGGCCTAGCCCGGGGGCAGGGCCTCGCGGGCGCGGGACACCGCCGCCGGGTCCCAGTTCTCGCCGGGCACGCTGGCCAGGAGGAGCCGCGTATAGGCGTGCTCCGGGGCCGCGAGGACCCGGTCCGTGGGCCCCTGCTCCACCACCTCACCGCGCCGCATCACCAGCACCTCGTCCGTCACATGCCGCACCACCGCCAGGTCATGGCTGACGAAGACGAGCGCCACCCCCGTCTCCTCCCGGATCTCCCGCAGGAGCTGGAGGATCTGCGCCTGGATCGACACGTCGAGCGCGGCCACGGCCTCGTCGAGCACCAGGACCCGGGGGTCGACCGCGAGGGCCCGGGCGATGGCCAGCCGCTGGCGCTGCCCGCCGGACAGGTCCCGGGGCCGCGCGTCCGCCTCGCGCGCGCCCAGACCGACGCGGTCCAGGAGGTCGCGGGCCGCCGCCCCGCCCTGCTCGTCCTTGCCGTGCAGGCGCAGCGCCGTACGGAGGCACTGCGTGGCGGTGAGCCTCGGGTCCAGGGAGACGTACGGGTCCTGGAAGACCATCTGGATCTCCCTGGCCCTGGCAAGGCGGGCCCGGGAGGTGCGCGGGGTGCGGGGCTCGCGGCGGCGGCCCGCCACGGTGATCTCCCCCCGGTCCGGAGGGACGAGGCCCACCAGCATGCGGGCCACGGTCGTCTTGCCGGAGCCCGATTCGCCGACTATGCCGAGGGAGCCGCCCTCGGGGACCGTGAAGCCCACGTCGTGCGCGGCCTGGTGGCTGCCGCCGCCGGGCAGGGGGTAGCTCTTGCTCAGCCCGGTGGCCCGGAGCAGGGCGGTCGTCGTCACGGCTTCACCTCGATCTGCACGGGGGTGCCCGCGGCCAGGCAGGCGGACGTGCCCCCGTCCGGCAGGGGCACCGGCCGCGGGGCCCACGTCCCGCACTCCGGCCGCGCCTCACCGCACCGCTCCACGAACGCGCACCCCTCGAACACGTCCGCCAGGGACGGCGGACGGCCCGGGATCGGGCGCAGCGGGGCCTCCAGGGCGTCCAGGGTCGGGGAGCAGGACAGCAGGCCGCGGGTGTAGGGGTGGGAGGGGGTGGTGAACAGGGACTTCGCCGTGCGCTCCTCCACCACCCGGCCCGCGTACATCACGTACACGCGGTCGCTGTACGCCGCCGCCAGGTGCAGGTCGTGGGTGATGAACAGCAGGCCGAGGCCGTGCTCGGCGCGCAGGGTGCGCAGCAGGGCGAGGATGTCGGCCTGGGTGGTGACGTCCAGGGCGCTGGTGGCCTCGTCGGCGAGGAGCAGGCGGGGGCGGGCGGCGAGGGCGCCCGCGATGACGACCCGCTGGAGCATGCCGCCGGACAGCTCGTGCGGGCGCTGGCGCACGCGGCGCTCGGGGTCGGGCAGGCCGACGGAGGCGAGCAGTGCGACGGCCTCGGCACGGCTGGCGCCCCGCTCGGTGAGGAAGTCGCCGACGCGGCGCACCGGGTTGAGGGCCGCGCGCGGGTCCTGGTGGACCAGGGCGACCGACCCCGCGCGGTGGGCGCGCAGCCGCTCGCCGGTCAGGGCGAGGACCTCGGTGCCGTCGAAGCGTACGGAACCGGAGACGCCCGCCCCGTCCGGCAGCAGGCCGAGCGCCGTGCGCGCGGTCGTCGACTTGCCCGAGCCGGACTCGCCGACCAGGGCGACCACCTCGCCCTCGGCGACCCGCAGGGACACGGAGTCGAGGAGCGGGCGGGCGGCGCCCGGCACGGTCACGGTCACGTCGTCGATGTCGAGCAGCATCACTGCCTCCCCAGGCGGTCGGCGGCCCAGACGCCGACGACGTTGAAACAGACGACGACCAGGGCGATCGCGGTGCCGGGCACCAGGGCGGGGAGCATCGCGCCCTGGACGATCGCCGCCTGCCCCTCCTGCACCATCAGGCCCCAGTCCGAGGACGGGGGTTGGGCGCCGAAGCCCAGGTAGGAGAGGGTCGCCAGGGACATCAGGGCCTCGCCGAAGAGGACCACGAGATAGCCGAGGACGGACCGGCCGAGGTTCGGTATCAGATGGCGGGCGCAGATGCGGGCGCCGCCCATGCCCTGCACGCGGTACGCGTCGACGTACGGCTTGCGGGCCTCGGACAGGGCCAGGGAGCGGGTGTACTTGGCGATGGTCGGTGTGAAGGCCAGGCCGAGGGCGAGGACGGACGTCGTCGTGCCCGTGCCGAAGACGGCGATGATCAGGACGGTGAACAGCAGGCCCGGGAAGGCGTACATCACGTCCGTGAGGCGGGAGACGAGCGTGTCCACCCAGCCGCCGCGCCAGGCGGCGAGCACCCCGAGCGTGACGCCGAGCACCCCGGCGACGGCGAGCAGCAGGAGCGGCGCGATAAGGCTGGTCCGCGCGCCGTACAGGGCGCGGGAGAGCAGGTCCTGGCCGGAGGAGTCGGTGCCGAGGAGGTGCTCGCGGCCGGTGCCCACCAGGGAGGCGGACAGGTCGATGGCGTCCGGGGCGTAGGGCGCGAGGAGGGGGGCGAGGGCGGCCGCGAGGACGACGAGGCCGAGGAGCCCGCCCGCGATCAGGACGCCGATCGGGCGCCGTGGCCCGGCCGCCTTCACGGCGTTCGTACCGTCGAGGGTCAGGGTCATGAGCGCACCTCCTTCACGCGCGGGTCGAGCAGCGGGTGGACGGCGTCCACGGCCGTGGTGACGACGATGTAGCCGGTGACCATCAGGAGCAGGACGGCCTGCGCCACGGGGAAGTCGTGGGTGTTGATGGCGCCGACGAGCAGGGAGCCGATGCCGCTGAGGCCGAAGGCGGTCTCGACGACGACGGTGCCGGCGAGCATGCCCGCCATGACCAGGCCGCACATGGTGACGATGGGCCCCAGCGCGTTGCGCAGGACGTGGCGGCGGACTATCTCCCGCTCGGGCACGCCGGACGCGCGGGCCGCCGCCACGTGGTCGGAGGCCGCCGCGTCCACCATCGCCTGCCGGGTCACGCGGCTGACCAGGGCGAGCGCGCCGAGCGCCAACGACAGGGCGGGCAGCGTGAGGTGGTGCACAGTGCCGAGGAATCCGTCGCCGCTGCCGGTCACCGGGAACCAGCCGAGCCGGACGCCGAAGAACGACACCAGGGCGATCGCCGCGACGAAGGACGGCACCGACGCGGCGAGCGTCGTGACCCCGACGACCGCCGAGTCCACCCAGGTGGACCGCTTCACGGCGGCGAGGATCCCGGCGCCCACGCCGAGGACGACGAACAGGACGGTGGCGTACAGGACGAGCTGGAGCGTCGTCGGGAAGCGGGCCGCCACCAGGTCGGACACCTGGTCGCTGTACTTGAACGACCGGCCGAGGTCGAGGTGCAGGCAGTCCCACAGCCAGCGGCCGTACTGGGCGGCCAGCGGCTCGTCCAGGTGGTACTCGGCGCGCACCTGGGCCAGGCGCTCGGGGGTCAGCTTGTCGCGGCCGCCCGCGAGGAAGACGGCGGGGTCGCCGGGCGCGGCGTACACGGCGGCGAAGATGACGAACGACGCGGCGAGGAGCGTGGCGAGCACGCCCGCGAGCCGACGTACGAGACGGACGGCGATGCCCTTTCCCATTCCCATGGCGGCCTAGCCCTTCCGCGCGCCCAGGCGGGCGGCCCACGGATAGTAGAGGTACGACTGGGAGGAGGGCGGTCCGGTCAGCCGGTCGCTGAGGACGAGCGCCGTCGGCACCTGGGCGACGGGGATCCACACGGCGGCGTCGACGAACCGCCGCTGTGCCTCGGTCGTGAGGCGGGCGCGCTCGGTGTCGTCGAGCGTGGCGAGGGCCTTGTGGACGAGGCGGTCGTACGCCGGGTCCTTGAAGCCGACCCAGTTGTTGGAGGAGTCGGACAGGCCGTTGTCGTAGAAGCCCATGGGGTCGGCCTTGGAGATGTACCAGTCGCCGACGAGGACGTCGATGCCGTCGCGGGCCTGGGGGTCGCTGTAGAACTCCTCGAACTGCGCGGGCGGCACGGTCTTGATCTGCGCCCGCACGCCGATCCGCTGGAGCGCGGCGCGGGTGGCGTTGGCGACGACGGTGCGGCCCTGGCTGCTGTCGGTGCCGATGACGACGGGGCCGTCGGGGGCGCCCGCCTCCTTGACCAGCTTCTTGGCCTCGGCGAGGTCGTCGGCGGTCGGGGTCGCGGGGGCGGCGGCGCCCAGCTTCTTCTGGGCGGCGGCGAACCGGGGCCGCTCATAGCCCCAGGCCCCGGCGCCGACGGGGGCGGCCCAGGGCTGCACGAGGCCGCCGTAGCCGGAGTTGGCGATGCCCTTGCGGTCCAGGGAGAGGGACAGGGCGCGGCGGATCGCGGGGTCCTTGAGGCCGCCGCGCGCGGTGGGGATGAGCACGAGCGAGGCGGTGGAGGGGCCGTAGTACTGCCGGAGGTTCTTGGCTCGGCGCAGGGCCGCGGCCGTGTTCGGCGACTCGGCGTACGTGCCGTCGGCCGCGCCTGTCCGCAGGGCGTTGACCAGGGCGCTGTCGGAGGCCCAGCGGAAGACGACGCGGCGGGTCAGGGGCTTGGTGCCCCAGTAGTCGTCGTACGCCTCGATGGTGAGGGAGTCGCCGGACTTCCACTCCTTGAGGCGGTAGGGGCCCGAGCAGGCGTCGGCCTGGCCGGGGGTGCCGAACTCCTTGCCCGCGGCGGCGATGCGGCGGGGGTTCCACACGATGCCCGCGTCTCCGGCGAGGGCCTTGGTGAACAGGGCGTCGGGCTCCTTGAAGCGGATCGTCAGCTCGCGGGGGCCTGTCCTGCGCATCGAGGACACGTTGCCGAACTCGTCGGACTGCTCCATGTCCTTCGCGGCGTGCCGCTTGAGGCTCCACAGGACGTCGGCGGCGGTGAGCTTCGAGCCGTCGTGGAAGGTGACGCCGTCGCGGACGGTGAGGACGAGCCTGCGGTCGTCCGGCGTGCGGGCCTTCTCGGCGAGGAACGGCTCGACGCTCATGTCGGGCTGGAGCTGATACAGCCGCTCGCAGACGTTGGTGAGGACGACGCGGCCCGCGCTGCCGCCCTGGCGGTCCAGGTCGAGCGAGTCGGGCTCGTCCTCAAGGAGCCAGTCGGCCCGGTCCAGGCGGCCCTGGGCGGGCGGGGTGGTGGCGCGCAGGGTCAGCTTGGCGGCGTCGGCGGGAGCGCCGCCGAGGGCGTTGGTGTCGGCCCCGGCGCACCCCGCCGCGAGCAGGGACACCGCGGCGAGCCCGGCGGCGGCGCGCGCGGCCCGCCGCGGTGCGGCCTGGGGCGGGCCCGTCGGGCTCGGTGGTCGCGTCGGTGGGTGCGTCATCTGGCGTCTCCGAACGGGCCGTCGTACAGGTTCCAGGGAAGGTGCTGGTAGTCGCGGTCGCAGGGGGTGCCCGCCGTGACGCGGTAGTCGCCGGTGGTGAGGTCCACGCAGGAGGAGACGAGCGTGGCCCAGCGCCGCAGCTCGGGGCGGCGCGGGTCCGGGTGGGTGCACAGGGACTCGGGGTGCCCCAGGTGGTCGGACATCGCCTGCTTGATGATCTTGATCGACTCGTCGGGTCCCGTGGCGCCGCGCAGGGCGGCCAGGCCCTCCTCCGCGCGCGGGACGCGGACCAGGGAGTCCGGGGACAGGGGGCGGTAGCCGGGGGCCAGGGCGGCGGGCACGCCCGCCTGGTAGTGGTTGCCGTGCACGAGCAGGCCGTCCTTCGGATACATCCAGCCGTGCCCCGCGGGGGTCGTCTCCAGGTCGATGGCGAAGCCTTCGCGGCAGGTGAGCAGCGCGTTCGACGCGATGTGGGCGCGGGTGCGGCAGAGCACGTCCACGGCGTCGGTGACGGCGTGCTGGTCGAGCACGCTGCGGCGCACCACGGTCTGCGGCAGGCCCACCGCGTCGCTGAAGCGCCCGCCCAGGCCGTTCGCGTTGAGCGCGATGCCCGCCGAATTGGCTCCCTGGCGGCCGATCTGGCCCGCCTCGACCTGCATGATCAAGGTGGGCCTCGGGGGCTGCACGACGCGCAGCATCACCACGGTGTCGGCCACTCCGGCGCGCCAGTCCCAGTTCTGTCCCGCGTACACATGGCCGTCGCCGCTGGCCGGGCCGTACGCCGCGAAGGAGGTGCAGCCGTCGGCGGCTTCGGCTTCGCCATCGGCTTCGGCTTCGGCTTCGGCCGCGACGGAGGCGTTGGCTGTGGCGGTGGCTTCGGGGGCCGCGCCCTCCGCCCGCTCGGGGGCCGCCATCCGCTTGAAGGATCTGTCGTAGATCACCTCACCGCGCGCGTTCAACGCGAGGACGTCGAGGAGGTCCACGCCCGCGCCCTGCGCTATGCCCGCCATCTCCTCCTCCAGGTGCGGCGCGTACTCCCGGACGGGCTTGAGCCAGCGGGCGGCGCGGTCGGTCACCTGGTCCCAGGTCAGGCCCGCCGACTGGCCGAACGCGGCCGCGTAGTACCCGAGGGCCGCGTGCAGTTGGGGGCGGACGGCCTCGCCGTACTGCCGACCGCGCTCGGTCGGCGTGCCGGAGATCTCGACCACGGGGAGGACCCGGGCGGATCGGTCGGAGGTGGTGCGCGGGGCCATTCTTCTCCTGTAACGTCGGTTACGAAAGGCTCGATGCTTGGAACGTGCCATCCAGCATGTAACGTCCATCACACGGGAGTCAAGACCTGTAATGAAGATTTCAGAGCCGCCGGAGGGCGGAGCCGTGCCGCCGGAGGGCGGAGCCGTGGACGGGCCGAACAGAACTGCGGGCGAGGCGGGCGGGACCGGCACCGCGGGCGGACCGACGGCGGGATCGACGGGGGCGTCGGCCGGACCGGCGGGAGGATCGACGGGCGGACCGGCCGACAGACCGACGGGCGCATCGACGGGAGGACCGGCCGACGGACCGACAGGCGGACCGACGGGCAGACCGACAGGCGGACCGACGGGCAGACCGGCGGGCGGGGCGGCGGGCGGACCGACGGCGGGATCGACGGGCGCATCGGCCGAAGGACCGGTAGGCGGACCGGCGGGCGGGTCGACGGGCGTGGCGACGGGCGGACCGGACGGTGCAGGTGGTGCCGCGCGGTTGCGTAGCGCCGTGCGTGGGCAGTGGGAGACCCTGTCCGCCTCCGAGCGCGCCGTCGCCCAGTACCTGGCGAGCGTGCCCGCCGAGTCCCTCCTCTTCGCCTCCGCGCAGGAGCTCGGCTCGGCCAGCGGGACCAGCAACGCCACGGTGGTCCGCGCCCTCCAGCGCCTCGGCTACGCGGGCCTGCCCGCGCTCAAGCGCGACCTCGCCACGGACTTCACGGCGGCGGTCGCCCCCGAGGTGCGGCTCGCCAAGCGCATCGCGCACGTCGGCCGCGACCTCGGCGGCATCTGGGACGAGGTCTTCGACGAGGCGCAGGAGCGCATCGAGCACGCCCGCCGCCTCACCCCCGACGACGCGCTGCGCACGGCCGTCGGCGTCCTCGCCGACGCGGGCGAGATCCACGCGTACGGCGTCGCCGCGTCCGAGCTGGCCGCCCGCCATCTGGCCCTCACCCTGGGCCGCGTCGGCCGACGCGCGCGGTACGTGGGCGCGACCGGGTTCGCGCTCGCCGACCACCTGCTCGCGCTGCGCCAGGGCGACGCCGTGGTGATCTTCCAGCCGGGCCGGGACCTGGCGGAGCTCTCCGTGCTCATCGAGCGGGCGCGGGCGGTGGGCGCGCGCGTCCTGCTGGTGACGGACGAGCTCGCCGAGCGGTACGGGGGGCGCGTGGACGCGGTGCTCACCGCCCCGCACACACCTACGGGGATCACCACCGAGGCGTTGACCGCCCTGGTCGTGGCGGACGTCCTGCTCCTCGCGCTGACCACGCTCGACGAGGCCAGGGCCGTGGACACGTCCCATCAGCTGACGGCCCTGCGCGAGCAGTTGCTGGCACCCCGGCCGCGCAAGGGGTAGCACCCCGCCCGGACCCCCGGGCCCGCCCTACACGTGCTGCATGACCAGCACGAACGTCGTCCCCGGCACCAGCGCCTCGTACGCGTGCGGCACATCGCCCCGGTACGCCATGTAGTCGCCGGGGGACAGCTCCACCGGCTCGTCGCGGGGGCCCGCCAGGAGGCGGCCGGTGGAGACGATCAGGTGCTCCACGGTGCCGGGGTTGTGCGGGTCGGACTCGCGCGCCGGGCCGGGCTCCATGGCGCCGTGGTAGATGTCGCGACGCAGCCCTGACGGGCCCCTGGACAGCAGCGTGCCCGCGTACGAGGAGCGCTCCGCGTGCATGGTCGGGCCCTCGCCCGCGCGGATCACGGTGACGGCGGGGGCGGGCGACTCCATGAGCGCGCTGAACGGCACGCCGAGCGCTACGGCGAGCGCCCAGACCGTCTCGATGCCCGGGTTTCCGGTCGCCGCCTCCAGCTGGGACAGCGTGGACTTGGCGATTCCGGCGCGCTTGGCCAGCTCGGAGAGGGAGAGCCCGGCGCGCGCCCGCTCCCGACGCAGCGCCTCAGCGACCCATTCGCGCGGGGCGCGCGGGGCCCGGGGGGCGCGTGGGGCTTCCGCGCCGTCTCCGGCGCCTTCGGTGTTGCGGTCCGTCCTCACCGTTTCGACTCCCGACCGTTCGGCATACCAGTCCATTCGTTCGCCTTGACGAACATGATCCCCCTGAACCATCCTACGGGGCATGCGTTCGACACAGCGAACGGATGACCCGGCAGAGCGAACAACCGGGTTCGTCCGCTTCTCCGACCTGCCCTCCGACGTGCTCCGCGACATCGCCCTCGTCCTGCTCGCCGACCTCGTCGTCGGTGTGTCCTTCGGCGCGATCGCCGTCGCGGGCGGCCTGCCGGTGTGGGTGCCGGTCACCATGTCGCTGTTCGTGTACGCGGGCTCCGCCCAGTTCAGCGCGGTCGCCGTGCTCACCTCGGGCGGCGGCCCGGCGGCGGCCGCCGCGACCGGGCTGCTGCTCAACACCCGCACCGCGGCCTTCAGCCTGGCCGTGGCCGACAGCCTGGGCCGCTCCTGGGCGGCGCGGCTCGTGGGCGCGCACCTGGTCACCGACGAGACGGCGGCGTTCGTCCTGGCCCAGCCCGACGCGCGGCGGCGCAGGGCCGCCTTCTGGATATCCGGGATCGGCCTGTTCGTGGCCTGGAACGCGAGCGTCGTCGCGGGCGCGCTGGCTGGCTCCGCGCTCGGCGACACCGCCCGGTTCGGCCTCGACGCGGCCTTCCCCGCCGTGCTCGTGGCCCTCGTCCTGCCCGTCCTGCGCGACGCCGACGGCGGCGCGCGCCGGGCCGCCGCCCTCGGCGCGGTGCTCGCCGTGGCGGCCGCGCCGGTGCTGCCCGCGGGCCTGCCCGTGCTGCTCGCGCTCCTCGGCCTGCTCGCCGTCGGCCACCGTCCCGCCGGAGGTGCGGCATGAACGCCCAGCTCGTCTGCGTCCTGGCCCTGGCCGCCGGGACCTATGTCTTCCGGCTCGCCGGGCCGCTGCTCCACGGCCGGGTCGAACTGCCCGCACGGGTCCAGGAGTTGCTGGCCGTCGCGGCCACCGTGATCCTCGTCGCGCTCCTCGCGACCGGCGCCTTCACCGAGGGGCACGCCTTCGCGGGCTGGGCGCGCCCGGCGGGAGTCCTGGTGGGGGCGGCGCTCGCCTGGAAGCGCGCGCCCTTCGTGATGGTGGTCCTCGGCGCGGCGGGCGCCACGGCCCTGCTGCGCCTCGCCGGGCTGCCGTAGCCAGGTAGCCCGGTATCCCAACAGCCCGGTAGCCCGCCCCTGTTAGGCCTCGCCGCCCGCCCCTCGGCGCAGGCCCCCCGTGGCCCCGGCTACGCCTCGCCACCCCGCCGCAGCCCCCCGTACAGCTCCTCCACCACCGCCCCGTACCGCTCCGCCACCGCCCGCCGCCGCACCTTCAGGCTCGGCGTGAGGAGCCCCGACTCCACCGTGAAGTCCTCCTCCAGGACGGCGAAGCCGCGGATCCGCGCCGGGCGCGACACCCGCGCGTTGGCCTCGTCGACCGCCTCCTGGACCAGGGCGCGGACCGTCGGATCGGCCGCGAGCGGCTCGGTGAGGGTGACGCCCGCGCGCCCCGCCCACCCCGTGACCTCCTCCGCGTCGAGGGTGATCAGCGCGACCGGGTAGGGCCGCCGGTCGCCGACGAGGACCGCGCGCGAGACGAACCGCGAGGCCTGGACGGCGAGTTCGGTCAGCGAGGGCGTCAGGTTCTTGCCTCCCGAGGTGATGATCAGGTCCTTCTTGCGCCCGATGAGGGTGAGGTAGCCGTCCTCGTCGAGCGCGCCCAGGTCGCCGGTGTGCAGCCAGCCGTCGGCGTCGAGCGCCGCGCGGGTCGCGGCCGGGTCGCCGTGGTAGCCGGGGAACACGTGGGGCCCGCGCGCGAGGACCTCCCCGTCGTCCGCGATCCGCACCTCGCAGCCCGCGATGGGCCGCCCCACCGTGCCGTACTTGACCGCGCCGGGGTGGTTGAGGGTGATGACGCCGCCGGACTCCGTCATCCCGTACCCCTCGAAGACCTGGATGCCGCAGGCCCGCAGGAAGTCCAGGACGTGCGGGGCGATCGGCGCACCGCCGGTGAGGGCCCACCGCACGCGGCCCCCGAGCGCCTGTCTGACCGGCGCGAACAGCGCCTCGTCCGCGGCCTCGTACGTTTCCCCGAGCTCCGGCGGCAACGCGCCGTCCGCCGCGAGGACGCCGACGCGCACGGCCTCCGCGAAGCGCTCGCGCCCGCCGTCGCGGGACTCCGCGAGCGAGAGGACCGTCGAGTACACCTTCTCGAACAGGCGCGGCACCGACGGCAGATGCGTCGGCCGCGCCTCGGCCAGCTCGGCGACGACGTCCTCGATCCGGCCGCCGAAGTACACGACCGTGCCGCCCTCGATGAGCGTCGTCACCTCGATGAGCTGCGCGAGCAGGTGCGCGAGCGGCAGATAGAGGTACGTCGCGTCTCCGGGGCCGCCCTCGATGAGCGGCAGCGAGGCGTCCTGCACGGCTCCGAGGTTGCCGTGGGTGAGCACGCAGCCCTTGGGCGGTCCGGTGGTGCCCGAGGTGTAGATGACGGTCGCGGGGTCCGCGGGGCCGCGGCCGCCCGCCCGGTCGAGCAGCGCCTCGTCGGTGACCCCCTCGGCGTCCTCGTACGCCCGCGGGTCGGTCATCGCCACGAGCCCGCGCAGCCCCGGCAGTTCGCCGCGCAGCCGCTCCACCTCGGCGACGCGCGCCGCGTCCTCGCACAGCACCACCGAGGCGCCGGAGTCCCCGAGGACCCAGGCCAGTTCGTCGGCGCCCGCCGTCGGATACACGGGCACGAGAACCGCGCCCGCCGCGAGCACCCCCAGGTGCGCGTACGTCCACTCGGGGCGGGTCTCGGCGAGCACCGCGACCCGGTCGCCGGGCGCGACGCCCCTGCCGATCAGCGCCCGGCCCACCCGCCGCGCCTCGGCGCGCAGGGCCTCGTACGACACCTCCCGCCACCGCCCCGCGCGCTTGAACCGCAGGGCGGGCAGCGCGCCGTGGCGGTCCGCCGCCCACTCCGCGAGCACGGACAGGGTCGGGGGCCGGAGCGTCAGCTGATCCGTCATGCGTCGACGCTAGGGACGCGGACCGGCCGGACGGCATGACGCGAAACGTCACCACGGCTGACCCGTGTGCTCACCACCGCGCCCCTGCCAGGAACACCACCGCGCCCCGCCGGGAATCGGCCAACCCCGCGTGCGTCGGCGGGCACACCCTTCTTGAGCAGGTGCCCTGCGGCTAACGTCATGGTCATGGCCAGGCGGACGATCACCGTGCACCACGTGCGGGCCGTGCTGCGCGGCGTGGAGCGGCGCGGCATCGACCCCGTGCCCCTGCTCCAGACCGCCCAGATCCCGCCCCTGCTGCTCGGCGACGACCGGGCCCGGATCACCGCGCCCCAGTTCGCCCGGCTCTTCCGGGAGCTGTACCGGACGACGCACGACGAGTTCCTCGGCCTCGGCTCCTCGCCCAGCAGGCCCGGCACCTTCGCGATGATGTGCTACGCCGCGCTCGGCTGCCGCGACCTGGGCGCGGCCATGGAGCGCGGGGTCACCTTCTACGGGCTCTTCCCCGGCGGCCCCGACCTCGTCCTCACCCGCGCCCCGGACGCCGCCGTCTTCACCGTGCGCAACGACCTGGAGCAGGACTTCTTCCTCGCCGAGTGCCTCGTCATCATCTGGCACCGGCTGTGCAGCTGGCTGATCGGCCGCCGCATCCCGCTGCGCTGGGCCGACTTCGGGCATCCGCCGCCCCCGCACAAGGACGAGTACGAGCTGCTCTTCGGCTGCCCCGTGCGCTTCGGCGCCGAGCGCACCGGCGCCGGGCTCGCCCCGCACTGGCTGAACGCGCCGCTCGTGCGGGATGAGGACGCGCTCGCGGCGATGCTGCGCCGGGCCCCCTTCGACCTGCTCTCGCGGCGCGACTACGGCACCACGGTCGCCGAGCAGGTGCGCAGGGCCCTCGCCACCGGGCTGCGCGCCTCGCCGCGCCTGCCCTCGCTCGGCGAGATCGCGGCGCGCCTGGCGCTCAGCCCGTCGACGCTGCGCCGCCGCCTCGCGCTGGAGTCCACGTCGTACCAGGAGCTGAAGGACGCGGTGCGGCGGGACGCGGCGATCGCCGGGCTCGCGGAGGGCCGGGAGCCGATCGCGGACCTCGCGGCGCGGCTCGGCTTCTCGGAGGACACGGCGTTCCACCGGGCGTTCCGGCGGTGGACGGGGACGACACCGGGCGCGTACCGGTACGCGTACCGCGACGGCCACGCGAACGGCGATGGTCCCGGCGGTCAACGAAGCTGAGCGTTCCCGTCAGCCCCGTGCCTCCTCGCGGGTCACTACGGTCGTCGGCGTCTGGGCGACCAACGGCCCAGTCCCCCACGCACAGTTGGGAGACCCGCATGCACGTACGGACGTCCTTCAGATGGCTGGCGGTGACGGCGGCGGCGGGCCTGGCGGCCGCGACGCTCGCCTCCACCCCCGCGCACGCGGACGACGCGAAGGCTCCGGGTGACCTCGTCAAGACCGAGCCGAGCGCCTTCCACCCGCTGCCCGGCCAGCCCACGCACACCAAGGCCTGGAAGATCCACTACCGCTCGACGACGGCGAAGGGCGAGCCGAACACCGTCTCCGGCACGGTCATCGTCCCGCAGGACGGGCGCCCGGGCCCGCGCCCGCTGATCACGTACGCCGTCGGCACGGTCGGCGTCGGCGACCAGTGCGCGCCGAGCGCGGGCTTCCCGCGCGGCACCACCCTCGAAGCCAACCTCATCCAGCAGCTCACCCTGCGCGGCTGGGCCGTCGTCGTCACCGACTACGAGGGCCTCGGCACGCCCGGCGACCACACCTACACGGTCGGCCGCTCCGCGGGCCACGCCGTCCTCGACGCGGCCCGCGCCGCGATCCGGCTGCCCGAGGCGGGCCTCACGAAGGACTCCCCGGTCGGCATCATGGGCTACTCCCAGGGCGGCCAGGCCACTTCCTGGGCGGCGGAGCTGCACGGAAGCTACGCCCCCGACCTGAAGGTGAAGGGCACGGCGACCGGCGGCGTGCCCGGCGACCTGCCGAAGGTGGCCGCCTTCAACGACGGCTCGTACGGCGCGGGCCTGATCTTCATGGCGGCGATCGGCCAGAACGCGGCGTTCCCCGAGCTGAAGCTGGAGTCGTACCTCAACCCGCTCGGCACGTCCCTCATCGGCGCGCTGCGCACCAGCTGCGTGGCGGACGGCTCGGCCCTCGGCGCCTTCAAGAAGATCAGCGACGTGACCACCAAGAACCCGCTGGAGCAGCCCGACTGGCGCCAGCGCCTGCGCGAGTCCCAGGTCGGCACGCGCGCCCCCGACGCGCCGGTGTACCTCTACCACGCGCTCGCCGACGAGCTGATCCCGTACGGCGTCGGCAAGCAGGTCCGCGAGGACTGGTGCGCGAAGGGCGCGCGGGTCGAGTGGCACACGATCCCGGTCGGCGAACACGTCAGCGGCGTCATCACCCAGTCGCCCCTGGCGACCCAGTGGCTGGCCGACCGCTTCGCCGACAAGCCCGCCCCCGGCAACTGCTGAGCCCCGCCCCCTGAAACGCGCGCCGCGCGAGCCGGGACCCCGCTCACGCGGCGCGTTCGGAGCGCGGCGCGGCTTCAGCGCCGCCCTCTCGGCAGCCGCCACACCGAGAGCGCCGCCGTGCCGAGCAGCACCAGGCCCACCACCACGAGCCCCTGGCGCATGCCGGTCAGCGAGAAGCCACCGCCGCTGCCGATGAGCGCCCCGAACAGCGCCACCGAGAGCGCGCCGCCGGTCTGGCGCAGCGAGTTGAGGAGGCCGGAGGCCGTGCCCGCGCGGTGGCCGGGGACCGCGTCCATCAGCAGGGCCGTCAGCGCGGGCACGGCGAGCGCGCCGCCGATGCCGGTCGGTACGAGGAGGACGAGGACCAGCCACATCGGGGTGTCCGCCGCGAGCGGGAGCAGCGCGAACATGGCCACGGCCAGGATCAGTTGGCCGGTCACGATCACCGGGCGGCGGCCCGCCCGCTCCGCGAACCGGGGCGAGACGAGGTTCGTCGAGGTGATGAGCACCGCGAGCGGCACGAACGTCAGGCCCGCCGCCACCGCCGACATGCCCCGCAGCTGCTGGAGGTACAGGCCGAGCAGGAACACCACCCCGTAGAAGCCCGCGTTCACCGCGAAGCCGACCGCCAGCGACGCGCTGACCTCGCCCCTGCGCAGCAGGGACAGCGGCACCATCGGCGCCGGGTGGCGCCGTTCGGCGGCGCGGAAGGCGAAGGCCGCGGCCACCGCGAGCCCCGCCGCGAACAGCACCGAGGGGTTCGTCGGACCCGCGTGCCCGCCCTCGATGACGGCGTACGCGAGGGCGCCGAGGCCGAGCACGGCGGTGAGCTGGCCGGGCACGTCAAGGGGTGCCGGGCGGCGCGGCGAGGGCGCGGTGCGGGCGAGCAGCGCCAGGATCAGGGCGCCCAGCGGCAGGTTGAGCAGGAAGACCGCGCGCCAGCCGACCGTCTGGGTCAGGACGCCGCCGAGCACCGGGCCCGCGGCCATCGCGGCGGAGCCGCCCACCGTCCACAGCGCGATGGCGCGGGCGCGGCGCTTGGCGTCGTCGTACGCCTGCCGGATCAGCGCGAGCGAGGCGGGCATCACGACGGCGGCCGCGGCCCCCTGGGCGACCCGGGCGGCGATGAGCGCGCCGATGCCGGGGGCGAGGGCGCAGGCCAGCGAGGCGAGCGTGAACAGGGCGGTGCCCCAGGCGTAGGCGCGCCGCGCCCCCGCCCGGTCGGCGAGCGCCCCCGCGGAGATCATCAGCGCCGCGAACATCAGCGTGTACGCGTCCACGACCCACTGCAAGCCCGTCATGCCGCCGTGCAGCGAGGAGCCGATGTCCGGCAGGGCGATGTTGACGGCGGAGACGTCGACGGTGATGACGGTGAAGCCGAGGAGGGAGGCGAGGAGGGCGGTGCCCGCGCGGGGGGTCGGTGGGGTCGGTGGGGCCGCGGGGGCGATCGGAGGGTGGAGCGTTGTGGCTGCGGCCATGAGGGGTCCTCTCTTGGGGCCGTCGCGGAGCGGCGGAGTGGGGGACGGGCGGGTGGGAGACCGGCGCGGAGCGGCGGAGCACGGCCGCGGAGCGGCAAGGCCCCGGGCCGCGGAGCGGCGAAGGCCCGGCGCGGAGCGGCGGTGGGAACAGCCTCCGCCCTGGCCGCCGCCCCCGGCAGACCGCCGTGTTCCTGGCCCTGACACGGCCCCCCACAACGCCCCGGGGCCGGGGACAATGAACGTATGAAGAACAACGGCGGGACCGAGCTCGGCCGCTATCTGCGGGCGCGCCGCGCCCAGATCCGCCCCGAGGACGCGGGGCTCCCGGCCGGTGCGGGCATCCGGCGGACGCCGGGCCTGCGCCGCGAGGAGCTGGCGACCCTCGCCGGGGTGAGCGTCGACTACTACACGCGCCTGGAGCGCGGCCGCGAGACCAACCCGTCACCGGCCGTCGTCGACGCCCTGGCACGCGCCCTGCACCTGCGCGGCGACGCCCACGAGCGGCTGCACGAGCTGGCGGAGCTGGCCTCGGGCCGCCTCTCCGAACCGCGCCCCACCGACGAGTCCACCGTCCGTGAGTCCGTGCACCGGATGCTGGAGGCGCTGCGCCCGCTGCCCGCGTACGTGGTGAGCCCGCACAGCGACATGCTCGCCGCGAACGCGCCGGGCCGCCGCCTCATGCCGGGCCTGTGGGACTGGCCCGCGCCGGAGCGCAACCTCGTGCGCTATCTCTTCCTGCACCCCGTGGGCCGCACCCTCTACGTCCCGTGGGAGGAGACGGTCGCCCTGTCCATCGCGCATCTGCGCGCGGTCGGCGGCCGCGACCCCAACTCCCCGCGCCTGACCGCCGTCGTGGGCGAACTGATGCTCAAGTCCCCCGACTTCGCCCGCCTCTGGGACCGCTACGAGGTCTGCGAGCGCGGCGGCGGCGTCAAGTCCTTCGCGCACCCCAAGGTCGGCCCGATGACCCTCACGTACGAGGTCATGTCCCTGGCCCGCACCGGCGGCCAGCGCCTGGTCACCTACCAGGCCGAGCCGGGCACGGCCGACGAGGCGGCACTCCTGCGCCTGGACTCCGCGGCCCGCACGACGGCCGGGTCGGACAGGCCCTAGGGGTGGCGGGAGGTCACTCCCGCCACTCCGCCGAGCACGAACTCCCGTTCTTCGGCAGCTCCTTGTACAGCAGGAACCCGTCGACCTTCGCCTTCACGCACTTGGAGCCGAAGTAGCCGGTGTGCCCGTCGCCCTTGTTGTCGAGCACGACCGCGGCCGAGCCGAGCCGCTCCGCGGTCTCCACCGTCCAGCGGTACGGCGTCGCCGGGTCGCCCCGCGTCCCGACGAGCAGGAGCTTCGGCGTGTCGACGTCCCGTACGTCCTCGCGGATGTACGAGGTGCCCGCGGGCCAGCCGAAGCACATCAGGACGAGCCCCAGGTTGTGCTCGCCGAAGACCGGCGAGGCCTCCTTGAACTCCCGCTGGAGCCGCCCGATCTCCTTCTCCACCTTGCGCGCGTCCGGCCGGTCGGGGTCGTCGGCGCAGTTCACCGCGGCGAGCGCGGCGGTCTCGTTGTCCTGGGGCACGTCCTGGCGCCCCATGCCCCCGGCGCCGCCGACGCGCAGCAGCGCCCGCGGGTCGCCGTCGGCGAGCAGCGCGCCGAGCGCCTGCGACAGGGCGGGCCAGGCCTGACGGCTGTACAGGGCGGAGCCGATCACGCTCACCACGTCCTGCCCGGTGAACTTCTCGCCGTCCGTGGAGCGCAGCGGCATCGCGTCGAGGTCCTCGATGACCTTCACCATGGTCTCCCTGGCCCGGCGCGAGTCGTCGCCGAACACGCACCCGGCGTTCTTCGTGCACCACAGCAGGAAGTTGTCGAGCGCTGTCTGCTGCCCCTCGGCGGACACGAGCCCCTGCTCGTCGACGGGTTCCGTCAGCGTGTCCACGCCGTCGAGCACCATGCGCCCGACCTTCTTCGGGAACTGCGCCGCGTACACCGCGCCGAGCCGCGTCCCGTACGAGAAGCCCAGGTAGTTGAGCTTCTTGTCGCCGAGGGCCGCGCGCATGACGTCCATGTCGCGCGAGACGTTCACGGTGCCGATGTGCTCCAGGACGGGGCCCGACTCCTTGGTGCAGCGCTCGGCGGTCGCGCGCAGCTGCTCCAGGACGGCCGCCGCGTCGTCCGGGTCGTCGAGCCCCTCGGGCTCCGGTTCGTCGCCGCAGCTCACGGGCTCGCTCAGGCCCACCCCCCGCGGGTCGAAGCCCACCACGTCATAGCCCTTGCCGAGGTCCCCGAAGCCCTTCAGATCGGCCCCGAGCCCGGCCACTCCGGGGCCGCCGGGGCCGCCGAAGTTCACCAGGAGCGAGCCGCGCTTCTTGCCGCTGGCCTTCACCTTCAGCATGGCCAGGTCGACGGTGCCGGACCCCGGCCGCGCGTAGTCGAGCGGCACGGTGAGCGTGCCGCAACGGACGTCCGCGTTCTTCGTGACCGTCTCCGGGAGGTTCTGCTTCTGTGGCGTGCAGGCGGCCCACTTGACCTTCTGGGCGTAGAAGCGCTTGAGGTCCGGCCGTGGGGGCGCGGATCCCGTCGTGGTGGCGGGCAGGGCCGTGAGGGCCAGGGCGAGGGCGGTGACGCCCGTGAGCGCCGGTATGCGCACGGCGGCCTCCAAGAGGTGCGGTCCCCTTCCGCAAGGCTAGGCGCCCCGGCCGCACCCCGCCCCCCAGCGTGGCTACGCCCCGTGATCGCCCCTGATCAGGAGGGATGCGGGGGCGCGGCCCTCCCCGCCGCGGCCACGAGCCCGGCCGGGATTCGGCGGTATCCCTCGACCGTCTCCTGACCATTGAGTAACCTTACTGAAGGGTAAATTGAAGCGGGTGTACGCCCGTTGGGAAGTGGGCGGACGTCTGTGGGACGCGGGCGGACGTCTGCGGGACGCGGGCGGACGTCTGCGGGACGCGGGCGGACGCCTGCGGGAAGCGGACGGACGTCCAGGGGAAGCGGGCGGACGCCTGCTCGTCCCGCCGAGACAGACCGAGCTGGGAGCTGGGCCATGGCCGACCGCTATCTGACGTTCACCCGCACCGCGCCCGGCCGGTTCCTCACCCGCGGGCTCGGCCTGCCCCGGCCCGTGCCGCTGCGCCGCTGGTCGCCCGAACACCCCGCGCTCGAAGGCCCGTTGCTGCACCTCACGGCGGGCGACGTACCGCTGCCCGGCCTGCACGAGGTGCTCACCCGCACCGGACTGCCGCCGCACGCCGGGCCGTTGGGCACCCGGCGCCCCGCCGCCGTCGTCCTGGACGCGACGGGGGTCGCCACCGTCACCGCCCTCGTGGACGTGCACGCCACGCTGCACCCCGTGGTGCGGTCGCTCGCGGACTGCGGCCGCGTCGTCGTCCTCGGCGCGCCGCCCTCCCCGGCCGACCACCACCAGGCCGCCGCGCAACAGGCCCTCGACGGGTTCGTACGCTCCCTCGCGAAGGAGCTCGGCCGGGGCAGCACCGCGACCCTCGTCCGCACCACCTCCGCGCCCGCCGCCCTGCCCGCCCTGCGCTTCCTCCTCTCCCCCAAGTCCGCGTACGTCAGCGGCCAGACCATCGAGGCCACCCTCCACGACGAGAGCGTCCCCGAACCCCCGGAACCGGAACGGCCGTTGGCGTGCCGCACCGCACTCGTCACCGGGGCGGCACGCGGCATAGGCGAGGCCATCGCCCAGGTCCTGGCCCGCGACGGCGCCCACGTCGTCGCCCTCGACGTGCCCGCCGCGCACACCGATCTCGTACGCGTCGCCGAGCGCGTCGGCGGCACCCCGCTGACCCTCGACATCACCGCCGACGACGCGGGCGAGCGGATCGCCGCCGCCCTGCCCGACGGCCTCGACGTCCTCGTCCACAACGCGGGCATCACCCGCGACCGGCGCCTCGCCAACATGGCCGCCGACCGCTGGAGTCCGGTCATCGACGTCAACCTGGGCAGCGTCCTGCGCACCACCGACTTCCTCCTGAAGTGCGGCACCCTGCGGCGCGGCGGCAGCGTCGTCGCCACCGCGTCCGTCGCGGGGCTCGCGGGCAACGCCGGGCAGACCAACTACGCCGCCGCCAAGGCGGGCGTCACCGGCCTCGTCCGGTCCCTCGCGCCCCGGGCCCTCGCCGAGCACGGCATCGCCGTCAACGCGGTGGCCCCCGGCTTCATCGAGACCCGCATGACCGCGGCCGTGCCCCTCCTCATCCGCGAGGCCGGGCGCCGCCTGAACTCCCTGGCGCAGGGAGGTCAGCCCGTCGACGTCGCCGAGGCGGTGGCGTGGCTGGCCCTCGGTGGGGTGAACGGCCAGGTTTTACGGGTGTGTGGCCAGAGCCTCCTCGGCGCGTGACGCCAGCGCTGTGCTTGAGCCATGCCCTCCCGCTACACCCCGACCCCACAAGCCCGGCCCCAGCCACGCCACACCCCCACCCGGGCCCACCCCTACGTCCGCCCCGGCCCCTGCCCTACGCCCACCCCGGCCCTGCCGAGCTCCCACCCCGGGCCCAGCCCCACGCCCACCCCGGGCCCTGCGGCGCTTCCACCCCGGGCCCTGCCCCACGCCCTGCCACGCTTGCGCCCCGGGCTCTCCCGCCCACCCGCCCGCAGGTCCCCGGCCTTGCGAGGCCGGACCCCGACGCGTCCGCGCCACCGCTCAGCGGTCGCCGCCGCCGCTACCGCGGCGGTTCTCCCACCCACCCACCCGAAACACCTCGGCTTCGCCCGTCCGGCCCCGACGCGGAGCGCCGCGCCTTGCGACTTCACCGGCGCCAACGGTGGGACGGGCGGGCCCTGCCTGCCGTGCCCACCCGTCCCGCAGGGCGAAACAGGTGGGCGCACAGCCCCAAGCGCCGAGCAACCGCCGCACCAACCCCCTGTGAAAGGCTCCATGCCCCGCAAGGCCGGACGCCCGGGCCCAACCCGGGTGCCACGCAACTCTCCCGCCCTGGCGGGGGCGGGTGGGTGGGCCCACCCCGCCCGCGCGCAGCGCGGCGCCCCCTGCCCCAGCGGAGCCGGGGCCTGAGGAAAGGGGCGGGTGGGTGGGCCCGCCCCGGTGGTGCTGTACCCGGCCCGGCCGCAGAGGCGCGGCCCCGGCGCCGAGCAACCGTCACGCCAACCCCCACGAAAGGCCCCCATGCCCATGGCCCCGCTCCCCCTCACCCTCCTCAAGGGCGCCCTCCTCTCCCCCTTCAAGCGCCCGGGCACCGGGCACCCCGGGCCGCCGGGTCGGCAGGGCCGCGCCCGGATCGCACCCGGCCGAGTGGACGCGTACCGCCGGATCTGCGGGTTCGCCCCCACCGGGGCCACCGTCCCCCTGCCGTACCCACACGTCCTCGCTTTCCCCCTCACCACCCGCCTCCTGGCCGCCCGGGCCTTCCCGCTGCCCCTGCTCGGCCTGGTGCACACCTCCATCGAGGTCGTACGGCACCGCGCCCCACGGCTCACGGACGAGCTCGACCTCACCGCGTACGTGGAGCGGCTGACCCCGCACCACCGCGGCACCGAGGCCACCGTGGCCCTGGAGGCAGCCGTCGCCGGAACCGTCCTGTGGGAGTCCCGCAGCACCTACCTCGCCCGCCACCGCACCCCCACGACGGCACCCGGGCGGAGCCCCGGCGCGGAGCCCCCGCTGCCCACCGGCGCGCGGTGGCACCTCGCGGCCGGTCTGGGCCGCCGCTACGGCGCCGTCTCCGGCGACCGCAACCCCATCCATCTGCACCCACTCACGGCCCGCCCCTTCGGCTTCCCGCGCGCGATCGCCCACGGCATGTGGACCTTCGCCCGCTGCCTGGCGGAGTACGGGCTCGACGACACCGAACCGGTCCGCGTGACCGCCGGGTTCCGGGCGCCCGTACTGCTGCCCGCGACCGTGACGTACGGCCGCCGAGGGCAGGACTTCGAACTGCGCGACAGCGCGGGACGCCCGCACCTGCGCGGCCGGGTGGAGCCGCTGGCGGGGCGGTGACCAGGAACGCCCCGCCAAGGGCCCACGGATCGGCGTACGGCCGTGCCCCGCACCGGAGTTCCGGTGCGGGGCACGGCCGTACGGGGCGGACGCTCGCCTACGCGGCGGCGGGCAGCGGCCCGTCGTCCAGCGGTTCGTCGAGCGGCGAAGCCGACGCGTGCTCGTACGCCTCGCGGTCGAGGATGTTCTCGCGGGCCGCGACCACGACGGGGACCAGGGCCTGGCCCGCGACGTTCGTGGCGGTGCGCATCATGTCGAGGACCGGGTCGATGGCGAGCAGCAGGCCGACGCCCTCCATGGGCAGGCCGAGCGTGGACAGGGTCAGCGTCAGCATGACCGTGGCGCCCGTGAGACCGGCCGTGGCCGCGGAGCCGACCACCGAGACGAAGGCGATGAGCAGGTACTCCTTGATGCCCATGTGCACGTCGAAGATCTGCGCGACGAAGATCGCGGCGATCGCCGGGTAGATCGCGGCGCAGCCGTCCATCTTGGTGGTGGCGCCGAACGGCACCGCGAAGGACGTGTACTCCTTCGGCACGCCGAGGCGCTCGGTGACCTTCTGCGTGACCGGCATCGTGCCGACGGAGGAGCGGGAGACGAAGGCCAGCTGGATGGCGGGCCAGGCGCCCTTGAAGAACTGGAGCGGGTTGACCTTGGCGGCGAACGCGAGCAGCAGCGGGTAGACGCCGAACATCACCAGGGCGCAGCCGATGTAGATGTCCGCGGTGAAGGTGGCGTACTTGCTGATCAGGTTCCAGCCGTAGTCGGCGATGGCGAAGCCGATGAGGCCGATGGTGCCGATCGGGGAGAGCTTGATGACCCACCACAGGGCCTTCTGGAGCAGCGCGAGGACGGACTCGCTGAGGTCCAGGAGGGGCTTGGCCTTCTCGTCACCGATCTTGAGGATGGCGATGCCCGCGACGGCGGCCATGAAGACGATCTGCAGGACGTTCAGCTGGGTGAACGGCGTGATGACGTCGGTCGGGATGATGCCGGTGAGGAAGTCGATCCAGGAGCCCTCGTGCTCGGGCTTCGCGCCGTCCTTGGGGGTCAGGCCCGTGCCCGCGCCGGGGTTGGTGACCAGGCCGATGACGAGGCCGATGACGACCGCGATCAGCGACGTGATCATGAACCAGAGGAGCGTCCGGGTCGCGAGCCGCGCGGCGTTGTTGACCTTCCGCAGATTGGTGATCGAGATCAGGATGGCGAAGAACACCAGCGGGGCGACGGCCAGCTTGAGCAGGCCGATGAAGGTGTCGCCGACCTTGGAGAGGGTGGTGACGAGCCAGCTGATGTCCTGGCTGCGGGCGAGCCAGCCGAGCAGGACGCCGAGGACCAGACCGCCGAGGATCTGGGCCCAGAAGGGCACCTTGAGGAACCTGGGTATCCGGAAACCGGATCGGGGCTCGTCGGTGGGGGACGCGGAATTCGCGGACACGGACACACTCCGGGTAATGACGGGGGACGTGAGGAGCGGCGGCCCGAAGGGGTCACGGGCGCCGCTGCAGTGCAGATGTCGAAGTCGTTCAGATGACGCGACAGGCCGCGGACATGCAGCGGCAGAGATCGACATGCAGGCGCGCCACGAGCGGGACGCTCATGGCGTTGCGGTGCGCGGCTGCTGTCTTCATGTCGAACACGTTAACACTTGAACTTTGAGTACATCAAAGCCCTTGTTTGAGGTAAGAGGGGTCCCAAGGGTCCCAGAAACGGCGGAACCCCGGTACCGGAGCGGCATGCTCCGGTACCGGGGTTCGCTGCGTGGTAAGTGGGGTGTGACGAACCTTACGACTGCGCGGTGCGCGCCGAGTCGTCGGCGCCGTCCTCCTGGGTGCGGTTGCGCTCCAGGTTGGCCTTGACGTTCTCGACCTTCGCGACGACCTTCTCCGAGGCCCGGTCGCGCTCCTTGCGCAGGAGGACGAAGCTGATGGGCGCGGAGACCACCAGGGAGAGCAGCGCCACCCACAGGAGGTTGGAGCCGCCGAGCCCGCGCGGCACGATGCCGGAGTAGACGAGGCCCCAGACGACCAAGAAGCAGCCCGCGAAGACCCCGAGGCGCATCAGCGTGTAGCGGAGCATGTCAATCCACTCTTCCGTTCCGACATAGGCCCGAGCATCCCGAATCAGCCCGAGCCGGACGAGCCCCTCCAGTGAAGCACGGGGACCCGCCCCCGCAGGAGGCGGGTCAGAACCGCATCGGCTGCGGCGACTCGCGCAGCTCCCGGTCCGGGCCTGCGAACTCGCGGATGACCTCGTAGCGCGTGTTGCGCTCCACCGGGCGGAACCCGGCCTCGCGGATCAGGTCGAGCAGGTCGTCGCGGGTCAGCTTGTTCGGCGTGCCGAAGTTGTCCGCGTCGTGGGTGATCTTGTACTCGACGACGGAGCCGTCCATGTCGTCCGCGCCGTGCTGGAGCGCGAGCTGCGCGGTGGCGAGGCCGTGCATGACCCAGAAGACCTTGACGTGCGGCACGTTGTCGAAGAGCAGCCGGGAGACGGCGAAGGTCTTGAGGGCCTCGATGCCGGAGGCCATCTTGGTGCGGGCCTGGAGCCGGTTGCGGACCTTGCCGTCCTGCACGTCCACGAAGTCGTGCTGGTAGCGCAGCGGGATGAAGACCTGGAAGCCGCCGGTCTCGTCCTGGAGCTCACGCAGCCGAAGGACGTGGTCCACGCGGTGCCGGGGCTCCTCGATGTGCCCGTACAGCATCGTCGCGGGGGTCTTCAGGCCCTTCTCGTGCGCCAGGCGGTGGATGCGGGACCAGTCCTCCCAGTGCGTCTTGTGGTCCACGATGTGCTGGCGGACCTCCCAGTCGAAGATCTCGGCGCCGCCGCCGGTCAGCGACTCCAGACCGGCGTCGATCAGCTCGTCGAGGATCTCCGACGCGGACAGGCCGGAGATGGTCTCGAAGTGGTGGATCTCGGTGGCCGTGAAGGCCTTCAGGGAGACGTTCGGCAGCGCGGCCTTCAGCTCCCGCAGCGAGCGCGGGTAGTAGCGCCAGGGGAGGTTCGGGTGCAGGCCGTTGACGATGTGCAGCTCGGTGAGGTTGTCGGCCTCCATCGCCTTGGCGAGCCGGACGGCCTCCTCGATGCGCATCGTGTACGCGTCCTTCTCGCCCGGCTTGCGCTGGAAGGAGCAGTACGCACAGGAGGCCGTGCACACGTTGGTCATGTTGAGGTGCCGGTTGACGTTGAAGTGCACCACGTCGCCGTTCTTGCGGGTGCGCACCTCGTGGGCGAGACCGCCGAGCCAGGCCAGGTCGTCGGACTCGTACAGGGCGATGCCGTCCTCGCGGGACAGCCGCTCCCCGGAGCGGACCTTCTGCTCAAGGTCGCGCTTGAGCCCTGCGTCCATGTGCCGTACCTCTAACTTTCCGCCGACCGACGACCTGCAACAGACCGCACCAACGGTACTCCCCCACCCTTCGGGCGGGAGGTGCCCCCTGACGGCGCTCCGCGCCTAGACCTCCTCGGGAAGTTCCCCGACCCGGTTCTCCCACTTGGTGGAGAGGACGATCGTCGTCCGCGTCCGCGAGACGCCCTTGGTGCCGCTGAGGCGGCGGATGGTCTTCTCCAGGCCGTCCACGTCGTTGGCGCGGACCTTGAGCATGTACGAGTCGTCGCCCGCGATGAACCAGCAGTCCTCGATCTCGTGCAGGTCGCGCAGGCGCCGGGCGACGTCCTCGTGGTCGGCGGCGTCGGACAGCGAGATGCCGATCAGCGCGGTGACGCCGAGGCCGAGGGACGCGGAGTCGACCGTCGCGCGGTAGCCGGTGATGACACCGGCCGCCTCCAGGCGGTTGATGCGGTCGGTGACGCTGGGCCCGGAGAGACCGACGAGGCGCCCGAGCTCGGCGTAGGAGGCACGGCCGTTCTCGCGCAGAGCCTGGATGAGCTGCCTGTCCACGGCATCCATAGGTCGAAGCCTTTCATTATTTAGCGTTTTCGCGAGTCTACGTGTAGAATCTAAGGCGTAACAGGGTCCAGACCCTGCGAATCTTCCGGATGTTCAGCCGATCAACGACGATCCTTCGAATTCTTCAGGAGTGTTCCCCGTGTACACGATCGAGATGGCCTACGCCCGTATGCGCGAGCTTCAGGACCAGGCCAACCGCTCGCGTGCCCACCTGTCCGCCGCGGCCGCGCGCAAGGCCAAGAAGCGCGCTGCCAAGAAGCGCTAATCCCGTCGCGGGGATGCGGAGCAGTATCGGCTGCGGGTTCGTCGTGGCTGGTCGCGCAGTTCCCCGCGCCCCTTCGGGGCGCTAGCTACCTCCTAGCTTCCCCTCCCATCGGCGGTACAGCTGGTGCGGCACTCCTGCCGCGTCCAGCGTTCGCCCGGCGACGAAGTCCACCAGGTCCTGGATGTGCGTCGCCCCCGCGTAGAACGCCGGAGAGGCGGGCAGCACGATCGCGCCCGCCTCGTCCAGGCTCACCAGGTGCCGCAGCGTCTGCCCGTTCAACGGGGTCTCCCGTACGCAGACCACGAGCCGCCGCCCCTCCTTGAGCGTCACGCTCGCCGCGCGCTGGAGCAGGTCCTTCGAAAGACCCAGCGCCACCCCGGCCACGCACGCCGTGGACGCGGGCACGATCAGCATCCCCTTCGTCGCGTACGAACCCGACGACGGCCCCGCCGCCAGGTCACCGGCCGCCCAGTAGCGCACGTCCTCCGTGCTCACCCCGAACGTGCCCGGCTTGCCGTCCGCGCCCCGTGCCAGCCACTCCTCCAGGTCCTCGCGCCAGTGCGCGTCCCGGAAGGAGATGCCCGTCTCGTCGAGCAGCGTCAGGCGCGAGGCCCGCGAGACCACCAGGTCCACGCTCTCCCCGGCCGCGAGCAGCGCCCGCAGGACCGCCGCGGCGTACGGGGTGCCGGAGGCGCCCGACACCCCCACGACCCAGGGCCTACGCTCCGTGTCTCCCGCGTTCACGCCCCGCAGCCTATCCACGGGCTCACCGCCGCCCGTCATACCGTGAGCCCGCGCACCAGCAGGTCGAGCAGCGCGCACACGAAGAGCGCGATGCCGATGAAGCCGTTGACCTGGAAGAAGGCGCGGTTGAGGCGGGACAGGTCGTGCGGCCGCACGATCGAGTGCTCGTACAGGAACGCACCCGCGACGATGAGCAGACCGAGCCAGAAGAACGCGCCCGCGCCGGTGGCCAGGGCGTACCAGACGAACAGCGCCGTCGCGACGGCGTGGCAGCCGCGCGCGCCCCAGATGGCGGCCGGGACGCCGAACCGCGCGGGCACCGAAAGGACGCCGACCTCCCGGTCGGTCTCCACGTCCTGGCAGGCGTAGATCAGGTCGAAGCCGCCGATCCACACGCCCACCGCGAGGCCCAGGATCGCCGCGGTCCAGGACCACTCGCCGCTGATCGCGAGCCAGGCGCCGACGGGCCCGATGGCCTGCGCGAGACCGAGGATGGCCTGCGGGAAGTTGGTGAACCGCTTGCCGTACGGATAGACGACCATCGGGATCACGGCGACCGGCGCGAGCGCCAGGCACAGCGGGTTGAGCAGCGCGGCGGAGCCCAGGAAGACCACGACGGCGATGAGCGCGCCGGTCCACGCGGACTTCACCGTGACGGCGCCGGTGACCAGCTCGCGGTGGGCGGTGCGCGGGTTACGGGCGTCGATCTCGCGGTCGATGATGCGGTTCGCGGCCATCGCGAAGGTGCGCAGGCCCACCATGCAGATGGTGACCAGGAGCAGCCGCCCCCAGTGGATGTTCTTGTCCCACTCGTACATCGCCGTCAGGGACGCGATGTAGGCGAAGGGCAGCGCGAACACGGAGTGCTCGATCATGACGAGCCGCAGGAAGGCTTTCGTACGTCCCGGCTGCGGCAGCGCGGCGGATGCGGAGCTCACAGGCCGTACTCCCGCCAGCGACGGTCCACGAGCGCGGCGGTGTCCGGGTCCGACTCGACCATGTCCGGCCAGCCCCCGTCGCGGGTGTAGCCCTCCTCGGGCCACTTCTTCGTCGCGTCGATGCCCGCCTTGCCGCCCCAGAACTGCTGGTAGGAGGCGTGGTCGAGATGGTCGACCGGTCCCTCCACGACGGTCAGGTCACGGGCGTAGTCGGTGTTGCCGAGCGCCCGCCACGACACCTCGTGCAGGTCGTGGACGTCGCAGTCGGAGTCCACGACCACGATCAGCTTGGTCAGGGACATCATGTGCGCGCCCCAGATGGCGTGCATGACCTTCTGCGCGTGCTTCGGGTACTTCTTGTCGATCGAGACGATCGCGCAGTTGTGGAAGCCGCCCGACTCCGGCAGGTGGTAGTCCACGATGTCCGGAACGATGATCTTGAGGAGGGGGAGGAAGAACCGCTCCGTCGCCCGGCCCAGCGGGCCGTCCTCCGTCGGCGGGCGGCCCACCACGATCGACTGGAGCAGCGGCCGCTTGCGCATCGTCACGCAGTCGATCGTCAGCGCGGGGAACGGCTCCTGCGGCGTGTAGAAGCCGGTGTGGTCGCCGAAGGGCCCCTCGGGGAGCATCTCGCCCGGCTCCAGCCAGCCCTCCAGGACGACCTCGGCCTGCGCGGGCACCTGGAGCGGCACGGTCTTGCAGTCGACCATCTCGATCCGCTTGCCCTGGAGGAAGCCCGCGAAGAGGTACTCGTCGATGTCACCGGGCAGCGGCGCGGTGGACGCGTACGTCACCGCGGGCGGGCAGCCGAAGGCGATGGCGACCGGAAGGCGCTCGCCCCGGCGCGCCGCCACCTGGTAGTGGTTGCGGCTGTCCTTGTGGATCTGCCAGTGCATGCCGATGGTGCGCCGGTCGTGGCGCTGGAGCCGGTAGAGCCCGAGGTTGCGCACCCCGCTCTCCGGGTCCTTCGTGTGGGTGAGCCCCAGGTTGAAGAAGGACCCGCCGTCCTTCGGCCAGGTGAACAGGGCCGGGAGCCGGTCCAGGTCCACGTCGTCGCCCCGGAGCACGACCTCCTGGACCGGCGCGTCCTTGACCTTCTTCGGCGGCACGTGCGTCATCGCGCCGAGCTTCCCGAAGGCCTCGCGCACCCCGACGAAGCCCTGCGGCAGCTCCGGCCTGAGCAGCCCGCCGATCTTCTCGCTGATCTCGCCGTACGACTTCAGGCCGAGGGCCTTGAGGAGGCGCCGGTCGGTCCCGAACACGTTCATCGCGAGGGGCATGTCACTGCCCTTGACGTTCTCGAAGAGGAGCGCCGGGCCGCCGGACTTCTGGACGCGGTCGACGATCTCGCCGACCTCCAGATACGGGTCGACCTCGGCCTTGATCCGCTTCAGCTCGCCCTCGCGCTCCAGTGCCCTCAGCAGAGAGCGGAGATCGTCATAAGCCATGCGGTCAAGTATCGGTCACCGGCTACCCTGGCCCCGTCACCGGGTACGCCCGGCGCCCGCACTCCGCTCCCTGGGGGATCTCCGACACATGCTCAGGTATCTGCCGTTCCTGCTGGTCCTGGCCGTGTGGATCTACGCCTTCATCGATGTGCTCAACACGCCCGAGAAGGAAGTGCGCCATCTGCCGAAGGTGGTGTGGGTCATCATCGTCCTCCTCTTCGGCGAGGTCCTCCTCGGCCCGATCGCCTGGTTCGTCACCGGCAAGAAACGCCACCCCGCCGCGGGTGGCCCCCGTAGGTCCGGTGGCTGGGTCGCCCCCGACGACAACCCCGAGTTCTTGAAGAACCTGAACAAGGACCTGGACGACAAACGCGACGAGGCCTGAGGCCCCTGCCGGGGGCTTCCTCCCCAATCCCGCCCCTTCCCGAAACCAGGGGGCTCCGCCCCCTGGGACCCCCGTTTGAGGAGCGGGGGTCTGGGGGCGGAGCCCCCAGTTTCGGGAAGGGGCGGGTCTGGGGCGCTCCCCGCGAGGGCACCATAGGCACCATGACGATCCCCACCGTCGACCTGCGCACCTGGCGCACCGGCACCCCCGGCGCCCGCCACGAGATCACCCGGACCGTGGACGAGGCCCTGCGCACCGCGGGCTTCCTCCTCGTCACGGGCCACGACGTGGCGCCCGACCTGCGCACAGCCATCCGCGAGGAGTCCCGCGCCTTCTTCCGCCTCCCGCCCACCACCAAGCAGCGCTACGCCGTACGGGTCGGCGCCCGCGGCTGGCTCGGCCCCGGCGCGGAGGCCAACAGCTACGCGGAGGGCACCCCGTCCCCGCCGGACCTGAAGGAGTCGCTGTCCTTCGCCGCCGACGAACCGACCGGCGACCCGGCCGTCGACGCGGAGTGGTTCGCGCCCAACACCTGGCCCGCCGAGACCCCGGGCCTGCGCACCCCCGTGGAGACGTATCTGTCGCTGATGCGCGCGCTCTCCGACCAGCTCCTCGAACTGCTCGCGGCCGCGCTCGGCGAGCCCGAGGACTTCTTCACCCGCCACACCGGCCACCCCACCTGGGGCTTCAACATCAACTGGTATCCGGGCCGGGACACGGTCGGCACCCCCGAGCCGGGCCAGTTCCGCATCGGCCCGCACACCGACTTCGGCACGGTCACCGTCCTGGACCGGCAGGCGGGCCGGGGCGGCCTCCAGGTGTTCACGGACGCCGACGGCTGGCAGGACGCGCCCTGGGACCCGGCGGCGTTCACGATCAACATCGGTGATCTGATGGCGCGCTGGACCGGCGGCCGCTGGCGCTCCGGCCGCCACCGCGTCCTACCGCCACCGGCCGAGGTGCCCGCCGAGGAGCTGATGTCACTGGTGTACTTCTACGAGTGCGACCCGGGCACGGACGTGCGCGGCACCGACTCGCACACCTATCTGCGCGCCCAGCTGGACGCGATCGCCTCCGGCTGACGCCGCCGACCGCCGCCTTCGGCCGGGGCCGGGTCAGTCCCCGCGCAGCACCAGCGCGAGCAGCCCCGGGAAGCGCGCGTCGAACTCCTCGCGCCGCAGCCGGTTCACCCGCCGCGGGCCCTCGTCGCGCTGCTCGACGACGCCCGCGGCCCGCAGCGCCGCGAAGTGGTGGCTCAGCGCGGCCTTGCCGACGGGCACGTCGAAGCTGCCGCAGGCCCGCGACCAGTCCGGCGAGCCCGCGAGCTCCCGTACCAGGTGCATCCGCACGGGGTCGGCGAGCGCGGCGAGGGCCTCCTGGACGGTGACGTCCTCCAAGCGCGCGTGCACAGGTGCCGCGCGGTGGCTGGTGCGTGGGGCCACGGGCCGCCTCCCCATTCGTGAGGGTCAGGGACTTGCCGAGTGTTCGATGAAAACCATACAGTCCCGAGTGTTCAATGCGGATCGAACACCAAGCACCGGGAGACACCCATGCGCGCAGTCCAGCTCCACGAGTTCGGCGGGCCCGAGGTCCTTGCGGCCGTCGAGACCGACACCCCCGAGCCCGGGCCCGGCCAGGTCGCCGTCGACGTCGCGTACACGGGCGTGAACTTCGCCGACCTCAAGGCCCGCGCCGAGGGCTACCGCGTGCCGGGCCTGCCGTTCGTGCCGGGCCTCGAAGTGGCGGGGCGGGTGCGCGCGGTGGGCGCGGGCGTCGAGGGCGTCGAGGCGGGGCAGGAGGTCGCCGCGCTCACCGCGGGCGGCGCCTACGCCGAGGTGGCCGTCGCCGACGCCGCCACCGTCTTCCCCGTCCCCGCGGGCGTCGACCTGCGGACGGCCGCCACGCTGCCCACCGTGCTTCCCACCGCCCACGCCCTGCTGCACGAGGTCGGCCGGCTGCGCGCGGGCGAGACCGTGCTCGTGCAGGGCGCGGCGGGCGGGGTCGGTACCGTCGTCGGCCAGCTGGCGAAGGCCGCGGGGGCCACCGTGTTCGGCGTGGTGTCGAGCGCGGCCAAGGCGGAGTACGCGCACCGGTACGGCTACGACGAGGTGTTCGTCGACAGCGGGACCGGCTTCGCCGCCGCGGCCCGCGCGGCCACCGGCGGGCGCGGCGTCGACCTCGCCCTCGACCCGGTCGGCGGCGCCGCCTTCCGCGCGGGCCTCGACGCGCTGGCCACCTTCGGCCGCCTGGTCTCGTACGGCAACGCCAGCTCGGCCGAGCCGTGGCGCGTGGGCCAGGCCGAGCTGTTCCCGGGCACGCGGTCCGTGGCGGGCTTCTCCATCCTGACGCTGGCGCGGGAGGACCCGCGAGCGCTGCGCGCGATCGCCGAGCGCGCCTTCGAGGCGGTCGCCGACGGCACCGTCACACTGCCCGTCACCGCCGAGTTCACCCTCGAAGAGGCCGCGAAGGCCCACGAGCTGATGGGCAGCCGCACAACGACGGGCAAGCTGCTGCTGCGCGTGCGCTAAGCGGTCTTGTGGAAGTGTGGCGCGGTTCGGCAGCGCCCCCGAAGGGGCGCGGGGAACTGCGCGACCAGCCACGACGCTCCCGCAGACCATCGACGGCCCCTCGCGGCAATTCCAGCGAAGCGCTTAGGCGTACGTCTCCCGCAGCTCGCGCCACCGGTCCAGGTTCCACGTCGACCAGTCCTTCGGCCGTCCGTCGAGCGCGGCCACCAGGAACTCGAAGTGGTCGTGCCACCCGGCGAGGCAGTCAAGGCGGAAGGCGTCGTCGCCGGTGAGCTCGTTGGTGAAGCGCAGCGTCGCGCCCGCGGCCCCGGCGGGCTCCAGGTGGAACCGGCAGCGCCCGTGCAGGTCGATCGTGTACTCGGCGACGACCTCCGGGTCCCAGGCGGTGATGTGCCCGGAGTGGACCGCGGCGGCCGGGTCGTCCTGGTTGAGCCAGCGCAGGCTCACCGCGCCGCCCAGGCGCGGCTCGAACACGTCGGCGGCGGCGAGCCACCCGGGAAGCCCCTCCGGGGTGGCCACCGCCGCCCAGACCGCCGCCACCGGGTGCGGCAGGCGCAGCACCCAGTGGAGCGTGTGCGTGTCCCCCGTGGTCCGGCTCGTCCCCTGTTCGACCGTCGTCTCACTCATGGCTCCCAGGGTCACGCACCCGAAGCCTCAGGTCACGCAGCTGGGCCGTCGGGGATCAGACCCCGGCGTAGGAGTGCTTGCCGCTGACGAAGATGTTCACGCCGTAGTAGTTGAACAGCCAGCAGCCGAAGGCGATGAGCGCCAGGTAGGCGGCCTTGCGGCCCTTCCAGCCCGCGGTGGCGCGCGCGTGCAGATAGCAGGCGTACGCGACCCAGGTGATGAAGGACCAGACCTCCTTGGGGTCCCAGCCCCAGTAGCGGCCCCAGGCGTCGCCCGCCCAGATCGCGCCCGCGATGATCGTGAACGTCCACAGCGGGAAGATCGCGGCGTTCATGCGGTACGTGAACTTGTCGAGCGAGGCCGACGCGGGCAGCCGCTCCATGACCGAGGTCGCGAACCTGCCGGGCGTGCCGCCGCTCTGCAGCTTGGCCTCGTAGCTGTCCTTGAACAGGTACGCCGCCGTGGACACCGCGCCGACGTAGAAGGCGGCGCCGCAGAAGATCGCGGTGGAGACGTGGATCCACAGCCAGTACGAGTGCAGCGCGGGAACCAGCTGGTCGCTGTCGGTGTACAGGACGGTGACGGCCAGGCCCAGGTCGAGCAGGACCGTGGTGATCAGCGGCAGACCGATCCAGCGGACGTTCTTCTTCAGGGCGAGCAGCCCCAGGAAGACACCGATCGCGACCGTGGAGAAGGTGATGTTGAACTCGTACATGTTGCCCCACGGCGCGCGCTGCACCGAGAGCGCGCGGGTGAGGACACCACCGGCCTCGACGAGGAAGCCGAGCGCGATCATGGAGACGGCGATGCGGCCGTAGAGGTCGCCCTGCTCGTCACCGGCGGCGGCACCCGGGCCGTCCGGCACGTCGCGGTTGCCCGCGGCGGCGCGGGTGACGACCTTGGGCGCGGCCTCGGGCCGCTCCAGGGTGGCCGTGCCGCCCTTGGCCCGTACCGTGACGGCGGGACCGGCGGAGGTCGAGGCCTTGGCGGCGGCCGTCTCCTTCGCCCCGGCGTCCGCGGTGAGCGCGGCGGCGGTGCGGGCGACCTTGCTTCGGCTGCCGAACAGCCACTCCGCCATGAGCGCGAAGAAGGCGAGGAGGTAGACGGCCATCGCGGAGTAGATCAGCACATTGCTGATGTGCGCGAGGTTCTCGTTGGTTTCGGCGGCGAGGGTGGTGGCGAGCGTCACTTCTCAGCCCCTTCGGCAGGAACAGCGGGGGTGGGGTGGGGGTCGTCGGTGTCTGAGGCGCCCGTGCCCTTACCGGACGGTGGGGCGGCCTCAGAGGTATCGGCTGTGTCAGCAGCCTCAGCGGCGGCAGTGGGCCCAGCGGCACCAGCCGCCCCGGTGGCCTCAGCGGGCTCCGGGGCCGCGGCGGTCTCCGGTTCCGTTGTGCTCGGAGCGCGCTCGTGCAGGCTCTCCGCCAGCGCGGCCAGCTCCTCGGGCACCTTGGCGGACTCGCTGCGGCCGAGGCCCGCCATCTCGACGACCGTGACGCCGTCGGCGCCCCGCACCGCCCGGACCCAGACGCGGCGGCGCTGGATGAAGAGCGAACCGGCGAGGCCCGCGATCGCGGCGATCGCGCCGCCCAGGGCCCAGCCGCTGCCCGGCTCCTGGGAGATCTGGAAGGTCGCCCACTGCTTGAGCTCCTTCTCGAAGGTGATCGAGCCCGCGCCGTTCGGCAGCTTCATGGTCTCGCCGATCTTGAGCCGCTTCTTCAGCAGCTCGCCCTTGGCGTCCTTGAACTTCTGCATCTTGCGCGTGTCCAGCTGGTACACGTTCTGCGGGATGCCGGAGTCCACGCCGAGGCTGCCGTGGTACGCGGAGAGCGCGAGCCGCGGGTTGAAGGGCGCGGGGAACTGGGAGAACATCTGGCCGTTGCCCTCGCCCGCGAACGTCGGCACGAAGAAGGCGTTGAAGCCGAGCTGCTCCTTCTTGCCGTTCTTGTCGCGGTAGCCGTCGAGGATCTTGATGGCGCCGGTGGCCGTGCCCATGGAGTCGATGGGCAGCAGCGGCACGGAGACCCGGGAGACGACCTTGCCCCGGCCGTCGCGGACGGTGACCGTGGGAGCGTAGCCGTGGCCGATCAGATAGACCTTCGTGCCGCCCACCTCAAGGGGCTTGTTGACCTCGATGGCCTTCTGCTTCTCCGGCCCGTCGGCGCCCTCGGTGTAGGTCACGTGCGCCTTGTAGGTGCGGGCCGTGCCGCGCTGGGGCCCCGACGTCTCGTACGTGCCCTCGAAGCTGCGCAGCTTGAAGCTGAACGGCTCCAGTTCGTCGGTGCTGAACAGGCTGCCGGACTTGAAGTCGTCGTACTGCGTGAGCGTGTTGGAGAAGCCGTCGCCCTCCATGATCAGCTTGCCGCCCTCGGACTTGAACAGCTGTCCGGCGGCGAAGGCGAGCAGGAGCACGATCAGGGCGATGTGGAAGGCCAGGTTCCCGGCCTCGCGCAGATAGCCCTTCTCGGCGGCGACGGCCCCGCCCACCTGGTGGGAGCGGAAGCGCCGCTGCTTGAGCAGCGCGAGCGCGGCCTCGTTGACCTGCTCGGGCGAGGCGTCGGTGCGCCAGGTGGTGTACGCGGGCAGCCGGGTGAGCCGCTTGGGCGCGGCCGGCGGGCGGCCGCGGAGCTGGCCGACGAACTGCCAGGTGCGCGGCACGATGCAGCCGATGAGCGAGACGAAGAGCAGGATGTAGATCGCGGAGAACCACACCGAGCTGTAGACGTGGAACAGGCCGAGCTTCTCGTAGATCGGCGCGAGCGTGGTGTGGGTGTCCTTGAAGTCCTGGACCTTGAGCTCGTCGGTGCCCTGCTGCGGGATGAGCGAGCCGGGGATCGCGCCGAGCGAGAGCAGGAGCAGCAGGAGCAGCGCGACCCGCATGGAGGTCAGCTGCCGCCAGATCCACCGGAACCAGCCGATGACGCCGAGCGAGGGCAGGGTCGGGCCGCCGCCGGTGACCTCGTCGAGGGGGGCGGTGGACAGCTGCGCACCGGCCGCCCCGAGCTCGTCCTGGGCGGCGGACTCGTCCCGGGTGGTCGTGGTCTTGCTCATGGATCAGATCCCCACCGAGTAGCTGTTCGACCAGACCTGCATCTGCTGCATGACGCTGTCCCAGACGCCGGTCAGCATCAGCAGCCCGGTCACGATCATCATCCCGCCGCCGATCCGCATCACCCAGGCATAGTGCCGCTTCACCCAGCCGAACGCGCCGAGCGCCTTGCGGAACGCGACGGCCGCGAGGATGAACGGGATGCCGAGGCCGAGGCAGTACGCGACGCCGAGGAGCGCGCCCCGCTGCGGGTCGGCGCCCTCGAAGGACAGGACGTTGACGGCCGCGAGCGTCGGGCCGATGCACGGCGTCCACCCTACGGCGAACAGCGCGCCCAGTATCGGGGCCCCCACGAGCCCGGTGGCGGGCCGCTTGTGGAAGCGGAACTCGCGCTGGGTGAGCCAGGGCATGAGGCCCATGAAGAAGAGCCCGAGCAGGAGCATCACCACGCCGAGCACGTTCGTGACGGTGCTCTGGTGCTCCTTCAGGGTCTGCCCGAGGGCCCCGACGAACATCCCGGCGGGTACGAAGATCGCGGTGAAGCCGAGCACGAAGAGCCCGGCCCCCGCGACCATCCGGCCCCGCTTGGCCTCCTCCAGGTCCTGCCCGGTCACGCCGGTGACGTACGAGAGGTAGCCCGGCACCAGCGGCAGGACGCACGGGGAGAAGAACGAGACGAGGCCGCCGAGGATCGCGGCGGGGATCGCGAAGAGCAGGGCCCCGCTCATGACGGTCTGGTTGGGATCGGACACGGCGAGCGTATGGGCGGCGGCGATGGCGGTCGACACGTCGGTCACTTCTCCGCGACCACGGGGTCGATCATCTTGCGCAGCTTCTCCTCGCTGAGGGCCCGCTGCGAGCGCGCGGCGATCTTCCCGTCCTTGTCGATGACGAGGGTGGACGGGATGAAGTTGGGGTTGAGCGTGCCCCGCGGGAAGCGCAGCATCAGCTTGCCCATCGGGTCGTACAGGCTCGGGTACGGCACGCCCTTGTCCTTCTCGAAGGCGATGGCCGGGCCCTTCTCGGGGTCGCGGGCGTTGATGCCGACGAACTCCACGCCCTTGGCCTTGGTCTCCTTGGCCACCTTCGCGAAGGTCGGCGCCTCGGCGCGGCACGGCGGGCACCAGGAGCCCCAGACGTTGACGACGAGGACCTTGCCCTTGTAGTCGCCGAGGCTGAGCTTCTTGCCGTCGAGGGTCTCGCCGTCGAGGTCCGGCGTGTCGTGCCGGTCGGCCTTCTTCACGGTGGAGATGCCGTCGGAGCCCACGACGAAGTTCGTGTTGCCGGAACCTCCCGACGTCCCGCCCGAACTGCACGCCGTCAGGGTGAGCGCGGCGGCGGCCGCGGCCACTGCCAGCGCCGACGCGCGACTGCGACGGCGGCTGGCACGGCGGTCGAGACTGCGGTTCTGGCTGCGGGGGGCGCGGCAGGCGGCACTCATGTGAAAAGTTTCGCATGCCCGATTCGGGGATCTTCGACGCCCCCCGCGGTAGCGGAAAGTCCCATTTCAGACAGGGTTTCCGCGTGTTTTCCAGCCGGTGGTTCAGGCTGCGTTTCCGGTGCTGCCGGTGTCCTTCTCGGCGTCCTTGCGGCTGTCGCCGGAGCCCGCGTCGGACAGGAAGCTCTTCCAGCCGCCGGTGGGCTTCTGGCCGACCTCCAGGCTGCGCAGCTTGGCGAGCACCTCGGGCTTCTGCACGTCGAGCCAGTCCACGAACTGCCGGAAGGAGACCAGGCGTACGTCCTTCTTCCCGGCGATGCCCTTGATCGCGGCCTCGACGGCGTCCATGTAGATGCCGCCGTTCCACTCCTCGAAGTGGTTGCCGATGAAGAAGGGGGCGCGGTTGGACTCGTAGGCGCGCTTGAAACCGGCGAGGTAGGCCTCGGTGGCCTGCTTGCGCCAGCCCGGGTAGTTGGCCGGCGGGGCCTTCGTGGAGTTCTTCGACTGGTTGGCGAGGATGTTGTAGTCCATCGACAGGACCTCGAAGGAGTGCCCCGGGAACGGGATCTGCTGCAGCGGCAGGTCCCAGACGCCCAGCTTCTTCTCGGGCCACTTCTGGCGGCCGCCGGGCGAGGACGCGTCGTAGCGCCAGCCGAGCTTCTTGGCGGTCGGCAGCAGGTTGTTCTGGCCGAGCAGGCACGGCGTGCGGCCGCCGACCAGCTCCTTCTCGTAGTCGAACGGCAGCGGCGGCAGGTCCGTCCAGCCCGTGTTCGTCCGCCACTTCTTCACGAAGGACTTGGCCTGGTCGATCTCGCTCTGCCACTGGGCGGGCGTCCAGTTGCCGACGGTGCCGGTGCCCGCGCAGAAGTGGCCGTTGAAGTGCGTGCCGATCTCGTGGCCCTCCAGCCACGCCTGGCGGACGTACTTCAGGGTCTCCTTGATGTGGCCGTCCGTGAGGTAGCCGATGTCGGAGGCGCCGACGGCGTTGTTCGGCGGACGGTAGAGCCGCTTCTTCGACTCGGGCAGCAGATAGAGCCCGGAGAGGAAGAACGTCATCCCCGCGTCGTGTTCCTTCGCGAGCTTCAGGAAGCGCGGGAACAGGCCGTTGCCGACCTCGCCCGCGCCGTCCCAGGAGAAGATCACGAACTGCGGCGGCGTCTCCCCCGGCTCAAGGGGGCGGGGCGCCTCCGGCTGGTTGGGCTGCTTTCCGGTGAACGCCGTGGAGCCGTCACCGATCGGCTTGGCCGGGCGCTCCGGCTTGGCGCCGCCGCCCTTGCCCTTGTCGGCGGCGGAGCCCGAGTCCCCGGAGCCGGAGCCGCAGGCGGTGAGCCCGAGGGCCGCCGCGGTGCCTATGCCCAGGCCTATCGCGCCCCGTCGGCTCAGCGCACCACGGCTCGCGGCCGGTGCTCCGCCGCTCAGGTCCGGGTCCGTCCGGCTGTCGTCGCGCATTCCATCCCCATTCGTCGCGCCCTCGGTTGTGCAAAGGACAACCACTTAGAGGGCACGACACGGGGACGGGTTCCGGCCAAGCCGGACCTATTCGGGGCCTATTACAGAGAACAGACATTCCACGCCATAGGGTGGCCACCCCATCACCGGCCGCACACAGCAACCTCACAGCGAACCCATGGGGGGCAGCGCCCCAAAGGGGCGCGGGGAACTGCGCGCCCAGCCACGACGAACCCGAGGAAGACAGACGGCAAGCGGCAGCGGTCGGCTAGGCCCCGCAGGGGCCAGCCCCTGCTCAAGCCCAGCGCACCGCTCAGGCTCCGAAGGCCTTGGCCTTGCCTTTGACCGGCTTGGCCCCTGCCAGGAGATGCTTCGGCACGAGATCCCGCGCAGGCTCCGAGTACCCCACCGAAACGATCTTGTCGCCGCGATACGTGAACGACGTGAGCGAGGCAAGCGTGCACTGCCGCTTGCGCGGGTCGTGCCACAGCCGCCGCTTCTCCACGAAGCTGCGCACGATCCAGATCGGCAGCTGGTGGCTGACGCACACCGCCTCGTGCCCGCGCGCCGCGTCCTTCGCGGCATCGAGCGCGCCCATCATCCGCACGACCTGCTCGACGTACGGCTCGCCCCAGGACGGCTTGAAGGGGTTGACCAGGTGCTTCCAGTTCTCCGGGTTCTTCAGGGCGCCGTCGCCGACGCCGAAGGTCTTGCCCTCGAAGACGTTGCCCGCCTCGATGAGCCGCCCGTCCGTCGCGAGGTCGAGGCCGTGCGCCTTGGCGATCGGCGTCGCCGTCTCCTGCGCCCGGTCGAGCGGCGAGGCGACGACGTGCGTGACGTCCCGCGACGACAGGTGCTCGGCGACCCGGTCGGCCATCTGCCGCCCGAGCTCGGAGAGGTGGTAGTCGGGCAGGCGCCCGTACAGGATCCCCTCCGGGTTGTGCACCTCGCCGTGGCGCATCAGATGGACGACGGTCAGCTCATCGGCCCCGCTCACGCGCTGACCTCCTCGGCCTCGGCGGCGGCGCGCGCGGCCGCCGGAAGGGCCGCCGCGATCTTCTCGACCGCACGCTCGTCATGGGTGGTGGACACGAACCAGGACTCGAAGGCCGACGGCGGCAGATACACGCCCTGCGACAGCATCGAGTGGAAGAACGCGGTGAAGCGGAACGACTCCTGCGCCTTCGCGCCCTCGTAGTTGCGCACCTCGCGGTCCGTGAAGAACACGGAGAACATGTTGGAGGCGTTCTGCACGCGGTGCGCCACGCCCTCCTTGGTGAGCGCCTCGCTCACCAGGCCGCGGATCCGCTCGGAGACCGCGTCGACCTTCGCGTACGCGGCGTCGTCGAGCAGCCGCAGCTGCGCGAGGCCCGCGGCGGTCGCGACCGGGTTCCCGGAGAGCGTGCCCGCCTGGTAGACGGGGCCCGCCGGGGCGAGGTGCGCCATCACGTCGGCGCGGCCGCCGAACGCCGCGGCGGGGAAGCCGCCGCCCATGACCTTGCCGAAGGTCATCAGGTCGGGCACGACCCCGTCCACGCCGAACCAGCCGGCCCTGCTCGTCCGGAAGCCGGTCATGACCTCGTCGGAGATGAACAGCGCGCCGTTCTTCTCGCACGCGGACTTCAGGCCCTCGTTGAAGCCGGGCCCCGGCGGCACCACGCCCATGTTGCCCGGCGAGGCCTCCGTGATCACACAGGCGATCTGGCCCGGGTGGTTGTGGAAGGCCTCGTGCACGGCCTCGATGTCGTTGTACGGAAGGACGATGGTGTCGCCCGCCTGGGCGCCCGTGACCCCGGGTGTGTCCGGCAGGCCGAGGGTGGCGACGCCGGACCCGGCCGCGGCGAGGAGCGCGTCCACGTGGCCGTGGTAGCACCCGGCGAACTTGATCACCTTGGCGCGCCCGGTGAAGCCGCGGGCGAGGCGGATGGCGGACATCGTCGCCTCGGTGCCGCTGGACACCAGGCGGACCTGCTCGACGGGGGCGATCCGGGCCACGATCTCCTCGGCCAGGGCGACCTCGCCCTCGCCCGGCGTGCCGAAGGACGTGCCGCGCGCGACGGCCTCCTGGACGGCCGCGGTCACCTCGGGGTGGGCGTGGCCGAGGATCATGGGGCCCCACGAACACACGAGGTCGACGTACTCGCGACCGTCGGCGTCCGTGAGGTACGGACCGGTACCGGACACCATGAAGCGGGGCGTACCCCCCACCGCGCGGAAGGCGCGCACGGGCGAGTTCACACCGCCGGGCGTCACGGCCGCCGCGCGGTCGAAGAGAGTCTGCGAAACTGGGGCGCTATACGGGAAGCTCACATGAACCATGGTGTCAGAGGGTCCGGACAGCGCGCCGGGGCCTCCTGCGCGCCGGCTTTCCGGCCGCACCGCCTTCCCTCGGGGCGGGTGGTGCGGAGATCCTGTGGACTGGTGTTTCACCCCACGTTTCGGCGGGTGACCGTGGGGGAGGTCACTGACACGATGATCGGGTTGCGCGGCAAGGCCCGTGCGCCCTGGAAAAGCAGTCGGGTGGAGATATGCAGCGCGGTGGTGGACTGGGCGAGGGGACCGACGGCCTGGGTCCCCGGCGTGCCCGGCGGGGCAAGCACCGGCGAGATGCGGAGGCGGCCCCGGCCCCCGAGCAGCGGGCGCCGGACAGGGCGCGGCGGGAGCGCACGGGAAGCAGGAGCGGCGGGGTGGGGGTGACCTACAAGTACTTCGGGGCCCCGGACGGCGCGACCGCGGCCCGGGTACCGATCTCGATGCGGCCCGAGGAGCTCGGCGGCGACGAGCTGGGCATGGGCGGCATGTTCACGAAGATCAAGCCGGAGACGATGGCCGCGATGGTCCTCACCGGCATCGAGGGCATACCCCTGCACAAGGTCCCCCCGCTGGAACTGGTCGTCCTCCACCCCGACTACGCGGTCGTGAAGCTCCCCATGACGGTCGTCGACCCGCTGCGCGGCGTCGGCGAGGAGTCGGTCGGCGCCGCCGCCTTCATCTGGTCCACGGTCCCGGACCGCGGCGGCCCCCGCGACGCGTTCAACGTCTACCAACTCCTGCACGAGTGGCAGGACTTCAGCCACCGCCTGCACGACGCGGGACACCAGGCGTACTGCCTGGTCTGGCCGTGAACGTCCGGTTCCCTGGGTAAGCACCGGAGAACCGGCGGTTACCGACCCGGGACACTCCGGTGCGCGCAGCGCCGGTGCGCGGAGCGTGCGTCCTTCGTACGCTGGCTCCGTACCGGGAAGTGCGCGCCGTCGGATCCGTGCCGGGGGAAGGGGCGGGGCAGTGGCCGAGGGGGATGGGCAGAGCACGCCCGCGGCGGGGCGCGTGCGCGTCCTCACGCCGGCGGGCGACTTACGGGGCGCCGGGATCATGGTGGCGCCCTGCTACGTGCTGACCTGCGCGCACGTGGTCGCGGGCGCCCTGCGCCGGACGAGTCCCGACGCTCCCGCCGACCCGGTCCGCGTGGACGTCGGCGGCCACCCGGGGGTGGCGCCCGGCGAGGCCACGGTCGTGCCCGGCGGCTGGTTCCCCGGCCCGGCGGACGGGGTCGGTGACCTCGCGGTCCTCACCACCACCTGGCGCCCGCCCCCCGACGTCGGCTTCGCCCGGCTCGGCCCCTGCGGCGAACCCGACCGGCGCGAGGTGAGCGTCTACGGCCACCCCGCCCGCGCCCCCGACGGGCTGTGGTCCAGAGCGAGCCTCGCGGGCCGCGGGGGCCCGCACCTGGATTGGGTGCAGCTCGACGGGCTCGACGCCGCGAGCGCCTGGATCGAGCCGGGCTTCAGCGGCGCGGGCGTCTGGGACCCCGCCACGCGCAGGGTGGTCGGCATGCTCACGGCCGCGCTCGGCGACCGGCGCACCAGGGCCGCGTGGATGCTCCCCATGGAGGCGGCGGCCCGCCTGTGCCCCGCCCTCGCCGACGCGGTCGACGGCGGGGCGAACGGCGGCGCGGGCCCGGCCCACGGCACCGCGCCGGAGCCCCGTGCCGAGCGCCCGCCACCCCAACTCCCCACCGACCGCGAGCAGTTCGCCCTCGCCGACGCCCTCCTGGGCGTACCCCTGGTCGAGGAGGACCGCGCGGCCACCCTGCGGCGGCTGCTCCCCGCGCACATCCGGCACGGCGTCCGGGACCACCCCAGACCGCGCCTCCAGGTCTTCCACGTCGTGCAGGCCTGCGTCGACCACCGCGACGGCAGGGAGGCGCTCGTGGCCGCGCTGCGCATGCTTGACGAGTCGTCAGAACCGGCACGGGCGGCGCTCGCCCTGTTCGACGAGGTGTGGCCGCAGGCGCCGGGCGGCGATGCCCCGTGACGCAGTCCTGGGGACCGCCCAAGATCGTGCTCGACGCCCTCGACGGCGTACCGGCCTTCGACGAGACGGCCACCCTTCGCGAATGCACCCGCATGGTCGGCCGGGCCCTCGGCGCCACGGTCGCGGTGCCGGACAGCGCCCGGCGGCGGACGTACCTCTCCTCGCTCCTCATGGCGGTTCTGGAGTACGCCGACGGCCTCCAGGTGCTCGGCGGCGTCGTCGAACTCCTCGAAGGCAACACGCGCTACACCGAGCGCGTACGGACCGCGATCGCCGTGGCGGAGGTGCCCTTGTTCCCGCCGGAGGACTGGTCCCGTCTGATGGAGGCGCTCGGCGGTCTCGAAGTGCTCGACATCGCGGGCGCGTACCAGGAGGTCATGCGGTACCACGCCGACCCGCTGCCCGCCCACTGCACCGAGCCCTGGCTCGCCGTCGTGCACGCCGCGACGCTCAACGCCCGGCCCGGCGAACTGCCGCCCTGCGTCCTGCTCGTCGAGCACCTCGCCCGCTACGCGAAGGGCCAGCGGCAACAGGACCTGCTCGACTGGGTGCGGGAGCACCGCGCCCGCCCCGAGCCGTACGGCGACGGGCCGGTGCGCCCGGCCGCCTGCCGGGGCGAGCGGAGCCGGAGCGAGCGGGGCCGGGGCCGCCCGGCGAGGGCCGAGCACGTGCCCGGCGTACCGGTCGAGAGCGGCGATCCCGTCCTGCCCGTGGCGGCAGGGGCGGAATCCGGCCTTCTTGGGCGGGGCGTCCGCGCGGCGGCCCCCACTCCCGCGCCCCCGGTGCGCGCCGTCGGCCAGGAGCCGGTGTGGGCGCCGAGCGCCTGTCTGCTGATCCGGCTGCGCCCCCTGCCCGACCCCGACCACGCGGACGAGCGGCTGCTCTCGTACTGGTGGCAGATCGAGGGGCCCGAGCCCTATCCGGTGCGCGGCGGGGATCTGCGCGTCGACGTGGCCGAGCTGCCCGAGCGGGTGAAGTCCCTGGTGGAGGAGGCGGAGACGGGCTGGGCCTACTTCTGCAAGGAGGACCTCACGCTGGAGTTCGTGCTGCCCAGGGAGCTGTTGGGGCTGCCGGTCGAGCGGTGGGCCAAGAAGGGCTTCCACGGCGCGGACGGCAGCCTCGGGGAGGACCACCCGGTGCTCCTGCGCAGCCTAGAGCGGATGGAGCGCACGGACACCCACGGCCGCTGGGCGCGCCGCTGGGACGCGCTCCTCACCGGCCGCGCGGGCCCCGTGCACTGGTTTCCCGACGACGGCCGCTCCCGGCTGCTCTCGGACCCCAGGCGCGTCATGGTGGTCCTCAGCGACCCGCCGGGCCGCACCGGCGGAAGCGGTTCCGGTGTCGACGAGTTGGCCGAGTCGCTGCGCGCCGGGGTGCCGATCGTGGTGTGGGACAGACGGGGCGGCATAGATCCGGTGTTCCGCGGCGAGCTGGCCGACTTGGCCGCTCGCACAGGAATCCATCAACTACCCAATGCCGTCCGGTCGTTGCGCATAGAGGCAAAAGCCGGGGATGCTGCTGAGGGCGACTCTACGCTGGGTCGCCACGCAGCACTGCTCTGGGACGATCCGTACCGCCTTCCAGGAGGGGGCGGCGCCATGGCGGATTCTTCCGCACAGGGGGGAGGGTAGGACGCGATGCTTCCCGAGGACGGCGCGCCTCAAGGGATCCGCCCGGTCGGCGCGGCGGGCGCCGAGGACGTCCGGTCACAGGCCGTCCGGTCACAGGACATGACTCCTGACGCGGACACGGCGACACCCGCGGAAGCGGCGGACCCGGCGGCCACGGGCCCCGGCCCCGCCGAGGGCGGCCCCGACCCCGGATCCGGCCCGGACCCCGGCTCGCCCCACCCCGCCACCTCTGCCGGAACGTCCGGCTCCGCAAGCCAGAACCGCTGGTGGATCTACCGAGGTTCGGGACAGCCCCTGTACGACACGACCCTGCGCGAGCTGCTGCCCGAACCACCGCCCTGGCGCCGCTTCACCGGCGGGCCCGTGGTGCCGCCGCCCCCCGCCGGCGACGACGAGGTCGCGCGCAGGCTCGGCAGGCCTTCGGGGCGCTCCCCGGCCTCCGAGCAGCTGCGGCGCGAGGCCGACATGGTCAACGCCGCTTTGCTTCTGCGACGCCCGCTCCTGGTGACGGGCCGCCCCGGCACGGGCAAGAGCAGCCTCGCCTACCGCATCAGCCGCGAGCTGCGGCTCGGCCGGGTCCTCCGCTGGCACATCACCAGCAGGACGACACTGCGCTCGGGCCTGTACGAGTACGACGCGATCGGCCGCGTGCAGGACTCCGCCGCGCTGCGCGCGCTGCGCACGGCGGAGGACTCCCCCGTCGCACCCCGGACGGCCGACGGCGGCGCGGCGGCGGCCGACGAGCAGCTCCCCGGAATCGGCGACTACGTCCAACTCGGCCCCCTGGGCACGGCGTTGCTCCCGTACGAGACGCCGCGCGTCCTGCTGATCGACGAGCTGGACAAGAGCGACCAGGACCTGGCCAACGACTTGCTGAGCGTCTTCGAAGAGGGTCAGTTCCCCGTCTCCGAGCTGCTGCGGGCCCGGCGGCGCCATCCGCGCGTGACCGTCCTGACCGACGACCCGGAGGGCACCGCGGAGATCGTCGGCGGCGTCGTCCGCTGCCGCGCCTTCCCAATCGTGGTCATCACGTCCAACGGCGAACGCGAGTTCCCACCCGCCTTCTTACGGCGCTGTTTGCGCCTGCATATGCCGGATCCGGATCGTACGCAGCTCGTCGACATGGTGACGGCACACCTCGCGGAAGGCGCGGCCACCCGCGCCGGGGACGGCGGCGATCTGATCGAGCGGTTCCTGAGGCGCAGCCGGGAGCGCGGCGGCCTCGCCATCGACCAGCTGTTGAACTCCGTGTACTTGACGACCTCGGGACGCCTACCCGCCGACGCGGGGGCGCTCGACGAACTGGTCGACGCCCTGTGGCACCGGCTCGACGGGGCGGGGGCGGAATCGAGGCCGGGATGACGGTCGCCGCCGCGGAGCCGCCGCCCGAGGCCGCACGGGAGTCCGCGCGCGCCGGGCAGGCCCCGGACACCCCGAATCCGGACGGGCCCACGTGGTCGGAGCTCGCGGACGCGGTGTACCTGGCCGCCTGCCGGGACGCGGCGCTTCCGGTGTTCCCCCCGCCGCAGGCGACGCGCGGCACGGCCCGGCCGGGGCGCCCCGCCCCCGACGCCCCCGATGCGCCCCACGCGCCCCACGCGCCCGACTCCCCTGACGCCCCGGGCGAGCACCCGAAGGAGCTCCCCCAGGAACCCGCACGCGAGCGCCCCCGAGAACACCCCCAGGAACGCCCGCAACCCGCCCACGAGAAGGCACCGCCCGTCGCCGCCGCCCCCGTCCGGCCGCTCGTCGGCCTGCGCGGCGGCTTCGGCGGCGCCCCGGGCGGCGAGCAGGCCGCCCGCACCGACGGCACGCGGCTCGACTCCCTCGCCCTCGGTCGTGCCCTGCGCCCGCTGCGCCTGTTCCGGTCCTCGCCGTACGACACGGCCCTCGACGAGGAGGCCACCGCCGAGCGGGCCGCCGTGGACGGCCTGTGGACGCCGGTGTGCCGCTCGCTGCCGGAGCGGCGCCAGGACCTGCTGCTGCTCGTGGACGACGGCCCCTCGATGGCCCTGTGGCGCCGCACGGCCCGCCAGATCGGCGAGCTGATGGAGCAGACGGCGGCGTTCCGCACGGTGCGGCGGCTGCGCTGGAGCCCGCACGGGGCCCCGCCCGCCGCCCTGTCCCCCAGCGCGCGCCAACTGGTCCTCGTCGTCACGGACGGCGGCCACGAGGCCTGGCGCGACGGCAGCGCCGCCGCGTTCCTGCACCGCCTCGCGGGCACCTCCCCCACCGCCGTCCTGAACGTGCTGCCCCAGCACCTGTGGGACCTCACCCTGCCCACGGTCACGCCCGTCCGGCTGCGCACCGCGTCCCCGGCCGAGCCCAACCGCCGCTACGACGCCGAGACCTGCCCCCCGGAAGCCGACGCCCTGGCGCCCCGCGCCGTCCCCGAGCCGGGCCCCGCGGACGCCGTCGCCGTCCCGGTGGTGGAGCTGCGCCCGGAGTCGCTCGGCCGCTGGGCCCGCCTGGTGGCCGCGGCCGACACCAGCCAGTGGCACCGCATCGCCGCGCTCCTGACGGCACCGGCCGGGGACCTGCGCGCGGAGGCGGTCGGCCCGGTGCCCGAGCGCCTCGCCGACGTGCTCCTGGAGGGCCTCGACGAGACCGCAGGGCCAGGCCGGGGCGCCGCGCCCGAGCCGTCCCCTGAGCGGGACCGCGCCGAGCGGGCGGCCGCCGTGGTGCGCCGGTTCCGCGCCACCGCGTCGCCCGCGGGCTTCGCCCTGGCCAAGCGCCTGGCGGCGGTGCCCCTGAACCTGCCGGTCATGCGGCTGCTCCAACAGGCCCTGCCGGGCACCCGGTTCTGGAACCTGGCCGAGATCGTACTGCTCGGCCTGGTGCGCCGCGGCGACGACACCGCCGACGTCGAGGACGCGTACCGCGTGTCGTACGACTTCGTGGAGGGCGTGCGCGAGGAGCTGCTCGCGCTCGGGCGGCGCGCCGACACCCTCGGGGCGCTGCGGCAGGTCCAGGGGTTCCTGGGGCCCCGGCTCGAAGCGCTCTGGGAGGGCGGCGGCGCCCTGGTCGCGCCGGACGGCGACCCCGCGGACCCGCCGATCACGGACCAGACGCGCCCTTTCGTGACCCATCTCTACACCGCGCTCTGCGCCCTTTCGGGGCCCTATCTCGCCCGCGCCAACCATCTGGGAAGGCTGTTGCAAAGCCATGCGGCAGGCCCGCGCGCCCTGACTCTTAACGAAGCCTTTACATCAGGACATAAGCATTCATTACAGTACTCAAAGGCTGATAGCGGGTCAAACTTGAAAAAGAGCCATCAAACTGCGATACGGTACCGGCCGCAAGCCCCGGCGAACACCCCGGACCGCGAGGGCTTTCCGGCGCCGCCCCCATCCCGGGCCGCGTCCCCCACCGCCCCACCCCCCACTGCTCCCACCCCCTCCGCAACCACCCCACCCCCCTCCCCCTCAGCTCCCCCTCGCTCCCTTTCTGGAGGCCCCGCCGTGTCTGCCGGTCTGCCGGTTGCCCCGGGCCCGCGCGGCCCGCACGACCCGCCCCGAATCTGGGGGAACGTACCGCAGCGGAACAGGAACTTCACCGGCCGCCAAACCCTGCTCGAACAGCTGCAGGACCGCCTCGGCACCGGAGTCACCGCGGTGCTCCCCGAGGCGCTGCACGGCATGGGCGGCGTGGGGAAGTCACAGATCGCCGTCGAATACGTGTACCGGCACAGCCGCGACTACCGGCTCATCTGGTGGGTGGCCTCCGAGCAGGAGAACCAGATCGTCCAGTCCCTCATCGAACTGGGCGAACAGATGGGGCTCCAGGCCGGTTCCGAGATCTCCGCGGTCCCGGCCGTCCTCGACGCGCTGCGCAGGGGCGAGCCCTACAGCGATTGGCTGCTGGTGTTCGACAACGCCGAAGACCCCAAAGAAGTACGCAAGTACTTCCCCAGCGACGGCCCCGGACGGATCCTCGTCACCTCCCGCAACGTCCAGTGGTCCAGCACGGCGAGCTCCCTGGAGGTCGACGTGTTCGCCCGCGAGGAGAGCGTCTCGCTGCTGCGCCGCCGCAGCCCCGAGCTCCCCGACGAGGCCGTCAACCACCTCGCCGCCTCCCTCGGCGACCTCCCCCTGGCCGTCGAACAGGCCTCCGTCTGGCTGGCCGAGACGGGCATGCCCGTCCAGCAGTACCTGGAACTCTTCGAACGCAAATGGGCCGAACTCCTCCAGTCCGACCCGCCGCCCGACTACGAGATGCCGGTCGCGGCCGCCTGGAACGTGTCCCTGGAACGCCTCCGCGAGGACCGCCCCGACGCCCTCCAACTCCTCCAGGTCTGCGCGTTCTTCGCCCCCGAACCCATCTCCTGGGACCTCTTCTCCGCCGTCCGCGGCATCTCCGTGCCCCAGGAACTCCAGGCCGCGCTCGACGACCCCGTCAAACTCGGCCGCGCCGTGCGCGAGATCGGCCGCTACGCCCTCGCCCGCATCGACCACCGCCAGTCGACCGTCCAGCTGCACCGCCTGGTCCAGCGCGTCCTCGTCGAGCAGATGAACCCCCAGGAGCGGGCCCAGATGCGGCACGCCGCCCACCAGCTCCTGTCCAACGCCGACCCCAGGAACCCCCAGCGCGCCACCTTCTGGCCGCGCTACTCCTCCCTCCTCACCCATCTGCGGTCCTCCAACGCCGTCGAATGCCAAGAGGGTTGGACCCGCCGCCTCGTCCTCAACGAGGTGTGGTTCCTGCGGGCCAGGGGGGACTACGCGGCGGCCCTCAACCTGGGCGAACGCGCCGCCGACATCTGGCGGCAGCGGCTCGGCGAGGACCACGAGGAAGTCCTCGGCATCGACCAGCAGATCGCCCAGGCCCTGCGCGAGCAGAACCTCGACCTCGACCGCGCCTTCCACCTCCAGGCCGAACTCGTCGACCGCTACCGCAGGGCCCTCGGCGACGCCCACGAGAACACCCTCCAGGCCCAGAGCTTCATGGCGGGCAACCACCGCATCCGCGGCAACTTCTACGAAGCCCGCGAGATCGACCAGCGGGTCTACGAGACGAGCCTCGCCGAATTCGGCCCCGACGACCCCGCCACCCTCCTCACCGCCCACAACTACGCGGTGAGCCTGCGCCTCGCGGGCTCACCGGAGAAGGCGCGGGAACTGGACCACGACACGTGGCAACGCCGCGTGGAGGTCCTCGGCGAGGACCACCTCTACACCCTGACCACCTACAACGCCTACCTCCTCGACCTCCAGGAAGTGGGCCGGTACGAGGAGGCGCTCGAAGGCTACGAGCAGCTCGCCGAGGAACTGCGCGACCAGCTCGGCGGTGACCACTGGTTCACCGTCCAGGTGATCCGCAACCTCTGCGTGACCCGCCGCAAGAAGGGCGACCACGAAGGCGCGTACGAACTCTCCACCCCGTACGTCTCCCTGGTGCGCAACCGCTTCGGGGAGCGCAGCCGCCAGTACCTCCAGATGGCCATCAGCCACGCCAACGACCTGCGCCAGGTCGGCAAGCTGCAAGAGGCCAGGCAGCTGACCGAACAGGCCCTGGAGGAGCACCGCGGGCTCTACGGCCGCGAACACCCGCACAGCCACGCCATGGCCATGAACCTCGCCGTGACCCTGCGGCTGCTCGGCGAGAACGACGGCGCCCTCGCCCTGGACCAGGAGATCGTCGACGGGCTGACCCGCACGCTCTCCGCCGAGCACCCGCGCACCCTGCTCGCCCGGATGAACCTCGCCAGCGACCACTTCGCGCTCGGCCGCCCCGACCGGGCCTACGAGATCGACGCGGCCGTCGCCGAGGAGGCCGCGCGGCTGCGCGAACGGCACCCCGCGAACCTCGCCGTCCAGCTGAACCTCAGCCACGACCTCAAGGCCCTGGGCCGGACGGAGGAGAGCGGCCAGATCCTCCAAGAGGCGCTGTCCACGTACCGGACCATCCTGGGCCCGTCCCACCCCGCGACCCGCGACGCCGAGAAGGGACTCAGGGCCAACGCGGACATCGACCTGATCTCGCTCTAGCCACGCCGGTCGCTGGCGGCGACACCTGCTGTCGCCGATACCGGCTGCCGCCGCTCTACCTGCTGTCGCCGCTCTCGCCGCTCTCACCGCCGGGCGCGGCGACAGCGCCGCGCAGCCACCGCGCGAGCTCCAACGGGCCCGGCGGCTCTCCGCCTTCGGCCGCCGCCGCCCGGCGCACCGCCGCCACGGCCTCCGGGCGGCCGAGCAGCAGCTCCCCGGCCGCCGAGCGGCCCGGGTCCGCGAGCACCGCGCCGATCCACGCCTCCACGTCGTCCGGCTCCGCCTCGGCCCACGCCGCGTAACGGCGCGCGGCACCGTCGGCGTCCCCGGCCACCGCCGCGCACTCGGCACCGACCACCACGTCCCCCGCCGCGTCGGCCTTCCGCCAGCGGCGGGCGAACTCGTCCGGCGTCCCCAGATAGAGCCGGACCACGTGCCCGAAGGTGTCCGTGCGGATCGCGTCCGGACGCGGCCGCAGCCGCGAGCCCGGCAGCGGCCCAGCCGCCTCGCCCGCCGCCCGCGCGGCAGCGGCCCGCCGCGCCGCCTCCCCGTCGAACTCCAGGTGCCGCGCCCGCCACACGGCCCGCCGCAACGCGCAGTAGTGCGCGGCCAGCCGCGCGGGCTCGGCCATGACGTCCTCCTTCGCCCACCCCTCGGCCGCCGCCGCGATCTCCTCCACGAACAGGCGCCCCGCCGCGGTGAGTTCCGCACCCGCAAGGAGCGCGGCGGCGACCTCCCGCACCTGGTCCCGGAACACGGCGAACTCGAAGTCGGCACGCCGCGCCTCGTCCCCCGTGACGAACTCCCGGTGCAGCCGCCAGAAACGCGCCACCCCCGCGAACGCGAACACCCCGTGCAACAGGCCGTGCACGGGCCGCGGATCGCTGCGCCAGGGCGCGTAGTGCAGCGGACGCCCCCCGCCCGCGTCCGGCTCCCGCACCAGCGGCACGAGGCTGAGCAGCGCGTTCAACTGCTGATGGCGGGTCTCGTGCACCAGCGTGGCGGCCATCTGCGCCTCGTCGTACGGCAGCGAAAGCGTGACCGCGCCGAAGGCGTCCGGCGAGGAGGAACTGGCCACCTGGCCCCGCGTGGACGCGGCGAAGGCCCGGGGCACCAGGACCCGCACCAGCGCCGCGAGCCGCACCGCGTCCGCCGGGGACTCGCGGGTCAGCAGGGCGCACGCACCGGCGACCCGCTCCCGCCACAGCCCGGACCGCCGCCCCGCCATCCGCACCGGCGCCCGCGGGGACACCACGAAGTCGCGGTACGGCGTCACCGTGTCGAAGCGGAGCGCGGCCCCCGGCTCCTCGGACCAGGGCGCCGCGGACCACAGCACCGGAAGCGGCTGCCACCCCGGCGCGGACTCCCCCAGGTCCCGGGGCAGCCGCACCTCCCCGCCCTCCCCCCGTACGACCGCGCCGTGCGCGGCCACCCGGACCTCGGCCCCGCTCCACCTGCGCGCCGACAGCGGCCCCACGACCCCGGCGCCGGGCACCCACACCATGCCCCGGTGGGCCGGTACGCCCACCACGGCGTCCCGCCCGGCACGCAGTGCCGCCGCCGCGGCCAGCGCGTACAACTGGCCGACATCCGCCCACAGCGGCGCCGCCGAGGAAGCCGAGGGGGCGGCGCCCCGCCCGACGCCGCGCAGCCGCCGCAGCAGCCGCATGGCCCAGGCCATCACCATGGGGTCCGCGAGGACCGCGTCGACCGCGCCCGGGTCACCGCGCTGCACGGCGGCGAGCAGGCACCAGGCCGCCTCCGCCGACGCCACCGCGCCGAGGCGGGGCGCCGCTGCGCCGACGCGGGGCGGCCGGGCCCGCGCCACGCCGCTGTGGTCGACCAGCGACCTCAGGACCAGCAGCAGGTGGCTGCGCTGGGCGGAGCGCAGCAGCCGCAGCTCCGGAGCCCGGGCGTCACCTGCGGCGATGGACCTCAACGACTCCTCGGGGAGCCGGTAGGGGTCCAGCCGCCCGTCGGTCACCCCCGGCGCCTCGGCCGGTCCCCGCGCAGCAGTGCCATTTCCTCGCTGTTCTGCTCGTCCAGCGTGCCGGGGAACACGCTCGCCCGGCGTGCGGCGCGGTGCAGTGCCCGCCGCAGCACCGGATCGTCACCGGCGTGCAGCTCCGCCAAGGAGACCAAGGAGACCCCGGACAGATCGACCAAGTCGGAACAGAAGTCCTTCGCAGACTCCGCCATACCGTGGTTCCCCCTGACGTTACGGTTCCGCGACTCAGAATCCGCTTCCATGGTGGCTGCATTGGCACGCCAGCGGAAGACTGACGCTGGTCATCCCGTGCCAGGGCGGCGTTGTCAGACCCTCCCCCTACCGTGAGGACATGGAGCGCACACCCAGCACGGCCCACCCGCCACCGGTCCGCCTCGTCCCGTACGGCGAGGGTGACTTCCCGCAGCTCGTCCTGCACAACACCCCCGCGATGACGGCGCACTTGGGCGGCCCCGAGCCGGAGGAGAAGCTCCGCGACCGCCACCACAGATATCTGCACCTGGGCGGCACGGGCCGGATGTTCACGATCGTGACGGCGGACACGGGAGAGGCCGCGGGCCTCGTCGGCTACTGGGAGGCGATCCACGCCGGGCAGACGATCTGGGAGACGGGCTGGGGCGTCCTGCCGGAGTTCCAGGGCAGGGGCCTCGCCGTCACCGCCACCCTCCTGGCCGTCGAGGACGCCCGCACGGTCGGCCGCCACGGCTCGCTGCACGCCTTCCCGGCCACGGCGAACGCCCCGTCCAACGCGGTCTGCCGCAAGGCGGGCTTCACTCTCGTGGGCACGGGCGACTTCGAGTACCCGAAGGGCCGCTGGAGCCGGTGCAACGACTGGGCGCTGGACCTGACAGAGGCCCGGACCGGCTGAGGCCAGGGGGTGGCGCGGCACGCGGCGCGGCGGGGGCGGCGGACCGGCCGACGCCACGGCGCGACACAGCGGCCGGGACCAAGGCGGCGGGCCGGTCGGCACCGCGGCCCGTGACACCCTGGGTGCCATGCTCGTCGCCCGCTCCGCCGCCCTCTTCGCCGTCGCCGCCCTCTTCGAGATCGGCGGCGCCTGGCTCGTCTGGCAGGGCGTGCGGGAGCACCGGGGCTGGGTGTGGATCGGCGCGGGCGTCCTCGCCCTCGGGCTCTACGGCTTCGTCGCGACGCTCCAGACCGACGCCGAGTTCGGCCGCGTCCTTGCGGCGTACGGCGGCGTCTTCGTGGCCGGGTCGCTCGCCTGGGGCGCGGTCGCGGACGGCTACCGGCCCGACCGGTGGGACGTCACCGGCGCCCTGGTGTGCCTCGCGGGCATGGCCCTGATCATGTACGCGCCGCGAGGCGAGTGAGGCACCCCGCCTATCCTGGCTGCCGGAGCGAGAGAACGCCCGTACGAGCCCCGCACCCGAGGGAGCAGCCCCATGCCGTCCACGCCGCACGCCGACACCCCCCGCAAGCCCGGCATCGCCGTCGTCACCGGCGCCAGCGGCGGCATCGGCGCCGCGACGGCGCGCGGCCTCGCCGAGGCCGGATACCGCGTCGTCCTGACGGCCCGCCGCAAGGACCGCGTCGAGGCGCTCGCCGCGGAGCTGACGGAGGCGGGCCACAGCGCGACGGCGTACGGCCTCGACGTCACCGACCGCGCGGCCGTCGACGCCTTCGCCACGGCCTTCCAGCGCATCGCCGTCCTGGTGAACAACGCGGGCGGCGCGCTCGGCGCCGACCCCGTCGCCACCGGCGACCCGGCCGACTGGCGGCAGATGTACGAGACGAACGTCATCGGCACCCTGAACGTCACCCAGGCCCTGCTCCCCGCCCTCACCGCGAGCGGCGACGGCACGGTGGTCGTCGTCTCCTCCACCGCGGGCCACGCCACGTACGAGGGCGGCGCGGGCTACGTGGCCGCCAAGCACGGCGCCCACGTCCTCGCCGAGACCCTCCGCCTGGAGATCGTCGGCACTCCGGTCCGCGTCATCGAGATCGCCCCCGGCATGGTCAGGACCGAGGGCTTCGCCCTCACCCGCTTCGGCGGCGACGCGGAGAAGGCCGCCAAGGTGTACGCGGGCGTGGCCGAGCCCCTGACCGCCGAGGACGTCGCCGACACGATCACCTGGGCGGTCACCCGCCCGCCACACGTCAACGTCGACCTGCTGGTGGTCCGCCCCCGCGCCCAGGCCTCCAACACCAAGGTCCACCGGGAGCAGCCGTGACCTACGCGGCCGACGACCCCGGCACCCCCGGCGGCTCCCCCGACTCCACGGACCCCCTCGACCGCCTCCGCCACGAGCAGGAGTCCCGCCGCCTCCAGCAGGAGAAGAAGAACGAACGCATGGTGTGGTGGTACCTCGCGTACTTCCTCTTCGGCATCCACATCGTGGCCTTCGTCATGATCTACGCGGTCTCCCACGCGAAGTAGCCACCCCGCCTCGAACGCGTTCACCTATCCAGGTGAACGCGTTCTATCGCCATTCCTCCGTGATGTCCGGCCTGCCTAGGCTCAAACCGACAACATCACACAGACGGCCCCCGGCCGGGCGGCATCCCGAACCGAGGGCCTGACCAAGCAGGAAGGGCACCTTCCTCATGGCTGCACACGAGCCTAACGGGCACGGCTTCATGGACCTCGAAGTCCCCGAGTACGCGTACATGTTCGGGTTCTTACAGATGGACGGACACCTGCACCAAGGGGCAGGTCAGAAGGGCCGCCTGACAGCCGAGGTCAACGCGCGGGATATCGAGCTGCTGTACACGTTCAAACAACTGACGCCCTACAACAGCAGCGTCACCCAGCGCACTCGAACGACGAACTTCGCCCCGGTCCACACCTCGGCGACGTGGAGCATGTGCTCCCTGGAGGCCAGAACCAGGATCAACGCACTCGGCCTGCCCTACGGCCGCAAGTCCAAGGACATCGCACCGCCCCGAGTGGCCTTCTGCACGCGGGACTACGTCCGGGGCATCGTCGATGCCGACGGCTCCGTCGGCTACACGAGCCAAGGGTGGCCGTTCGTTTCACTGACCACGGCCAGCACCGCGATCGCCGCGTTCTTCTGTGACTACGCCCGCGATCTCACCGGCGCCGACCGCACGATCAAACGCAACGCCCGGGACAGCATCTACAACGTCCTCTACACGAAGGAGCCCGCACAGACACTGGCGGCTGCCCTCTACTACCCAGGCTGCCTCTCACTGCAACGCAAGCTGGACAAGGCCGATTCACTCGCCGCATGGAGCCGCCCTGTTGGCATGAGGGTGGCTCACACACAACGACGCTGGACGCCCGAAGAAGACCGGAGGCTCCTGCGGATCGGCGACAGCTCGACAGCAGCCGACTATCTCGGACGAAGCGAGCGGAGCTGTCACATGCGCTTATGGCGACTACGCAGCGGCCAGGTGCCGACACCAACCGAGCAGTGACGTACTGAACACCGGGGCCCGGGCTGGCATCAGCCCGGGCCCAACGCGCTGTCAGCCCTTCACGCACACCACCTGCTTGAGCTTTGCCACGACCGCGACCAGGTCGGTCTGCTGGTCGATGACCTGCTCGATCGGCTTGTACGCGCCGGGGATCTCGTCCACGACGCCCGAGTCCTTGCGGCACTCCACGCCCCGCGTCTGCTCCTCCAGGTCCTGCGTGGAGAAGCGCTTCTTCGCGGCGTTCCGGCTCATCCTGCGGCCCGCGCCGTGCGAGGCCGAGTTGAACGACGCCTCGTTGCCGAGGCCCTTCACGATGTACGAGCCGGTGCCCATCGAGCCCGGGATGATGCCGTAGTCGCCGGAGCCCGCGCGGATCGCGCCCTTGCGGGTGACGAGCAGGTCCATGCCGTCGTACCGCTCCTCCGACACGTAGTTGTGGTGGCAGGAGATCTCCTGCTCGAACGTCGGCTTGGCCTTCTTGAACTCCTTGCGGACGACGTCCTTCAGGAGCGCCATCATGATCGCGCGGTTGTACTTCGCGTACTCCTGGGCCCAGAAGAGGTCGTTCCGGTACGCCGCCATCTGCGGCGTTTCCGCGATGAAGACGGCCAGGTCGCGGTCCACCAGGCCCTGGTTGTGCGGCAGGTCGCGGGCGACGCCGATGTGGTGGTCGGCCAGCTCCTTGCCGATGTTGCGGGAGCCGGAGTGCAGCATCAGCCACACCGCACCATCGCCACTAATGCAAACTTCAACAAAGTGGTTGCCCGACCCAAGTGTCCCCATTTGCACCATTGCCCGCTCCCGACGGAACTTCACCGCGTCCGCCACCCCCTCGAACCGCCCCCAGAACCCCTCCCACCCCGCCGTAGCGAAGCCGTGGAAGCCCCCCGGGTCGACCGGGGAGTCGTGCATCCCGCGGCCCACCGGAATCGCCTGCTCGATCTTCGAGCGGAGGCGGGACAGGTCGCCGGGGAGGTCGTTCGCGGTGAGGGACGTGCGGACGGCGGACATGCCGCAGCCGATGTCGACGCCGACCGCGGCCGGGCACACCGCGTCCTTCATGGCGATCACGGAGCCGACCGTCGCCCCCTTGCCGAAGTGGACGTCCGGCATGACGGCCAGACCTTTGATCCACGGCAGCGTGGCCACGTTCCGCAGCTGCTGCATCGCGACGTCCTCGACCGTGCTGGGGTCGGCCCACATCCGGATCGGCACCTGCGCGCCCGGAACCTCTACGTACGACATACCGTCCTCATTCCCCCGGAATCAAAGCAAAAGCACTGGAGCGCAAATACCGGCGCCAAGGTCAACGAATGGGAAAACGGACCGGCGTCCACGGCAGCGCGTGCGATACACATTGTGTCCACCGGCCGCCCGCCGGCGGCAACCCAATAACCAGGCCGGACGGACCGGACAGGACCGAGAGGAGCCAGCACGGTGCAGCGGAGGAAGGTCTATGTACCGGGCGCCGCGGTCCTCCTCGTGGCACTGCTCGGCGGCTGCACCAGCGGCTCGGGCCACGACGACGACGGCGACGACAAGTCCGGCGACACGGGTGCTTCGACGACGGCCGCCGAGCCCGGCAGGTACCGCACCCTGCCCGAGCCCTGCGGCGCGGTCGACCACTCGACGCTCGACGCGATGCTGCCCGGCATCGCGGAGATCAAGGACGCGGGCCAGCGCGAGAAGGCCTACGGGGGCTCCCCCACGGTCACCTACGACACCGACCGCCGCGTGGGCTGCCGCTGGAAGGTCGAGTCCCCCGACGCCACGCACCACCTGCTCGTCGACTTCGAGCGCGTCGTCTCGTACGACGGGGCCGTGAGCGACGACGCCCGCGCGCAGGAGGTCTACCGGACGAAGCTCCGCGAGGCGGACGTCCCGGAGCCGTCGGCCTCGGGGTCCGAGGAGGAGTCCCCGTCCCCGTCCGGCTCCGAGGGGTCGGACGAGCCCGAGGGGACCCAGGGGCCGAAGAAGTCCAAGGGCTCCGAGAAGCCCCAGGGGTCCGAGGGGACCCAGGTCGCCGCCAGGGCGCAGGGCGGCGCGGCCGCCGAGGTCGGCATGGGCGACGGGACCGAGCCGGGGGACACCCCCGACCCCGAGGCCACCCCCGAGGGCCTGGAGTCCCGCACCCTGGACGACCTGGGCGACGAGGCGTTCCTCGCGGACGTGCTCAGCACCGCTTCGTCGGCGAGCCGCCACCGGACCGTGACTGTGGTGTTCCGCACGTCGAACGTCGTCGTCACCGTCGAGTACGACGAGCAGCCCGCCCGCCGCACCGAGGTCCCGGACTCCAAGGAAATGCAGGACAACGCGCGTGAACTGGCCGAAAACCTCACCGACCGGTTCAACGGCTGACGGGTCCGCGATGCCGGACCGGGCTCCCGGGAAGCCGGGTCACCCGCGTCGCTCACCGCGTACGGTGGCCCAACGGACCCTGTGGTCCACGCGCACCCGCACGGACGCCACGAGCGAACACGAGTGAAGGAACCATGCACCGACCCGCACAGCGACAGCGACAGCGACTCACCCGCGTTCTGGTGGGCGCGGCCGCCGCACCGGTGATCCTCTTCGCCGCCGCCTGCAGCGGCGACGACTCCGGCTCCGGTTCGGACGGCGGCAAGAAGGACTCCGCGGACAAGCCCTCCGCCTCGGCGTCGAAGGGCTCCGGCGGCGAGGCCGCGACCGTCGAGAAGGCCGCGTACGGCAAGCTTCCCGAGCCCTGCAAGACGCTGTCGAAGAAGACGCTCGACGGCCTCGTCCCGTCCGCCAAGGACAAGGCGGGCAAGACGGGCACGTCGGACGACGTGTCGACGCGTGGCAACTGCACCTGGGAGAGCCTGGAGGACAACGGCGTCGACGGCTCCCAGTTCCGCTGGCTGCGGGTCTCCCTGAACCGCTTCGAGTCCGACCAGTCCCTGGGCAGCGGCGCCAAGCGCGCGCAGGCCAACTTCGCCAAGCAGGTCGCGGACGCGCAGGCGGTCAAGGGCGCGAAGAGCGTGAAGACCACTCCGGTGCCGGGCACGGGCGACCAGGCGACGCTGGTCAGCTACGACGTGACCAAGGACAAGGAGACCTTCAAGCAGCAGACCCTGGTGACGCGCGTGGAGAACGCCGTCGTCACGGTCGACTACAACGGCGCGGGCCTCGCGGGCGACAAGCAGCCGAACGCCGCCGACCTCGGCAAGGCCACGCAGAAGGCCGCGAAGGAGGCCGCCGCGTCGGTCGTCGCGGCGAACAAGGCGGGCGGCACGGCGACTTCGGACAAGCCGAAGGACGACGCGAAGGACAAGCCGAAGGCCGGTGACGGCAAGGGCTCGGCCCTGGACGGCGCCAAGCACAAGAGCTAGCCCGCCGGTCGGTCAGCTCCGCAGAGCGAACCAGCCACACAGGCACGGAAGAGCCCGGCCGCAGCGCGCGGCCGGGCTTCCGGTTCTCCGGTCAGCGGCCCTGCGCCCACCATGGCGGTGTTGGTGTTGTACGGCGATGAGCCGCGGCGCACGCAGTGGGCCGCGGCTCATCACGGCGGAGGGTCGGCGCTGTTGACGACCTGTGGCACACGGGCCGCACCGCGCCCCACCGCCCGGGCCAGCGGTACCGGCTCACGCTCAGCCGCACACATGTGCCACGCTGTCGCTCGCAACAGCCGGAATAGGGAGGGGTTCGCGGGTGGCCGCGATGCAGCTGACACGCATGCACCGGATACTCATCGGGGTCGTCGTCTTCGGTGCGCTCGTCATCGCCGGTATCGGCTTCGCCGGTTCGTACGCGGCCGTGCGCGAGCTCGCCGAGAAGAAGGGCTTCGGCACCTTCTCCGTGGTGTTCCCCATCGGCATCGACGCGGGCATCTGCGTGCTCCTCGCGCTCGACCTGCTCCTCACCTGGATCCGCATCCCGTTCCCGCTGCTCCGCCAGACGGCGTGGCTCCTGACGGCGGCGACGATCGCGTTCAACGGCGCGGCGGCGTGGCCGGATCCGCTGGGCGTGGGCATGCACGCCGTGATCCCGGTGCTCTTCGTGGTGGCGGTGGAGGCCGCGCGGCACGCGGTCGGGCGCATCGCGGACATCACGGCAGACAAGCACATGGAGGGCGTGCGCCTGACGCGCTGGCTGCTCTCCCCGCTGCCCACGTTCCTGCTGTGGCGCCGGATGAAGCTGTGGGAGCTGCGCAGTTACGACCAGGTCATCAAGCTGGAGCAGGAGCGGCTCGTCTACCAGGCCCGGCTGCGCTCCCGCTTCGGCCGCCGCTGGCGCACCAAGGCTCCGGTGGAGTCGCTGATGCCGCTGCGGCTCGCCCGTTACGGGGTGCCGCTGGCGGAGACCGCTCCGGCGGGGCTGGCCGCGGCGGGCATCGAACCGGCCGTGCTGCCGCCCGCGCCCGCCCCCGTGGCCGTGCCCGCCGCTCCGGCCGCCCAGCAGCCGGAGCTGGCCCCGGCGCCGCCCGCCCCTGCCCCTGAGCCCCAGCGGCCCGTAGACCTCCAGAAGCCCCAGAAGCCCCAGCAGTCCGAGGGGGCCGAGGAGCAGCGGGCGCCCGGGCAGCACGACAGCCCGTGGTTCGCGGCGCCGCCGCAGCAGCGCTCCCAGGGCGAGGCGCCGCTCCCGTACGACCCGGAGGGTCCGTACGACGAGTGGTACGAGGAGCAGGCGGCGTACGAGGAGCAGCAGGCGTACGACGAGGCCTACGAGACGTTCGAGGACGCGCGGCCGTACGCGCAGCAGGCTCCGGACGCGCCCGAGTTCCGCGTCCCGTCGGGCCCCGGCCGCACCCGCCCGCTGGCGAACGGGCAGCTGATCCCTAACCCGCGCGCGGAGCAGGCGCCCGCCGAGGAGCCCGAGCCACTGCCCGAGCCGCTGCCCGAGCCCGTCGAGGGCGGTCCGGGGCTGCCGGACGACATGACGCGCGAGGAGGCGTACTTCAACGCCTTCCGCAAGTACGTGAGCGAGATGGGGGACTACCCCAACGCCCGCCAGTTCAGCCTGTACCTGATGGAGCTGTACGGCATCACGGGCCAGGCGGGCGGCCCCCTCGCCGAGAGCACGCTCCGCCCCTACCTGCGCGACTTCCGGGACCGCTACCAGCAGGACCTGGACGCCGAGGAACACATCGCCTGACCGAGCGCGGCCGAACGGTCCCCCGCTACCGCGGCGGCCCCTCTCCCACCCACCCACCCGCCACACCAAGCTTCGCCCGCCCGACCCCGACGCCCAGCGCCGCGACTAAGTGGCCAGCGAACCCCCGCTACCGCGGCGGTTTTCCTCCCACCCACCCACCCGTCACACCAGCCTTCGCCCGCCCGACCCCAACGCACAGCGTCAGCCCGCGCCCCGGTCGGGGGCGGGCGGCGGGACCACGCCGCACACGCAGCGCCACCCCGCCCCCCGCTGTGGGCAATCGTCCCGCAGGGCGGGACGGGTGGGCACAGCCCCAGCCGCCGAGCAGCCGTATCGCCACGGCCCAGGGCACAAGGGCGGGGGCGGGTGGTGGGACCACGCAGCAGCGCCCGCAGCCCCGCCCCGCTGTGGGCACAGCCCCGCCGCCGAGCAACCCTGTCGCCAAGGCCCGGGGCGCGAGGGCGAGGGCGGGCCCCAGCCGCCGAGCAGCCATGTCGCCAGGCCCCGGGGCACGAGGGCGGGGGCGGGTGGCGGGACCACCCCGCACACGCAGCGCCGCCCCCGCTGTGGGCACAGCCCCAGGCACTGGGCAACCCTGTCGCCAGGGCCCGGGGCGCGAGGGCGAGGGCGGGCCCCAGCCGCCGAGCAGCCATGTCGCCGGGGCCCGGGCGAGGGACCGGTTCGAGGCCCAGGGGCCAGGTCAGGCTCCGAGGAGCTTGCGCACCCGCCCCGCCCCCACCGCAAGCAGCAGCGTAGGCAGCCGCGGCCCCGTCTCCCGGGTGACCAGGAGGCGGTACAGGAGCGCGAAGAAGGAGCGCTGCGCCACCTTGATCTCCGGCGGCAGCTCCTTGGCCGTGGCGTCGGCGGAGAACCCGGCCCGCACCTTCGGCACGCCGTACACGAGGTGCGTCAGACCGTCCAGGGACCAGTGCGAGTCCAGGCCCTCCAGGAGGAGCCGCAGCGATTCGCGGGCCTCGTCGTCCAGGGACGCCAGGAGCTCCGCGTCGGGCTCGGCCCTGACGATCGTGCGGGCGTCGGCCGGGACCTGCGTGGTGATCCAGTTCTCGGCGCGGTCGAGCCGGGGCCGGACCTCGTCGAGGGAGGCGAGCGGCTCCGACGGGTCGAGGTCGCGCAGGATCCGCAGGGTCTGATCCTCGGCCCCGGCGGTGATGTCGGCGACGGAGGCCAGCGTGCGGTAGGGCAGCGGCCGCGGGGTCCGCGGCAGCTCGCCCGCGGCGGTGCGCACGGCGCGGGCGTGCGCGGCGGCGTCGGCGGGCAGCGCGCTGCCGTCGGCGACCTTGGCCTCCAGCTTGTCCCACTCGTCGTAGAGCCGCTGGATCTCCTGGTCGAAGGCGATCTTGAAGGACTGGTTGGGCTTGCGGCGCGCGTACAGCCAGCGGAGCAGCGGCGCTTCCATGATCTTCAGCGCGTCGGCGGGCGTGGGCACGCCGCCGCGCGACGAGGACATCTTGGCCATGCCGCTGATGCCGACGAAGGCGTACATGGGGCCGATGGGCTGCACGCCGTCGAAGATCTGCCGGACGATCTGCCCGCCGACGACGAACGAGGAGCCGGGGGACGAGTGGTCCACGCCGCTCGGCTCGAAGACCACGCCCTCGTAGGCCCAGCGCATGGGCCAGTCGACCTTCCAGACGAGCTTGCCGCGGTTGAACTCGCTCAGCAGGACGGTCTCGTCGAAGCCGCACGCGGTGCAGACGTAGGCCAGCTCGGTGGTCTCGTCGTCGTACGAGGTGACGGTGGTGAGGTCCTTCTCGCAGCGGCCGCAGTACGGCTTGTACGGGAAGTACCCGGCGGAGCCGCCGCTGCCGTCGTCCTCACCGGCGGCGCCGGAGCCCTCCGCGGCCTCCAGCTCGGCCTCGTCGACGGGCTTCTGGGCCTGCTTCTTGCCCTTGGCGGGGTCCTTCTTCGTGCGGTACTGGTCGAGGATCGCGTCGATGTCGGCGCGGTGCCGCATCGCGTGCAGGACCTGCTCGCGGTAGGCGCCCGAGGTGTACTGCTCGGTCTGGCTGATCCCGTCGAACTCGACGCCGAGCTCGCGCAGGGAGGCGATCATCGCGGACTTGAAGTGCTCGGCCCAGTTCGGGTGCGCGGACCCGGCGGGGGCGGGCACCGAGGTCAGCGGCTTGCCGATGTGCTCGGCCCAGGACTCGTCGACGCCGGGGACCCCGGCCGGGACCTTGCGGTAGCGGTCGTAGTCGTCCCAGGAGATCAGGTGGCGGACCGTGTGGCCGCGGCGGCGGATCTCGTCGGCGACCAGGTGCGGGGTCATGACCTCGCGCAGGTTGCCCAGGTGGATGGGGCCGGAGGGGGACAGGCCCGAGGCCACCACGATCACCGGTGCGGCGGTGGCGGATTTCGCGCCCGCGGCACGACGCTCCGACTCGGCGATGACCTCGTCCGCGTAGCGGGAGACCCAGTCGGTGGTATCGGTGCTCTGAGCCACGATCGGCGCCCTTCTTTTCCTGCCTCGATGCCGGTACGTACGGGCGTACCGCTGGACCGCACCATTCTCCCAGGTCGCCCGGCAACCGCGAAAACGCCTTTCCGTTCCGCCCGCCGACCTGGGGTGGAGCACCGGCGCGCGGCCCCGTCGCGACCGCGAAATCCGTTGGACGCCCCGTGGGATACTGGCCAGGTCTACCCACACCCTCGAGGAGAACGGCACCCACTCCATGGCCTCGGTCCAGTCCCTCACCGCCTCCGTCCACCAGCGCCTCGCGGACGCCCTCTCGGCAGCCCTGCCGGAGGCCGCCCCCGCCGACCCGCTGCTGCGACGCAGTGACAGGGCCGACTTCCAGGCCAACGGGATCCTCGCGCTCGCCAAGAAGCAGCAGGCCAACCCGCGCGACCTCGCGACGCGGGTCGTCGAGTCGATCGACGCGCCGGAGCTCCTGAAGGACGTCGAGGTCTCCGGCCCCGGCTTCCTGAACATCACGGTCACGGACCGGGCGATCACCGAGACGCTCGCGGCCCGCGCGGCCGACGGCGACCGCCTCGGCGTGCCCCTGAAGGCCGAGCCCGGCACCACGGTCATCGACTACGCCCAGCCGAACGTGGCGAAGGAGATGCACGTCGGCCACCTGCGCTCGGCGGTCATCGGCGACGCGCTGCGCGGCATGCTCGACTTCACCGGCGAGAAGACGGTCGGCCGCCACCACATCGGCGACTGGGGCACCCAGTTCGGCATGCTCATCCAGTACCTGATCGAGAACCCGGGCGAGCTGGCCGGGGAGACCGACACGGACGGCGAGCAGGCCATGTCGAACCTGAACCGGGTCTACAAGGCCTCGCGCGCGGTCTTCGACGCCGACGAGGACTTCAAGGAGCGGGCCCGCAAGCGGGTCGTCGCCCTCCAGTCCGGCGACAAGGAGACCCTTGAGCTGTGGCAGCGGTTCGTGGACGAGTCGAAGGTCTACTTCTACTCGGTCTTCGAGAAGCTGGACATGCGCATCCGCGACGAGGAGATCGTCGGCGAGTCCGCGTACAACGACATGATGGCCGAGACGGCCCGCATGCTGGAGGAGTCGGGCGTCGCCGTCCGCTCCGAGGGCGCGCTCGTCGTCTTCTTCGACGACATCAAGGGCAAGGACGACAAGCCGGTCCCGCTGATCGTGCAGAAGGCCGACGGCGGCTTCGGCTACGCGGCCTCCGACCTGTCCGCGATCCGCGACCGCGTCTTCGGGCTGCACGCGACGACGCTCCTGTACGTGGTGGACGTACGCCAGTCCCTGCACTTCCGGATGGTCTTCGAGACGGCCCGGCGGGCCGGGTGGCTGAACGACGACGTCACCGCGCACAACATGGGCTACGGCACGGTGCTCGGCGCGGACGGCAAGCCGTTCAAGACGCGTGAGGGCGAGACCGTGCGCCTGGAGGACCTCCTGGACGAGGCGGTGCAGCGCGCCGCCGAGGTCGTGCGCGAGAAGGCGCGGGACCTCACCGAGGACGAGATCCAGGAGCGGGCCGCGCAGGTCGGCATCGGCGCGGTGAAGTACGCGGACCTGTCCACGTCGCCGAGCCGCGACTACAAGTTCGACCTGGACCAGATGGTCTCGCTCAACGGCGACACCTCCGTCTACCTCCAGTACGCGTACGCCCGCATCCAGTCGATCCTGCGCAAGGCGGGCGAGACGCGGCCGACCGCGCACCCCGAGCTGGAGCTCTCCCCGGCGGAGCGCGCCCTCGGCCTGCACCTGGACGCGTTCGGCGACACGGTCTTCGAGGCCGCCGCCGAGTACGCCCCGCACAAGCTGGCGGCCTACCTCTACCAGCTGGCGTCCCTGTACACGACGTTCTACGACAAGTGCCCGGTCCTGAAGGCGGACACCCCGGCCCAGGTCGAGAACCGCCTGTTCCTCTGCGCCCTGACGGCCCGCACCCTCCAGCAGGGCATGGCCCTCCTGGGCATCAGGACGCCCGAGCGGCTGTGATCCCCGTACGCACCCGAAAGGGCCGGTCCCCGCACCACGCGGGGACCGGCCCTTTCGCATCCACGCTCAGCCGTAGAGCGGGAACCCTTCGGTGGCCACCGTCACCTCAAGCCCCGGAATGTCGACGTCCTCCCCGAACTTGCCGCGCCGCCGCCCCTGGAACTCGCCCTCGCGCGGCACGGTGTAGAGGATCCAGGTGCCGTCCCTCGGGTCCACGAGGAGATACGCCGGGATGCCCGCGTCGGCGTACCACTCGACCATGTCGCGGGTGTCCTTGCTGCTGTTGCTCTTGGACACCACCTCGACGACGAGCTCGACGTCAGCCGGGTCGACCAGCCAGTCGTCGGAGTCACCGAAGGCCACGTCGCAGATGAGGAGGTCGGGGGTGGCGTAGTCGTCGGGGTTGTCGGGCATGCAGACCGAGGAGACCTGGAACGCGCTCAGGTGCTCCGGCAGCACGGGGCGCAATCGGTCGTACAGGTCGTTGATGGCCTTCGCGTGTTTGCCACGCGGCGTCGGCGACATCATGAGCACTCCCCGGATGATCTCGGCCCGCAGGCCACTGGCTTCCTCCGCGGCCTCGGCGGCCTTGCGCAGCCGCGTCATCGCGCGCTCCGGGCTCGTGAGAGTCATGACAGTCTCCCTTCCGACACCACCGAGTGTAACGAGACCGCCTCACGGGGGTCACTCCGCTTGTCCGATCAACGCCGACTTCAAGCGCCGCAGCCCTTCCGCGATCTCCTCCGGCGTCTGCGTCACGAAGCACAGGCGCAGTGTCGCCGGGTCCGGGGCGCCCGCGTAGAAGGGGGCTCCGGGGACGTAGGCCACGTCGTGGGCGACGACCTCGCGGAGGCGGGCCGTCGCGTCGTGGCCCGAGGGCAGGCGGACCCACAGGAACATGCCGCCCTCGGGGCGGTTCCACGTGGACCCTTCGGGGAGCGCGGCCGCCAGGCCCGCGAGCATCGCGTCCCGCCGCTCCCGGTAGGCCCCGGCGACCTTCGCCACGTGCGCGTCCAGGTCGTAGCGCTCCAAGTACCAGGCGGCGGCGAGCTGGTTGACGGTGGGCGTGTGCAGGTCGGCGGCCTGCTTGGCGATGGCGCAGGCGCGCCGCAGCGCGGCGGGGGCCCGCAGCCAGCCGAGCCTGAGGCCGGGCGCCATCACCTTCGAGAAGCTGCCGAGCAGCGCGGTCCGGTCCTCGGCCCCGGCGTGGGCGGCGATCCACGGCACGCGCTCCCCCTCGAACCGCAGCTCCCCGTAGGGGTCGTCCTCGACGATCCAGAGGCCGCGCCGACCGGCCACGGCGGCGACGGCGGCGCGCCGCGCGGCGGGCATGGTGCGCCCGGTCGGGTTCTGGAACGTGGGCACGGTGTACAGGAGCTTGGGCCGGTGCTCGGCGATCAGCGCCTCCAGGGCGCCGGGGTCGATGCCCTGCTCGTCGCCGGGCACGGGGACCACGCGCGCGCCCGCGAAGGCGAACACCTGGAGTGCCGCGAGGTAGCAGGGGTTCTCGACGAGCACGGTGTCCCCGGGTTCGACGAGGGCCGTGGCGAGCAGCGAGAGGGCCTGCTGGGAGCCGGTGGTGACGAGGATGTCGTCGGCGTCGGTGGGGAGCCCGCCGTCGGTGTACCGCCCGGCTATGCGGGCCCGCAGCGCGGGCTCCCCCTCGGTCGTCGAGTACTGGAGCGCCTGCCCGGGCCGGGCGGCGAGGACGGCCTGGTAGGCGGCGGCGACGCCCTCGCTGTCGAAGAACTCGGGCGCGGGCAGACCGCCCGCGAAGTTGATGACCTCAGGGCGTGCGGTGACCGCGAGGATGTCCCGTACGGGCGAGCCGCCGACGGCGGCGGCTCGGGCCGCGAGGGCCGGAACGGGGGCGGTGCTGGGCGCGGGTGCGGTGGCGGTCATCGTCTGCTCCTTCGGTTGCCGAGCAGCCTAGGCGGCTGGGTGGCCCTTACAGGAGTCGTTTCTCGCGATGCGGACGCGCGCGCCCCGGGCGGTCCCGGTCCCGCCCACCCGGTTCCGCCCGCCTGGTCCCGCCGCCGCTAGCCGCGCTCCCAGTCGTACCCGTCCTCCCCGTTGGGGCGGCGCCACGCCTTCACCCACTTCTTGTCCTCGAGGGTGTAGCCGTAGGTGCGGTTCTTCGGGGAGCCGCTCGTGCGGAACGGCTTGCCCTCGTCGTCGATGATCTCCGTGCCGTGCCGGGAGCCGCTGGACCACTCCAGCTCCAGGTACCAGCGCACGTAGCGGGTCTTGCTGGTGGCGAAGACGTAGAAGGTCTCGGGGTCGTTCTCGCTGACCTTGTACGGGAATTCGTCGCCCTGGGAGACGAGGGCGGCCTGTCCCCTGTCGAGCTGTACGTCGAAGGAATGCTTGGGGACGTCGCCGCCGCAGCCCACGCCGAGGTAGCCCATGAGGTACATGTTCCGGGCGAGCGGTTCGCTCTTGCCGACGACGCGGACGTTCAGGGACTCCAGGACGACGGTTTCCTTGCCGGTCCCCTGGACGGTGAACTTCACGTCGTGCTGCTCGGCGGAGACCCCGTCGAACGCGGACACCCAGCCCGGGGCGTCCTGCGAGGTGGGCGGCGCGGGCAGCCTGCTCGGTGGGCGGCTGATGAGGTACGGGCGCCCGCAGTCGTCCTGCCAGTACTGGGGGTTGGTGGACACGGTGATGAGGCGGCGGGCCGAGGCGCTTCCGGGCGCCTTGCCTCCGGCGCCGGAGGAGCGGTCCTCGCTGCCCTCCCCGCCGCCCTGGGGGGCGCCCTTCGGGCCGCCGCCGTCCTTCTTGTCCACGTCCTTCTCGGGGGGCTTGGCCGAGGAGGTGACGGAGGGCTTGCCGGACGGCTCCTTCTGGCCCGGCGTGCCGGACGGGGAGCGCTCGGCTCCGGGGCGGGGGCCTTCGTCCGCGGTGGCGTTCTTGCCGTTGCCGCCGGAGCTGCCCGACGCCGAGTGCACGGCGAGGGCGGTGCCGCCGATGGCGAGCACGACACCGACGGCGGCGAGGACGCCGAGCCGCTGCCGCTTGCCGCGCGGGAGGCGGGGGGTCTTGCGGGGGCGGGGCCGCAGTTGCCTCTCCGGCTCCGGGTCCGGGCCGGGTCCGGGGTCCGGCTGCGGCTCCGATTCCGGTTCCTGTCCTTGGACGGCTTCCGGTTCCTGGACGGCTTCCGGTTCCGGCCGGGGCGCGGGTGTGTCGACGACGCTCGCGGGATCCGGTGCGGCCTGGGTGGCCGCGGGCTCGGAGGCCTCGGCAGGTGCTGAGGGCGCAGCCGGCTCCGCCTTACGCCCGCGCGTGGCGTCGGCGACGATCCACCTGCGGTGGACCTCCACCAGCTCCTCCGGCGTGGCCTTGCACAGCCGGGCGAGGCGCTCGACCGGGGCGAACTCCGTGGGCACGGCGGTGCCGTTCACATAGCGGTGGAGCGTCGACGTACTGACGTGCAGTCTCTTGGCGAGGACTCCGTAGCTGAGCCCGGACCGCCCCTTCAGTTCTCGCAACAGCTCCGCGAGATCGCCCGCCCCCACGTGTTCTCCTTCCCGCGCCACCGTTCCAGGCGACGCCTATTCCCCCAGCTCAGGGCCGGTACGAACGTTCCAGCGTCCCGAACGCCGCGGTGAAGCTAACGGCTGGGACGAAAACCCGCACAAGCTGTTGGTCATCCAAGCACGCCGCTCGCCACGGCCCGGCCGAGCGGCACGCGTCTACCCCGTCACACGAGAAGAGACCAGCCATGCGTGCGCCCGTCCGACGTCCCCGTACCCGCTTGCTCGCCGCCGCGACGATCGCGGTCGCCGCGCTCTCGCTGACGGCGTGCGACGACGAAGACGGCACCCGGGACGAGGGCGCCGCGAAGCCCACGCAGTCGTCCACGGGCAGCTCGTCACAGGAGTCCGACGGAGCACAGCGGCCCGACGGGACTGACGACGGTTCAACGGCCAACGGTTCCGGCGGGAGCGGCGGAAGCAAGGGCTCCGGTGGCCCCTCCTCCGGGAGCGGCAAGGGCTCGTCCGGCGCGTCCGGCGGCACGGAGTCCGACCCGTACGACCCGGCGAACCGCGTGCCCTGCTCCGCCGCCAACACCTCGATCACCGCGACCCCGGTGCAGCGCCCCCTCAACTACATGCTCATCACGGTCACCAACACCGGCTCCAAGATGTGCGACCTGAAGGGCTACCCGCGGCTCAAGTTCGAGAACGCGCAATCCGTCCCGCCGGTCATGGAGAACACCAAGCCGCAGGCCGTCACCTCGCTCAAGCCGGGCGCCAAGGGCTACGCCGGGGCGATCCTGTCCGCCGGGGACGGCAGCGGCGGCGAGGGCTACACCGCGCAGAGCCTGGAGGTCGGCTTCGAGGGCAGCGACCGGATGGCCCAGGCCGCGCTCCAGGCGAAGGGCGTCCACGTGGACGACAAGCTGCGCGTCACGTACTGGCTGACCAGCTCGACCGACGCGCTCAACTGACCACCTCCCGCGTCCGGCCGCGCAGCCGCAACGGACGCACCGCACCACCTCACCCACCGCACACGCGAAAGAGAAAGAGACGGACCCGCCCATGCGCACGAACCGCCGCACCACCACCGCCCTCCTCACCCTCACCGCCGCGCTCTCCCTGACCACCCTCGCCGGGACGGCGGCGACGGCCGCCACGCCCGCCAAGGCCGCCGCGCCGGTCGCCTGCTCCGCCGCCACCACCAAGGTCACCGTCAAGGAGGTCCAGCGCCCGGTCAACCACCTGCTCCTGACCGCCAAGAACACGGGCACCAAGACCTGCTACGCGTACAACGCCCCGTACCTGCGCTTCGACAACGCGCAGGCCTCCACCCGCATCCTCCGGGACAGCGTCCCGCAGGCGGTCGTCACGCTGAAGCCGGGCCAGTCCGCGTACGCGGGCATCGGCACCTCGTCGCCGGAGGGCCACGACGGCTACCGGGCCAAGAAGCTCGGTGTCCTCTTCGCCAACCGCGCGGACAACGGCGGTGTGGGCTCCACGACCCACCCCAAGCTCCCGGGCGGCAGCGTGTACGTGGACAGCTCCGCCTTCGTCACCTACTGGCAGTCGACGGCCGCGGACGCCCTCTCCTGGTAGCTCCCTACCGGTAGGTCCGCGGGACCCGTACGACTCGCCCCGGCCGCGCCCGCGCACCTCCCCCTGGTGCGCGGGCGCGGCGCCTTCACTGACCAAATCGTAAGTACGCACTTAAAAGTCGGTACTTGTCCGAAGGATCGTGGGGCCGGAGGATCGAGGCATCACCTCGATCCCCCTTCCTTCCTCCTAGGAGCACCCATGCCCTCCGCGTCCTCCGCGTCCGCCAAGCCGTCCGTGTCCGTCCTCGGGCTCGGCAACATGGGCAGCGCCCTGGCGGCCGCCCTGCTCAGGGCGGGCCACCCCACCACGGTCTGGAACCGTACGGCCGCGAAGACCGGCCCCCTCGCGGCCCAGGGCGCGACCCCCGCCGAGACGCCCCTGGCCGCGGTCGCCGCCAGCCCGCTGGTGATCGCCTGCCTCACGCTCAACGACCACGTCCGGGACGTCTTCGAGCCGCTCGCCGAGGAGCTGCGCGGCAAGACTCTGGTGAACACCACGAACGGCACCCCGGCGCAGGCCCGCGAGCTCGCGGCCTGGGCGGCGAAGCACGACATCGCGTACGTCGACGCCGGGATCATGGCGATCCCCCCGATGATCGCGACGCCGGGCGCCTACATCCTCTACAGCGGTGACGAGAAGGCGTTCCAGGTGCACCGCGAGACGCTGGCCGCGCTGGCCGAAACCAAGTGGGTCGGCCAGGACGCGGGCCTCGCCGCGCTGTGGGACCTGTCGCTGCTCACCGGCATGTACGGGATGATCCAGGGCGTGGCGCAGGCGTTCGCCCTGACGGGCCGGGCGGGCGTGCCGCCGCAGGAGTTCGCGCCGCTCCTGGCCGACTGGATCGTCGCGATGACCCGGGGCATCGTGCCCGGCACCGCGGCCGCCCTGGAGTCGGGGCAGCACCTGACGGACGTGTCCAGCCTTGAGGTGAACCAGGCGGCGTTCCCCAACCTCCTCGCGGCGTTCGCGGAGACGGGCGTCAGCGACGAGCTGTTCGCGGGCCTCCAGCCCCTGCTCGACCGCGCGGTGGCACAGGGCCACGGCGCGGACGGCCTGTCCCGCCTCGCCGAACTCCTCCAGCGGGGCTAAGCGACGGCCCATCGCGGCAATTCCAGCGAAGCGCTCAGGGCACTAGGACGACCTTGCCCGTGGTCTCCCGGCGTTCCAGGGCCGCGTGCACCTCCGCCGCGTGGGACAGCGGGAAGGACTGCACGGCGGGCACCAGCTCGCCGCGCGCGCCCGCATCCAGGGCGCGGCGCTCGTAGCCGGGCCGGTCCCCGGGCCGGGCCAGGAGGTCGTGCAGCGCGTTGACGTAGGCGACCCGGTCGGACGCGGGGGTGAAGCCGACCTGCGAGGCGGCCCCGATGGACACGAACCGGCCGCCGTCACCGATGAGTTCGAAGGCGGTGGCGGCCAGGGCGCCGCCGACCCCGTCCAGGACGACGGTCACCGGCCGGTCGGCGCCGAGCAGCTGGCGGACGGCGTCGTCCCAGCCGTCCTCGCGGTAGTCGACGGCCTCGGCGCCGAGCTTGCGTACGGCCTCGGCCTTGGCGGGGCCGCCCGCCGCGCCGACCACGGTGGCGCCCACGGCGAGCGCGTGCTGGACGACGAGGCGGCCGACGCCCCCGGCCGCGGAGGTCACGAGGACCACGTCGTCGGCGGTGATCCGGGCGATGTCGAGCAGCCCCACGGCGGTGGCGCCGGTGACGACCATGGCGACGGCGTCGGGGAACCCGAGCCCCTGGGGCAGGGGGTAGACCTGCTCCACCCCGGCGACGGCCAGCTCGGCGTAGCCGCCGGGCGCCCCGAAGGCGGTCACGACGGCCCGCCCGAGCCAGGAGGCGTCGACCCCGGGGCCGACCGCGTCGACGACCCCGGCGACCTCGCCGCCGAGGACGGCGGGCAGCTCGGGCAGCGGCGGCGCCAGGTCACTGGCGGCTCCCGCCCGCATCACGGTCTCGATGAAGTGGACCCCGGCCGCCCGTACGACGATCCGCACCTGGCCGGGCCCCGGCTCGGGGTCCGGCACGGTCTCGTAGCGAAGGTTCTCGGCGGATCCGAATTCGCGCAGCACGACGGCGTGCATCTGTGGTCCTCCCCAGCGGGCGACGAACGACCTGACGCACACCACTCTGAAACGTCAACTTACGTTGAGGTCAAGCGCGGCCGGGAGAGGACTTCAGAGCTGCCGGGCCACCTCGGTCGCCCAGTAGGTGAGGATCAGGTTGGCCCCGGCCCGCCTGATCCCGGTGAGCGTCTCCATGATCGCCTTGTCCCGGTCGATCCACCCGCGCTCGGCGGCGGCCTCGATCATCGCGTACTCACCGGAGATCTGGTACGCGGCCACGGGCACGTCCACGCGCTCCGCGACCTTGGCGAGGACGTCGAGGTAGGGCCCGGCGGGCTTCACCATCACCATGTCGGCGCCCTCCTCCAGGTCGAGCGCCAGCTCCCGCAGGGACTCGCGGAGGTTGGCCGGATCCTGCTGGTAGGTCTTGCGGTCGCCCTTCAGCGAGGAGCCCACGGCCTCCCGGAAGGGGCCGTAGAACGCGGACGAATACTTGGCGGTGTACGCGAGCACCGCCACGTCCTCGTGACCGGTCTGGTCGAGGGCGTCCCGGATGACGCCGACCTGGCCGTCCATCATGCCGCTCGGCCCGACCACGTGCGCGCCCGCGTCGGCCTGCACCTGCGCCATCTCGGCGTACCGCTCCAGGGTGGCGTCGTTGTCGACGCGGCCCTCGCTGTCGAGGACTCCGCAGTGCCCGTGATCCGTCGTCTCGTCCAGACAGAGGTCGGACATCACGATGAGGTCGTCGCCGACCTCGGCCCGCACGTCGCGGATCGCGACCTGGAGGATGCCCTCCGGGTCGGTGCCCGGCGTGCCCAGGGCGTCCTTCTTGGACTCCTCCGGCACGCCGAACAGCATGATCCCGGAGACCCCCGCCTCCAGCGCCTCGACGGCGGCCTTCTTCAGGGTGTCCCGCGTGTGCTGGACGACACCCGGCATCGCGTCGATCGGCACGGGCTCGTCGACGCCCTCCCGCACGAAGGCGGGCAGGATCAGATCGGCCGGGTGCAGCCGCGTCTCGGCGACCATCCGCCGCATCGCGGGGGTGGTGCGCAGCCGCCGGGGCCGCGAGCCGGGAAACGAACCGTAGGTGCTCACTCTTGACTCCCTTCCGGCGGGCTGACCCAGCCCGTCCGGCGTCTCAGGACGAGGCCGAAGGCCGATGAACGAAAGGTCCCGGAGGGCAGCGCCCTCCGGTCCGGGAAGGGGCGGGCCCGGGGCACGCCCCGCGAGGGCACCTTACGGCGCCGCGGCCCGCCGCCTCCGCGCTCCTGGCCGACGCTCGCTGGGCCTGGTCACCGGGTCCCCCGCCGCAAGGGCGGCCGTGCGGCGGCGCGCGCCGAACTCCGCGAGCGCGGCGGCCAGCTGGTGCACCGACGGCTCGGGAGCCATCACGTCCACGCGCAGGCCGTGCTCCTCCGCGGTCTTCGCCGTGGCGGGCCCGATGCAGGCGATGACGGTCACGTTGTGCGGCTTGCCGGCGATGCCGACCAGGTTGCGCACCGTGCTGCTCGACGTGAAGAGCACGGCGTCGAAGCCGCCGCCCTTGATGGCCTCACGGGTCTCCGCGGGCGGCGGCGAGGCCCGCACGGTCCGGTAGGCGGTGACGTCGTCGACCTCCCACCCGAGGTCGATGAGCCCGGCGACCAGCGTCTCCGTGGCGATGTCGGCCCGGGGCAGGAACACCCGGTCGATCGGGTCGAAGACGGGGTCGTAGGGCGGCCAGTCCTCCAGGAGGCCCGCGGCGGACTGCTCGCCGCTGGGCACCAGGTCCGGCTTCACGCCGAAGGCGATCAGCGCGGCCGCCGTCTGCTCGCCCACGGCAGCGACCTTGATGCCCGCGAAGGCGCGGGCGTCGAGCCCGTACTCCTCGAACTTCTCGCGCACCGCCTTGACGGCGTTCACCGAGGTGAAGGCGATCCACTCGTAGCGCCCGGTCACGAGCCCCTTGACGGCCCGCTCCATCTGCTGGGGCGTGCGCGGCGGCTCCACGGCGATCGTCGGCACCTCGTGCGGCACCGCGCCGTACGAACGCAGCTGGTCGGAGAGCGACGCCGCCTGCTCCTTCGTGCGCGGCACGAGCACTCGCCACCCGAAGAGCGGCTTCGACTCGAACCACGACAGCTGGTCGCGCTGGGCGGCGGCGGAACGCTCACCGACCACGGCTATGACGGGCCGACCGCCGTCGGGCGACGGGAGGACCTTCGCCTGCTTGAAGACCTGCGCGATGGTGCCGAGCGTCGCGGTCCAGGTGCGCTGGCGCGTCGTCGTACCGGCGACGGTCACCGTGATCGGCGTGTCGGGCTTGCGCCCGGCGGCCACCAGCTCACCGGCGGCCGCGGCCACCGAGTCCAGGGCCGTCGAGACCACCACGGTCCCGTCCGAGGCGCCGACCTCGCTCCAGCAGCGGTCGGACGCGGTGCGCGCGTCGACGAAGCGCACGTCGGTGCCCTGCGCGTCCCGCAGCGGCACCCCCGCGTAGGCGGGCACGCCCACCGCGGCCGCGATGCCCGGCACCACCTCGAAGGGGATGCCCTCGGCGGCGCAGGCGAGCATCTCGTCCGCGGCGTCCGTGTCCAGGCCGGGATCGCCGGTCACCGCACGCACGACCCGCCTGCCGCTCCGCGCCGCCTCCATGACAAGATTGGCCGCAGCCCGATCCGGTGCGGCCGTCGGCGCCTGAGCGCCCTCTGACGTGCCGTCGGCGTCCTGCTGCAGGGGTGTGTCCACACCCCCTCGGGCATGCACACGTACGACATCGAGAACGTCCGGCTCGGCGATCAGCACATCCGCTCGGGCCAGCGCCTCGACGGCGCGCAGAGTCAGCAGTCCCGGATCTCCGGGTCCGGCACCGAGAAAGGTGACGTGCCCGTGTGCGGGAAGGCCGGGAAGGTTCGAGGTGGGGCTCAAAGTGCTCGCTCCCCCATCAGACCGGCCGCGCCCTTGGCGAGCATCTCGGCGGCGAGTTCCCGCCCAAACGCCGTCGCCTGGTCTTCCGTCTCGGGCACGGGACCGGTGGTGGTCAGCTGCACCAGCGACGAGCCGTCGGTGGCACCGACGACGCCGCGCAGGCGCATTTCCTTGACAACCTGTCCGTCGGCCAGCAGGTCGGCCAGCGCCCCCACGGGTGCGCTGCAGCCGGCCTCCAGGGCGGCGAGCAGGGATCGCTCGGCGGTCACGGCGGCCCGTGTGTACGGGTCGTCGAGCTCGGCGAGCGTGGCGACGAGGGCCGCGTTGGACGCGGCACACTCGATCGCCAGTGCCCCCTGGCCGGGGGCGGGCAGAACCATGTCGACCGACAGGAAGTCGGTCACCTCGTCGAGCCTGCCGACGCGGCTGAGTCCGGCGGCGGCGAGCACGACGGCGTCGAGCCGCCCGTCGTGCACGTATCCGATCCGGGAGTCGACGTTGCCGCGGATCGGCACGGTCTCGATGGTCAGACCGTGCGCGCGGGCGTACGCGTTGAGCTGCGCCATGCGGCGCGGCGAGCCGGTGCCCACCCGGGCCCCGTCGGGCAGCTGCGCGAAGGTCAGGCCGTCGCGCGCGATCAGCACGTCCCGCGGGTCCTCGCGCACCGGAAGCGCGGCGAGCGTGAACTCCTCGGGCTGCGCGGTCGGCAGGTCCTTCAGGGAGTGCACGGCGAAGTCGACCTCGCCCTCGCGCAGCGCGTCGCGCAGCGCGGTCGCGAACACACCGGTGCCGCCGATCTGCGCGAGGTGCTCGCGCGAGGTGTCGCCGTACGTGGTGATCTCGACCAGCTCGACGGGACGCCCCGTCAGCTGCCTGACTTCCTCGGCGACCTGGCCGGACTGGGCCATCGCCAGCTTGCTGCGCCTGGTCCCGAGCCTGAGGGCCCTCTCGGTCATGCCCGGCCTCGCTTCGGGTCGTCGTTCTGGTGGTGCTGGTCCTGCTGGCCCGCCTGTGCGCCGGGGGCGTCCCGCAGGTGGTCGGCCCGGGAGACGGCCGCGACCGTCTCCGGGTCCAGGTCGAAGAGGGTGCGGAGCGCGTCCGCGTACCCGGCGCCGCCGGGCTCGCTGGCCAGCTGCTTCACCCGCACCGTCGGCGCGTGCAGCAGCTTGTCCACGACGCGGCGCACGGTCTGCGTGATCTCGGCCCGCTCCTTGTCGCCGAGCCCCGGAAGCCGTCCGTCGAGCCGGGCGATCTCGCCGCTGACGACGTCGGCGGCCATGGTGCGCAGCGCGACCACGGTGGGCGTGATGTGCGCGGCCCGCTGGGCGGCGCCGAACGCGGCCACCTCGTCGGACACGATCGTGCGCACGGCGTCCACGTCGGCGGCCATCGGCGCGTCGGCGGAGGCCTCCGCGAGCGACTCGATGTCGACGAGCCGGACGCCCTCGACGCGGTGCGCGGCCGCGTCGACGTCCCGCGGCATGGCCAGGTCGAGCAGCGCGAGCGCGACGGTGCGGGCGGGGGCGGCGACCTGCGCGCGGGCCACGGCCGTGGCGGTCCGCGCCGCGCCGCCGCCGACGGAGGGGCTGTTGTCGACGAGCGCGCCGTGCTGCTCGTACGCGTGGGCGTCGCCGATGTGCGGTCCGGCGTCCGGGCCCTCGGGGCCGTCGGTGCCTTCCGCGCCTTCGGTGCCGTCGCCGGGCGTGCCGAGGCGGGTGTCGTCCGCGCGGGCCCGGTCCGCGTCACCGGCGGCGGGGGCGCCCGCCTGACCGGGAAGCGTCACCGCGGGCGTGCCCGTCCGGCCGGAGACCGCCGCCGCGACATCGTCGCCCGTGAGCACAAGGCCCGTCGCGCCGGTGCAGGAAACGGCCACGTCGGCACGTGTCAGCTCGGCCGCCACCGCGTCCATCCGGACCGCCCGGGCGCGCACGCCGGTGCCGCCCTCGGCCAGGATCTGGGCGAGCCGCTCGGCCCGCTCCAGGGTGCGGTTGGCGATCACGACCTCGTCGACGCCGGAGCGCGCGAGGGTCGCCGCCGCGAGGGACGACATGGAGCCCGCGCCGATCACCAGGGCGCGCTTGCCCTTGGCCCACGCCTCCACCGGCTCGCGCCCGGCGAGCTGCTCCAGGCCGAAGGTCACCAGGGACTGCCCGGCCCGGTCGATGCCGGTCTCGGAGTGCGCCCGCTTGCCGACGCGCAGCGCCTGCTGGAACAGGTCGTTGAGCAGCCGCCCGGCGGTGTGCAGGTCCTGCGCCCGCGCCAGGGCGTCCTTGATCTGGCCGAGGATCTGCCCCTCGCCCACGACCATCGAGTCGAGGCCGCACGCCACCGAGAACAGGTGGTGCACCGCCCGGTCCTCGTAGTGCACGTACAGATAAGGGGTGAGCTCTTCGAGGCTCACGCCGCTGTGCCGGGCGAGCAGCGTCGACAGCTCGGCCACGCCCGCGTGGAACTTGTCCACGTCCGCGTACAGCTCGATGCGGTTGCAGGTGGCGAGCACGGCGGCCTCGGCCGCGGGCTCGGCGGCCACCGTGTCGTGCAGCAGCTTGGACTGCGCGTCGACGGTGAGCGCGGCCCGCTCCAGGACGCTCACCGGGGCGCTCCGGTGGCTGAGGCCAACGACGAGGAGACTCATGCCGGCATCACCGCGGGGACGTCCCCGTCGGGTCCCTTCCGGTGCTCCTGGGCGGCGGCGGGCGCGGCGGCGCCGTCGCCCGCCCCTTCCTCGCCGGCCTTGCGCTGCTCGTGGAAGGCGAGGATCTGCAGCTCGATGGAGAGGTCGACCTTGCGCACGTCGACGCCGTCCGGGACGGTCAGGACGGTCGGCGCGAAGTTCAGGATGGAGGTGACACCGGCGGCGACGAGACGGTCGCAGACCTGCTGGGCGGCGCCCGCGGGGGTCGCGATCACGCCGATCGAGACACCGTTGTCCGTGATGATCTTCTCGAGGTCGTCGGTGTGCTGCACCGGCATGCCCGCGACGGGCTTGCCCGCCATCGCCGGGTCGGCGTCGATGAGGGCGGCCACGCGGAACCCGCGCGAGGCGAACCCGCCGTAATTGGCCAGGGCGGCGCCGAGGTTACCGATGCCGACGATGACAACCGGCCAGTCCTGGGTCAGGCCGAGCTCGCGCGAGATCTGGTAGACGAGGTACTCGACGTCGTAGCCGACGCCCCGCGTTCCGTACGAGCCGAGGTACGAGAAATCCTTGCGCAGCTTCGCGGAGTTGACCCCCGCGGCGGCCGCGAGCTCCTCGGAGGAGACCGTGGGCACGGAGCGCTCCGACAGTGCGGTCAGCGCCCTCAGGTACAGCGGAAGCCTGGCGACGGTGGCCTCGGGGATCCCTCGGCTACGGGTCGCCGGTCGGTGAGTTCGGCCAGTTGCCACGGTGCTCCTGCGGGTAGAGCGGGGCTGCGGGCGGCCCCACGTCCCCAGACCGCCCCGTCGACAGCAGGCTATGTCTTTGTGAACGCGTGCACAAAGATGGTGTCCGATTTGCCCGGCCAACGTGACCGGGGTCACGCGCCCCTGGCGCACTTTCGTGGAACCGGCGCACGGCCAGGAACGACACTCACCTGACGGGGGCAAAGCCGCACACACTCCTCATGATCATCGCCCCCGAGACCTCACAACCGCACCCGATGCTAAACGACTTTCCGGACAGCTCCGGACGTCATAACCAGCCATCGGCGCAGCCGGGGCCCTCACGGCCGTGCTATGCGATCACCCGCGGCGACGCACCCCGTCCGACGACGCACCCCGTACGGCGACGCACCCCGTACGGCGACGCACGCCCGGGCGACGCGCCCCGTCCGGCGACGAGCCCCGTACGGCCATGCACGTCCGGCGACGCGCCCCGTCCGCCGTCGCCTCCGTCCGCCACCGCACCCCCGCTACTCCGTCAGCGCCCGCCGCAGCCGCCCCGCGTCGACCTTCCAGAAGGTGTGCTGCTCCCCGTCCACGAGCACCACCGGGATCTGCTCCCAGTACTCCCGGTGCAGCGCCTCGTCCTCGGTGATGTCCTTCTTCTCCCAGGCGACGCCGAGCTCGCCGCACACCTGCGCGACGACAGCCTCGGCGTCCTCGCACAGATGGCACCCGGGCTTGCCGACCAGCGTCACCAGCCGGTCCCCGGGCGCCTTCGCGGCGCTCTCGACCGTTCGCTTCGCCGTCCTACGAAAAATCGGGCTCATGCCTCCAGCTTCCTACGCGCTCCCGCACACCGTGCGAACCTCGCGCTGTGACCAGTACGACACAGCGAGTTGACGGGTTCGCATCCTCGCATTCACGGGACAACCGAACAGAGTGGCTATGCTCGACGGCATGGCCGCTCTCGGTTGGCTCCATCCCCGTAGGCGCTCCGCCACCGCGCGCAGCGTCCTGGCAGGCGAGGCCTCGGCGGAGGCCGCCCGCAAGTCCTCGCAGGAGCTGGAGGACCTCGCGCGGACCCCGGCGCCCGACGAGGCCGAGGGCCCCGAGTTCCCGGTGGTCGGCGACGACAAGGCCGCCGCCTTCTTCGACCTCGACAACACCGTGCTGCAGGGCGCCGCGCTCTTCTACTTCGGCCGCGGCCTGTACCAGCGCAAATTCTTCCAACGCCGCGAGCTCACCCGGTTCGTCTGGCAGCAGGCCTGGTTCCGGCTCGCGGGCGAGGATCCCGAGCACCTCCAGGACGCCCGCGAGAGCGCCCTGTCCATCGTCAAGGGCCACCGCGTCGCCGAGCTGATCTCCATCGGCGAGGCCGTGTACGACGACTATCTGGCCGACCGCATCTGGGCCGGTACCCGCGCCCTCGCCCAGGCCCACCTCGACGCGGGCCAGAAGGTCTGGCTGGTCACCGCGGCACCGGTGGAGATGGCCACGATCATCGCCCGCCGCCTCGGCCTGACCGGCGCGCTCGGCACGGTCGCCGAGTCCGTGAACGGCGTCTATACGGGCAAGCTCGTCGGCGAGCCCCTGCACGGCCCCGCCAAGGCCGAGGCGGTGCGCGCCCTGGCCGCCGCCGAGGGCCTCGACCTGGCCCGCTGCGCCGCCTACAGCGACTCCCACAACGACATCCCGATGCTGTCCCTCGTCGGCCACCCCTACGCGATCAACCCCGACGCCAAGCTGCGCAAGCACGCCCGCGCCCGCGACTGGCGGCTGCGGGACTACCGCACGGGGCGGAAGGCCGCGAAGGTCGGCATTCCGGCCGCCGCGGGGGTCGGGGCGCTGGCCGGGGCTACTGCGGCTGCGGTGGCCCTGCACCGTCGCCGCCGCTGAGCCCTCGGGGCACGTGAGCCGCCCCTCGGCGCTGCGCACCTCGTCCTCCAGCGCCGGACGGGCCCCTCCTATCGCGCTACGCGCTCGTCCTCAAACGCCGGACGGGCTTCTCTGTGGCACTGACCGCCTCGTCCTCGGACACCGGACCGGCCTCTCTATCGCGCTGCGCGCTCGTCCTCAAACGCCGGACGGGCTTGATTGCCGTCGCCCCCCCTCGCCTCGTCCGCAGACACCGAACGGGCTCCCCCGACGCCCTGCGCGCTCGTCCTCAAACGCCGGACGGGCTTGATTACTGTCGCGCCGCTCACCTCGTCCGCAGGCACCGGACCGGCTCGATGGCTGTCGCCTCGCTCGTTCATGCGTGCGGGGCGGTGGTGGACACGTACCGTCACCTGTGCGAAAACGGCGGTAATCGTTCTCTCTTACCCTTCGGGCCTCCCGCCAGTCCCGTTCGTTCAACTCGGCCACAACACGCCCCCCGCTCAGCCGGAATGCGCGCCGTTTCGATCAACAAGCGTTCAATAACCGGTACTTGTCCGACCGCTGATCGGTAAGAGAAGCGACGTAATCGATGATTTGAGCAACTGGGTGTAGCGCTGCCTGTACGAAGCGTTATTCTCCTCAGACGCATGACAGGACCTTGCACGTCGCTACGACGGGTGAATGGTCCCGCACTGCACGTGATGGAAGCTCTGCCTCTGGGAGTCCCGTGTACCCACACGTCGGGGTTGACGCCTCGGGCCTGGCTACGCTGCGCGCAACGGTCCTCGACCGCCTGCGCGGCTTCGTCCCCACCGCGTACGCCGTCCCCGCCTTCGCCGTCCCGGCACCCGCCGGGCCGTGCTACGCCTTGGCGGACGGCGGTGCCGCGGTCAGCAGACGGTCGCGCTCCGGCGCCGCCACCACCACCCGCCGCCCCGCCGCGGACAGTGACAGCGCCCGCATGATGGACCTCGTCGAACGCGCCCAGGCGGGCGAGGCCGACGCGTTCGGCCGCCTCTACGACCAGTACAGCGACACGGTCTACCGCTACATCTACTACCGCGTCGGCGGCAAGGCGACCGCGGAGGACCTCACCAGTGAGACCTTTCTGCGCGCCCTGCGCCGCATCGGCACCTTCACCTGGCAGGGCCGCGACTTCGGCGCCTGGCTGGTCACGATCGCCCGCAACCTCGTCGCGGACCACTTCAAGTCGAGCCGGTTCCGCCTCGAAGTGACCACCGGCGAAATGCTCGACGCCAACGAGGTCGAGCGCAGCCCCGAGGACTCCGTCCTCGAATCCCTGTCGAACGCCGCGCTCCTGGACGCGGTCCGCCGCCTCAACCCGCAGCAGCAGGAGTGCGTGACCCTGCGCTTCCTCCAGGGCCTCTCCGTCGCCGAGACCGCGCGCGTGATGGGCAAGAACGAAGGCGCGATCAAGACCCTCCAGTACCGAGCCGTCCGTACGCTCGCCCGGCTCCTCCCGGACGACGCCCGCTGACCGTCCCCACCCCGGCCGCGACGCGGCCACCCAGCGGCCACCGACCCGGCCGGGCCCTCGCCCCGACACCCTCGGCGACGGCCAACTCACCGTCCGTGGCGGCCAGATGGCCGTCGCGGCGCCTCCCCATTCTCTGGCGGTCCGATCATCCTCCGTCCGTAACCCAAGTGCCGCGACGCTCGTTGTGCGGGATGCAGGCTCCCTGTGGTCGCATCCTGACCTCCCCCGAGCTCCGAAAGAGCAGGGGGACGCTCCATTCGCTCACCCGATCGTGTGGAAGCGCTCAGGACCTGCAACCCTCAGGACCCCTGGGGAGTCGACGTCATGACGAGAGGAGGTGCCGCCAGTGATCGCGAACGTATCGGCCCACCGGCGGGCGAACGCCTTCGCCCAGGCCCTGGAGGAGCACTCCGGCCAGGACCCGGCGGCCGAGCAGCCCGAAGAACCCGCCGACCCCACGGTCGCCCGCACCGACACCGCGGCCCCAGGACCGGCCGAGCACGACCGCCTATTGGCGCTCGCCGACGGCCTGGCCCAGCTCCCGAGGCCGGAGCTTGACCCCGAGGTCAAGGTGGTGCAGCGGGCCCAGCTCGTGGCGGCCATGGAGGCCATGCTCGCGGAAGGCACCACGGGCGATACGGCCTCCGTGCCGCGCCAGCGCTCCCGCAAGGGCGCCCACCGCGCGCTGCGGAAGCTCAAGCCGCGCTCCCGCCTGTCCAAAGGCATCGCCGCCGGCGGACTCACCGTGGGCGTGGCCGCCGGAGCCTTCGGCGGCATCGCCGCCGCGAGCAACGACGCGCTGCCGGGCGACTCGCTCTACGGCCTCAAGCGCGGCATGGAAGACCTCAAGCTCGGCATGGCCGACAGCGACACCGACCGCGGCCGGATCTACCTCGACCAGGCCTCCACCAGGCTCAGCGAGGCCCGCCGCCTGATGGAGCGCGCCCGCGCGGGCGAACTCGACCACGAGTCCCTCGGCGAGGTCCGCCGCGCCCTCTCCGGCATGCGCCACGACGCCTCCGAGGGCCACCGCCTGCTCCGCCAGGCCTACGAGCGCGACGGCTCCCTCGGCCCCATCCAGGCGCTCTCCTCCTTCGCCAAGGCCCACAGCGCCAGCTGGCGCGACCTGCGTGCCAAGCTCCCCGTCCAGCTCGGTGACGTGGGCGAAGAGGTCACCTCGGTCTTCGACGCCATAGAGCAGCAAGTCGACCCGCTGCGCTCCCTGCTCCCCAGCCCTCCCGGAAAGCACCGCGCACCGGACGACCGCCCCCGCCAGGACGCCCCCGAGGCGCCCCGCGGGGACCGCCCCTCCCCGCACACCCCGGACGGCTCCCAGCCGCCCCGCGCCCCGGGCAGGCCCAAGGCCCCCGCGCCTTCCCACAAGGAGAGCGACGGCCTCCTCCCCGGAGTCACGGACGGGCTGATCGAGCCCCCCAAGCCGCACACCCCGCCGCCCTCGCACAACACCTCGGAAAAGCCCCACAGCAGCCTCACGCCCGCGAAGCCGGAAGTGACGCTCCCGCCCCTCATCCCCGGCCTCCTCCCGGAACTGGGCATCGAGGACGAGGAACAGAAGTAGCGCTCAACGCCTCCGCCCACTCGCTTCCGAACTCCCGAAGAAACAGGGGCGAGTGGGCGGAGGCGTCTGCGTCGAAGTCCGGGGGCCGCGGCCCCCGCTCAGAAGAACACCGACCTCCGCTGCACCAGCAACTTGTACAGCGTGTGCTGAATCTGCTCCCGCACCTGGTCCGTGAGGTTGAACATCAGCATCGGATCCTCGGCGGCCTCCGGCGGATACCCGTCCGTGGGAATCGGCTCCCCGAACTGAATGGTCCACTTCGTGGGCAACGGCACCATTCCCAGCGGCCCCAGCCAAGGAAACGTAGGAGTCAGCGGAAAGTAGGGAAAGCCAAGGACCCGGGCCACCGTCTTCGCGTTGCCCACCATCGGGTAGATCTCCTCCGCCCCCACGATGGAGCACGGAACGATCGGCGACCCGGTCCGCAGCGCCGTGGACACGAAGCCGCCCCGCCCGAACCGCTGCAACTTGTACCGCTCCCCGAAGGGCTTCCCGATGCCCTTGAAGCCCTCGGGCATCACCCCGACGAGCTCGCCCCGCTCCAGGAGCGCCCCCGCGTCCTCCGCACAGGCCAGCGTGTGCCCGGCCTTGCGCGCCAGCTCGTTCACCACCGGCAGCATGAACACCAAGTCGGCCGCGAGCAGCCGCAGATGCCGCTGCTGCGGATGGTGGTCGTGCACGGCGACCTGCATCATCAGGCCGTCCCACGGCAGCGTCCCCGAGTGGTTGGCGACGATCAGCGCCCCGCCGTCAGCGGGCACGTTCTCGATGCCCTTGACCTCGACCCGGAAGTATTTGTCGTAGACCGGCCGGAGCAGCGACATCAGCACCTGGTCGGTGAGCTCCGCGTCGTACCCGAACTCGTCGACCTCGTAGTCCCCTGTGAGCCGCCGCCGCAGGAAGGCCAGGCCGCCGGCGATCCGCCGGTCCCAGCCGCCCCCGCCGCCACCGCGCGGCTCGGGCACCCGGGGCGCCACCGCCTCCTGCTCCTCGGCGGAGGCGGTCCCGGCGCGGGAGACCCCGGCGCGGGCCCGGCCGTCCCGCCGCGGCCGCCGCCCCGACGGCTCGGGAGAAGCCCCGCCCGCGGTCCCCGGCCGCGCCTCCTCCACCGCCGGAACGTCACCGTCCCCTCCGGTCGGCACCGCCTTGACCTCGCGCACCTTCGCCGCGTCGCCCTTGCGGCGCGACACGGTGGTCCGGCGGCGCGGCGGCCGCTGGCCTGCCCCACGCGACCGGTCGTCGTCGAACGGAATGACCTTGGCGTCCGCCATCGTTGACGATCTCCTCAGTTGGCGCTGTGGTGGGCACTGTCGTCGGCTCCGCGTCCGGCGCCCGCGGGGGCGCCGCGCTCCGTACCGCCGCCCGCGAACGGCAGTGCCGCGACCCGGTCGACGGCCGCCGCGAGCGCGTCCGGAGGCAGCAGCCCGGGGCCCCGGCCGCGTACGAAGTCCGCGAAGGTCTCCGCGGTCGTGTACTTCGGCTTGAACCCCAGTGTCTCGCGCATCTGCCGGGTCGCCACGACCCGGCCGTGGGTGAGCAGCCGGATCTGCTCGCGCGAGAAGTCCGTGACGCCGAGCGTGCGCAGCGCGGTGCCCACCCAGGTGACGGCGGGCAGCAGCACCGGCAGCGTCGGGCGGCCGAGACGGCGCGCGCACTGCGAGAGCAGCAGCAGACCGTCCCCCGCGATGTTGAAGGTGCCGCTGTTGAGCGTGGACCGCGCCGGTTCGTGCGAGGCGAGCCGCAGCACCTCGATCACGTCGTCCTCGTGGACGAACTGCAGGCGCGGGTCGTAGCCGAAGACCGTCGGCAGGACCGGCAGCGAGAAGTACTCGGCGAGCGGCGAGTCCGCGGCCGGGCCGAGGATGTTCGCGAACCGCAGGACGCACACCGCGACGTCCGGGCGGCGCCGCGCGAAGCCCCGCACATAGCCCTCGACCTCGACGGTGTCCTTGGCGAAGCCGCCGCTCGGCAGCGACTTGGGCGGCGTGGTCTCGGTGAAGACCGCCGGGTCGCGCGGCGCCGAGCCGTAGACGTTCGTACTCGACTTCACCACCAGGCGCTTGACCGTCGGCGACTTCTGGCAGGCGCCGAGCAGCTGCATGGTGCCGATGACGTTGGTCTCCTTGACCGAGCCGCGGCTGCCGCCGGCGAGCGCGGTGCCCGTGACGTCCATGTGCACGACCGTGTCCACGGCGTGCTCGGCGAGCACCCGGGTGATCGTCGGCTGCCGGATGTCGGCCTGCACGAAGTCGGCGCCGCCCAGATGGTGCTCGGGCGGGAAAGCGTCCACGGCGACCACCCGCTCGACCTCGGGGTCGCGCTGAACGCGCCGGACGAACCTGCCGCCTAGCTGCCGGGCCACCCCGGTCACGAGCACGACCTTGCCCAAGATCAGCGCCGCCTTTCCCCAGCCCCGCGTTGCCTCGGTTGTTGCGGGCCGCGTACCGCGCTTCGGCCTCTTCAGACCTCGCGGCGCGTCCGGCCTCGCGTTACGTGCGTGGCCAACGCTAGCGGGTCGATGTTGCGCTGTGATGACTGCGAGCTGCGTGAAGTGACGACGGCCACACGACTTCGTAGAGATCAAGCCGTTCGCCCGCCTTTGAACAGTTGAACCCCATATGAGAGAGCCCTCACCGATGACGAGGGTTCCAGAACGCACTGAAGCCCTCCCGTCGGACGACGGGAGGGCTTCAGTACGTGCGCTGGCTCGCTCGCTCAGCTGCCGCTTACTTCTTGTTGCGGCGCTGAACGCGCGTGCGCTTCAGCAGCTTGCGGTGCTTCTTCTTCGCCATCCGCTTACGCCGCTTCTTGATAACAGAGCCCACGACTACCCTCGCTCACTTCTCGGATCACCCCCGCGTCAGCGGGGATATCGGTGCGGGGCGTCTGGGCCCACACGACCTACGTCGGCCTAGCCTACCCGCCCGTTCGCCGAGCCTGTAATCGAGAGAGGTCGCTCAGGCTGTCTCCACCCCCACGTATGAGTCGCGAAGGTACTCGTGAACCGCGTTCTCGGGGACTCGGAAGGACCTTCCGACCCGGATTGCGGGCAGATGACCGCTGTGCACCAGCCGGTACACGGTCATCTTCGAGACTCGCATCACCGCGGCGACCTCCGCCACGGTCAGGAACGCAACCTCGCTGAGAGGCCTCTGGTCAGCAGCCATGACACACCTGAACCTTCCGCACATGACGCGCACCGGCTTCCCCTTCCGGTGACTCCTCGTCGCTGTGCGCTCACTCCCCAGAGTAGGGGCGGGTGATGCGAGTGGGGAAGAGGAGCTGCCATCGGCCGTTTACTGTGACAGACACGCTCGATTGAGTACATAGCGAGTAAGCGGTCGGTAGTAATCAGACCGCACAGCGTCATCAAGCGGAACGACGACGGACACTCGCCCCTCCGCCTCTCCGACGAACAGGGCCGGATCGTCCGTATCCGCCAGACCGATCGCCTCAAACCCCAGCTGACCTGCTCCGCAGACCCATCCGTGGTCCCCGATGACCAGCTCGGGCAGGGGGCCCCCGGACTCCGCCTGGACCCCGAGAGCCCGTCGAACCGGCAAGGGCGAATGGCTGTGTGCGCCGGTCTCACTCCCGGTGGGACGCACGCCGGGTTCGCGCACCAGCGCGACACCTTGTACGTAGTCAAGGTTGTACGTGCGTAGGCCGAACCGGGTCGTTATGTCGACACGGCAACCCTGCGCGGGAGTGAGGACCTGGCAGCCCGCCGCCGACAGGGCATCGGCCAACGCGGCGTAGAAGCCCAGGAGTCGGTGCGGGTGCCCCGTCCCGAGCAGCACGGGAACCCGCTGCCGGGCCGCCTCCCGGAGCCGCTCGGCGAACGCGTCGAGCGCCGCCAACGTCCGCTCCGGGTCGATGACATCCGCTCCCGTAGTGTGCCTCGGATCGCCGGACACCCCGCACTTGTCGGCCATGAGCCGCAGCAAGTCGCCGGTGCCCCAGGTCCATTCGGGATCGAGCCCGAGCAGTATCCGCGGGTCCCGGGCGGCGAAGAGCCGGTAGCTGCGCAGGCTCTCCTCCCGCGACGTGGCCACGGGCCCGGCGAGCCGGGCCGCCAGCAGATGCGCGCGCAACGCTCCGGTGCTCAACACGCCCCGATGCTGCCGCAGCCACCCCACCCCCACCCCGAAAACCCCGAAAACACCGCACAGTTGGGCTAACACGGTGGTAACAGGCCGTCCGGTGTCCGAGGACGAGGCGCGCAGCGCCGACAAGGGCAGGGGCGGCGGCCCCGGGGCCTGGGCTCCGCGCGAGCCTCAGGCGAGCAGCCCCCGCAGCGGAAACACCGCCCGCCGGGCCGCCAATACGGCCTGATCCACGCGGTCGGCGGGGTCGTACCCCTCGTCCCAGCCCCGCCACCGCACCGGCCACCGCCCGTCCGTCATCCGCCCGGGCGCGGGAACACGCGCCCGCGCGAACACCTCCCGCCCCCACTCCTCCGGCACTCCCGCCGAGGGGTCGACCTCCTGCCCCGCCACCACGCCCACCAGGTGCGTCCAGGACCGCGGCACCACGTCCACCACCGCGTATCCGCCCCCGCCGAGGGCCACCCAGCGCCCTTCCGCGTACTCATGGGCCAGCTCGTGACAACCGATCTGCACCGCCCGCTGCGCGTCCAGCGACACCGCCAGGTGCGCCAACGGGTCCTCGAAGTGCGTGTCGGCGCCGTGCTGCGTCACCAGGACCTGCGGCCGGAACTCCACGAGCAGCTCCGGCACCACGGCGTGGAACGCCCGCACCCAGCCCTCGTCCCCGGTGCCCGCGGGCAGCGCCACGTTCACCGCGCTGCCCGGCGCCGCCTCGCCTCCCGTCTCCTCCGGCCATCCGGTCTGCGGGAACAACGTCCGGGGATGCTCGTGCAGGGAGATCGTCAGGACCCGCGGATCGTCCCAGAACGCGGCCTGCACCCCGTCCCCGTGGTGCACGTCCACGTCCACATAGGCGACGCGCTCGGCCCCCAGCTCCAGGAGGCGCGCGATGGCCAGCGCGGCGTCGTTGTACACACAGAAGCCCGAGGCCGCGCCCGGCATGGCGTGGTGAAGGCCGCCCGCGAAGTTCACCGCGTGCAGGGCCTCGCCGTGCCACACCGCCTCCGCGGCGCCGACCGACTGCCCGGCGATCAGCGCGGACACCTCATGCATCCCGGCGAACGCGGGCACGTCCATCGTGCCAAGCCCGTACTCCTCCCGCGCCGAAGCCGGGTCGGCGGAGGCGGCCTTCACCGCCGCCACATAGTCCTCGCGGTGGACCAGGCCCAGCGTCGACTCACCGGCACGCTTCGCCGCGACGACGTCCAGCTCCCGGTCGAGCCCGAAGGCACCGATCAGGCTCCTGGTCAGCGCGAGCCGGACCGGGTCCATGGGGTGCTCTGGACCGAAGTCATAGCCCGTTACCGCCTCGTCCCACATCAGCTGTGCGCGCCCGCTCATGTCCGTCACCGTATCGGTCCGGTCCGGGGGCGAACGACCGGGCGTACCGCAGGATCACGAGCACCAACACCAGGGGAACGACCATCGCGCCGCGATAGTTCCACCCGTCCCCCAGCGCCCCCACCAGCGGCGAACCGACCAGGAAGCCCACGTAGTTGAAGATGTTGAGCCGTGCGACCGCCGCGTCCGAGGCCCCGGGGAACAGCCGCCCCGCCGCCGCGAAGGTCTGCGGCACGATCACGCACAACCCGAGCCCCAGCAGCGTGAACCCACCGATCCCCACCCACGCCCCAGGAGCCACAGCCACCACACCGAACCCGACAGCCCCAAGCACCGCTCCGGCCCGCACCACGGCCACCGCCCCGAAGCGCCGCACCCCCAGGTCCCCAACTCCCCGCCCCACCAGGGCCGTCACCATGTACACGTTGTACGGGACCGTCGACAGCTGCTCCGAGCTGCCCAGCACGTCCTGGAGGTACTTGGCACCCCAGTTGGAGACCGTCGAGTCGCCGATGTACACAAACGCCATCACCAGGCACAGCGGCAACAGCGTCCGAAAAACGACCACGCCGCCCTCGGCGTTCCGGCCACCGTCCGCGCCTTCCGGCCCCTCCGGAGCGCCTTCCGCCCCGTCGTCGACGTACCACCGGCTCGCCAGGAGCGCGGCGGGCAGCAGCACCACGACCACCGGCAGGTACAGCACGAACAGCGACAGGTCCCAGTGCGCGCCGGCCCACGCCAGCGAGGCCCCCACGATGCCGCCCAGGCTGTACGCGGCGTGGAAGCCGAGCATGATGCTGCGCCCGTAGGCCCGCTGGAGGCTCACCCCGAGCATGTTCATCGAGGCGTCGAGCGCCCCCACCGCGACCCCGAACGCCGCGAGTGCCACCGCGATCTCCCACATCGCGTCGCCCGCCCCCGCGCCGAGCAGCGCGAGCAGCACGGCGGGCTGCGACCACCGCATCACCCGGCTGGGCCGCACGCGCCTCACGAGCCGCTCGGCCCCCATGCTTCCCGCACCGGCCAGCACGGGCACGGCCGCCAGGAAGACCGGAAGGAGGCCGTCGGATATCCCGTACTGGTCCTGCAGCGCCGGTATCCGCGTCACCAGGAGCGCGAACGCGACGCCCTGCGCCAGGAAGCCGAACGCGAGCGAGGTCCTGCCCCGCCGTAGCGTCTCCGTCATGACGGCGAAGCGTAGGGCCGGGCGCTACCGCTGGGTAGATAGATCACCCATCAACTTCGGTGAGAAGGGTGGTCAGCGAGAAGGGTGGTCAGCTCCCTCAGGTCCCCGAAGAGCCGGGTGGCCCCGCTCAGTCGCTCGGCCGGGGTCATGCCCGTGAAGCCGTAGACGTCCATCCCCGCCGCCTTCGCGGCCTGCACCCCTAGCGGGCTGTCCTCCACTACGACGCACCGCTCGGGCGCGACTCCCATCCGCTCGGCGGCGTACAGGAAGAGATCCGGTGCGGGCTTGCCCCGCCCCACGTCCTGCGAGCTGAAGACGCGTTCTTTCCCGAACCATTTGTCGAGCCCGGTCTTCCGGTGCCCGACCCGAATGCGTTCGTGGCTCCCCGAGGAGGCGAGACAGTAGGCGACTCCGTCGGCGGTCAGCTTTTCCAGCACTTCGAAAGCCCCGGCCATGGGTTCCAGTTCCCGCTCGAAGGCTGCGAAGACCTTGCCGTGGAAGACGTCGTCGAAGTCTTCGGGCAGCCGCTGTCCCGACCGTTCGAGAATGGTGTCGTGTACGCGGTGGAGCGCGGCGCCCATGTAGTCGCGCAGGGAGTCCTCGTACGTGGTGGGGTGCCCGAGCTCGGTCAGGTATCCGGCGAGGATCGTATTGGAGAGCGGTTCACTGTCCACCAGGACACCGTCGTTGTCGAAGATGACAAGGTCGTATCGCATGCTTCGACCCTAAACGCAGAAAACCCCCGTGCCATCCGGCACGGGGGTCCTCTTCAAAGTTTGTTCGGCGGCGTCCTACTCTCCCACAGGGTCCCCCCTGCAGTACCATCGGCGCTGTAAGGCTTAGCTTCCGGGTTCGGAATGTAACCGGGCGTTTCCCTCACGCTATGACCACCGAAACACTATGAAACTGTAAACAACCGCACCACACCCGCCCAGGGCATGGGGTTGTTCGTGGTTTCAGAACCAACACAGTGAACGCGAGCAACTGAGGACAAGCCCTCGGCCTATTAGTACCAGTCAACTCCACCCGTTACCAGGCTT